>NZ_BQXM01000001.1 GCF_022836495.1 Desulforhabdus sp. TSK
TGGATTTGAGGGATTTGCGGACACGCTTCCACCTGAGATTGGCCTTCTTGAGAGCCCTCTTGACCGTCCACTCGCTCACCTGCTTTCCTCTCTTATCTTGAAGCAAAGCGAGTATTTTCTTCACATTGCGGGGCTCCTCGCCTATTTGGCTTCGGATAAACTCTTCATCCTCTCTGCTCAGCTTCAAGGGACGTCCCTCTCTGGGCTCATCAAAGAGTCCGGTGAGTCCCCTCTCTTCCCATCTGTCTATCCAGTAGGCCACGGCCTGTCTGTGAACATCGAACATAGCCGCTATCTTCTTTATGGTGTAGCCGTTATGGCTCTGAATCAGTGCAAATGCCCGCATGCGGGCTCGACGAGATGAGTGGTGCTCACACATTTCTCGAAGTGTGATCAATTCGGCTTCGGATAATGGCTTTACGTACTTCACGCAGGCTCCTCGTAGAGGCTTTGACATTAACATCGTAATATCACTTATCCGATTTCGTTCATCATATCAACTTTGTTTGAAAATATTTGCTTGGGTACTTAGGTCATACAAAAAATCCCCAATTTTCATTTATGGGACAACCATTTACACAGAATGCTCGGTAAAGTCGGGCTAGAAGAGAGAAAACCTTAATCTCCCGCAAATAATGAAAAAAGAAGTCGAAAAGAGTAGCTTCATCGAGAGTGAAGACTGAATCCATTTCCCTTCGGCGAAAAAGATAGTCTGCCACCTTGGCATCGTCTCGCTCTGCTGTATTCCAGAAGAGCCGTTCCAAAACGGTCTGTTGCATTTGTTGTCGAGTGGGCATGTCCAAAAACCTGGTTGGAAAGGAAAAGGTCTCTCTGTCATAGACATCTCCACTCTATTTTCAAGGAAAACGATTTGAATGTCCAGAATTATATTTCTAATTAATTTAAGGTATTTATGCATAAGTATCTGAAAATTCATAGAACTGATCTAAAACCTTATATCGGAGTTCTAGAAAATATGGTCTCGGAGGTCAGGAATAAAATGGCCAGTAAGTTTCGTTACGAAGTCATCATCTACTGGAGTAATGAGGATCATGCCTTCATTGCTGAGGTTCCGGAACTACCCGGTTGTGCCGCAGACGGTGCAACCTACCAAGAGGCCGTATCCAATGCAGAAGTGGTGATCCAGGAATGGATTCAAACCGCACAAGAGCTCGGTCGTTCCATTCCCGAGCCCAAGGGGCGGCTCATGTATGCATAGCATCTCCGCAAGAGAACCCATGCCCTAACGGGTGAACATTCCCAAACCTGGGGGAGGAGCTCGAAAATTAGGTGTCCCCACCGTAATGGATCGGCTGATCCAGCAAGTGGTACTGCAGACATTGCCGTCGGAGTGGGACAAGACGTTTTCGCAGTGGAGTTTTGGATTTCGACCCGGACGCAGTGCCCATCAGGCATTCAGGTGTGCTCAGAATCCATCTGAGAAACGGATAAGGATATGTGGTGGACATGGATCTGGAAAAATTCTTCGATCGATTCAACCACGACAAACTCATCCAGGAAAGCATCGTGACTCCATTGGGCCTTTCCCTTGCTGCCAATCATTCGAGCAGACGCCGGACCACGCCCGAGGTGTTGCCTCAGGTCCCCGGCCGGCGCTGCCAACTCCCCATTCGCAGCGGGCAAAGTGTACATACTCAGCACCAGAGCATGTGACGAGGTTGAATATGACGATCAAAGAAATAGCCATAAAAAGCATTGAAGAACTCCCAGAAGATGCCACCTGGGAAGATATCCAGGAGCGCATCAATTTCATGGCGGGTGTACGCAAGGGTCTTCGTGAACTTGATCAAGGCAAGGGAATACCCCATGAGAAGATAAGGGAGGAGTTCAGGGAATGGCTTTCAAGCTGATCTGGTCCCCCACGGCTCGGCTTGATCTCAAAGACATCGCCGCCTATGTCGCAGAGGACAGTCCCTCGGCAGCAGACCGATTCGTGAGAAGATTGTTTCAGGCTGTGGAGAGATTGGCCGATTTCCCGGAGTCCGGGCCTATCGTGCCTGAGTTTGGTTGATCCAAATATCCGGGAAGTAATCCGCAAGCCGTGCAGGATTGCCTATAGAATCCGTCGGAGGAAACGCACTATCGAGATAGCGAGGGTGTGGCACGCTGCCAGGGGAACACCAGAGGTCTAGTAGTTGCTAACGAACGCATGCGGTCGGACACGAAACCACGCGGGGCATCTCCCGCTACCTCACCTCCAAGCTCAAGCTCAAAGTAAATGAAGCCAAGAGTGCTGTCGGAAGGCCATGGGAGAGAAAGTTCCTCGGTTTTAGCTTCAGCCGCCGCGGCTTCCGGCTCTTTGTCAGTGAATCGGCAGAGAAGCGGTTCAAGGAGAAGGTCCGAGAGATCACGGGACGCACCCGTGGTCGGAGCATCCGCCAGGTCGCCAAGGAACTTCGTGCCTACCTGCTTGGGTGGCGGGAGTACTTTGGTCACAGTGAGGTCCGCTCCGGCTGCAAGGAGCTCGACTCATGGATTCGCCGCCGCCTTCGCAGCTATCATTGGAAACAGTGGGGGCGAAGAGGCTACCGGGAGCTGCGCAAACGGGGGGTGAGCCGTCGGCTGGCCTGGAATAGAGCCAAGTCGGCTCATGGTCCGTGGTGTCTCAGCCGCTCTCCTGCGCTTGCTTTTGCTCTTCCGGGCAAATATTTCGATGAGCTCGGAGTGCCCCGGCTGTACATCAAACGATAATCTCGACCGAACCGACTTGGTACGTGATCCGTATGACAGGTGGTGTGGGAGGAGAGGGGCCGTGAGGCCTCTCCCTATCCCGATCAGCAATGAAAAGCAGGAAAATGAATCCTTACAAGAGATTCGGCGGATGCAAAACGGGTAGAAAATAATCTTAGCTGCCGAAAGAGGAAATTGACTATATATGGCTGGAAACAATGAACTGGAAAAGACCCTGTGGGCGGCGGCGGACAAGCTCCGTTCGAATATGGATGCCGCCGAGTACAAGCATATTGTTCTCGGCCTGATCTTTCTGAAATACATCTCGGATGCCTTCAGCGATCTACACGAGCAGCTCAAGGCCGGCATTGGGGAATTTGAGGGAGCCGATCCGGAGGACACCGATGAATACCTGGCCCACAACATCTTTTTTGTACCGGAAAAGGCCCGCTGGCAGTATTTGCAGGATCGCGCCAAGCAACCGGAGATCGGCAAGTGGCTCGACGAGGCCATGGACGCCATCGAAAAGAGCAACCCCTCGCTGAAAGGCGTGCTGCCCAAGATCTATGCCGACCCAGAGCTGAACAAGCAGCGCTTGGGGGAGCTTATCGATCTCATCGGCACCATCGGATTCAACCAGAGCGGTCACCAGGCCAAGGATTTACTGGGACGGGTATATGAATATTTCCTGGGCCAGTTTGCCGATGCCGAAGGCAAGAAGGGCGGCCAGTTCTACACCCCGGCGAGCATCGTCAAACTCCTGGTTGCCATGCTCGAACCCTACCAGGGCCGGGTTTATGACGGCTGTTGCGGCTCGGGCGGTATCTTCGTGCAAAGCGAGCGCTTTGTGGCGGAACATCAGGGCAACATCAAGGACCTCTCGATCTATGGCCAGGAATCAAACCCCACCACCCTGCGACTGGCCAAGATGAACCTGGCCATTCGCGGCATCGATGCGAAAATCGAGCTGGGCGATACCTTGCTTGTCGACAAACACAAGGACCTGAAGGCCGACTTCATCCTTGCCAATCCCCCCTTTAACGTCAGTGACTGGAGCGGCGAGCACCTGCGCGACGACCATCGTTGGAAATACGGGATACCGCCGGTGGGCAACGCCAACTATGCCTGGCTGCAGCACTTCGCCCACAAGCTGAGCCCCAGCGGTACCGCCGGGATCGTGCTGGCTAACGGCAGCATGAACTCCAACTCCGGCGGCGAGGGCGAGATTCGGAAGAACATGATCGAGGCGGGACTGATCGACTGCATGGTGGCTCTTCCGGCCCAGCTCTTTTACAACACCATGATCCCCGCATGCCTCTGGTTCCTGGCCCGCAACAAGGCCAACGGCAAATTCCGTAACCGCTCCGGCGAGATCCTCTTCATCGACGCTCGAAAGCTCGGCGCCATGATCAACCGCCGCAACAAGGAGTTTTCGGACGACGACATTGCCCTGATCGCCGACACCTACCACTCCTGGCGTTGTAAGGGCGAACCCCCGTGTTCGCCCTATGAAGACATCCCCGGCTTCTGCAAGTCTGCCACCCTGGAGGAGGTCCGGAAGAACAACCATGTCCTCATGCCGGGTCGCTATGTCGGCGCCGAGGCGGAAGAGGATGACGGCATTCCCTTTGATGACAAAATGAAGGGTCTCACCGCCAAACTGGCGGAGCAGTTTGCCAGGGGCAGAGAGCTGGAGATGTTGATCCGCGAGAATCTGAAAGGGATCGGCTATGAGCTCTGATCTGGTCTTTTACGGCGAGCTCCTGGTCGAGATAAAGAACCGAATCCGTCGGGGCCAGACCCGGGCGGCTCTCTCGGCCAATGCGGAAATGATCGCGATGTATTGGGACATCGGCCGCATGATCCATCAGCGCCAGAAGAAAAAAGGCTGGGGTGCGGGCATCATACCCCGGTTGGCTATCGATCTTAAAAATGAGTTTCCCGAAGTCAAAGGCTTTTCGGAGAGAAATATCGGATACATGATTCGGCTTGTCCGTGAATACGGGCCCCAGCCAATTTTGCAACAGACTGTTGCAAAATTGGCTGGTACGGGTAACCCGATGGAAAAAGTGCCGCAGCCCGTGGCACAAATACCGGAGACGGATTCCCTCCCAATTTTGCAGCGGCTCGTTGCACAAATTCCCTGGGGCCACAATATCCTGTTGATGGAGAGGGTCAAGGATCTCCCTGCCCGCCTCTGGTATATGAGGCAGACCATTGAGCAGGGCTGGAGCCGGGATATGCTGGCAGTCATGATCAAAAGCACGGCCCATGATCGACAGGGAGGAGCGGTCAGCAACTTTGCCGCTCGCCTTCCCTCCCCCCAATCGGAGCTCGCCCGGCAATTACTCAAAGATCCCTATGTATTCGATTTTCTGACCTTTGAGGAACCGTTTCACGAGCGGGAGCTGGAAACCGGATTAGTCCGGCACCTGGAAAAATTCCTGCTGGAACTGGGGTCCGGGTTTGCCTTTGTCGGGCGTCAATATCACCTGGAAGTAAGCGACAGGGACTTTTACCTTGATCTGCTGTTTTACCACCTCAAGCTGCGCTGCTTCATCGTTATCGAACTGAAAAAGGGCGACTTCAAGCCGGAGTACGCCGGCAAGATGAACTTTTACTGCTCGGTTGTGGATGACCTGCTCAGGCACGAGGCCGATCAGCCCACCATCGGCCTGATCCTCTGCCAGACCAAGGACCGTATCCTGGCCGAGTATGCCTTGCGCGACATCCACAAACCTATCGGCATTTCCAACTATGAGCTGACTCGGGCTCTGCCGGATAATCTTAAGTCCAGCCTGCCGACGGTGGAGGAGATTGAAGCGGAATTGGGAGGGGATTTGGGATGAGTGTGGGAGGATGGGAAACAATTTTACTTGGTGACATTGCTCAATTTCGTTATGGAAAAATGCCCGACAAGAAGATCGTAACAAATGAAGGAGATTATCCCATTTTTTCAGGCTACAAAGTAAACGGGTATTACCCAAAGTTCAACTGTAAAGCCAACAAGTTAATCGTCGTTGCGCGTGGTGTTGGTGGAACCAGGGATGTAAAAATTACTAAAGAACAATGTTGGCTAACAAATCTTTGCCAGTCCCTTCGAAGGGGGTAAGCTGTATTTCCTCAATGAGCCTGTTGATGCGCTGGAGGACCTTTCGGTCGGTTCGCTGCCAGTAGAGGTAATCTTCCCAGGCATGCTCGGAGAAAAGGATCTTCACTCCATCAGCTCCCGTTCGGAGCCACCACCCGATTCGAGCTCTGCAATGGACTCCAGGAGTCTTCGGGCATTTTTCGGGCTTCTCAGGAGATATGCGGTTTCTTCAAGTGCCTGGTAGTCTTCAAGGGAGATCATCACGACCGAACGCTGGCTTTTGCGCGTGATGATGATCGGAGAGTGGTCATCGCAGACCTTGTCCATGGTTTTAGCAAGGTCTCGCCGAGCCTGTGAGTAAGTGACGGCGTTCATCCATGGTCCTCCTGCGGTGAATGTTTGTATTATTTATTGTACAACATAATTTAGCTTCAAGCGGATGATCCGTCAAAGCTGTGGCTTCCCTTTTCCGTACAAAGCGTACAATTGAAGAACTGGGATTTGCATTCAGTGCTGAACGGATGGAATTCCATGGCGGTAGGGTCCAGATCTACAGGCTATGCAAAATCGCCCCAGGCTCCGGTGAGGAGCTCATTCTGGATTTTCTTAGATGCTGCCTAAAAAATGAGTCAATCATTCTGAGCATGCACCTTGTTTCGTCATTCCGGCGGTCTTTTAGCCGGAATCCAGGTTTTTGGCTGGGGTGGATTCCGGCTAAAAGACCGCCGGAATGACGAGGAAACGAATTTTTAGACAGCCTTTTCTCGTCACACCGGATATTCAACAGGTGTGGGAAAACCGGTTGACCGTGGAATGGGAGGGCGGTACGTTCAGTGTAGTTTCCCCTGAGGGACTGATTGCTCTAATCCTAGAACGAGAGATCCAGGCTCTCTCTCCCCTATTTTGGGGGAGAGGGAGTCTTCAGAAAGCTTTTGAGTGAATGGCGGCAAGAAAATTCTGCAAGGAGGAATGAAATGGCGGAATGTAACAAATGCGGGACGAGTATCGATGCGGATGAATCCTATGATTACCAGGGGAAAGCCCTCTGTGAAGATTGTTATATAGATGTGATGAATCCACCGAAAACCTGTGACCCGTGGGCTGTCCACCTGGCAAAAAGTACGGTGATCCAGGAAGGAGCTCAGCTGACTCCACTCCAGGAAAAGATCCTCAATCTCCTGAAGGAGCACGGCGCTCTCCAGGCGGAAGAGGTGACGGCGAAGCTCCAGATCAGCGAATCGGAATTCCGTAATGCCTTCGCCACGCTGCGCCACATGGAACTGGCCCGGGGCTTCAAGAAGGGCATGGATACCTACTACACCCTTTTCAACAGCTGAGGTGCCGCTCCCATGGAGGACTCCCCCCGACCGGCAGCGTTTATCCTCAATCGGGACGACGTCTCCACTTCGTGGCCCGCGGAGCGCATGCTCCTGGATTTCCTGCGTCAAGAACGTCGCTTGACGGGGACGAAGGAAGGGTGCAGGGAAGGGGAGTGTGGAGCCTGCACGGTGCTCCTGGGCAAATTGGAGGGAGAATCCCTCCGCTACCGGCCTGTCAATTCCTGCCTGCTCCCCATGGGAGAGGTGGCGGGAGCCCATGTGGTGACCATCGAGGGCCTGAACGGAGAGGGATTGACTCCCGTTCAGCAGGCCCTCGTGGACGCAGGGGCGGTTCAGTGCGGCTTTTGTACTCCCGGCATCGTTGTGGCGCTGACGGGGTATTTTGTCAATGCCGACCGGTGGGAAGCGCAGGAAGCGGTTTCCTCCCTGGATGGCAATCTCTGCCGCTGCACCGGATACCTGTCCATGAAGCGGGCTGTTTCCAGTCTTTGCAGCGCGCTTCAGCCGCCCTGGAAAAATTCCCGGGACGTCTCCCCTGCCATGGAGGCCCGGTTGGAAGGCCTGGTGCAATGCGGTCTGCTTCCAGGCTATTTTCTGGATATCCCCCGGAGGCTCACCCTCCTGAGAGAGCAGGGGGAACACGTTCTTCCCTTCGACCCTCGGGAAAGCACGCCTGTCGCGGGCGGAACGGATTTCTTCCTGCAGCACAGGGCGGATGACGGTCGGCCAAAGCTCTTTTTCCTCTCGTCCCGGGAGGATCTCCGGGGAATTCACATCCATGACGGCGTCTGCCGCATTGGCGCCGCCACGACCGTGGAAGAGATGGTCCGCTCGGAGGTCCTGGCGGCGATTTTGCCGCACGTAAAGGAGCATCTGGGACTCTTTGGCACAACGGCCATTCGTGCTCGTGCGACCGTGGGCGGAAACCTGGTGAACGCCTCGCCGGCAGCGGACGTGGCCATCATTCTTCTGGCCCTCGGTGCGACGGTCGGTTTGGCGGAAGGGAAGAAACGTCGCCAGGTGGCGCTGAAAGATTTTTTCAAGGGATACAAGCTCCTGGACAAGGCACCGGACGAATGGGTGGAGTGGGTTCAATTCCCCTTGCCATCCCGGAATGCTGCCTTCCATTTCGAAAAGGTCTCCCGGCGGCCCCGAGGAGACGTTGCGGGCGTCAATTCTGCGATTCTCCTGGAGGTGGACGGCGGAGTGATCCGGCACGCCCACCTGTCGGTGGGAGGTGTTGCGCCTGTGCCGTTTTATCTTGCGGAAACCGTAAAATTTCTGGAGGGCAGCGAGCTGACCCTCGAAGTTGTTTCGGAGGCGGCTGCGGTGGCCCAGGGGGAGATTTCTCCCATCAGCGATGTCCGGGGCTCCGCCGATTACAAGCGCCTCCTCCTGCGCCAGCTGGTTCTCGCGCATTTTCTGACCCTCTACCCAAGTCTTGCCGGCAAGGGATGTCTCCATGGAGCCCCGTGACGTCTTCCTGCATGTCCGAGGGGAAGCTGTTTTTGTGGATGATGCCCTCCTGCCTGCTGAGCATCTTTTCGCGGCGATCCGGACTTCGCATGTGGCTCATGGACACGTTCGATCCCTTGACATCGCTCCGGCCATGGCCGTTCCCGGTATTTACGAGGTTTTCACGGCCAGGGACATCCCGGGAGAGAACCAGGTGGGGAAAACCATCCTGGACGAGCCGTTGCTGGCCGAAAGCGAAGTCCATTTTGTCGGCCAGCCTCTGGCCATCGTGGTGGGGGAGAGCGCTGAGGCTGCGCGGAGGGCCGCGCGTGCCATCCAGGTCGAAATCGATCCCCTGCCTGCCATTTACGACGTGCGTCAGGCCTTTGCCGAAGGGAGCCTCATTGCTCCCCCCCGGACATTCTCCTCGGGGGATGTGGAAAGCGCCTGGGAACAGTGCTCCGTGGTGGTCAGCGGTACGGTGGAATCCGGGAGCCAGGAGCACGTGTACATGGAAACGCAGAGTGCGTTTGCGCTGCCGACGGATCGAGGGGGAGTGAAGGTCGTCTCGGCGACACAGTCTCCGTCCATGGTGCAACTGGTCGTGGCCCGCATTCTCGGACTTCCCATGCACGAAGTCGAGGTGGAAGTGCCACGCCTGGGGGGAGGCTTCGGCGGCAAGGAAGATCAGGCCACGCACTGGGCAGCCATGGCAGCCCTGGCGGCCTGGCGCCTCAAGAAGCCCGTCAAGCTTGTCCTGACGCGCCACGAGGATATGACGATGACGGGCAAGCGGCATCCCTACCTGTCCGACTACAAATTGGGGCTCGATGCCGAAGGTCACATGCTGGCCTACGAAGTCACCTTTTACCAGAACGGCGGCGCGGTGGCCGATCTTTCCCCGGCGATTCTCGAGCGTTCGCTCTTTCATGCCACCAACGCCTATGCCATCCCTCACGTCAAAGCCGTCGGCATCAGCTGCCGCACGCATCTCCCCCCCAACACGGCCTTTCGAGGGTTCGGGGGGCCTCAAGCCCTGTTTGTCCTGGAATGCGCCATTTTCAAGGCGGCGGAGGCCCTGGGAGTCGAACCCCGGGAGATCCAGAAGCGCAATCTCCTGCAGGATGGGGATGCCTTCCCCTACGGCGCACGGGTCGAGCGTTGCCGCCAGCGCCGGTGCTGGGACGTGGCGGAGCAGAAGTACAATCTTCAAGCCGGGCTGAAGGAAGTGCGCCAATACAATGGGAGGAATGCCTGGCGAAAGAAGGGGTTGGCCCTCATGCCCATCTGCTTCGGGATATCCTTCACCAGCACCTTCCTGAACCAGGCCGGTGCCTTCGTGAATGTGTATGTCGACGGCAGCGTCGGCATCAGCACTTCTGCCGTGGAGATGGGGCAGGGGGTGAACGCCAAGATCCAGGAGGTGGCTGCCCGCATCTTTTCCATCCGACCGGAGCGCATCAAGCTGGAGACCACCAGCACGAGCCGCATCGCCAACATGCCCCCGACAGCCGCCAGCACGGGAGCGGACCTCAACGGGCATGCCACGCGTTTGGCCTGCCTGGACATCGTGGAGCGTTTGAAGGATGCGGCGGCCAGATGCCTGGGGAAGAATGCTCCCCACGAAATTGAAATCCGGGATGAAGCCGTTTATGCGTCAGGCGAAGCGACGGAGCTCACCTGGGAGAAGCTGGTGAACCTGGCTTATTTCGATCGCGTGAGTCTCTGCGCCCAGGCCCATTGCGCCACCCCGGACATTTTTTTCGATCGGGATACGAACAAGGGCAATCCCTTCGCCTACTATGCCTACGGTACGGCACTCGTGGAGGCCTCCCTGGACTGTTTGCGCGGAACCTGCAGTATCGACGCCGTGCGCGTCGTGCACGATTTCGGCCGGAGCCTCCATCCTCTCGTCGACCTGGGTCAGATGGAAGGGGGCATTGTCCAGGGTGTGGGCTGGATGCTCCTGGAGGAGGTGATGCATGATGCCGACGGCAGACTCCTGACGGATACTCTGGCGACATATAAGATTCCGGACATTCACTCCATACCCGGAGAAATCCAGGTGCACTTCCTGGAAGACGCTGAAAATCCTCCGGGGATCTTTCAATCCAAGACCGTTGGGGAGCCGCCTTTCCTCTATGGCATAGGAGCGTACTTCGCGCTGCTGCAGGCCATGAAAGCCTTTCGCCCCGATGCCCACATCCCGTTTTCTTCTCCCATGACTCCGGAAAAGGTCCTCCTTGCCTTGTACCCCGGGGACCGTCCGGTTTGAAGCCCATTTGCGGGGCAGCCACGCTCCGTATGATAACCCAACGGTAAGCAAATCCTCTCAAGTCTTTGCCCTCTTGGGACGATGGAAAGCATCGGAGCGGCTTTCTCGTGTTTCGGGAAGAGGGGGGATTCGAGGATGGAGGAGAAGCGACGGCGTGAAAAAATAAGATGCCCCCACTGCGGCCGTGAAGGGGAAAACCCGACGGAATGCCTCCGCTGCGGGATCATTTTCCAACAGTACCAGGGGGCGCTCGTGTCTCGGTCGAAAAGAGCCGGCTTCTCCTCCGGTTTCATCACTTTTTATGACACCGAACGAGAAATGCGGCAGTTCCTCTTCCTTGCTTTCCTGGTTGCTCTCCTGGCGGGTATCCTTTACTATAACCTACATGTTTCAGCAGATGTCCGGCATCCTCCAGGCATCCTGGTTCCAGCCGAACCGGAGCAGGTGATCCTTAAAAACGGGGGCTCCTGGCGCGACGGGGACCGCCTCTTTGTTCCCCTGGCGCGGTTCCACCTGGAGGCCCGGGTGCTCGGTGCAGAATGGTATCGCTTCGATCGGATGGCGGACTTTTGTCCGGTCGATCTGGCTCTGGGGTGGGGGCCCATGTCCGATCAAAACGTCCTGGATCAATTGGAAATCGGGCAGGGCAGCCGACGGTTTTTTCTGACGTCTCTCGGCTGCAGTCCTCCGCTGCCCTGGCCCATCATCATGTCCCACAGTTCCAACATGCACATGATTCCGGCAAACGGGGCCGTGAAGAAATCGCTCCAAAGCGTTCGGGCAGGGGAACTCATCGAGATCGATGGGTTTCTCATGGGAATTCAGGAAGGAGGCTGCTGGGCATGGTTCAGTTCCCTCAGTCGGACGGATACGGGGGACGGGGCGTGTGAGATCGTCTGGGTCGAGCACCTGGCCCGCAGGCGCAACTAGGATCACCGTTTTGGAAGGAAGGACGGTTCTTCCCCCCTGAAGCCAAAAGACTGGGTATCTGCATAAAATCAACGGTCGGGGCGACTTATGCGATTGACGATCTTCTGGCGCGCCATCCTGGCTCAAAGTATTTTGATCGCGCTCATTTCCTGTATAGGCTTCTATGCCCACTCCAAGCTCAACGAGATCACTCAGTTGGGCGCGAGCATCCTGGAGGTGGATACGGCGTGCATCCGGGAAGAAAAGCAGCTCATCAAGATCTTCCTGACGGAGCTCCGCAATGGCGAAAAGTATCTTCTCTTTCGTGACAAGAACCTCAAAGCCGCTTTCCTCCAGGCCGGAACGGATTTCAACGAGTCGCTGGAGAGGATAGCCGGTCTTGCCGATAGCCCCTGGGAGCAGGAGACCCTTGCCGGGATCCGTGCTTCCCACGAACGCTACGGCGCCGAAGTGTTCCGTCTGCCGGCCGCCGGGAAGCCGGAAGGCAAGAGCAAGCGGACTGAAATCAGTGATGATGTCCTGGACCGGACAAATGAACTGATCCGCTACCGCGAACAGGTCATTGCCGACAAAATGGCCAGGTCGCGTGACGAGGCATCCTCTGCTGCGGAAACTATTCATTGGGTTGCCTTGAGAGGCATTCTGGGGGCTGTCCTGCTGGCGTACTTTTTTGCCCGGGGGTTGAGCACCCCGCTGCGAAAATTGGCGCGCGAGATGCGCCGGGTGGGGCGGGGGGAATTCGCACGGTCGCTGCGGATCAGAGCGCCCAAGGAAGTCCACGAACTGGCGGAGAGCTTCAACTGGATGACGGACAAGCTCGCCGAGCTCGACAAGCTCAAATCCGACTTTACAGCCCACGTCTCCCATGAGCTGCGCACTCCCTTGACAGCCATCAAGGAGGGATCCTCGCTGCTCCTGGAAGAGATCCCCGGCCCTCTCACTCCCTCTCAGCGAGAAATTGTAGAAGTCGTCAGCGGCCACTGCCAGCACCTCTTCCAAAGCATCTCGTCCATTTTGGATCTGTCCAAGATGGAAGCAGAGATGATGGAATACGAATTCGTGCCCTGCGATCTCGCGGCCGTCCTTCAAAAGAGCATCCAGAAGGTGGAATTGATTGCCCGCAGCAGGCGTATTCAATTGGAATGCTCCCTGACGAAAGATCTGCCCCTTCTGCGTCTGGATGAGAAAAGGATCCAGCAGGTTGTCGACAACCTGCTGAACAATGCGCTCAAATTCACTCCCGAGGGAGGGAAGGTGTCGGTGGAGAGCATTCTGAACAACGGCGGCAGCGATGGGCATGGCCAGGTCCAAGTGAAGATTTCCGACTCGGGAGAAGGGATCCCACGGGAAGAACTGAATCGAATTTTCGATCGTTTCTATCAAGGGGCCTCGGGCAATGGAAAAAGCCACGGGACTGGGCTGGGGCTGGCCATCGCCCGGTACATTGTTGAAGGCCACCAGGGAATGCTTTGGGCAGAGAGCGAGGCGGGGAAAGGCTCGACCTTTATTTTTACACTGCCCTTGCTCAAGCCGGAAGGGGAATTGCATTGAGAGTCAGAGGGAAAGAAAGGATGGGCTCAGCCTGGAGATGGATGGCATCAGGCTGCATGTTTTCGCTCCTGTGGCTTGCGGGTTGTGCGCAGGCACCCCCGAGGCCCACGCCTCAGGTGGTCTGGGAGTTCCCTCCACAAAAGGTCATGGAGAGCGGGGATTATGCGTCATTTCTGGAGGAGAATCAGAAGGTGCTCGAGAATTGTACTCCGGAGACCCAATGTGATAAAGCGCTTTTCAATGTGGCTTTTGTCTATGCCTACCCCGAGAGTCCTTATTACAATCGACCTGAAGGGCTGCGGCGCATGCAGGAAGTGGTGGAAAAATATCCGCAGAGTGCCTGGGCTTACGAAGCCAAAGCCATGGCGGTGCTCTTGAAGACCAGGATCGTCTTTATGGAGCCGAAAAAGCGTATGCGGATGAAGCGGCAGCTCAAATCCAAGGAAAGCAAGATCGAAAAATTGCAGGACCAGATCGAACGCTCTCGTGAAATAGACCTGGAAATAGACCGGAAGGAAAGGGAACTGCTTCAATAGAAAACTTATGGCCAACGAAAGAATCCTTGTAGTCGATGACGATCGAGGGCTGCTGACTCTCATGAAGGCCCGCCTGGAGGGCGCCGGGTACCAGGTGACTCTGGCCGACAGCGGTGGGGAGGCCCTGAAATCCGCCGTGGAAGAAGTCTACAGTGTTGCCATCCTGGACCTCAAGCTGGGGGAAATGGACGGCATCACCCTCATGGAAAAATTGCTCGCCATTCAACCGTATCTTCCCATCATCATCCTCTCCGCCTATGGGACCATCGCCACTGCGGTGGAAGCGACGAAGAAGGGCGCTTACGATTTCATGACCAAGCCGTTCGAGGCCAAGGATCTGCTCTACCGCCTGGAAAAAGCCCTCGAGGTGGGGAAGCTCAAGGTGGAGGTCGACCGGCTCCGAGCCCTGGTGCAGGAACGCTTTCACTTCGACAATATCATCGGCTCCAGCGAAAATATGCAGCAGGTTCTGCGGCAGGTGGCGCAGATTGCCCCGACGGATTCCACGGTCTGCCTGTACGGTGAAAGCGGAACGGGCAAGGAGCTCATTGCCAAGGCCATTCATACCAGCAGCACCCGGTCGCGGGGACCCTTCGTCGCCATCAACTGCGGGGCCATTCCCGAAGGACTCCTGGAAAGCGAGTTGTTCGGGCATGTACGCGGGGCGTTCACTGGGGCAGACCAGGCCAAAAAGGGACTTCTGCAGCAGGCCGAGGCTGGGACACTCTTTATGGATGAGGTGGCGGAGCTTTCCCTGGCTCTCCAGGTGAAGCTGCTCCGTACCTTTCAGGAGCATGAATTCTACCCCGTAGGGGGCGTTCATCCCCTCAAGACCAACATCCGGCTCATTGCCGCCACCAACCAGGATCTCCAAAAGGCGGTCAGTGAAGGCCGCTTTCGGGAAGACCTCTACTACCGTATCCACGTCATTCCCATCTATCTCCCTCCCCTGAGAGACCGCCGGGAAGACATTCCCCTCCTGGCACAGCATTTCCTGAGCCATTTCAATCGTGCCATGGGCAAGCATGTGGAGGGTTTTTCCCCGGAAGCCATGCACCAGCTCATGTTGCATCGCTGGCCGGGGAATGTGCGGGAGCTGTCCAATGTCATTGAACGGACCGTCGCCCTTGCCACGGGGGACCAGATCTTGCCCGACCACCTGTTCCTGGGGAAGGAAGGGCTGTCCTCTTCACCGCGTCAACCGACGGAGCTCCTGTCTCTCAACGAGGCTCGTGAAGAATTTGAACGGGCCTATCTGACTCAGGTTCTCACGGCAACGCAGGGGAATGTTTCCCACGGCGCCGCCCTGGCAGGGCGATACCGGCCGGAGTTCTACAAAATGCTGAAGAAATACCGGCTGGAGCCCAGCGCGTTCAAGAATCCCAAGCCCGTCCCCAGAGAGGACTAATGGAGCCGTGCCGCATTTTCCCACGTGAAGCAGTCGCGCTCGGCCGGCATCCATACCGGTCTGCCCGCTGGGGGGTGTTTTTTTGTAGGCCTGAGACTGCAGAAGTGTAGGGAAAAGCATACAGCAAGGGCGGGCAGGGAGGGTTGCCGCGGATCTTCCCGGAAAATGGGGCTTCCCTCATGAGCTCCCAGAGCAAATAGTCAATGAGTGAATGCACTTATTAATCAATCTGCCGTAAGCCTTTCGGTCTTTCCTTCCGTGTCCTTTCCTGGCTGACGTCGACAATTTCACCCTGAACATGAAGTACCGGCAATTTTCAGCTTTCTCTCCCCTGCGCGAACAATTCTTTTAAGGTCTCGAATAGATTGATTTTAAATACATCGTCCTACGGGCCCTCCCTCCATCTCAGGATCTGGCATGTCTATTGCTGTGTATTACAGGAAACCGGAAGGTCTTTCCGGGGGTCCCGCGACACGCTGGATGGTTTTATCCTGCATCACAAGGGGAGGTTCCCATGGCTAAAATATTGATTGTTGATGATGATGCGAGCTTCCGTTTCATCTTGAAGGACTTTCTCGAGATGAACGGCTATGATTGCATGGAAGCCGGCAACGTTGCCCAGGCACGGCGGCAGTTGTGGTGGAACAAATTCGACCTGATCCTTTCGGATCTGAATATGCCGAAGGAGTCCGGGTTCGATCTCCTGGACCACGTGATTTCTTTGTATCCCCGTACACCCTTTGTCCTGGTAACAGGGAACGGCGACACAGCAACCCGGACGCAGGCTTTGAAATTGGGCGCGTGCGCCTACCTTTCCAAGCCGTGCCGATTGAATGAGCTGCTTTCGGTCGTGATGGGCATGATCAAGGAGCCCACCGGCCTCGAGCTGTCTCTCATGACGTGGGGGATGCAGAACTGATCGGCAAACGGAGATCGGATCCCTTTCCGCACGGGGACAAACGAACATCGAACCCGCAGTGAGAATGCAGCATGGATGTTTCCGATGGAACGATCCTGGTCATGAAAGAGCGTGCTCAACAGGCGGCGGGGAACAGCTACTGCCGATACAGCCGCTTCCCGGTGGGGGCGGCTGTGCTGACGGAAACGGGGGAGATCCACACCGGATGCAACGTTGAAAACGTTTCGTACGGACTGACGGTGTGCGCCGAACGGACGGCCATTTTCAAAGCCATTTCCGAGGGATGCCGGAAAATCCTTGCGGTGGTGGTCTACACCCCCACTGAACATGCCGTCACGCCCTGCGGCGCCTGCCGGCAGGTCATCAATGAATTCGGTCCCAACGCACGCATCGTCAGCTTTTGCGCTTCCGAGCACCGGATCGATACCGCCCTGGACCGCCTCCTGCCCCACCCCTTCCAAGCCTTCTGAACCCTCCGCCTCGAGAAGCCAGGGGATGAAACGCCCGGTTTTCTGAATCTAATCTCCGGCCCGCTGACTTCCGCTTTTCTCGCCCGCTCCTCTAGATCGAAGCTCCCGTTTTTCCGAAAGACATCCAAATCCTTTTTGCCGAGCTGACACAGGCCAGGGCTATGCCCCCGGCGACGACACCCGCCAGGACATTCAGGAGGGTAGGCGCCAGTGCAGCCAGCACCCCACCGACGCCGGGCGCCCCACGAACCATTTCGGGTGCGTGATGCAGCACCTCATGCGAATGGGGGAGTCCGTGCACCAGGATGCCTCCACCCACCATGAACATGGCTGCCGTCCCGGCGATGGACAGGGTTTTCATGAGGTAGGGCGCCATCCCCGAAAGGAATACGCCGACGGTGCGCCGAACGCCCCCCCATGCCCCCCGGGTGCTGGTCTTGACCAGGTAGAAGCCGGCGTCGTCCAGCTTGACAATACCGGCCACCAGCCCATAGACGCCGAAGGTCATGATGACGGCAATACCGGCCACCACGGCCACCTGGGTGGGGAATTCCGCTTCCTGTACAGTGCCCAGTGCAATGACGATGATTTCAGCGGACAGGATGAAATCCGTACGGATCGCGCCCCGGATTTTTTCCTTCTCCAAAGCCACCAGGTCCATGTTCGGGTCGCTGAGGGCTTTAACGATCTCTAAAGGTTCGGATTGGCTGTTGTTCCTGCTGTGCAGAAACTTGTGCGCGAGCTTTTCAAACCCTTCGAAGCATAGGAAGGCCCCGCCCACCATCAACAGGGGGGTGACGGCCCAGGGGGCCACAGCGCTCATGAGGAGCGCCGCCGGCACCAGGATCAGCTTGTTTCTCATGGAGCCTTTGCCCACGGCCCACACCACCGGCAGCTCACGCTCTGCACGCACGCCTGCTACCTGCTCAGCGTTCAGCGCCAGGTCATCCCCCAGCACACCGGCGGTTTTCTTGGCTGCGACCTTCGTCATGAGGGCCACATCGTCCAATACGGATGCAATGTCGTCGATGAGAGCCAAAAGACTGGAACCGGCCACGTGTGGACTCCTTGCTTTTGAAGAGAGAATGCGGCACTGAAACATCTTGTCATTTCTATATATAGAGCACTTTGTGCACAGAAATGCCGCAGGGAGTCAAGGGGTCTGTTTGTCTTTTGCCATACGGAAGAGCTTCTGCTATAGGATTTATCCAGCTGCAACCAGAAATCTTTTCCCCTGCTCCCTCGTCCTTTGTGCCGGCTGTGGCCTGCAAAATATCCCGGCTTGTGCGGCATTTATCTTGTTGTCACACGGCCTCGTGATGGAAAGGAGAAGTTCCATGAATGTTGTTTTCATTTCACCGAATTTCCCGCCCACCTATTACCTGTTCTGCACAGCCCTCAGACAGGCAGGCGCCACTGTGCTGGGCATTGGAGACGCCGCCTGTGACGATCTGCGCCCGGAGCTTCGAGACGCTCTGACAGAGTACTACCGGGTTTCGACTATGTCTGACTACGATGTCATGCTGCGGGCCTGCGGCTTTTTCACCCACAAGTATGGCAAGATCGATCGTATCGAATCCCACACGGAATTCTGGCTGGACGTCGATGCAGGCCTGCGTGAGGACTTCAATGTGTTCGGGCAGAAACCGGCCGATCTCTCCGTCAACCGCCACAAGATGGGGATGAAGGCCCGCTTCATGGAAGCGGGCATCCCCTGCGCCAGGGGGATTCTTGCGTCCGATTCGGCTTCGGTGGAGACGTTCGTGAAAGAGTGCGGGTACCCCGTCATCTTCAAACCGGATCAGGGAGTCGGTGCGGCGGGGACTTTCAAGGTTTCAAGCGATCAGGAAATGAAGGCCGCCCTGGAGATGCTCCCCGAGGGCTATATGGTGGAAGCGGTCCTCGAAGGAGACCTTCTCAGCTTCGACGGCCTTACGGACCGGGACGGCAAAATCGTCTTTTGTACGGCCCACCACTTTTCCGGCGGGATCATGGAGATCGTGAGCGAGAGGCGTCCCATGCACTACTATTCCCTGCGCGATATTCCTCCATTGCTGGAAGAACTGGGCCGACGGACGGTGGAGGCATTTCAGGTCCGGGAGCGCTTCTTTCACATCGAATTCTTTCGCAAAGACGCCGCCCATTATTACGCCCTCGAAATCAATGTGCGCCCCCCGGGGGGATTCACCCTCGACATGATGAACTATGCCTGCGATTTCGATGTGTTCCGCTGGTGGGCGGACCTGGTCACCGGGAGCCGCGATGATTTTACGTTCGAACGCAAGTACCACGTGGCCCACGCATCCAGGCGCCATGGAATGAATTACCGCTGGGGACACGAAGAGCTCCTGGACCGTCTCGGCGTCCTCGTCGTCGCTCATCGGGAGGTCCCGCCGGCGCTGAGCGACGCCATGGGCAACTACGCCTACTTCCTCCGGACTCCTGCCCTGGATGAGCTCCTGGCAGGCATCGAGGAGGTGGAGAAGACGGCCTAAATGCCCTTGGCGTCTTCCAGGAGCCACAGCAGGATATCGGCGAGGCGTGCCTGCCATGCCTGCTCGTTGTGAAAGTGATCGGGGGCCACCACGTAGCGCAATTCGTGGTCCCCCAGGCCGATGCTCTTGAGATGATGGTAGAAGTCCCGGGTGGCGCTCACGTAGTCCAGGTAGAGGTCGTAGAACCAGTAGCGCTCCAGGGACCCCGTATCCATGTAGAGCTTGCACCATCGGCCGGTGGGGGCGTTCCAGAGCCTGAAGACGGCGCCGTCCGCCCACATGACCGAGGGCGAAACGGCTCCCATGCGGCCAAAGGCTTCCGGGTGCGTCTTTCCGATGACGAGGCTCATGAGTCCGCCCAGGCTGGCTCCCAAAACTCCTGTCCAGTGAGGCTCGGGAAGCGTGCGGTACGTCCGGTCGATGAACGGCTTCAGGTGATTCACGAGAAAATCCACGAAGAGCCATCCTCGTCCCTGAGCGCCCACAGAGGGTTCCGGCCATGGGGAATATTCACTGAAGCGATCGGGGAGATGATCGATGGCGACGACGATCCAGGGCCGCAGCTGTCCTTCGCCGATGAGCCGATCCAGGGTCGTATTGGCGCACCAGGTGTGATAGATGGCCGATTCGGGATGGTTGTAGACATTTTGTCCGTCCAGCATATAGAGCACCGGGAAGCGGTCGTTCGGTTGCGCTTCATAGGCATCGGGTGTGTAGGTCCGGAGGGTCCTGACCACGCCTTCGGGCTCGGAATAAAAATCTCGAAGAATTTGAATATAGCTCATGTTTACTCCCATCGTCGCAATGTGAATGGCCCGCCCTTTGAGGGCTGCTTTGCCTGTATGATGGGCGAGGAATGTTCAAAATTCAAGGGAATTGTCCGCACCGTCCGTGCCTGACTTGGAGGGAGTGGAGGAGAAACGGCATCCCATGGAACACCATGAGCCCAAATATCACATCGGCTTCAGCCGGGAGGATCTGGGGGACGATCCTCCGACCTTTGCACTCCTGTGCGGAGACCCGGAGCGGGCCGCCCGTATCGCCCTGGAAACGGATGGAGTGCGCCTGGAAAAAGTCCTGTCGGAAAGACGGGGCTTGAACAGCTACCTCGTGTCGCTTCCGGGTGGGCGGCGTGTCGTTTCGGCGACGAGCGGCATGGGGGCTCCGTCTCTCAGCATCGTGGTGAACGAGCTCTATGCTGTTGGAATCCGCCAAATCCTGCGCATCGGCACTTCCGGTTCCATTCAAAGGAACGTCAAGGTGGGGAGCATCGTCATTACGCGGGCGGCTCTCTGCCGTCAGGGTGCCGCAGCGGACATCGCTCCCCTCGAATACCCGGCCGCGGCCAATCCCTTCGTCACGGCAGCTCTCGTGCAGGCGGCACGGGAGCTCCAGGTGGACTGGCACCTGGGGGTCACCGCCTCGGTGGACACGTTCTACGAGGGCCAGGAGCGCATGGCATCTTCGGCCAATCCACATCTCCAGCGGTGGCTGGGAGGGATTTCCCTTCCCAGGGAGCTCCTCCGTCACCTGGGTGTTCCCAGAGAACGGTTGGAGGGTGTTCCGCAAGAGGGACTCCGCGTGGGGGGCATCACGGAAGAATACCGCGGGCTGAACGTACTCAATTACGAGATGGAATCTGGGACGCTTCTCAAAATGTCCGGGGTATATGGTTTTGCCGGGGCATGCGTGTGTGCCGTCGTGGCGGATCGCACCACCAGTGAGCACGTGGCGCGTGATTTGGTGGGAGCTGCCGAAGCAAATGCCATCCAGGTGGCATTGCGTGCCGTGGAAATCCTGGATCCCGAATACTTGAAGCCCCGCTACTGGGGATGAAGCGATCCGTCGAAAGATGACATCACGGTTTTGGATCCTGTAGCCCCGCTACTGGAGATGAAGCCTAAACAGTGTTTCATTTTTCTCAGCGCCTGTCAGCGTTTTCAGCGTCCCGCTTCAGTCCCGGTACCGCCGCAGGAGGTCCTGGTAGGCATCGATGCGTCGGTCCCTCAGGAATGGCCAGACGCGTCGGACGGATTCACTGCGCTCCAGGTCGATGGCGACCACTTTCACTTCTTCCCGGTCGTGAGAGGCTCTCGCGAGCATTTCCCCCTGCGGGCCGGCCGCGAAGCTGTTTCCCCAGAAGAGCTGTCCTCTGCCCGCTTCCGGCGAGGGCTCAAAACCCACCCGGTTCACGCTGAGGACCGGCAGCCCGTTGGCGACGGCGTGTCCCCGTTGGACGGTGATCCACGCGTTCAACTGTCGCTCCTGCTCGTCGGGCGGATCGCCGGGGTCCCATCCGATGGCCGTGGGATAGATCAGGACATCCGCCCCGGCCAGAGCCATGAGGCGCGCCGCCTCGGGATACCACTGGTCCCAGCACACCAGGACTCCCAGTTTGCCCAGGGATGTGGCAATGGGGTGGAATCCCGGGTCCCCTGGAGTGAAATAATACTTCTCATAATACCCTGGGTCATCGGGGATGTGCATTTTGCGGTAAATTCCGGCAATGGAGCCGTCCCGCTCCAGGACGACCGCCGTATTGTGATAGATGCCGGCCGCGCGCCGTTCGAAAAGAGATGTCACGAGGACGATGCCGAGCTCCCGGGCGAGGGTGCCGAAGCTTTCCGTGGAGGGGCCGGGGATGGGCTCGGCCAGGTCGAAGCGTTCAGGGTCCTCTGTCTGGCAAAAATAGAGCCCCGTATGAAGCTCCTGGAGCACGACGAGCTGTGCCCCCTCGGAAACCGCCCTGCGGATGCCGGCCGTGCTTTCGGCAATGTTGTCGGTCCGGCTGCCGGAGCAGCTCTGCTGAACGAGGCCTGCGAGGATCTTTTTCATAGAAAAGCTCCTTTGGGAAACTGCATGGTGACGCAGTGGAGGGATCCATTCTGCAGCAGGAGGGGGCTGCAGTCGATGCCGAAGACCTGTCGGCCCGGGAAGGCCTGTCGGATCGCAGCCAGCGCTGCTTCATCTGCGGCGTCGCCGTAAATGGGAGCGAGGACTGCACCGTTGAGGACCAAAAAATTGGCATACGTCGCGGGAAGTCGCGCCCCCGCGGCATCGAAGCGGGGTGCGGGCCAGGGCAGGGGAATCAGCCGGTAGGGGGCTCCCTTCCGGGTCGTGAATGCCTTGAGCTCCTCGCTCATGGCCCTCAGGGCATCGTAGTGGATGTCTGACGGATCGTCGCAGGCTGTGTAAAGGATCGTATCGTCCGGACAGAGCCTCGCCAGGGTGTCCACGTGTGAATCCGTGTCGTCGCCCTCCAGAAAGCCATGCTCCAGCCACAGGAAATAGTCGGCGCCCAGGAGTGACCCGAGCTCGGCTTCGATCTCCTTGCGGTTCAGATGAGGATTTCGATTGGGGCCGAGGAGGCATTCAGCCGTGGTGAGGATGGTGCCGTTCCCGTCGGATTCAATGCTCCCGCCTTCCAGGATCAGCCCTACGGTTTTCAGGGGATTTCCTTGAAACGCGCCCTTCAGGTAAAGCTCCCGGGTGATGCGGTTGTCCAGGTCTGCCGGGAACTTCAGCCCCCAGCCATTGAAGCCGAAATCCAGGAGGAGAGGGGATCCGTTTTCCAGTATGGTGATGGGGCCAAAATCCCGTGCCCAGGTGTCGTTGGTGTCGACCTCGTGGATGTGGAGGCGGTCCATAAAGATTCCGGCCCGCTTCAGCCGGAGGGAGATCTCGGCCGCACCGGGGCATACCAGGAGGCAGTGCTCGAAACGTGTGATGTACTGAAGGATTTCCAGGTAAACCGCCTGTACTGCCTCCAGGTGGCCGCACCAGTCCGTGTTGGAGTGCGGCCAGGCCAGAAGCACCCCGTCTTGTTCCTCCCACTCAGCGGGTAGTCTTCGATGCATGTGCCCTTCCTTTGCTAGGATTGTCCCCGGCGATGAAACCATCGATCCGGCCGGGGTAGCGAAGGGTATAGCGGAGATTTTCCATAAAGACAACCCGGCAGGTTGTGGGGATGTCTGGCGACTCGATCTGCAGCCTGTTCTCCGCAGGATGGAAGTTGTACCTTTGGAAAAGATGCCCCATAATGAACAGCCGCTGTTACCTGGAGCCCCCCAAAAAACAACTGAAGGAAAATGTCATGAAAAAGGACGATCGCAGTTCCATACAGAAGCTGATTCTGGCCCTCGAAGCGGCGGCACAGGAAATACGGATCCTTGAAGCCCAGGGGAAAAAGGCCTTGTTTTCCGATGACGATAAAGAGGCATACACCCGGAAGCTCAATGAGAAAGCCTTCCTCTTGATGGATCTTCCAGAGATGGCAGCCCCTTTCCTTGAAAAAATGGAAAGGGATGCGGCCCGCGATATCCGCTTCGTTTTGAATGACTTCGCCCGGAGGGCCGGTCAGGCCATGGAGCTTTCAAGCCTTTTCTACCTTTCCGCACTGCTCTACCCCGACGATTACCGGGAAGGGGACAAGAACGATCTCGAAAAGTTCATTGGTAGTCTGAAAGAAACGTATCCCACCGAGGGGGCCCTGTGAATGAAATAAAGGTCAGGCTCAGGATTTTTCTCATTCTCTTTTTCCTGCTGATGGTTTTGGGTGCGGTGGGCTTCATGCTCATCGAAGATGCATCCCTCATTGATTCCATTTATTTCATCGTCGTCACCATGGCCACGGTGGGTTACGGGGACGTTCACCCCTTTACTCCGCTCGGCAAAGTCTTCGCTCTCCTCATCATCGTCATGGGGGTCGGGATCTTTCTGGGGGTGGTGGCCAATGCTACCGAATTGATGTTGAGCAGGAGGGAGCGGGAATCCAAGCTGGAGAAGCTCAACATGGTCATCGGCGTCTTCTTCAGCGAAGTGGGTACATCGCTCCTGAGGATGTTCTCACATTACGATCCGGACTTCAGTCGAATCAGGAAAGAATTGATCATTACGGACCGTTGGACTCAGAGTGATTTTCTCGCTGTGAACCGACATCTGAGGGAATATTCTTATGAGGTTTCCATCCGCAAGGTCGATTTTGAGGGACTGCGGGACGCATTGCTGGAAAGGCGTGCTTTCATGCTGAGACTCCTGGAAAATCCCGTTCTGCTGGAGCACGAAGCCTTCACGGACCTCCTGCGTGGGGTTTTCCACCTGACGGAAGAGCTGGCCTGCAGGTCGGCTGTAAGGGAGATACCCGAGACGGACAAGGCTCATCTGGGGGGCGACATCAAGAGGGCCTACCTGCTGCTGCTCGACCAGTGGCTGAAATATATGCTTTATCTCAAAATCAATTACCCTTATCTTTACTCCCTCGCCATGAGGACAAACCCGTTCGATCTGAAGGCGTCACCCATCGTCAAGGAGTAGAGCGGCGGGGCGTAAGTCTTTCAGAGCGGCGTGTGGTGAAGTCCCTTCAATACCTGGCGGAACGCCTCGATGGAGCGGAGACCGACGATCTTGTCCCCACCGTCGAAAACGAAGGTGGGCAGCACGCTCACATCGTAGCGATCTCCTTCCTCGTGGCCGGCTTCCAGGCGGTCTTCGTACCGGTCGTCGTTGAGAGCTCTCTCCAGCTCATCCCTGTCGAGACCCACCTGGGAGGCAATGTCGAGAAGGACGGGAACCTGGCCGATATTGCGGCCTTCGCCGAAATAGGCGTGGAAAACCGCGGCGTGAAATGTGGCGTGCTTCCCGTGGTCCCTGGCGAATTCACCGGCTTCCAGGGCTTTCCTGGTGTTGGGCAGCAGCGTGGCGTCTCCGAATGTGTAGCCATAGCGCTCTCCCTTCGTCCTCAGTTCTTCGAAGAGGCCTTTGAGGTCGTAATCGGGGAATTTTTCGGAGAGCAATACGCCTTCCGGCGGAACTTCGGGGTGCAGTTCATAGCTCACCCATTCTTCTTGGATGTCGTATTCTTTTTTCAATGCTTCTACGAGGCCTTTGCCGAGGTAGCAGAATGGACAGGTGAAATCGCTGAATATTCTGATGTGAATGGGCATGGTGGGGATTAATCCTTTCCAACCGGATAGAACAGGGAGACATGAAACCAACAACTCTGAGGGCGGATGCCCTGCTTCTCATCACGGCAACCATCTGGGGATTTGCCTTTGTGGCCCAGCGAGTCGGAATGGAATACGTGGGGCCGTTCACGTTCAACGCCGTCCGATTCGCTCTGGGCAGCCTTTCATTGATTCCCCTCCTGATCTTTAACCGCAGCCGGGAAAAAAAGTACAGGGAAATCATGCCGGCCCCAAATGTACGGAAAGTCGCGGCGGCGGGGGGACTGACGGGGCTGGCGCTGTACATGGGATCCTCCCTGCAGCAGGTGGGGATCGTTCACACGACGGCCGGCAAGGCGGGATTCATCACCGGGCTCTACGTCGTTCTGGTTCCCATCCTGGGACTGTTCTGGAGGCAGAGGCCCGAGCTCGGAACCTGGATGGGAGCCGTTTTCGCGGCGGTGGGGCTCTACCTTCTCAGTGTGACCGGAAATTTCACGATTTCCTACGGCGACCTGCTGGTGCTCGTGGGAGCATTTTTCTGGGCTTGTCACGTCCACCTGGTGGGGCTTTTTGCAGCCAGGGTCGGTTCCATCCGGCTGGCATTTCTCCAGTTTGCCGTTTGCTCTGCATTGAGCGGTATCACGGCCTTCGCGGCCGAATCCGTCTCCCTGTACAGCCTGCAGCAGGGGCTGCTCCCCATCCTGTACGGAGGCTTCATGTCCGTGGGGATTGCCTATACGCTTCAGGTGGTGGCACAGCAGGAAGCCCATCCTGCCCACGCCTCCATCCTCCTGAGCCTGGAAACGGTGTTCGCGGCCCTGGGCGGCCGGCTCATCCTGGGTGAAACCCTTGCACCCCGTGGGCTGTTGGGCTGCGCCCTCATGCTGGCCGGGATGCTCTTCTCACAGTTCCATTTCACGTCAACCTCTCTGAAAGCCCTGTTGCGGCGGGCCCACCGCCCCGATCCCACCTGACGGCACGAGCAGATTTTTTAATGTCGGGCACGCCAACGCGCCGATAAAGAATCGAGCTCGCAGGCGGCCTGTCGGGAGGGGGAAGCGGCCAAAACTTCCTGGAAGCTGCCTGAGAAATGAATCAGTCGCTTTTGGCATCCACCTTGTTTTGTCATTCCGGCAGTCTTTCAGCCGGAATCTAGTTTTTTCGCTGGGCTGGATTCCGGCTGAGAGACGGCCGGAATGACGCGCAAAGGAATTTTTAAACAGCCGCTTAGCACAGGATGGGTTGACGGAGATGTTTGTCTATATCGGAATCGCTGTCGTGGTGTGTGCCGTGGTGGGCGGCTACATGATGGAGCATGGCAATCTGGGCATACTGGTGCAGCCCGTGGAGCTGATCATCATCTTCGGTGCGGCTCTCGGTGCGCTCCTCATTGCCTCGCCGGCAAAGGTCGTAAAGCTCATTTTCAGGGATATCGCCAAGATCTTCAAGGATCAAAGCATCCACACGCCCGCCTACCTCGAGCTCCTCATGCTCCTGAATGTGCTCTTCCGCAAGATGAAGAAGGAGGGGGTCATCGCCATCGAGGGGGACATCGAAACGCCCCACAAGAGTCCAATATTCAGCAAATTCAAATCGGTTGCTTCCAACCACCAGTTCTGCACCTTCCTCTGTGACAACCTGCGAGTCATCGTCAGCGGCGGCATGCCTCCCCACGAGCTGGAGAGCCTCATCGATCTGGATATCGAGGTGCGCGAGCATGAAGAGCTCATCCCTTCCATCAGTATCGCCAAGATTGCGGATTCTCTTCCAGGCCTCGGGATCGTCGCAGCCGTTCTGGGCGTGGTGCTCACCATGGAAAAGATCAACGAGCCTCCAGCGGTCCTGGGGCACTGCATCAGTGTTGCCCTCGTAGGCACCTTCCTCGGCGTGCTGGCCTGTTACGGGTTCATTGCGCCCATGGCGACGAACCTGGAGCATCAGGCAAAGGACAAAGTCGTCTATTTCAATGTCATCAAGACCGCTCTTGTTTCTTTTGCCGGGGGATCCGGTCCGCAGATTGCCATTGAATCGGCGCGCCGAGCCATTCCTGAAGGAGATCGCCCCTCTTTTGCAGATGTCGAGAAGGAGATGAAAAAGTGGAAGGCAACGTAATCATCATCAAGAAAGGGAAAAAGCGAGGACACGGCGCAGGGCATGGAGGTGGATGGAAGGTTGCCTATGCCGACTTCATGACCGCCATGATGGCCTTTTTCCTTCTCATGTGGCTGATTTCAATGGTTGCCCCTGAAAAAAGAGCGCAGGTCGCATATTATTTCAAACATTTCAGTATGTTTGAAAAAGGTGGGACCACGCTGATCGAGCTCAAGCATCCCAGTTCCGGGGTGTCGGTGGTGGACAGTTCATCGGCGGCGGAGGCTGTGGACCCATCAGAGGAAACTCCGGTAGCGGAGCCGTCTCCCGAAAAGGTGCTGGTGGAAAGATTGAAAATGGAGATTGAAACCCGCCTGGCCGACGTGAAAGATCAGATCATCGTGGACACCTTCGAGGGAGGAGTGCGCATCGACATGGTGGACAAAGAGGGGAATCCCATGTTTCCCGTCGGCAGCACGGAAATGACTCCCCATGGGAAGAAAATTCTTCGGGAAATCGCCGGGACTCTCAGAAGCTCCGGCGAAAGAATTGCCGTGGAAGGGCATACGGATGCACGGGTCTATACGACGGACCATTACGGCAATTGGGAGCTTTCCACCGAGCGGGCGTCCGCCGCGAGGAAAGAATTGGAACGAAACGGCGTCACGACGGAAAAGATTGTGAGAGTGGCCGGCTACGCCGCTTCGGATCCCCTGGTCAAAGAGAATCCTCTGGACGCAAGAAACCGCAGAATCAGCCTCCTCCTCTTCCGCACTTATGGAGCCACGGGAGGGATGGGCAGCTCCATCCCCGGAAGAGACAAGATCCGGAAAGAAGGGGAGAGCAACCCACCGTCCAATGCCTCGGACCTCCTCCACCAGTACCTCCTCCACCGTTGAACCCTGCCGCAGCTGAGCGGCCTACGGTGCCGCCAGATCCATCGCAGCGAGAGTCAGTCACCACCGAGGATGGGATGTTTTTGAGTCCTCCCTTTGCCTGCCCTGGTGCCTTCTCATGCTGGTTCTGTTCTTTTGGGGCTGTGGATGATATATAGGCGGTGAAGATTTTCCGTGCGGTGATTTCCAGGGTACGGAACGGTCTTCACCGTGCTCTGTCGCAAGGCAGTCTTGCTGCCGGCCTTTAAAATTCAAGTCGCGGGATTTTGGAAATTCAATCCATTATGATTCCCTTTATGCATCCGACCGTTTCATCCTTTGCATGCCGCCGTCCCATGCCCTTCCGCCATGCCCTGTGCCTGTTTGCCATCCTGTCCCTGGCTTTAGCCCCATTGCTTTGGGGGTGCTCCAAGGCTGCTTCGGGAGACGCACGGGGAAAGGATGCGGGCAAGAGCCCCGTGGTGCCGGTCCTGGCCGGCACTGCAGTGGAAAAAACCGTTCCGGTGGAACTGAGGGCCATCGGCAACGTTCAGCCCTACGCCACCGTGGCCATCAAGGCCCAGGTGACGGGCGAACTGGTTTCGGTGCAATTCAAGGAGGGCCAGGAAGTCAAGAAGGGCGACCTCCTGTTCACCATCGATCCGCGCCCTTTCGAGGCAAAGCTCCGGCAGGCCGAAGCCAACCTGGCGAGGGATCGGGCGCAGCTTCAAAACGCCCGCAAGCAGGCGGAGCGTTACAGCTCGGTAGCCCAAAAGGGATATGTCTCCGCCGAGCAGTTTGACCAGATCACGGCCAATGCGGCAGCCCTCGAAGCAAGTGTAAAAGCCGGGGAAGCTGCGGTGGAGAGCGCCAGGCTGGAGCTGAAATACTGCTCCATCCGATCGCCCCTGGATGGGGTGGCAGGGGTCGTCAAGATCGACCAGGGGAATATCGTCAAGGCAAGCGACAAAGACAACGTGCTTGTGGTCATCAACCAGGTGCGCCCCATCTATGTCTCTTTTTCCGTCCCGGAACAGAACCTGTTCTCCCTGAGGAAATACATGGCTTCCCAGAAGCTGGAAGTCACGGCCACTGTCCCGGGGGGCGAAGACCGGCCGCCGCGAGGGGAGCTCACCTTTCTGGACAACACGGTGGATCCCGCCACGGGAACCATTCAACTGAAAGCCACCTTTGCCAACACAGAAAAATTGCTCTGGCCCGGGCAGTTTGTGAATGTGCTGCTGCGCCTGACCACCCTGGAAGGTGCGGTGGTGATTCCCGGCGAAGCGGTTCAGACGGGACAGGAAGGCCCTTATGTCTACGTGGTGAAGCCGGATTTCACCGTCGAATACCGGAAAGTGGTTCTGGGGCGTCCCGTGGACAATGAGATCGTCATCCTCCAGGGGCTTGCCCCAGGAGAAAAGGTGGTGACGGACGGGCAGCTGCGGCTGGCTCCGGGGACCCAGGTGAAGATCCTGGATCCCCAGGCCGGTGAGAGCGGGGGCAAAGGTTCATGAGCATACCCGAGTTTTTCATCCGGCGACCCGTTACAACTACACTCCTCATGATGGGACTCCTGGTTTTCGGTGTCATGGGCTACCGCCTGTTGCCCGTGAGTGAACTGCCCAACGTGGATTTCCCCACCATCCAGGTGACCGCAAATCTTCCCGGATCAAGCCCCGAGACGATGGCCTCCTCGGTGGCCACCCCCCTGGAGCGCGAATTTTCCACCATTGCCGGCCTCGATTCCATGACCTCCACCAGTGCCCTCGGAGTGACCCAGATCACCCTGCAGTTTTCCATGAGCCGGCAGCTGGACGGTGCGGCCCAGGATGTGCAGACAGCCATTTCCAAGGCCCAGCGGCTGCTCCCGGCGGACCTGCCCACACCGCCCTATTTCAGGAAGGTCAATCCTGCCGATCAGCCTATCCTGTACCTGGTGCTGAGCTCCCCCATCCTGCCCCTGTCGACCGTCCATGAGTTCGCCGACACTCTCCTGGCTCAGCGGATTTCCATGATCAATGGCGTGGCTCAGGTGCTGATCTTCGGAGCCCAGAAGTACGCCGTCCGCGTGCAGTTGAACCCCGACCTTCTCAACACGCTGAGCATCGGGATCGACGAGGTGGAGGCGGCCATCACCAAGAGCAATGTGAACCTGCCGACGGGAACCCTGGACGGAAAGTACCAGGCCATCACCGTGCAGTCCACCGGTCAGCTCCTGCAGGCAGAAGCATACCGCCCCCTCATCGTGGCCTACCGCAACGGCTCACCGGTGCGTCTGCAGGACGTGGGGACCGTCATCGACAGTGTGGAAAACAACAAGGTCGCGGCCTGGTACAACAACACGCGCGCCATTGTACTGGCCATTCAACGCCAGCCGGGAACCAATACCGTGGAGGTGACCGACGCCATCAAAGCGCTGCTGCCTGCATTTCGTTTGCAGCTGCCCGCTTCCCTGGGACTTGACATCCTGTACGACCGGTCGGAATCCATCCGGGATTCCATCGAGGATGTGAAGTTCACGCTCCTGCTGAGCATCGGCCTCGTGGTGCTGGTGATTTTTCTGTTCCTGCGGAATCTTTCGGCAACCATCATTCCCAGCCTCGCCGTTCCCATGTCCATTGCCGGCACTTTCGCCGTCATGTATCTTCTCGGCTACAGCCTGGACAACCTCTCTCTCATGGCCCTGACGCTTTCCGTAGGCTTTGTCGTGGACGATGCCATCGTCATGCTGGAAAACATCGTGCGGCACCGGGAAATGGGGAAAGGACGACTACAGGCGGCTCTCGACGGATCCCGGGAAATCAGCTTTACCATTCTTTCCATGACCCTCTCCCTCGCCGCGGTTTTTATCCCTCTCCTGTTCATGGGGGGAATCCTGGGGCGTTTGTTTCATGAGTTCGCAGTCACCATCGGCGTGGCCATCCTGGTGTCAGGCGTAGTTTCTCTCACCCTTTCCCCCATGCTCTGCAGCCGCTTCCTGGGGTCTGCCGGGGAAGGGACAAAGCACGGCCGCCTTTACATGGCATCCGAGGCCTTTTTCGACGGGATGCTTCGGCTTTACGACACCACCCTCCGATGGGTTTTGAAGCACAGTCCTCTCACCCTGGCCGGTTCCTTCGCCTTGATGGGCGCGACGGTCTACTTGTTCATGATCGTCCCGAAGGATTTCATCCCCAGCCAGGATACGGGCCAGATATCCGGTATGACGGAGACGGCCCAGGGGACTTCCTTCGAAGCCCTGGTGAATCAGCAGAAGAAAGTGGCGGCCATCATTTCCCAGGAGCCGGCCATCGAGGGGTTCATGTCTTCGGCGGGAGCGGGTGGTCCAAGCACCACGGGGAACACCGGCAGGTTGGTCATTCACCTGAAGCCTCGCGCCGAGCGAGAGGAAAGCGCCAATCAGCTGATCCAGAAGCTGCGGAAAAAACTGGAGGGACTGCCCGGAATCAAGGTCTACCTGCAGAATCCGCCGGCGATTCAGATCGGTGGTCGCTCGGCCAAGAGCCTCTATCAGTACACCATTCAGGGGACGGACACGGCGGAGCTGTACGCCTGGGCGCCCCGCGTGGAAGAAAAGTTGCATGGTCTGGCATCGTTGCAGGACGTGAGCAGCGACCTCCAGATGACCAATCCGGAAGTCCTGGTGGAGATCGATCGGGACAAGGCGCAGGCGGTGGGCGTTACGGCCGAACAGATCCAAAATACGCTCTACAACGCTTACGGCTCGCGGCAGGTTTCTACCATTTACACTCCGGCCAATCAGTACCGGGTCATCATGGAGGTGCTGCCGCAGTTTCAGCTTTCTGCCGCCGCTCTCTCTCAGCTCTACATTCGTTCCTCAAGCAATCGCCTGGTGCCCATGGATTCCGTGGCAAAGATGCGCCGGCAGGCAGGGCCTCTCACCATCAATCATACGGGACAGCTCTCTTCCGTCACCGTTTCCTTCAACCTGAAGCCCGGCGTGGCCCTTGGGGGTGCAGTGGCCGACATCGAACGGAGCGTGAAGGATCTTCGCCTCCCTCCGACACTCTCCACGAGCTTCCAGGGGACGGCCCAGCAGTTCCAGGCCTCTATGAAAGGGATGTGGCTGCTGCTGATCATGGCCATCCTGGTGATCTATATGGTACTGGGAATCCTGTACGAAAGCTTCATCCATCCCCTGACAATCCTTTCCGGCCTGCCGGCGGCCGGTGTGGGGGCATTGTTGACCCTGATGATTTTTCGCACGGACCTGAGCATTTTTTCCTTTGTGGGGATCATCATGCTCATCGGGATCGTCAAAAAGAACGCCATCATGATGATCGATTTCGCCCTCAGCGCTCAGCGCCATGAAGGCAAATCGCCGGCGCAGGCCATTTATGAAGGCTGTATCCTGAGGTTTCGTCCCATCATGATGACCACCATGGCCGCCCTCATGGGGACGCTTCCCATCGCCCTGGGGATTGGCGCGGGAGCCGAGGCGCGTCGTCCCCTCGGTCTTGCGGTTGTGGGGGGGCTCCTCCTGTCCCAGCTTCTGACCCTTTACATCACGCCGGTGGTTTACATTTACATGGAATCGCTTCAGGGACGGTTGAAAAGAACCTTTGCCCGTCCCCGCCGGGTCGATGCCGCGCTTCGAGTGAATTCGTCCGACAAAGAGGAGAAAGCTGGATCTGAAACCGTTGCCCGGACGCCTTGATGATGGAGAACAGGGGAGCGTGCGATCTGAAGCTCATCGAGAATAGAATATTTCAAGGGGGAAAATGCATCATGTCCGAGCTGGATGATCTGCTCGATCAAATCAAAAGCAAATACGCCGTGGAAATCGTTCCTCTGAAGATTGGGGACAAGACACTGAAGCTGCTGCAGATCAAGGATCTCGAAGAATACATCGCGGATCTCGTCGAAGGCGGTTCCGTTCCCATCCTGGACCTGCCTTTCTGGGCAAAGGTGTGGGAGTCGAGCTTCCTGCTGGCTTATTTTTTGGGCAGGCGGCCCGTGGTGCTCGGGCAGCGTATGCTGGAAATCGGGGGAGGCATCGGGGCGGTGGGCATTTATGCGGCAATGTGCGGCCACAATGTGACCATAACGGACATCAACGAGGATGCGCTCCTCTTCGCCCGGGCCAATGTGCTCCTCAATGGCGTGGCGAGGGCACAGGTGCAGAAGTTGGACTGGAATGAGGCGAACCTCCCGGACCCTTACGATGTGATCGTTGGGGCCGAGGTCATCTATGACCGTGAATCGTATCCGCTCCTGGTCAATTTCCTGAGGAGGGCCATCGTCCCCAAGGGCATGATCTTCCTTGCCAAGAACGCCAACCTGCATGCTCCGAAGTTTTTTGTGGAGCTCACCCAGTATTTCGAATTCAAGCAGAATGTTCAGACCATTGGCAGCGGCGAGGATGCCCAGAAGATTGAGCTTTTTGCCATTCGCCTCAAAGCCGATGGGAAGGGCATGGGGAACTGAGCTTTACACCGGGATGCGTATAGTCCCGGTGGGGATGAAAAGCTTCATGATGAGAAGGGAAAAATACGCATGAGAGAAGGGCAAGCCATCTCCATTGCCACGGAGGCCGGACCTCTGGCCGCTGTCGTGCACCTGCCCCAAAGAATCCCCTCGCCTGTGGTGATCTGCTGCCATGGGATGCTCAGCAATAAAGACAGCAGCAAGTATATCGACATCGCCGACGCCTTCAACAGGGAAGGAATTGCGGTCGTCCGCTTCGACTTTTCCGGATGCGGTGAAAGCCAGGCCTCTCCGCTTCCCGACCTCATCACGTCCCGCGTTCGGGACCTCCACGCCGTCCTGGACCATGTGCAGGGTGCATCCTGGGCGTCGGGGCCGGTGGGCCTTCTGGGCTCCAGTATGGGGGGGTATATTGCCTGCCTGGTGGCTTCCTTCGGGCGGCATGACCTGGGGGGCTTGGTGTGCTGGGCGACGCCCTTCGATTTGACAAAAATAACCGGGGCGCGTGAAGTGATGGAAAATCATCAGCGCATCCTGCCCGGTGGCGTCGGGATCGGCCTTCCCTTAAATCTGGGCGCCATGGCTCCCGTACCCGGCGTGCTCGTCCTGCATGGTCGGCAGGATGAAATCGTACCCTGGAAGGATTGCCTCGATTTATACCACCATGCAGGGGAGCCCAAGCGCATTTACATCATGGAAACGGCGGACCATCGATTCGCGGACCCCGCTTGGCGGGAAATGGCCATCCGCATGAGCCTGGAGTGGTTCCTGGAGCGGGGGTTTGTAGAATCAGTGCCGACCTCCATGCCCTGAAGCAGGAGACTGTAAGGCTCCTGAAAGAGATTGCCGGGGATGGCGGGGATCTCGAGGTGCCAGCAAAATCAATTATAACTCCTCCCCTGTAAGATAAAGTGCATGTTTGTATACCCCTTCGCCATAAGGATGCGGGAAAATGAAAGATAAATCCTGCAATGTAGGAGCGACCTGCCTGTCTCCCCAACGAAACCGCCGTTCAATCCGGTTGCAGGGATACGATTATTCCCAGGCCGGAGCCTATTTCGTGACCATCTGCACCCAAAATCGAGAATGCCTGTTTGGGGAAATCGTGGACGGGGAAATGCGGCTGAATGCTGCGGGTGTTATGGTTCAAACGGTTTGGGATGAAATACCCGTCCATTATTCAGGCATCGATATCGATGAATTCGTCGTCATGCCCAACCACATCCACGGAATCATTGCCATCGTAGGGGCGGCCCCCTGTGGCCGCCCTTTCCGGGGGCAGGCACACGATGGGCAGGCACGGAATGCGCCACCCCAGGGCGGGCAGGCACGGGGCGGGCAGGCACGGGGGCCTGCCCCTACGCGGTTGTCGTTGTCGGATGTGGTGCATCGATTCAAAACGATGACGACCAAACTGTATGTGGATGGCGTCAAACAATCAGGATGGCCGCCGTTCCCCGGCAGGTTGTGGCAACGCAATTATTGGGAGCACATCGTCCGCAATCAATCAGAAATGGACCGCATACGGGAATATATCCTGAACAATCCCGCCCAATGGGAATTGGATAAATTGTTCGTAGGGGCGGCCCCCTGTGGCCGCCCTGATGAGGGGTAACCCCATGATCGGCAACCCCAGGGTGGGCACGCACATGATCTGCACGCACGGTATAGGAAATCCCTGGATGACCAACCACGGGGTGACCAACCACCGGTGGGCAGGCACGGGGGCCTGCCCCTACGGACGGGTTGTCCGTAACGTCTGCACCTTGCCGTCCGTTCCCCGTGTGAGCACCACATGCTCTCCTCACCTTTGCGGCATGCCCGGGGAATGAAGGCAGGTAAAAAGCACGACGGGCGATAGAGCCTCATTGCCCCTGACGGAGATGTCTGCGTATGATGAAGAAAAATGACCGGCACGTGTGTGCGGTTTGCGGAAAGACGTTTCAAACCCGCGACCTTGTCCCCGGTGCAGCCGTTCGAGACGTTATCGCCAAAGAGATTGTTCGCGATCATCCCGGTTGGTCGCCGGATGAGAGCTTCATCTGCCGGCCCGACTTGACGAAATACCGGGCGAATTATGTTCACTCCCTCCTGGAGTCTGAAAAGGGAGAGCTGACGGTCCTTGAGCAGGAGGTTCTGGACAGCATCAGGGAGCACGAGATCCTCTCGAAGAATGTCGATACGGAATTCGAACAGAAGTGGACCTTCGGCGAGAGCCTGGCGGATCGCATTGCGACATTCGGCGGAAGCTGGACGTTCCTCATTTGCTTTGGCGCTTTCCTCGCGCTCTGGATCGGGATGAATTCCACCGTCCTGTTGCTGCATCCTCCCGACCCTTATCCATTCATCCTGTTGAACCTTATTCTTTCCTGCCTTGCTGCCATCCAGGCCCCGATCATCATGATGAGCCAGAACCGCCAGGAGGCGAAGGATCGACTTCGTTCCCAGCACGACTACCAGGTGAACCTCAAGGCGGAGCTTGAAATTCGACATCTCCACGACAAGGTCGATCATCTCCTTTCCCACCAGTGGGAACGCCTGGCCCAGATGCAGGAGATCCAGCTCGATCTGCTGACAGAGATGGGCAAGAGACGGTGACCTGCGGTGGAGGGGGCCGCCGGGATCCGCCTGGCGGCCCCCCTTCCGTCACAAAATTGAAACGCTGCTTCACAGGTTCACGCTTCAAACCCCAATTTACAGCCGGACGCTCACGCCTTCCCCTGGAGGTATTCGAGGGCTTCTTTGCGGATGACTCGCTTGTTGAGCTTCCCCACGCTGGTTTTGGCGATGCTGTCCGTCAGGTTGATCCGGTTGGGGACGCCCCATTTGGAAATGACGCCTTTATCCACGTATACCTTGAAGAAATTTTGGATGTCCTCCTCCGAGACTTTTCCCTTGTAGTCTTCTTTGAGGACAACGAAAGCGAGAGGCCGTTCGCCCCACTTCTCGTCGGGGACGCCCACGACGGCGCATTCGCTGACGGCCTCATGGCCCATGAGGATGTCTTCCAACTGCAAGGAGGAGATCCATTCCCCTCCCGTCTTGATGACGTCCTTGATACGGTCCGTCACCTGGAGGTAGCCGTCGGGGTCAATGAAGCCCACATCGCCCGTGTGAAGCCAGCCATCGTCCCAAAGCTCTTCCGATCGTTCCGTCTCCTTGAGATATCCCTGAGTCAACCACGGGGCGCGGACGGTCACTTCGCCGGTGCTGACGCCGTCTTTGGGGAGAGGCTTTCCAGCCATGTCCACGGTCCTGAGATCCACCAGTGGGATAGGGATGCCCGTGCGGCATCGGATTCTGATCTGTTCCTCGGTTTCCCACTGCAGCATGTCCGGCTTCAGGTTGGCGAGGGTGAGGATGGGGCAGGTTTCGGACATTCCGTACCCTGTGAAGGTGTCGATCCCCAGCTTCATGGCCTGCCTGCAGAGTCCGCGGGACAGCGCCGAGCCCCCGATGATGAGCTTCCAGCCCGTGATGTCCACTTCTTTGACCACAGGGCTGCCCAGGAGCATGTGCAGGATGGTGGGCACGCAGTGAGAGAAGGTCACCTTCTCTTTGGCCACCAGCCTCAAAATATTGTCGGGAATGTAGCGTCCGGGATAAACCTGCTTGACTCCGAGAACCGTGGCCACGTAAGGCAGCCCCCAGGCATGCACATGGAACATGGGGGTGAGCGGCATGTACACGTCGTTGGCTCCAAACCTTGGCGGCGCCGTGAATCCGCTCAGACCCGCAAGGGTCCCCAGGGTATGCAGGACCAACTGGCGATGGCTGAAGTAAACCCCCTTGGGGAGTCCCGTCGTGCCGGTGGTGTAAAAGGTCGTGGCCATGGCGTTCTCGTCGAAATCCGGAAAATCGTAGGCGGCATCGCTTTCCGCCAGGAGCGCCTCGTACTCTCCCGCGAAGCCGTCCGACGCATCGGCGCTTTTTCCCTCATCCGTGATGAGAACGATCTTCTTCACCGTTTCAAACTGGTCTTTGATCTGCTCCAGTATGGGCAGAAACTCCCCATTGATGAGGAGCACGTCGTCCGCTGCGTGATTGATGGTGTAGAGAATCTGGTCGGGGGAGAGTCTCACGTTGATGGTGTGCAGAACCGCGCCCATCATGGGAACGGCGAAGAAGCATTCCAGGTACCGGTGGCTGTCCCAGTCCATCATGCCGACGGTGTCTCCCTCCTTTACTCCCAGCGCCTTGAGCGTATTGGCCAACTGACCGATGCGCCGGTTGAGGGTTTCGTAGTCGTAACGAACGAGCTCCCTGTAGACAATTTCCTGCTCCGGTGAGTAGGCGAGGGGGGTATGCAGCAGACGTTTGATGAGAAGCGGGTATTCATAGGCTGATGCTGTCTTCTGGATGAGTTTTACCGACATGGGGGTCTCCTCCCTTTAAGAAATAATTCCCTGAGATCTCCAATCCTTAATCCCGAATCACGATGGTGCTCATTCCCATACCACCACCCACGCAAAGCGCCGCCAGGCCCACTTCCAGGTTGCGGCGCGCCATTTCATAGGCCAGTGAAATGACGATGCGCAGCCCCGTGCAGCCCACCGGGTGCCCCAGGCCGACTCCGCTCCCGTTGACGTTGGTGATGGTGCGGTCCAATCCCAGACCACGCTCGCAGGCGATGTACTGAGAAGCGAAAGCTTCATTGACTTCGATCAGCTGCATGTCCTTGACCTGCATACCGGCTTTTTTGAGGACCTTTTCCGTGGACGGCACGGGCCCGTAACCCATGAGGTGCGGCTCGACTCCCGCTGCAGCCTGGGCGGCGATGCGGGCCATGGGGGTGAGCGCCAGCTCCCGGGCACGCTTTCGAGTCATGAGAATGGCGGCAGCCGCACCGTCGTTGAGCCCCGACGAATTTCCCGGTGTGACAGTGCCGCTCTTTTTAAAGACGGGCTTCAGCCTGGCCAGATCTTCCAGGGTCAATCCAAACCGCGGATGCTCGTCCTGCTGAAAGACGACTTTGCTTCCCTTTTCTCCGGCGACTTCCAGGGGGACGATCTCTTCTTTGAAGCGGCCCGCCTTGATGGCGGCCTCGGCCTTCTGGTGACTTTCCAGCGCCAGCTGATCCTGATCCTCACGCGAGATTCCATATTTTTCCGCGAGGTTTTCCGCTGTCACCCCCATGATCATGGGGTCCCCCAGCAGCCGGCTCCCCGAATGGAGCATCTCCCACATGGCATCGGTCACTTCATGGTTGGTGAGGCGCATGCCCCACCGGGCGTTGGCCAGGTAGTAGGGAGCGGAGCTCATGGATTCGACGCCCCCCACCAGGACGACTTCCGCATCGCCGCAGCGGATTTGCTGGACCCCGGAAGCCAGGGCCTGCATGGAGGAGGCGCACTGACGCTGCACCGTGAAGGCCGGGATGTGAGAGGGCAATCCGGCCACGAGGAGCGCCGTCCGTGCTGTGTTGGCCTCATCGAAGCACTGCACGCAGTCCCCGAAAATGACCTCCTCGATGAGGTTGGGGTCCAGGTTTCCCGCGCGCTGGATGGCTTCTTTCATGACATGGGCGCCCAGCTGTGTCGCCCTCACTCCCTTCAGGGCGCCCCCGAATTTTCCAATGGCGGTACGCGCCGCCGAAACAATGACTACGTCGTTATCTTTGATCATATTCTCATTCCTCCGAACAACGGGAAAGTGCAACCACGGCTGCAAGGGTGACCTAAAGGGTTTTCGAAATCACCAGCCGCTGGATTTCGTTGGAGCCCTCGTAGATCTGAGTGATTTTGGCGTCGCGCATCATGCGCTCCACGGGGTACTCCTTGATGTAGCCGTAGCCCCCCAGCACCTGGACCGCCTCCGTCGCCACCCACATGGCCACGTCGCTGCAGTAGCACTTGGCCATGGAGCTCATGCGCATCATTTCGGGCGAAAGCTGGCTCATATCCTTGGACAAGCCTTCAAACATGCTGCACGCCTTGTAGAGGAGCTGGCGGGCCGCTTCGGTGCGCATGGTCATATCCGCCAGTTTGAACCCGATGCCCTGGTGTTGGATGATGGGCTTTCCGAAGGTTTCTCGTTCCTTGGCGTAGGCAACGGCATACTCCAGGGATCCGGCCGCAATCCCCAGGGCCTGGGCCGCCACGGCAAGACGTGAGAAATCGAGGGTTTTCATCATGATGTGGAACCCCTGTCCCTCGACTCCCAGGAGGTTTTCGGCGGGTACACGGCAGTCCTCGAAAATGAGCTCCACCGTATCCGACCACCGAATGCCCAGCTTGTTTTCCTTCTTGCCCACGGAGAAGCCCGGAATTCCCTTTTCCAGGATGAACACACCGGCGTTCTTGTGCGCCGGCTTGTCCGGATTGGTGACGGCATAAACAGTGATCACGTCGGCCACTCCGCCGTTGGTGATGAACGTTTTTGTGCCATTGAGGATGTAGTGGTCGCCGTCCCTGACGGCGCGGCATCGGAGCCTTGCCACATCGGAGCCGGCGGCGGGCTCTGTCAGGGCAAAGGCGGCGAGATGCTCACCGGAAGCGAGCTTCGGCAGATACCTGGCGCGCTGGCTCTCGTTGGCAGCGAGGATGATGGGAAGCGATCCCAGTTCCTGGTCGGCGATGAGCAGACCCGCTGCTGCATCCACCTTGGAGAGCTCTTCGACGGCGATGGCGAGGGCCAGCATGCCGGCTCCCGATCCGCCGTGGTCTTCGGGGAAGTCAATGCCGTAGAGTCCATTTTCACGGAGGAGATCGACCATCTTCCAGTCGAAATGAGCCTCTTCATCCCGTTGCCCGGCGCCTGGGGCGACCTTCTCCCTGGCGAGGCGGCGCACGGTATCCTGGAGCATCCGCTGTTCTTCTGTCAGATCATATTGCATGGTGGATAGTTCTCCCTTGAAGTGAAATCCAAATCCCTTCCGTCAAGAGCATCAACACGGATGAGCCCTGTCGGCTCGCCCAGACTCACCAGTCGGCAAGCATTTCGATGAAGGCCTGGGCCAGCTCATCGATGGTCTGCTCCCCTTCCCGCAGCAGCCCCTGCACGGCGATTCCCTGGACGAGCCCGACAAAGGCCATGGCCGTCATTCGAGGGTTCGTGATGCGCGGGTTGTCCCGGAGCACCCGTGAAAGGGCATCCACAAAGCCCGTGTAAATGTCCTTGAGCCGTTGTTCGACGGGGTGGTTGCTGCCCGCGAACTCCGTGGCCAGCGCGGCAAGACAGATGGTGGCCTCGGGTTGGCGGTTGAAATGGCTGCACATGATGCGCACCATTTCCGTCACCACTTTCAGGGAGCCCTTTTCGACACCGTTCAGGTAATCCGAGTAGATGCGAATGCCCCGTTCGAGGCGCTCGATGACCGCATCGAGCACAGCCTCCTTGGACGAAAAATGGTGAAAGATGGCGCCCGAAGTCAGACCGATTGACTGGCAAATGTCCGTAATGGTGGTCTTATGATAGCCCTGCCGCGCGAAGAGCTGGGTGGCCGCCACGAGGATCGTTTTGCGCGTGTGCTGTGCCTGCACTTCTTTTTTTGAACCGGTTTTCGTTTTCATGGGAGATATAAATATTACATAGTAGGTAGTATGTCAAATGTATTTTGCAGGATCCGCGAATTTTACAGCACCGCTGTGCCGGCCAATCCGTCCGCCACGTATGGGGGAGGGGGGCAATGTTGTCGGCCTAAGCTCCATCGTCATTCCAGCGAAAGCCGGAATCCAGGGAAATCCAGACTCTTTGGAGCCCGGTTTTCACCGGATTGATCTACAGTGGCCATTGTGGGAGGGGAAGGGGCTCCGGGTCCGACTGCGAGGGCCTCCGGCATTTGGGGAAAATCCTTGCAAGGACTTTATGCATAAAATAGAATAAAGCCCCATAAGGATGTGGGAGAATCCTTTTCTGCAATGTTGTCCCCAATGCCACGTTTCCCGCCCCTTTGAGATTTCCAGGCTTGTCCCACATCTCGAGAGGGTGCAAAAGTCAATGCTGTTGCATCGAGTGCTTGTGGCCGTACCGGCGAAGCCTGAGCGCGGGTTTTTCCCACCGTTCTATTCCGGGTTTTTGCCAGGGTGATGTTGAGTCGGCAACACGGTCAACCTTTCGATTTCTCTTACCGGATGTGAAACCACGACCCTGATTTGGAAAGGAGCTCCCATGAACGACGGCAGCTTTAAAGTGAGACTCATGAAGGCCGACGATTTCGACGCAGTTGTCGCCATCGACGAAAAGGTACTCAAGGCGCGGCGGCCCGAATACTACGAAATGAAATTTGAACGGCTGGTCAGATCCAGAGATTATGTGCCCGCCTCACTCGTGGCGGAGAAAGCGGACGGCACGGTGGTGGGTTTTGTCATGGGGGAAATCTATATGGGAGAATATGGAATCTTCCAGGAGCAGGCTACCCTCGATACCCTCGGCATCGATCCGGATTACCAGCATAAAGGCATCGGCAAGCAGTTGATGGATGAATTTGTGGGGCATTTGAAAAAGCTCGGGGTTCAAAAGATATACACCCTCGTCACCTGGAATGATTCCAAGATGATCCATTTCTTTGGCTCCAACCAGTTCACTCCGTCCAGAACCATCAACCTGGAGCGCGTTCTTTAATGGGATGGCTGGCGTCTCGTATCCCGTGGGTGTTCATTCCACCGGCTTCGGGACCGGCTGATGCTCGCCAGGGAACAGAATTTCATTTCCCGTTCGCCTTTCCATACCCGGGGCGAACGGGGAGCCACCTAGGCGCGTTCGTGCTGAGGGACAGAAGCACGAGCGCAAGCTCTCAAGCTCAACAAGTGGAATGCAGTGGAAAGGGAAGAAAGAGCAGATGATGGAGGAAGTAGGGGCCTTTGATCCTGTCCCCAAAGAAGAGCTGTTGAAGCGCATGGATGGGCTCAAAGGCCTGATGGCAAAAAGTGGCATCGATTTTGGCGTCATTTTTCAGAACGTGGACGAATTCTATTTCACCGGTACCACCCAGAAAGGGGTGCTCGTCATCCCTCTCCATGGCGAACCCCTCTTTTTCCTGGAAAAGAGCATCGAACGGGGAAGACTGGAATCGCCCCTCGACATCATCCCCATCAAGAAGGAAAAGGAAATCAAGGAAGTCCTCCAGTCGAAGGGGCTTCTCAGGGGCATAGCCGGACTGGAGCTCGACGTGCTGCCCGTGGCGGCTTTCGAGAGGTTGAGGCGCAACCTCGGTTTCGACCGCCATGCCGATCTGGCTCCATGCATCAGGGAGGTGAGGATGGTCAAGAGCCCCTTTGAGATCACTCAGCTCCGAAAGTCCGGCGGCATGATGGCCCCCGTATTCGAGGCTGCCAGACATGCGGTCCGGGAAGGGGCATCAGAAATCGACATCGAAGCGGCCCTCATCGGCATCGGTCGAAGGCATGGCCACCAGGGCTTCCTGCGAATGCGGGGGATCAACCAGGAAATGACCCTCATGGCCGTTCAGGCGGGGTATACGGGCGCCATGGTCACTTATGCCGACGTACCCATTGCAGGTGCGGGCATTACTCCGGCGATTCCACAGGGCTCCTCCTTCAAGTGCGTGGAACGGGGGATCCCCGTCACCATCGATTATGGTGGAGGATACAACGGTTATATCACTGACGAAACAAGGACCTTTGTGGTGGGCAAGCTTGCAGAGCCCTTCCAAAGGTTTTTCCAGTGTGCCCTGGAAATCATTGAAGACGCCATGGCCTACGTGAAAGAGGGCGTTGAATGCACGGACGTCTTCGCTCGAGCGTATCGCATCGCGGAAAAGGCGAGCCTTCAGGACTATTTTATGGGACACGGGGAAGGGCAGGTGTCCTTCATCGGACATGGCATCGGCCTGGAAATCAACGAGCTTCCTGTTATTACCGCCCGGCACAGGAGGGTACTGACAGAGGGAATGGTGTTTGCCTTTGAACCCAAATTTGTCCTGCCGGGGCAGGGGGCTGTCGGAATCGAGCTCGATTTCATCGTGCGCAAGGATAAGCTCGAGCGGGTGACAAACGATTCCTTTGAGCTTGTCACCGTGTGACGGCTGTGAAGCGCCGACCTATATTCCAAATGGATGAGATCGTGACTTGTTGATGATCCTGTAGGAGCGGCTTCCAGCCGCGATGGAAACAGTTGGTTCCTTGAGAATCGCGGCTGGAAGCCGCTCCTGCAAGAGTCAAGATTTTACCCGTTCGCAGTATATCTGCGAAGGGCAAAACCATCGGGGAGTTGGCGAATGCGATGAAGATTCCCGCCAGGGAATTTTCGTGAAACGCCCAAGAAAGAACTTCCGGCAAGGACGGGCTGGTTGTTCGAGTTATTCGGGAAAGAGGTCCTGTGCTCTCAGCTCAAGAGATACGGTGTCGATGTGAAATGCGTCATCTCCGGCGTAAATCCCTACTCTTCCGTATTTCCCGTCGATAGACATGAATTTTTCGATGAACCCGGCGTCGGGATCGATAATGAAATACTCGACGACACCCGAGCGTTCATACAGCTCCATCTTCTCCCGACGATCCTTGAGAGATGTGGAAGGAGAAGCAATTTCGAAAATAACGTCTGGGGCTCCCGACACATGGGTCCTCTCTATCTTTTGTCGGTCGCACACGATAAATACATCGGGCTGAACGATCTGATCTTCGGCGATAACGACGTCCAGAGGGGCGCCGAACACCTGGCAGGCATGGGCCTGTTCCCTCAGATAGCTCCATATCAGCCCATGAACCTGCCCCAATATACGCTGATGCCCTGGCGTTGGGGAAGGGGTCATCTCATAGATTTGCCCGTTGATGATTTCGCATCGAAAATCATCCGAGAAAGTCAGATAATCCGTATAAGTGTAGTGGTTCGCTTCTTTGACCGCTTGACCAGACATCTATTTCAGCCTTTTCATCGAGGTTTGGAAAATAGAATGGAAAGACTCATCAAGAATGATCGTCCAGGAGCTTCCCGATCCGCTTCCGCCACACTCAGGGTGGCAATGTACTGAATGCCCTCCCTTTTATTGATACTACACACCGGGCAGTGGAGGGTCAATATCCGACGCCCCGCCAAACTCCAGATAACCACAAAGTAACGCCTGTGAAGACTTCAGATCATTCCTGACGGGGCCTCTCTCATTGAAACCATGTGCGACAGGTCAGGATAGCTGGAAGATCAGGAAGCACACCAGATTTGCCCATGGCGTATTCTGTGACTTGCCGTCATGCGGGATCCATCAGAGACCCTCATGTCAAAGTTTCTCGAAATTTGACATGGATTTCTTATAGACGTATAATTTGGTTAATCATACGTCATCGGTTATGGAGATTGTCCATGCAAACGAAACTGACATTGCGTTTGGACGACTGGCTTATCAGGAAAGCAAAGAGGTTTTCCAAAAAGACTGGAAAATCAGTCTCAAAGATCGTTGCGGATTACTTTGAAAAGCTCGATGCACCGTTGTCTGACGAGACTGAAAAAATCACACCGAAGGTTGCGAGCCTCAAAGGCATACTCAAAGCCAGCGGTGTCGCGGAAGAAGAATACCATAGGCATCTAGAGGAGAAGCACCTTTGAAAGTGCTCTTCGACACCAACGTAGTCTTAGATCTCCTGCTCGATAGGGAATCCTTTTCACTGGATGCTGCAAGGTGCTTTTCACGGGTAGAGTCAGGCGAGATTGAGGGGTGGTTGTGTGCGTCCACTGTGACAACGCTCCACTATTTGATCAAAAAGTCGGTGGGAGCGGGAAAAGCCTTTGACAGTATTTCCCTTATACTGTCTCTTTTCGAAATCGCTCCAGTCGACAAGTCGGTTCTGGAAAGTGCACTACATTTGCCCTTCAAAGACTTTGAGGACGCCGTGCTGCATGAAGCGGCCCGGTACTCAAACGTCGACGTGATTGTTACTCGTAATGTCGCCGACTTCAAGAATTCCTCCATCCCCGTCCAATTGCCTGGAAACCTGCAGCACCGATAGTTACCGTGAAAATCTCTCTCCGCTACATGGTCGTGACTCAGGGCGTATCCCTCTAGGGAATTTAGCGCGGAAATCTCCTCTGACCCCGTCCCCAGTGGTTTCAGTCAAGAAGGAGCCCTCAGGTACGACTGCCTGCTTTCAATTTCGTCCTTATTTTTGCCTTGACGAATACGGACTCTTGAATAGAAAGAGATCTGAGTGGTGTTGTCTGAGGCGGGCCAGGAGGAAATTATGACAGAAACGGCACGAAAGAACGCGAAGTATGAGGATCTCTACGCCATCCCCGACAACATGGTCGGCGAGATAATAGATGGTGAGTTGATCGTGACCCCAAGGCCTACGAGCAAACACGGTTATGCTGCAACGGCTCTGATCGAAGAAGTCGGGCCGCCATACCATCGCGGTCGCGGCGGCCCGGGAGGGTGGATCTTCATTGTCGAACCGGAAATTACGTTCGGCAATCACACCATTGTTCCCGATATAGCAGGATGGAAAACAGAAAGGTTCGTCTGGGAACAGAATCCTATACCAGTGGTTCCCGACTGGGCTTGCGAAATCCTTTCCCCGAGTACCGCACGCCTGGACCGCGTGAAAAAGATGTCTAAATACGCTGAGCATGAAGTTTCATATTTTTGGCTGGTCGATCCCGGGCAAATGATTCTGGAGGTCTATCGGCTTGAATCGGGTCGTTGGTCTTTGCTGGGGGCATTTGAAGCATCTGCGAAATTCCGAGCCGAACCATTTCAAGAGATTGAAATCAACTTAGGGGACTTGTGGCCCGGACCCTGACATACCCTATACCCTGGTTTGCACTTCACGAATCGCTTCGCAAGATCCTTCCTTTCGCCCAGTCCGCCCCCCTCCCAAATGGTCCGGATTGCTTACTATCCCGCAGGGGATGTTCTGGCAGCTTGCCCTCTATGGCTCGATGCAGTCGGCTCAGTATGGGCGGTACAGGTGCTCTCGAGTGCACGGCATTGTGGAAGGCCCTTTGGCTTTGTGCCTGGTGGCCACAGTCTGGTAAATGCGGGCGCCTCCATCGCCTAGTGCAAACACGCACCCGGCCAGGTACAGGGCCCACATGCGATACTTCTCTTCACCGACCTGGCGGATGGCCTCTTCCCGATGAGCTTCCAGCCGCCGACACCAGTGTCGACAAGTCAGTGAATAGTGGTCTCGCCACCCTTCGACATCGTGTACCTCGAAGCCCTTGCTTTCCATGCACTGCACCATGTGGCCCAGATGGTCCAGCTCGCCTCCAGGGAAAATATACTTGGCCAGCAGCCGTCGCTCCGATGACATCTTCCGGAAGGCCTTGTCCGTGAGCTTGGCCGGGCGGGTGATTCCGTGATTCAGAAAGATGCCGCGATCCGGAAGCAGTGAACTGATCTTTCCCATGTAATCTGCCATGTTGTCGATGCCAACGTGCTCGACCATGCCGATGCTGGAGATCTTGTCAAACCGACCTTCGACGTGCGCATAGTCCTTTAGCTCCACTGTTACGCGCCCTTCCAGCCTGAGACGACGAATCCGCTCCTCCGTCAGTGTCAACTGCTCTTTGGACAGCGTGATTCCGTGAGCTTCAACTCCGTAATAACGAGCGGCGTGGCAGATGAGTGCTCCCCAGCCGCAGCCGATATCCAGCATGCGTTCGCCCGGCTTCAGCTGAAGCTTGCGGCAGATCATGTCCAGCTTATTGAGCTGAGCCTGTTCCAGAGACTCGCCCCAGTCATGAAAATACGCACAGCTGTAAACCATCTGTTCGTCCAGGAACAGACGGTAAAAATCGTTGCTGATGTCGTAATGGAACTGAATGAAGTCCTGATTCTCCTGCTGCTTCCTCCTCAAGCCGGTTTCATCGCCGCGATAGCAGTGGTCGACATCGGTGACTTCACCGCGAACGAGCAGAAACGCCGATACAAATTTCGCCAGCAGGCCGACAGGCAGTCCTTTCGCTTTCCGGCGGCTGTTCCGGACCCTGCCCGTCTCAATGAATGTCACCAGGTCCGCTCCGCGATAATCGACGGCTCCCCGAGCATACAGTCTCAGGAGCGTTTCAGCGCTTGGTCTTCGCAGCAGTGTCCCGAAGACTCCCGGACCGGAGATGACAATCTCGAGACCCGGTTCCGGATTGTCGCCGAGCGGCACAAGGCTGCCGTCCCAGAGTCTCACGGAGATCGGTGAATTCATTCGGCCTCGAAGGTGGTCGATCAGTTCCCTGGCGCGACGAATCTGTCGCTCAGCCGTCATTTCCCTGTTGAGCATCGTGCAACTCCGCTTTGTCATCTCCGGCCATCGCCTGCCGGTTCCTTGATGTTCTCCCAAAATTTGGGGTCAGGTCTTGTATTATGAAATCATGAAGCCCGGCGCAAGCCTCAACGACTTTTATGGGTTGATCCACACCCGGATTCCCCCGTACTTGGTGGTTTCAACCATGGAGGAACCCTCCGGGGGGCACCTGAAGTCTTCAGCATTCTAAGCCCAAATGCAGCATCATTGCCTTCTCGATCCCAGCCATCATATCTGTTGGTAACTCCCCAATGCGCTTGACCAGCCTGGATCGATGCAATGTCCTTATCTGATTGGCCTTTGCCTTGGAATCCTTCGGTAGATTGGCGGTCCCCTTTGGAAGAAGCGCTTCAAAAGGGTAGATCTTTTCCAAACTGCCGGACGTGATCGGCAAGACCGTTACGGTTCCAGAGAATTCGTTGTTCAGATCGTTTGAGACAACGACAACGGGTCTGGTCTTTGCGATTTCTCTTCCCACAACGGGATCGAGAGCTGCAAGATAAACCTCCCCCCTCCTAATAGTCATCCCATCCCTCCAGATCCGAGGCTTCGAATTCACACGACAATTCCTCGTCTTCGTGTCTCGTGGCCCGGTATCCTTCCGCCAGCACCCTTCGAAGTCTCTCCTTTTCCAATTGGACGATTTGTCGTTTGACTGCATCGGCGATAAACTGACTACGCTTCCGTCGCCCAGCGACTTGGTCAATCTCCCTGATCAGGGCGTCAGGCAGTACAATATTCAATCGAGAACTGCTCATAGCATCGCACCTCCATATGTGCTATATTGTGTATTATAGAATACATACTAAGATTACATAAAGCAAGCCCCACAGGATATTCCATGGTTTCAATCATTGAGGATCCCTCGGTGGGTACTTGAGGTTTGTAGTAGTGTGAAAATTCCCCTCCTGATACCTCCCTGATGCTCGAAACCACCGGGGAGTTGGAGGTGCGATTCCACACAGGTATTCCCCCTGACTCTTCCGTGACCGACCCCTCCCCGGTGGATTCAATCATGGAAGATCGTCACCCCCGGTATGCAAAACTGCTCTTCTGAAAAGACGAGCGATTTCGACTTGAGCCTTCAGCTATGTGTATATACTAAAGCAGTCTTTCAATACATGCACACACACGAAGGTGTTATGGCGCTTAGCATCAGGAATCCAAGAGAGGAGAAGCTGGCCCGAGAAGTTGCAGCGGAAACTGGAGAAAGCATAACGGAGACGATCATCCACGCACTGGAGGAGCGACTTGTGCGCCTCAAGGGACGGTGCTCAACCACAGAAGTCGTCGATGAGATCATGAAGCTATCGATGCGGTGCAGGGCGCTGCCGGAAAAGGACTGGCGCGAAGCAGACGAGATTCTTGGCTACGACGAGATGGGGGTCCCAAAGCAATGAACATTGGCACGTCAGCTCTGATCGCAATTCTTCTTGGTGAACCGGAGGCCGAACTTTTCGCTCATGCAATAGCCAACGCTCCACAGAGGCTTGTCAGTTCCTTTACGGCATTAGAGCCCGGAATTGTGATAGAAGCAATGAAGGGCGATCTTGGGGGGCGTGAGTTGGATCTTCTCATCCACCATGCAAAGATTGAAATCCTTCGCCTGACAGTTGAGCAGTTGGAAATCGCACGATCTGCGTGGAGAAAGTACGGCAAAGGCCGACATCCGGCGGGACTCAATATAGGCGACTGCTGTTCCTATGCTCTTGCAAAGTCTGCCGGCGAACCCCTTCTTTTCAAGGGATGTGATTTTTCTCAGACGGACATTGAAGCAGTTCATTGAAGGTCCTGATCATAACCGATGACCTGACCCCAAATGTGCACATCATAATGCGTTTGCTGAAAGCCCCAATTCATCGAGTTCTTGTTCCAGAATCTCACCTGGATGAATGGGACGCATGCCGTTTGGCATGGTGATCTCCTTCTTCAATGATAGTCAACGATCTCTACATGGTGCGGGCCGTCTTCATGCCACTCGAAACAGATCCGCCACTGCTGGTTGATGCGGATGCTGCATTGGCCCTTCCTATTTCCTGAAAGGGCTTCGAAACGATTGCTCGGAAGAAACATCAGAAGAGGGCGCGGAGGAAAGGTGCGCCCTCCCTTAGGTTGGGAAGTGGTATGGCTCTAGGATCTTTCTGAAATCTCCACCAGGACCCCAAAGGTGGATTTGGGGTGGAGGAAGGCGATTTTGGCTCCGCCGGCGCCTTTTCGCGGCGTTTCATCAATGAGCTTGATGCCCTTGGCTTTCAGCTCCGCCAGAGCCTCTTCAATGTTTTCCACCCGGAAAGCGATGTGCTGCACCCCTTCGCCCTTCTTTTCGATGTATTTGCCGATGGGGCCATCCGGGGCGGTGGATTCCAGGAGCTCCACCTCGGTATCGCCGACGGGAAAGAACGCGGTGGTTACCTTCTGCTCGGCCACCGTCTCACTTCCGGCATGGAGCAGTCCCAGAATATCGCTGTACAGTTTCTTGGTCTCTTCGATGCTCTTCACTGCAATTCCGATGTGGTCGATCTTCAAAACCTTCATGATGTCTCCTTCTGGTGTTGAGGAAGAGAAATCCATTTTCCTGTGATTTCCCGCATGATGCTGTAGGGATCCCGCTTGTGATCCAGGATATCCGTCACGAGATTGTCCAATTGACCGCTGTCCTGCAGCTGTTCCCTCACGACACGAAACAGCTCGTTGTGGATCATGCGCAGTGTCTCGTTGCAGATGCGCTCACGCCGTTTTTCATGCAGCTTACCGGTCTTTTCCAGCATCGCCCGGTGACCGTCGATGGCCTGCCATAACTCTTCGAGCCCCTGATCTTCGACGGCGACGGTCTTCAAGACGGGAGGGGTCCAATCCTTCACCTTGATGTGGGAATCCTGATCGACCCGGGCGCACACTTCGGCCACCACCTGGTCGGCTCCTGCCCTGTCCGCCTTGTTGACGACGAAAATATCGGCGATTTCCATCACGCCGGCCTTCATGCTCTGGATTCCATCACCGAGTCCCGGGACGAGGATCAGGCACGTGGTATCCGCGAGACCGATGATGTCGACCTCGTCCTGGCCGACTCCGACCGTTTCGATGATGATAACATCCTTGCCGAAGGCATCCAGGACCTTGACCACATCGGCCGTAGCCTTGGAGATGCCGCCCAGGAAGCCCCGTGTCGCCATGCTACGGATGTAAACGCCCGGATCGATGCTGAGCTCGCTCATGCGCACACGATCTCCCAGCACCGCACCCCCGGTGAAAGGGCTGGAGGGGTCCACCGCCACGATGCCGACGCTCAGCCCTTTTCTGCGAATGGTGCGGGTCAGCTTGTCGGTGAGGGTGCTCTTTCCAGCTCCCGGTGAACCGGTGATTCCGAGGATGTAGGCTTTCCCCGTATGGCGATAGATTTCCTCCATCACAGGGTAGGCTCTTTCATCCTCGTCTTCGAGCCAGCTCATGAGGCGCGCCACGGCCCTGGGTGAGCCCTGCAGGATTTCTCTTGCATAATCCATAGTCATTAAATCGTATTTCCTTTCACCTCTCCACCCGAGAAAATGACCGCCGGCGTTCGCCATTCCGGCCTGGAGCCGGAATCCGAAAAAGGCGTCGGATGCCGCCTTCCGCCGGCATGATGCCATGAAACGGGTCGGTCATTTTCGAGGGGAAGCCGTACTCAGCGCTCGCGTACATTCTTCTGGATGTATTCGACAATTTCCGTCGTAGGCGTTCCGGGTCCAAAGATGGCGTTCACGCCGGCCTTTTGGAGACCTTCGTAGTCTTCCCTCGGGATAATCCCTCCTCCCACGACGAGGACGTCGTCCAAGCCCTTGGCGCGCAGGAGCTCGACGACTTTGGGGAAGAAATAGTTGTGGACTCCGGAAAGGCTGCTGAGACCCACGACATCTGCGTCTTCCTGGAGTGCCGTTTCCACGATCATTTCAGGAGTCTGGCGCAGTCCCGTGTAGACGACTTCCATCCCGGCTTCCGCAAATATTCTCGACAACAATTTGGCACCGCGATCATGGCCGTCCAGACCGGGTTTTGCCACGATGATTTTTATCTTCTTAGCCATGGAATTTACCTCCAACATAACAGGTCATTTGCAGAGCAGTCCGCTGTAAGCCTCGATGAACTTGGAATCAGACGTATTCTTTCGGTCGGAACTGTCCGAAAATGTCTCGCCACACGTCGCAGATTTCGCCCACGGTGGCCTTTGCCTTCACTGCTTCGATGACACTGGGCATGACATTTTCATCCGTCTGGGAGGCTTGGCGCAGCTTGTCGAGAGCAGCTTTCCATTTGGCCTCGTCTCTTTCGGCACGGAGCTTCTTCAGCTTACCTGCTTCGACTTCGCCCACCGACATATCCACCTTGAGAAGACCTTGCGGAGGCGGTTCTTCCATGGTGTACTTGTTGATGCCTACGTAGACGCGCTCGCCGGATTCGATTTCTTTCTGGAATCGGTAGGCGCTGTTCTGAATTTCCTTCTGAATGTACCCCTGCTCGATGGCGACCAGGGTGCCGCCCATGGCATCGATCTTCTGAAGGTAGTCCATGATTTCGGCTTCGATCTTCTCGGTCATGGCCTCGACGTAGTAGCAGCCGGCCAGAGGATCGATGGTGTCGGCGGCACCGCTTTCTTCGGCCACGATTTGCTGGGTGCGGAGGGCGACGGTCACCGCCTGCTGGGTGGGCAGACAGAGTGCTTCGTCGTAGGAGTTGGTATGCAGGGACTGGCAACCACCGAGGGCCGCCGCGTATGCCTGGAGACCCACGCGAACGACATTGTTCAGAGGCTGCTGCGCGGTCAGGGTCACACCGCCCGTCTGCACGTGGAAGCGCAGCATCATGGAGCGCGGATTCTTGGCTCCGAAGCGCTCTTTCATGATCTTGGCCCATACCCTGCGGCCGGCGCGGAACTTGGCGACTTCTTCGAGGACATTGGTGAATGCGTTGAAGAAGAAGCTCAGGCGCGGTCCAAAGGAATCGACATCGAGGCCGCGCTCCACGCACGCCTGTACATAGGCGATCCCGTCGGCAATGGTGAAGGCCATTTCCTGGGCAGCTGTGGAGCCGGATTCACGGATGTGATAGCCGCTGATGCTGATGGTATTCCATTTGGGAACGTTCTTGAGGCAATATTCGATGAGATCGGTGGTGAGTCTCATGGTTGCCTTGGGGGGATAGATGTATTGGCCGCGTACGGTGATTTCTTTCAAAACGTCGTTTTGTACGGTTCCGCCGACCTTGTCGAAGGATACGCCCTGTTCCTCGGCAATGGCGAGGTACATGCCGAGAAGGATGCCGGCAGGAGCGTTGATCGTCATGGAGGTGGTGACCTTATCGAGAGGAATCTGGTCGAACAGGACCTTCATGTCTTCGATGGAGTCAATGGCAACGCCCACTTTGCCGACCTCACCCATGGAAAGGGGATGGTCGCTGTCGTATCCCGCCTGGGTGGGAAGGTCAAAGGCCACGCTCAGACCTGTCTGTCCCTGGCTCAGCAGGTAGCGGTATCGGGCATTGCTTTCCTTGGCGCTGCCAAAACCGGCGTATTGACGCATGGTCCAGAATCGGCCGCGGTACATGGTGGGCTGTACGCCCCGCGTGAACGGATAAAGCCCCGGGTAGCCGAGATCCTTCCCGTAGTCGAGGCCGGCGACATCGAGAGGCGTATAGAGTCGTTCCACCGGCGTCCCGGAAATCGTGGTAAAGACTTCTTTCCGTTCGGGGTTCTTGGCAAGAGTTTTGCCGACCACATCGTTGGACCATTTTTCTTTACCGGCTTTGATGGTTTCTAACGCTTTTTCGTCAAACATGCTTTCCCTCCTCAACACGATTGCCACACGATACTTCCCGTCAATGGTTTAGACGGACTCTGCCAGAACAGCAGGAACCAGATAGCTCCATCGCCTGGGGCCATTTTCGTCCTCAGGCCAAAAGCGGCCGGCGTCAAGCGAACAGATTTGAACAGTCATTAGATGGGTGTTATGAGGTTGAGCAGCGCATCATGCCTGGGTCGAGAGAATGCGCCTCATGTTTTCGGGTATCAAAAAACTTATCCCTGAGGGATATACCAGCAAGACAGGCAAGAATCAACTTCTATTGCTATATTACTGTGAAAACTCTGAAAAAAAATGGTATTTCACTTTTCCAGGCACGCTCTCAGGGGGCCTCCCGGCAGAACGTGCTCTCTCCCGTTTCCCCGTGGGGATGAAAGTTGTCCGCGAAGGCTTTACTCCAAGATTCGCAGTGACCATTATACCCATTAGGATTGATTCCCGAGGGAGGAGAACGCTGTATATGTTTATGGTGAGTATTTTAAGGAGACTTCAGTGACGACACTCTATGATCTGGTGGAAAAAGTTAAGGCGGAAATAGACGTGGCCAGGGTGGGCATGATCGTTTGCCACAACGGCATCGTGCGGGCAACCAGCCGTGCAGGGGAGCCTGCGGAATACCTCGATGTCGATGTGGACCAGGCGGTATGGGATAAGATCCTGGAGGAGATGCGCAATGAAGAGGGCATTTCCGCTGTAGAGGCACACCTGTTTACCGGTCGGCGGAACATTGGGGATGATGTCATGCTGGTTGTCGTAGCGGGCGATATCCGGGAAAACGTTTTCCCCGTTTTGGAGAAGACGGTGAACCGGTTGAAGAAGGAAGCCGTCTTGAAAAAGGAAAAGATTACGGCGTGAAGGCCAAGTGAGTCACCCAGTGTCTCGATACTAAAGTGCCAGCAATAAAAAAGGCGGCAGGAAGCCGCCTTTTTTATTGCTGGCCGTCAAACGTCCATCGGATGGTTATGAGCCGCAAAACGGGCACCTCATCCTGTACGCCTCACGGACAGGATGGGGAGGTTAGAGCATGCTTTTCACCGCAGCCTGCTCCGCCAGGAGCTCATTGAGCGTATTATCCATCTTTTCCCGAGAAAATGCATCGATCTCGAGGCCTTTCACACGTTCATACTTGCCGGGCGTGCAGATGACGGGAACCCCATACATGATCCCCTCGGGGATTCCATAGGAACCGTCCGAGCAAATGCTCATGGTGACCCATTTGCCGTCGGTGCCGAGGGCCCAGTCTCTCATGTGGCAGATGGCTGCGTTGGCTGCGGATGCCGCGGACGAAAGGCCGCGCGCCTCGATGACGGCGGCGCCGCGCTTGCCGATCATGGGAATGTACTCATTGCGATACCACGCCTCATCCACCAGCCGGGAAGCGGGCTGCCCGTCGATGGTGGCAAAGCGGATATCGGGATACATGGTGGGGGAATGGTTTCCCCAAACCACCATTTTTTCCACGGATTGAAGAGGCTTGCCGGTCTTCAGGGCCAGCTGGGATACCGCACGGTTGTGGTCCAGGCGCATCATGGACGTGAAATTTTCACGCGGCAGATCGGGGGCGGAGTTCATGGCGATGTAAGCGTTCGTGTTGGCCGGGTTGCCCACCACGATGACACGAACGTCTCGGGAGGCGACTTCATTCAACACTCTGCCCTGAGCGATGAAAATCTTGGCGTTCTCAGCCAGGAGCTCACTCCGCTCCATGCCCGGTCCACGCGGTCTTGAACCCACGAGCAGTGCGTAATCGGCATCCTTGAAAGCCACCTTGGGGTCACCGGTGCCGATCATGTCCACCAGCAGGGGAAATGCACAGTCCTCCAGCTCCATCATGCAGCCCTTGAGGGCCTGTAAGGGCTTTTCCAGGGGCAGTTCCAACATCTGTAGAATGATGGGCTGATCCTTGCCCAGCATTTCACCACTGGCAATACGATACAGCAGGGCGTAGCCGATTTGACCGGCAGCGCCTGTGACGGCAACTCGAACGGGGGATTTGGCCATTTTCGTTACTCCTCTTAAGGATCCTGCCTGACGTTGAACGATGCCTCAGCCGATGATGGCAAGCACGTCGTCTTTCTGGACGCTGTCGCCATCTTTGTAGTTGATTTTCTTTACAGTCCCCCCGCAGGGTGCAGGAATGGAATTTTCCATCTTCATGGCTTCGAGTATCAGGACCACATCGCCTTCACTGACAGTGGCGCCTTCGGATACTTCGTAACGAATGATCATGCCGGGCATGGGGGCGGCAACCGCCGTGCCTGCGGCAGCGGGAGCCGGCGCTGCGGCGGGAGCTGCAGCGGGTGCCGGGGCAGGTGCCGCAGCCGCGGGTGCAGGCGGCGCTGCGACCGGAGCTGCAGGTGTAATGGAGGTGATGGTGGGAGCTGCACCGCCGATTTGTTCCACTTCAACCTGGAAATATTCCCCATCCACGAAAACATTGAACTTACGCACACCGGGTCCTTTGGCGGGAGCCGTTTTCTCGGACTTTTCCACGAGCAGCCCGGCTTTGGCTTTCTTGATCAACTCTTGCTCACTCATTACATCCTCCATGCTCTTTGGTTTCACTTCATCGGGGATTTCTTCCAATCCATACTTCCACTTGAGGAACCGTTTGCCGGTGGTGGGGTAGATGGCGTAGATCAATACGTCGTCAAGGTCCTTGGCCAAACCTTCCACATCTTTTTCGGCCTTGGGCAGCTCAGGATCCAGATAGTCGGCAGGGCGGCCGGTGATGGGAGTCTCGCCCCGCGGATAACCCTTGAGAGCCTTCTTTTGCACTTCGGGATCGATGGGGACGGCGGTCTTCCCGTACAGCCCGTAGCAGAGATCCTTCACCTGTGCCGTGGTCATTTTGTAGCGCTCGTTGGGAGTGTCGAACAGAACATTGTTGACCGTCTGGATGCCCACGATCTGGCTGGTAGGAGTAACCAGGGGAACCTGCCCCAGTTCGCGGCGTACGATGGGAAGCTGTCTGAACACTTCGTCAAGCTTGTCGGATGCGTTCATGTCGCGCAGCTGGTTGACCAGGTTGGAAAGCATGCCGCCAGGGGTCTGGTGCAGCAGCACGTTGATGTCGATGATGGACATTCTGTCATCCAGAAGATGACGATACTTGGGGGAGATCTTCTCGAAGTAATCGCTGCATTTGGCGAGTTGCTTCAGATCAAAGCCCGTGTCCCTGTTGGTGCCGCGCAACGTTGCCACGAGGGGCTCGACTCCGGGGTGGGACGTGCGATATGCCCAGGGGGACAGGCAGGTGTCGACAATATCGACCCCCGCTTCAATCGCCTTCATGAGTGACATATCCGCCATACCCGACGTAAAGTGGCTGTGCAGGTGAATGGGGACCTTGACGGTCTCTTTCAAGGCTTTGATCAGGACGTATGCGTCGTAGGGGTTGATGAGACCGGCCATGTCTTTGATGCAGATGGTATCGGCCCCCATGTTCTCCAGATCTTTGGCCTTCTGGACGTAATAATCCAGATTGTACACGGGACCGCCCATGCGGGATTCCGTCAGGGAGTAGCACATACAGCCCTGAAAGTGCTTGTTGCACTTCTTGATGACCTTGACGGCGGTTTCGAAGTTGCGGTAGTCGTTGAGGGCGTCGAAAACGCGGAAGATGTCCATTCCGTTGACGGCGGCTCGTTCCACAAAGGCTTCGGCCACATCGTCGGGGTAATTGCGGTATCCCACAAGGTTCTGACCGCGTAAGAGCATGGAGAACGGTGTATTTTTAATGACGGTTTTGAGTTTTCGAAGAGATTCCCACGGGTCTTCACCGAGAAACCGGTGCATGGTGTCGAAGGTTGCTCCACCCCAGACTTCCATGGAGTAAAAGCCGACCTTGTCCATCTCTTCGGCGATGGCCATAAAGTCTTCGTTCCTACCGCGCGTGGCAAAGAGTGACTGGTGGCCGTCCCGGAAGGTCAGATCCTGAATTTTCAGGGGATGGGTGACCGGAACTTTTTCATCATCAAGTTGCCCCGAAGTAAGCACGCCATGCTGAACTTTGTCCATCCTTACATCTCCTTTTTCCGTTGGAAATTTTGTACCAAACCCACTCCAGAGCCAGGTTCCGTATCTTCAATCCATGAATAGAATTTGAATGCCTTCGAAGCTCATCCGGATCATCAGGCCGTTGGGAACGAGATTATCCCCTGAACCGTTAAGAAATCATCCCTTCAATGCACTGAGTCTCTCAGCCTTGCCTGGAACACTGCGGGCAGGGCTCATGAGGTTTTCACCGAGCCAGCCGCAACTGCCAGGCCCGCCTCAGGTCCATGGAAGCAGCTCGGCCTGCCATCGTCCAGGGACTGAAGGACTGGACGGGTGGATGAGGGATCTGCTGCTGTTGAAGAGACATCATTGCAAGTGCAGCTTCATCGTCCTGGATGTATGCATTGACTGCAGCCGCAACGGCGGCTGCCACGGTTTTCTTGATTGGCATATCTTCTCCTCCTCAGGTACCACTGCCGTCGCCATCCACCCGCCGCTTCATTCAAAGGCCCATGGAATCGCTGATGGTATTCATTGCGGTAAGACTCAGCTCGATAAAATCCATCAATGGGATATCTATTTGCTCACACAGAGTGATATGGTCGCGATGGACATTTCTTGCAAAATCCTTGCTCTTCATGCGCTTACGCACGGACTTGGGATTCAAGCTCCTGAGCTGCCTGTCGGGGTGCACAAGGGCTGCTGCAACAATCAACCCCGTGATGGTTTCAGCGCAAGTCAAGGCATAGTCAAACGCCGTCTTCCGTTCCAGACCGAGGCTCTCGGCATTATGCCTCAGGATGGCGTCGAGAGCATCCTGGGGCAGTTCGAAACCTGCCAGTATTTCAACCGTTTTGCGGCCATGCTCCTCGGGATTGTCGCGGGTGTATTCGAAGTCGAGGTCATGCAGCAATCCGGTGATTCCCCACAATTCTGCATCCTGGTTCATCCGAAGGGCTAAACTGCGCATGATGGCTTCGGTAGCCAGGCTGTGTTTTTTTAAAGTTTCTGTTTGGATATGATCGTCTAAAAGCTGCAGTGCATCGTTTCTTGTCATGGGGTGGTCCATGGAATGAACAGGCGGTCTCTTGTGTGACCCTCGGTCTAAGCTCGCTTTGTATGAAGGATTCCCGGCCATTTCAAAAATGCCTGATACAAGATGCCGGCTGCTGGATCAGGCCGGGGGCACCCGCTTCATCATCGCGCATCCGGTATCGCGCATCCAGCATTTCCAAACAGGCGACGCCCATTAAGGCAACTCCTATGCAATAACCCCCCAAAGGGTAGCTTGCCTTGTAGGAGCGGCTTCCAGCCGCGACCAAGCGCATGGTGGCTTCACCGATGTCGCGGCTGGAAGCCGCTCCTACAGTTTTGGTACCCTATTATTTGTGAGCTGCCTAAGTCCTGCGGGACTAGGCTACGGCCCGGCGGGTTTTCTTCTTCAGGTTGCTGATTTTTCGGCGGAGCGCATCGACCCTTTTGGGGTTTCCGGCGGCCTTGGCCTGAACTCTCTTCTCTTTGAGCTCTCGGATTTTGGCTTTCATCTGGCGCACATCCACGTCCGTCTTTTTGGACTTCTCATCCACGATGCCCTTGACTTCTTTGATGGCCGCAATGAGCTCGTTCTTGTTCATGGCATGAACGCCGTGAATGACCTCCAAAGTGAGGGCGAGCTCACGAAGCTCCTTGGCGGTCATTCGATCTAAAGGCTTTTCCTTGGCAACTTTCTCTTTCTTCTTACCCATTACTTCGCTCCTTTGTTGAATTCTGCTGAGACGCCTCAGCCAGTGTGGCAAATGGCTTAAAAAGATCGATGGGAACAGGGAAAATAGTCGTGGAATTGTTTTCCGCCGCTATTTCTCTGAGGGTCTGCAGGTAGCGCAGCTGAATGGCCACGGGATTTTCCTGCAGAATATGAGCCGCATCGGACAGTTTGGCGGCGGCCTGGTATTCCCCTTCGGCGCCGATGACCTTGGCCCGTCGCTCACGCTCGGCTTCGGCCTGCTTGGCCATGGCCCGCTGCATCTCCTGAGGCAGGTCGATGTATTTGAGCTCCACCACCGTCACCTTGATTCCCCAGGGATCTGTGTGCCGATCGAGAATCTCCTGAATGTGTGCATTGATCTTGTCCCGCTCGGAGAGCAGGTCATCCAGCTCCGCCTGACCACAGACACTGCGCAGCGTCGTCTGGGCGAGCTGACTTGTGGCATAGAGATAATTCTCGACGGTGATGATGGCCTTCACGGGATCGATCACCCTGAAATAAATGACGGCGTTGACCTTGACCGAAACGTTATCGCGCGTGATCACGTCCTGGGAAGGAACATCCGTTGCGACAAGGCGCAGACTGACCTTCTGCATGCGGTCGATGAGGGGGATCAAAAGGATCAAGCCGGGCCCTTTGGCATCGATGATTCGCCCGAGGCGGAAAATCACGCCTCTTTCGTATTCATTGAGTACACGTATGGCATTGGCCAAAAACATGATCCCCAGTGTGACGATGGCAACAATCGCGTAAAAAGGCATTTTCCCCCCTTAAGTCTTTTCGCCTTGATTGCCCAAAGCAAAGCAACAATTCGCCCTATCTAACACTGATCCTCTTGACTTTCAACTTTAAATTAACCACCGATACCACAACGATTTTTTCCCCTGCAGGGATGTCTTCATCGCTGAAGGCATTCCACAATTCCCCGCTGACGAAGACTTTACCCTCGGGGCAAATCGGCTGGATGACTTCCCCCACCTGTCCCTCCAGGGCCTCGACGCCTGTCTGAGGTCTGGACTGTTGTGCGCGAAAGGCCAGAGCCGCCACCCCCGCAAAAAAGGCGGAGACGGTCAGGACCGTCGGAATCCACACCGAGAGGGCAAGGCTGCCGGAGAGGTCGGGAGTGCGGAACAGCATCAGGGTCCCCAGCACCAGGCACACGATCCCCGCCACGCTGAGCATTCCATAGGAGACCACCTTGATTTCCAGGATGAAAAAGACGACGGCAAGGAGGATGAAAAGAAATCCCGCGTAGTTGACGGGTAAGGTTTGCATGGCGTACAGAGCAAGCACCAGGGCAATGCCTCCGATGACTCCGGGAAGAACGGCGCCAGGTTGGGAGACCTCAAAATACAGACCCGCCAGTCCGATCATGAGCAGGATGTAAGCGATATTGGGATTGCTGATGGTACGCAGAATTTTGTGCTGCCATCCTGCATGAAGGGTCCGCTGCTCCAGTGCCGCCGTGCGGAGCGTTTTCACCGATCCGTGCTTATGGATTTCCCACCCATCCAGCTTGCGGATGAGGTCGGGTATGTCCTCGGCCACCAGGTCGATGACATTTTCCTTGAACGCCTCTTCCGCCGTTATGGATACACTCCTGCGGACAGCATCCTGCAGCCATTCTTCATTCCGGCCTTTCTCCGCGGCAATGCTGCGGGCAAGGGCCAGCATGTCGTTCACCACCTTTTCATTCATGGCGCCTGGAACGTCTTCGCCCGTCGAGCTGACGGGATGGGCTGCCCCGATGTTGCTCCCGGGGGTCATGGCCGCCACGTCCGCTGCAGCGGTCACGAAAACCCCTGCCGATGCCGCCTGTGCCCCGCGTGGATAGACATAAACCACGATGGGAAGGGGGGCGTTCATGATGGATTGCACGATACCCCGCATGGACGTCATGAGTCCTCCGGGAGTATCGAGGAGCATGACGAGGCATTCGGCGTTTTCTTCCCGGGAGCGTTCGATGGCGTATTGAATGAAGTCCTCGACGCCGGGGTTGATGGTGTCTTTGATCTCGACAATGTTGAGATGCGCCGCTTCCAAAGAGGCGGCAGGGCAGGGCAGGAAGGGCAGCAGGAGCAGCAGAGCCAGTGCTGAGGTCTTGAACATTTTGAACCGGAGGAGAGGCATGTGGCGATCCTTTCATGTGGGATGAAGGATTCGATGTACGAGCAGCAGATCCTGCCAGGTGCCGCTCTTTTGAGACGGGTTGCGCAGAAGATATGCCGGGTGAAAGGTCACTATGAGAGGAATCCCCCGCCACGAATGCACTTTTCCCCTCAAGCGGGAAACAGCGCTGCCGGTCCCGAGAAGCGTCTGGGCGGCGCAGGCGCCGAGAGCACAAATGACCCTCGGCTGCAGCGCTGCCAGCTGCTGCAGGAGGAAAGGGGAACAGGTTTGGATCTCATCCGCTTCGGGGGTGCGATTGTCGGGAGGACGGCATTTGACCACGTTGCAGATGTACACCTGATCACGCTCCAAACCGATGGACCGTATCATTTTGTCCAGAAGCTTCCCTGCCCGTCCCACGAAGGGGCGGCCCAGGCGGTCTTCATCAAAGCCCGGCCCCTCCCCCACGAAAACCAGCCCCGGGGCGGCGGAGCCCTCTCCGAAAACCAGGTGGGTGCGTCCCTGATGCAGGCGGCACCGCCGGCAGTCTCCCAGCTCCCTGCGAATGGCGTCGAGCGAAAGTCTTTCGGATGCCCCGGTGCAGACAGTCTCTCCAGCAGCCGGGGTGGGGGCGCACCCCGCACGAAAGCGGGTGGGCCATCCCTCGATGCCCTTCATGTGGAGACTCGAAAGGATCCATTTCAGCTGGTGCAGCTCCTGCGCCAATGCTGACGGAATGTCGTCAGAATGCTTCATGCCCGGCCGCTGTCATCAAGTGCTCCACCCGATCCAGGATCTGTTCCGCCACCTCTTCCTTGCTCATGAAAGGCAGATCTTCCCGCATCCCCTCCCGAGTGTAGATTCGCACTTGATTCGTGTCGACGCCAAATCCTGAACCGGCCTGGGTCAGGTTGTTAGCCACGATGAAATCAAGGTTCTTGCGGGCAAGCTTTTCCGTCGCATTCTGATCCAGATTTTCCGTTTCGGCCGCAAACCCCACCAGAATGGGAAATCGCGCTGAAGATTTGGCTCGGCCCAGTGCCCGAAGAATATCCGGGTTCTTCTGGAGCCGCACGGTCATTTCACTTTCTTCCTTCTTGATCTTTTGAGGGGCCACCTGCTCGGGGCGGTAGTCCCCCACCGCGGCGGCCATGATGACGGCATCCATGTCCTGAGCCAGTTTCAAGATGGCGTCCTGCATTTCCAGGGCTGTCGTGACGCGATGGAAATGGACCCCCGCCGGAGCCGGGAGAGAGGTGGGGCCTGAGACGAGGTGCACCTCGGCCGAACGCCTCGCCGCCACCGCCGCCAGGGCATACCCCATCCTCCCGCTGGAAGGATTGGCAATGTAGCGGACGGGGTCGAAGGGCTCCCAGGTGGGACCGGCACTGACAAGGATGCGCTTTCCCTTCAGGCTCGGGAGGGTCAAAAGTCTTTGAACGGTTTCCACAATGAGAGGAAGGTCCGCCAGGCGGCCGGCCCCCTCCTCTTTACACGCCAGATAGCCTGTTCCGGGCTCCAGGACATGGACGCCGATATCTCTCAGGGTATTGAGGTTCCTCACCGTGAGGGGATGCTCGTACATTTTCACGTTCATGGCGGGGCAGACGAGCACCGGCGCCGTGGTGGCAAGGAGCACCGTCGTGAGGTAATCGTCCGCGATGCCGGCGGCCATTTTGGCGATGACATTGGCGGTGGCGGGAGCCACGACCACCAGGTGAGCCGCCCGTGCCACATGGATGTGCCCGATTTCCGATTCCAGATCCAGGTTGAAAATGTCCGTGCAGACAGGCTGCCCGGAGAGTACCTGCAGGGTCAGGGGCGTGATGAATTGCTGGGCTCCGGCCGTCATGACCACCTGCACACTCGCTCCCAGCTTTCCGAAGCAGCGCACCAGCTCCGCAGCCTTATAGGCGGCGATACCTCCCGTCACTCCCAGGAGAATGGCTTTTCCGTTCAACATGTATTGGCCCTCAGTTCCTTGGACTGTCGATTCTCCTGCTTCTAAATCTGCCCATTGGCGGGAGCGACATAAATTTCCACGTAGCTGTAGTACAGCTTCTCATAAATGTTGATGACGCACGTCTTGTCGGGCTTATCGAAAATGAGGACCGACCGGCGGTAGCGAAATCCACCCTTGGGGTGCCAGTTTTCCCGGGGCATGGCCATCTGAAAGAAATTGATGAGGGAGCCCAAATCCACTCTGCCCCTCAGTGTGAGGAGCCCTGCTTTGAACTGGCCCGACTGGAAGACATAGGATTCGTCCGCCAGAAGGGTCAGTTCATTGGGGATGGGAATGTCCTGAAAATCGTAAAACATGGGGCGGGGCGAGGTTGAACTGGAAGAAGAGGTTGAACTGGACGGAGACCCTGAACTAGACGGGAGACTGGATTGCTGGGTGACGGGATTGGGAGGAGACGATTTCTGTCCCCACCCCATATTGGCGCAGCCTGGGAGAGCCAAAAGAAAAGACAGTACCAGGATGGCTCCCGTCGAGGCATATGAATGCTTCCTATGTTTCATTCCCTGTTCCTCCCTGTTCGAATCTCGGTGCATTGCACGGAAAAGCCCATTCCGTCCCCACTGACCGAGCACTAAGTGAAAAAAGGATTTGTATTCTTCTCGATGCGGACAGTGGTTCGCGGCCCATGCCCCGGATAGACGACGGTGTTCTCGTCGAGAGTAAAAATCTTTTCACGTACGGACTGAATCAATTGATCGTATGATCCTCCAGGAAAATCCGTCCTGCCGATGGAGCCGGCAAAAAGGGTGTCGCCTACGAAAATGACTCCGGCATCGGCAAAGAGCAGAGACACATGGCCGGGGGTGTGGCCGGGCGTTTCGAGCACTTTGAACCGGATAGCCCCGAACGTCAGCTCGTCTCCTTCCTGGATGGGCTGGTCGATTTTGATCTTGGGGAGGTCTTCAGCCGAGCGCAAGACGGCCGCCATGCCCACCATGGGGTGCTGAAGGAGAGGCTCATCCTTCGGATGCATGTAAATTTGTCCCCCCATTTTTGCTTTCAGCGACCAGGCATCCATGACATGATCATAGTGAGCATGCGTGTTGATGATGGCTGCCAGGCTCAAGCCGCGCCCCTGGATGCGCTGAGCGATACGGTCGCCGTCGCCGCCCGGGTCGATGACCACCGCGAGACCCGAAGCTTCATCGCCGAGAAGATAGCAGTTGGTCTGCAACATGCCCACTGTGAAGTGCTCCAAAATCATACAGTATCCTTTCCAGAACTGAGAGGGTCTTATTTGTCCAGTACGATGAGCTCCTCCACCGGCCGACGGTGAGAGCTCTGATTACGGTGGGCCGGTTCACCGACGATGACGATGGCCATCAATTCGAGCCGTTCGGGCAAACCCAGGAGCTCGACGACCTTTTCCTTGTTTTTGAGGATTTCCCCCACCCAGGTGGCCCCGAGCCCTTGAGTGTGCAACGCGAGCAGAAGATTCTCTATGCAGGCTCCAATGGCCTGGCAGTCTTTAACGTAATCGTAGGAGCTTTCCTTGTCCATAAACACAGCCACCAGGAGGGCGGCACCGCGGAGGCTGCTCGCGTAACGCGTGAGGCCGGCGAGGTCGTCCTTCAGCTTCGGGTCCGAGATGAGGGCGAACCGCCATGGTTGATTGTTGAGACCGGAAGGTGCCCACGATGCTGCCCTCACGGCTTCCATCACTCGCTTTCGGTCCACAGGGGCATCTGTAAATTGTCGAACACTCCGTCTTTCAAAAATGGCAGTCAATACAGGCGATTGCTCCGATTGTGAAGACATGGCGACTCCTTTTGCTCAAGATCGATTGACACAATGTCGGGTGAAAGGTATTGATCTTTCTATTTGCATCGTAATGCCCAAACTCTATATAAGATCGAAAGACTCAAAAACAAAAACGAACGTACCACTATAGTGGCATTATAAGTGCACGGTCAAGCTGCGATCTCGGCGGTTGACTGCGAAATTCCTTTTGACCGGAGCAAAACCGTGTTACGAGAGGATGAAAACCCGGTTTTTGCGGCAGGGCGCGATCCTGGCTCCAGCTCCATAGCCGAATTTTCAGCATCCGGGATTTTCTCATGAAACAGGCCCCTGCGCGAAATCTTTCGGGCTTCCCCAGGAAGCCCCCTTAACCCCTGGAGGCAATACAGTGCCACTCAGATTCTACCAAACTGAACCGCATCAAGCACTCGTCAAGCTGGAAGGAAATTTCGATTCCGATACCGCTCCTGAAATCCGCAAGAGCCTCATCAAGATTGTCAAGAACAAGGGGTCCGAATCGTTGAAAATTGATTTTTCTGAGGTGCCCAACCTTGGGACGGCAGGTGTTGCGGTGCTTGTGGAAGTCCTTCGGGCCATGACTCGCAAGGGCGGGGCGCTCGAATTGGTGGGACTGAATGACAACGCACGGCAGATGATCCGCCTGGCGCGCCTGGGTGAAATATTTCAAACGTAGAAACAAGGCTACAGGGAATGTCTTCTCATAACATGATCGAAATTCGAGGGCTCGACAGCCACTACAAAGGGCGGCAGGTCCTCTTCAATATCGGCTTCGCCATCCCACACAAGAAGGTCACCGTCATCATGGGGCGGAGCGGGTGTGGAAAAACCACACTGCTGCGTCACCTCATTGGTCTGAAGCCGTCCGAATCCGGCCGAGTTTTCGTGGAAGGACAGGACATGGGGTCTTTCGACGAAAAGGGGATGGCAAATTACCGACGGCGCATCGGCGTGCTTTTTCAAAGCGGCGCGCTTTTCAACTCATTGACAGTGAGCCAGAACATCGCCGTTCCCCTGAAGGTCCATACCCGACTGTCCGACGAGACAATCCGTATCATGTCCCTCATCAAGCTCCATCTCGTGGGGTTGGCTGATTTTCTGGATTACATGCCCTCCCAGCTCAGTGGAGGCATGCGCAAGAGGGCCGGTCTCGCGCGGGCTCTCGCCATGGATCCTGAAATCCTCTTTGTGGACGAGCCTTCTTCGGGTTTGGACCCCATCACGGCAGCCGGCCTGGACGATTTGATTCTCGAGCTGCGCGAGACACTGGGAATGACCATTATTGTCGTAACGCACGAACTGGAAAGCGCCGTCAAAATCGCGGATCAGATGGTGGTCATGGATCGGGGGAATCTCCTTGCTGTTGGCACCCCGGATGAGATTCGAAGCTCGCAGGATGAGACGGTGCTGAGGTTTCTCAGGAGAGAAGCAGAAGAGCAGCAGGTCAATACGGAATCTTACCTGTCCCGTCTTCTTGGCCGGCAGTACAAGGCTGGGGAAAATTCAACCCGTCGGCAGGGGGGAGTGCGATGAGGGCGAGGAGAGGCTGAATGATATATTTGGTGCGAAAATTGGGGGCGATAGCGCTGGATCTGATCGAGGGTCTGGGCCGCATGGGGATGTTCTTTTTCAGGGTGATCCGTGGAGTTGGACGTCCTCCCGGTAAATATTTGTCGACCCTCAAGCAGGTACAGTTCATCGGGACAAAGTCCTTTTTTGTCATAGGGTTCACGGCCGCATTTACGGGCATGGTCCTGGGCCTTCAGGGCTACTATACCTTGTCGAAATTTGGGTCGGAAGGCTTGCTGGGATCCGCCGTGGGCCTGAGTCTCATTCGTGAATTGGGGCCGGTGCTCACAGCCTTGATGGTCACGGGGCGTGCAGGCTCGGCCATGTGTGCCGAAATTGGTATCATGAGGATTGAAGAGCAGATCGATGCCCTGGAATGCATGGCTGTCGATCCGCATTCCTACCTCATTACTCCCAAACTCATCGCCGGGCTCATCGCGCTGCCCCTTCTCACGGCATTTTGCGACGTTCTCGGGATTTTCGGAGGATATCTCATCGGTGTTCAGCTTCTGGGGGTGAGTGGAGGAGCTTTCATGGATGGTCTCACATCGAGTGTCGTGTGGGACGACGTTTACATGGGAATCGTCAAGTCCTTTTGCTTCGCGGTCCTCATGATCTGGATCTGTACGTACAAAGGGTATTATGCCGGGTTGGACGAGGGAAATTTCGGGCCGGAGGAAGTGAGCTGGGCCACGACCCAGGCTGTGGTGTATGCGTCGATTTCCATTCTGGTGAGTGATTACATAATCACATCGATTTTACTATGATTTTGAGGACGGAAGTCATGGATCGAAAAGGGTTGGAGCTGAGTGTGGGGGTTTTTCTGCTGATTGGTCTTCTCTGTCTGGCATACCTTTCCATCAGGTTGGGCGATCTGCAGCTGTTCGGGGGGGCGGATTACCGTGTGGAAGCCGTATTTTCCAACGTAGCCGGCCTGAAGGAAAAGGCGGCGGTCACCATGGCGGGGGTCAATATCGGCCAGGTGGAAAGAATTGGACTGCAGGACGGACGGGCTCGAGTCGAAATGCGCATCAATAATGGAGTCAAGCTCGAACAGGACGTCATTGCAAGCATCAAGACCATGGGTATCATCGGGGACAAGTATATCTCCATCAGCCCCGGGGCAGATGATGAATACATCCCCTCCGGCGGAGCCATACAAGACACTCAGCCTCCCCTGGATATCGAAAACCTCCTGGGCAAGTTTGTCTTCGGATCGGTAGATAACAATAAATCCTCCGGCCAGAAGGAGTCAGGCGGGGACAAGAAGTAAAATAAAATTGAAGGACAGGAGATCGCGTCCATTGGTAACTGTCTGAAAACTCCTTTGCTCGTCATTCCGGCAGTCTCTAAGCCGGAATCGAGCCGAGCGAAAAACCTGGATTCCGGCTAGAGACTGCCGGAATGACGAAACAAGGTGCATGCTTAGGGTGATTGACTCATTTTTCAGTCTGCTCTCAGGAAAGATGGCCGAGGAGGGAGGGGTTCTCACAGTTGCGGAAAAGAGACCAGAAACAAAGAGGCCGGCTGAAAGATATTCAGCCGGCCTCTTTGTTTCTAAAATAAGCTTGAAAGTAAAATTACTTCTTCATGTGCTTCATGAAAATGGATTCTGCTTTGTCGGCAGCGGCTTCGGCCCTGCGAGCAGCAGCTTCGGCTTTTTGTGCAGCGGCTTCAGCAGCCCTGGCACTGGCGGAGCACTGTTGTTCGATAGCTTGTGCCTTATCCATGGCGGTCGCGCACATTTCCGTGCACTTCTTCGCGTCCTTGGAGCATGCACAACCGGAAACCATGGTGAAAGCCAAAGCCACTACACACAGAATCGCTAATATTCTCTTCATCACTCTCTCCTCCTCAAATAGAAAATAACTTAACTTCAATCAACAACTTAGCCTCTTTTTAAACTATTTGTCTCAGACAATCCTCCTCTGAATCAGTGCCCCTCTCACCCCCTCTCGTTTCAAATATGATTGCGTACCGACTATCCTTGTGGTCCCAAGTGAACGCGCTCTGCCATAAAACATATGAGCACGCTACTCCACAAAGCTTATAAAATCAAGAGATTTTTTGAACAATGAAGGACGGGAGGCTGCTAAGCAATCGCCCCCACGGAGTAAAACCCACCCTATGAAGGAGGATGCGGGCGCTTCCTGTCCTTCCGTGCCGCTTCAAGGCGCTCCAGCATGGGAGATCCATGAGGACAGCAGGCCGGCAGCCTGAAGGCTAATCCTTTGAAAATTCAACCAGTTTTGGGGACCTGTTCCCGGTGGAAATTCGAGTGACGTTGGTGGGCACGCCGTTTTGCAGCATAATGGCCATATGGAACTTGTTCATGTCCACTTGATCAGCCAGCGGATGTTTGGACAGCTTGTCGGTAGCGTATTGTTCGAGGTCAGGGATCTTCCGGTAGACATCTGGATGTACTTCCACGTAGATCTGACCATCCTTCTGTCCGATTTTCACCGGTTCATAAATGATTTCAAGCTTTGTGCCCACGGGAACCTGGGGGTAGAGGATGCGGATATGCTCGGGGTAACAGCGGATGCATCCATGGCTCACCAATCGCCCGACGCCCCATGGCATTGCTGTGCCGTGGATGCCATAAGCTCCTGCGGAAAACTTCATGACAAATTCCCCGAGAGGGTTTTCCGGACCGGGCGGCATGGATGCCATGCCGTATTTGGCCTGAAGGGACAGGGGGATGTACCAGGTGGGATTGGGTCGTTTCTCCGTAATGCTAAAGGTTCCCAAGGGTGTTTCCCAGCCCTCGTCGCCGATGCCGATGGGGTTCGTTTGAACGGTGGATGTGGCTTTGTCGAAGAAGTACAGCCTCAGCTCCGCCACATTGATGACAAGCTGCTCATGTTGTGTGGGGGGCAGTACCCAGAAGGTGGGAACGGTGATGCGCTTGCCGTTGGGGGGGACCCAGGCGTCCATGCGCGGATAGAGCAGTTCCACTTCATTGTACCCCAGTCCGTTGCGCCTCGCGATGTCGAGTAGGGTATCCTTGTCGTGGATGGTATACCAGCTGGGAGATCCTATGACGGTCAGGTCCTGGATGCGGTAGGGATAGCGTTTGATCGTAGCGGAAAATTCCTCTTCGGCGGAGGATGGCGCAGGAAGGACAAACGATACCGTGGACATGAAAAGAAGCAGGAGCAATGTGCGAATCTTCATGGGTGATGTTTCCCGTTTCTAAATTAAGCAAAAACGACAGTGGAGATGAAAAAAGTGTGCGGTACAATAGATATTTCCGACCTGCAGAGCAAGGAATTTCTGCTGAGCCCTGTCCAAACGATTCGATTTCTTCACTGTGGGGCGTCGGAAAGGGCCTGCTGCTGTCGGCTGAGGTAGAATAATGCCTCATTCCTGCGCACCTGCTTTCGATCCAACGCTTCCCAGATGATCCCGCATCGGGGCAGGTGGGTGCAGCCGGTTCGGAGCACCTGGTGCGGGGTTACGATGCAATGAACCCCTACGTCTGTCGGTCCAGCGGGCACGGATGGAAGAATTTGCTCGTCATCCACCAGTGCAATGACCTGAGGTGCAGCAGCCAGCCACCCCAGAGTTGACAGAATGGCGCATTGCAAATCCAGGTGGCCGTCTCCGTCTCCCAGCCGCGTTCCGTCCGCACCTATAAATAGCGCTTCACAAATGAGCAAGTCAATGGGGGGCACCAGGGATTCCTGGTAGGACAATTTCGTGCCGAAGGGATTCCGGAGTAGAGGACGAACGGCCATAGGTCGTTTCGGCGGAGAAACAGTGACGGGATCAATGAGAACGAAGCCTTTCTGAAGCCCGGGGGTGGGCAGGACCAGCTTCTTGCGGTCTGCCAAAACGTTCAACCCCGCCTGGCGAACGCTTGGGTGCAGGGAGACCAATACCATGGAAGCGTCGCGATATTCAGGGATGCTTCGAAGCCTCTCCGCAGTCCTCCCGGCATCGTTTGCGGACAGAAACGGCAGCCTGCTGTCATAAATTTTATCCATGCTCTGTCGGAAACGCGTCTTTTCATCCGAGACACTCGATTCTCTGTTCACCTGATCGATTTCCTCCTTCGGCAGTCCCCAGTTTTCGCTCGCAGGCAATTCGCCAGACTTCCCCAATCCAGTGAGGATTCAGGAGCCACAGGCTTCATCATTTGCGTTGTCTTGAAGATCTATCTTAACCGAAGCGACCCGGATGGCAAAATCGATGGAGCCAAACGGAATAAAATCTGCTGAACAAACACCACTTGGGGCGCAGGTGGACCTGGTATTCCATTCTTTTGTTTCTTGAACTTTCATGGCGAATAACCTATATGATGAAATATTAAGGTATCTTTGACTTTCTGAGAGGAGCACTCCTGCCCTGGGCCAGGTTGAATCCCACGGCGGCAGAACCATTACAAAATGCCGCAGCACAGTCAGGATTATAAACTTCGGCCAAAGGTTGATGCCTGTGACAGTGTTGGGGCCCCTGGGCATTCAACCGGATGCGTACAGGGGGTTCCTTTCCATTTGTATCCATTCAATGACTAACGTGAGGTGATAAGATGTCGAAGCAAAAAATGGAATTGCGTCCCGAAAATGTCAAGCAGCGTTTCCCCAGCAGTCTGGTGCCGCTGGTCAATGGCAAAGCGCTCATCGCCGCTGCCAAGAAGCACAATGCCATGATCATGGCGACGAACATCCGGTGCCGTTTGCCTGTCGCCGGCATCGTTCTGGCTTCAATGGCCGCCAAGGCCCCGGTCATGTATGAGATTGCCAAATCCGAGATGAGCTACACCGAGTTTTCCCCCCAGAGTTTTGTGGATTTCATTGTCGCTGAAAACGAGCGCCTGGGAAACACGGATGTCCCTTTCGCCATCCACGCGGATCATCTGACGGTCAAAAAAATGGAGGATGTGGAAGGCGTCAGGAGTCTCATGGCTCAGCAGCTGGAAGCGGGTTTTACCTCGTTTGCCATCGATGCCTCCCACATGGAAAATGAAAAAAATCTTGCGGCCACGGTGGACCTGGCCCGGCCCATCATCCAGGCAGGGCTGAACCTGGAAGTGGAACTGGGGGAAATCGGCGCCAAGAGCGGCAATGCCGAAGGCTTCACTCAGCCCGAAGAAGCGAAATGGTTTGTGGGAGAGCTCGACAAGCAGGGAATTCGGCCCAACCTCCTTGCCATCAACAACGGCTCCATCCACGGCACCTATTTCGGGACAGCCCATGAAGGCATCCAGCTCGATCTGACGCGCAGGATCTGGGATGCAATCCAGCCCTGGGGGGTGGATATCGCTCAGCACGGGATCACCGGAACCTCCCTGGACAAGATTTCTTCATTCATCGAGTACGGGATTCGCAAAGGCAACGTGGGGACCTTCTGGCAAAACATCGCATTTGGTCTGGCCATGAACCAAAACGGGAATGCCGTCACCACGGAAAAGCGCGAATACATCAAACGCCCATACCGTGGAATTTCTGATGCCCTGTGGCAGGAGATGTGGGCCTGGGCCGTCGAAACGGGCAATACGGGCGGTGAGATCAAGAAGGCCAACAAGCCGTTTGCCGCTCAATTCAACGCCCTGCCCATGGCTTGCAAGGAGCGCACTACAGCCCAGACCTACGAAGAAGCCATTCGGCTTTTCGAGGCCACCCATTCCATTGGCCTGGCGGACAGTGTGTGGGAAATGCTGTAACAGCGTAAGCCTCTCTCCTGCAGGCACCTGACCCCATCTCTGGTACTCGCTTGAAAAGGAGGCTCCCTTTCCCGTCACTCATCCGGCGGGGAAGGGAGCCTCTTGTTGTTTCCCCCTCTGCGAGGGGAACCGCTGCTATTTTCTTTCCATGCGCTCCCACTGAGTACCCGTGGGGGTATCGAGGATCTGGATTCCCCTTTCCAGGAGCTCTTCTCTCAGAGCGTCGGCCTTCGCCCAGTTGCGCTCCTTTCTCGCTGCTTCGCGCTCCAGCATGAGTTTTTTCTCTTCCTCGCCCAAGGGCTTCAGGTCTTCATCCAGGACGCCGAGGATGACGTTCAGGTTTTGAAAGACATCCAGAATTTGTTTACGCTGGGGCTCGGTAAACAGGGACTGATCCAGGATGGGGTTCATCTGGCGGATAAAGGAAAAAATGCCGGCCAGGGCGTTGGGTAGATTCAAGTCATCCGCCAGGGCATCAGAAAAATTGTGCTCGAGGGCGTACACCATCTCTGAGATCAGTTTGTGCTCCTCGACGCCGCTCTGAGCGTGCCGGACGCGGCGAATGAATTCTTTCAGGCGGTGGTAGCCGCGAACGGCATTTTCGAGGTTTTCCTCGTTGGCGTGTATGGGCTTGCGGTAATGGGTGCTCAGCAGCCAGTAGCGGATCTCGAGGGGAGTAACCCCCCGGGCCGTGAGCTCTCGGAGGGAAAGCGTTTCATCGATGCCGTTTTGAACCTTTTCGTCCTTGTTGGACCACATGCGCTCCGTCACCATCCACACATTGGCAAAGGATTTTCCCGTCAAGGACTCGCCGATTTCCTTCACGTTTTCCAGGTGTGGAAACAGGAAATCCACACTGCTCACCTGGATATCGATGGGAGCGCCCAGATCGTGGAGCGCTACAGCGACGCTGGCGATATGCCAGGTGGGGAGCACGTTGCCCCAGTCCGTTTTCATGCACATGCCCCGTTTCAGCTCGGCCAGGGTGGCACGCTTGAGCAGGGCAAAATCCCGCGGGTTCAGCTTTTCATAGGCGTCCAGGTCCACCGTGGATCCCAGGCGGATCTTTTTCAGATTGACGCGCGAGAGCGCGCCGTAGTCCTTGCTCTTGGAAAGATCGAAGTAGACGGAGCGGAGCTTGTCGTACGCCAGGCCTTTTTCCATCAGGGATCGAGTCAGGTCCGCAATGGTGTCCACATGCTCCGAGGATCGCGGATAGCGGTAGGCGCGTTGTACCCTGAGGGTGTCGAGATCCGTCAGGAACTGGTCCACCTGCTTCTGAGTATAGGCCGCCAGCTCCATGTTGGCGGCCAGGGCTCCCTGAATGGTGCGGCTGTCCAGGTCCGGAACCAGCATCACCTGGTGGACGGAAAACCCCTTGGAGAGCAGGAACCGCATCAGGAGATCGGCCAGAACAAATCTTCGGGATTCCTGGAGGGTGAGGAGTTGATCCAGGGGCGGTCCGGTGACGAGCAGCCTTATTTTCCCTTCCTGAACGGGTTTGAAATCCACCTTTTTCCTGTCGAGGAGATTGTAAAACCGAAAATCGGGCTCCAGCAGCGTGGTGAAGAGGTTCGTGCTGAGATAGCGGTCTCCTCCGTCGGGCAGGATCGTGACGATGATTCCCTCCGACGACTCGGCGGCAATCTGGACGGCAGCAGCCATGGCAGCGCCGGAGCTCATGCCGACGAAAATCCCCTCCTCCCTGGCCAGCCGCCGGGCCATTTCAAAGGCTTCCTCATCCTTGACGGGCACGATGCGGTCCAGGGCGTGACGGTCAAAGATCCCAGGTACGTAAGACTCCTTCATATTTTTCAGCCCCTGGACCTTGTGACCCGGGTAGGGCTCCACGCCAATGACCTGGATGTCCGGGTTGCGTTCCTTCATGGCCTCCAGGATGCCCATGGCTGTTCCTGTCGTGCCCAGGGTGACCACTACCTTGTTGACCTTTCCGTCGGTTTGGTCGTAGATTTCCGGTCCGGTCCCGAAGCGGTGGGCGGCAGGGTTGGCGGGGTTGTTGAACTGGTCGGGCATGAAATAGCGCTCGGGGTTTTCTCTCACCAGGTTGTAGACTTCTTCGATGGCGCCGTCTGTCCCCATTGCCCCGGGAGTCAGGAGCAATTGGGCTCCAAGGGCTTTGAGGATTTTCTGTCGTTCCATGCTGGCTGTTTCGGGCATGGCGAGCATGATGCGATAGCCCTTGACGGCTGCCACCATGGTGAGCCCTATACCGGTGTTGCCACTGGTGGCCTCTATGATGATTTTATCGGGGGTCAACAGCCCTTCGCGCTCTGCGCTTTCGATCAAATAGAGCGCCGTACGGTCCTTGATGGACCCCCCGGGATTCTTCGCCTCCAGCTTGGCGTAGAGGGTCACCCTCGGATTGGGGTTCAGACGGTTGATGCGGATCAGCGGAGTATTGCCGATACATTCCAAAATGTTGGAAAAAACATTTTTCATGGTCGTTAGTTTTCCCGTAAACGCCCTGTATGAGCGTCCTGGAGGGTCCAGAGAATGTCAAAGCTTTCTGTGAGATGCGTATCTCTTGCGGCCGGCTGATCGCATGAAGCTCGGGCCGGTCTCCGGCACTTTTTATATAGGCAGTCTCTTGAATCTTTGTCAAAATGTTTCCTCCAATTCACGGAGGCCTTCCTTCCCTGTTGGAGGGTGGGGCATCCTCCCTTTGCGATCCATGACCGCCGTTTTCTTTTTCTCGGAATGACCACGGTATGAATAATCTCGAATTCCAACAAAATCTCCTGGACCTGGCAGAAAAGGGCTTTCTCCTTTTGACGGAAAGTGAACGCTTTGCCCACCAGCTGCTCTGGCGATTCAGGAAAGAGTGCCGTCTGGGAGGAAGGATGGGGTGGGAAACGCCGGCCATCACCACCCTGAATCAATGGATGGAGCGGCTCTGGATGGAGTTATGGCCCGATACCTGGCCGGCTTCGCAGTACAAGCGCTGGCATATTCTGCAGCAATGCATCGAAGCCATCCCACCGCCGAACCCCCTGCAGAGGGATATCCCGCTCATTCTTGCCCTGGACGAGAGCTTTGAGCACTGTCTGAGGTATGGACTGGACCCTGGTGAGGGCGATCCGGCAAACGGGCTGGTGGAATGGCGCCGCACCCTCTGGAATTCCTTTCATGAACTGCTCGCCCGGGATGGACTGTTCCATCCGGCGGCATTGCCTCAGAAGCTTCATGCCGTGCTCTCCCGCTTTCCTGAAGGGATTCCCACGAAGCTTGCTGCCGTGGGCTTCGAGTTTGCCGGGTTTTGGGAGAAGAAGCTTTTTGATCTCCTTCATGCAGGATCCTGCTGCAGGGTTTTGCCTCTCCCCCCGGGAGAGGGGGCCGTTGAGGCGCACATCTATGCAGATCCTGAGCAGGAGCTTTATGCGCTCATGGAGATGCTGGTTGCCGACAGCCGGTGCTATCCGCTCCACGAGCTTGCCGTGGTGGTGCTGGATTCCATGGCGTACGCCCCTCCATTGGCCCAATTCCTCCAGGATATCCTGGGGGCGCCCCTTGCGGGGGGGCAGAGCGCCTACAACCTGCTTCCTGACAGGTCCCTGCTTCAACAGCCGCTTTTTCAAGCGGCTCTACTCCCCCTCCAGTTTGCCGATGCCGGCCAGCCTCGTTCCTTGTTTTTCAGCCTTCTGCGCTCACCTTATTATGAACGCCTGGCCCGGTGGAATCGCGTTTCCAGCCAGTGGGATTGGGTGTGGAGAGAGGCGGGAATCGAGAAGGGCCTGGATGCTCTGGCTGCTGCCATTGAACCTTCTCAGAAGGCCATTCTCCCCCAGGACGGAAAGGCGTTCATGGACCGATTGTCCGGGTTCCTGGGGAGTCGGCCTCGCCGGGCAGTCCATTGGCTGCAGGATATGAAGCAATTTTGGGAGATCTGCGGCTTTCCGGTCCTTGCCAACGAAAGAGACGAGATGGCTTGGCAAAGGCTTTGCCAGTTGATTTCCACCCTGGAAGCGGAACTGGGCAGCTGTGCAATGGAGAGGGTGGAGCTGAAAGCCTGGCTGGAGGCTGCCGCGCGGAGGATCGTGATCCAGGAGACGGGATATGAAGACGCGGGAATTCAGATCATCGGGAGTCTGGAAGCGCGCGGACTGGCTTTCCAGCGTCTCTTCGTTCCCGGGGTCGTGGCCGGCGCTCTGCCGCAGCCGGCCCGCACGCTTCCCTTCCTGAGCATTGGGGAGCGCGCCGCAGTGCAGGGGGGAACCGTGGAGAGCCAGTTTGAATTCGGACGACACCTCTTCAGTGCTTTCCATGCCGTGGCGCCCGGTCTTATCCTGAGCCGCCCCATGATGAGTGCCAGTGGCGAGCCCCGGCTGCCGTCCCCCTTTTGGCCGGAGAACCAGGGAGAGAGCAGTCTTCCCGTGATTCCCTGGCGTCATGCGTTGCCGGCGCTGCAGCGTGCGCAATGGGTGCGGGACGGGATTCGCGGGATGGCAGGGCCCAGTCGGGGGGATGGCGGCATTCCCCTGTCTCCGTCCAATCTGCAAGAGGACGTTGTGGAGGGGCAGAGCCCCCAGCCTGGTTCCCCCGAGGTGAAGCCGGATTTTCTCCATGCGCCGGATCGTTTTCAGGCTCACACGGTGGTTATGCCATCCCAAATCTCTGTCAGTGAGCTGGAAATCCTTCTGGCCTGCTCCAGTCGCTTTTTTTTCCAGTGCCTCCTGGGTTTGAAACCGCTGCCCCTCGCTGAGATGGGGGTGGTTCCCTCTGAGCGTGGAGAGAAGGTACACCGGTTGCTCGCCTCCTTTGCAAGAGGTGTGCAGAGGGAAAGCTCTCGAAAGGAAGTCTCGCTCGAAGACCTGTCCCATCGGCTCCGGGAAGCTGTCCTGGCTCAAATCGCACCTCCGGGCTCCCATCCTCTCTGGAATGTGGAAGCCAGGAGGCTTCTGGGGACGGAGAGCGATGAAGGGGGACTCCTTTCTCAATGGCTCCAGGAAGAATGGAAGCAACTGCAGGCAGGATGGCGCTGGGCGGGAGTGGAATTGGATTTTTCCGGTCTGCGGTTGGGCAGGGCCTCCATTACTCTGAAGGGACGTCTGGATCGTCTGGATGTTCATGGAGAGGAAGGACTCATCTGCTGGGACTACAAGACCGGAAGGGTTCCATCCGCGAGGGAGGTTTGCGAAACCCTCGTTGCACCGCAGCTACCCGCCTATCTTCTGGCCCTGCGGCAGGGGTTGGTGCGGGAGGCTTTGAAGCTGGAGGGCCTGCCCCTGGCGGCGGGGTATATCGACCTGCGCTCTGTGCGCTATTTGCGGCATTTTCTGTGCCTTAAGGCCTCGATGGATGAATTGATCGGCTTCCTGGAACGATGGGAGGAACATGCGGCGGCAGCTCTCGATCTGGTGTCCAGGGGGGATCTGGCGCCATGCTGGATGCGAACCGACTGTTCATCCCCGTGCGCCTTCCAGTGTCTTTGCGGCAAGGCCCTGTGCGGGGCCTGAGGCTTTCCCCCGGGGGCTGCCCAACGGCTCGTGGTGGAACGGCTGGTGAAACAAGGCCGCCCACGGACGAGAGCCCGGCAGATGCCCCTTTTTCCCCGCCATACTTTAATTTGACGTGAAGGTGTCGTGACGGTATAAAGGTCGGAGTTTCTGCCTGTCTTGTAGCATTTGTTTGGCAATTGAAACTAATAACATGCGGGAGGAGCAGTCCATGAAAATCGGGGTCATGGGTACGGGAGGTGTTGGGGGATATTTTGGGGGTCTCCTGGTCCGAGCAGGTTTCGATACTCATTTTGTCGCCCGTGGCAAGCATCTTCGTACCATTCAGGAGGAAGGCCTGCAGGTGATTTCCGACCAGGGGAATTTTCGGGTACGAATTCACGCCACTGCGGAGCCCGATGAAATTGGTCCCGTGGATCTGCTCCTCTTTTGTGTCAAATCCTATGATACGAAGGATGCCGCGCGATTGGTCTCCGCGATGGTCGAAGAAGAAACCGTCATCATGAGCCTCCAGAACGGCATCGACAACATTGAAAAGCTCATCGAGCGCTACGGTGACGATCGAGTGATTGGCGGAACTTCTTTCATTGAAGCGTCGTTGGCCTCACCCGGCATGATTGCCCAGACGGGAAAACCGGGCCGCATCGCTTTCGGTGAGCTTTCCGGCGAGCGGACGGATCGGACTGAAGCCATTTTGCGTGTTTTCCAGGAGGCGGGCATCGATGCGGAGCTCAGCCCGGACATTTCGCGGGTGCTGTGGTCGAAGTTTCTCTTCATCTGTGGAGTCCATGGTGTCTGCACCGTTTCCCGGTCTCCTCTCGGGATGGCCCTGAGCTTCCCCGAAACCCGCGAGCTCCTGGAAGGGGTCATGCGAGAGGTGGAAGTCCTGGCGCGTGCCCGTGGGATCGCCATGGCCGAGGGGGTCGTCGAGGATTCCATTGCCCTTGCGGAATCCTACAACAAGAAATTCAAGCCTTCCATGCTCAGGGATCTCGAATGGCGACGATCCATGGAAATCGAAGCTCTCAACGGAAAAGTCGTGGCCCTGGGAAAACAAACCGGAGTGCCGACGCCCCTGAACCAGGCCATAGCTGCCTGCCTGAAATTAGAGAATCATAAGATCTTGAATCCACTGTGGGCCTGCCAACTTGACGATTTTGCTTGAGTCTCTGTGAGTGTCCAATGGCATTTCGTTTTTGTCCTCACTGCGGCTCCGCCCTGCAACGGGGGGAGCATGGGGATAGCACCGGCTTGTATTGCCCCGCCTGCAGGAGACTGCATCACAGAAATCCTACGGTGGGAGTAGCGGTCATCGTCTTGGAGGAAGGAAAGCTCCTGCTGGTTCAAAGGCTTGGAACTTATGAAGGACTCTGGTGTATTCCCTGCGGTCATGTGGAGTGGGATGAGGATGTGCGGGACGCAGCGCGCCGGGAGTTGCTGGAGGAAACAGGGCTGGTGGTGGCTCTCGGGCCGGTCTTTGCCGTGCATTCCAACTTTCACGACGTGAGGCGTCAAACCGTTGGAATCTGGTTCTGGGGGAAGCGAATGGCCGGGGACGTTTCAGCCGGTTCCGACGCTGCCGCTGCCGCTTTCTTCCCTCTTCACGGATTGCCCGCATTGGCCTTTCCCACTGACCGACTGGTATGCAGGGATCTGCAGAATGGTTTGAAAGAGGCGGCAGGAGGGAACCGCCTGCCCCAGACTCCAGACTCGGATGGATGCTGGACACGTCTCCCCTGAACACAGCCCCTCCTGGTTTTTGCCAGATCCCGATCTTTCAGATCTCCGAGTGCCTCTTTCAACAAGAAATCGCTTGACTCTCCCTTTGTCCCATATTAAAAAAGACAAGTTGTTGTTCCGGCCGTTGTACGGCATTGTGTTGCATCATTTAGAACGAAAGAGAAGATCAGAAGTAATGGACGACCCTGGCCCTAGTCACGAGCGTTGCTTGAAAACTGAAGGAAGCTTTTTGAGGCGTGGGATTCTTTCGCCGCCGGGGGAGGTGTGATCACCCTCCTTTAATTGCGGCGAATAGATGTTCTGAGTTGGAATCCCGGGCCTTGGCCCGGTTTTTTTTTTGCCGCAGCAATGAGAAGGAGGTGATTCCTATGAAGCTAGTGCTCATTCGTGGACGGAATCGAATGGAAGCCCGCAAGAAAACTCTGGATTTCTGGTTTGCCCATCGGGATCAATTCAACTGCACCATGCAGGATTTCCTTAGAAAATGTTCGACGGATCCGACGGGCAAAATCATCATGTACAAGGGGTAGATTTATGGACAGCGACGATCCGAGTCCCAGTTGCCGGCAACTGAGCACTCAAGGCTGAAAGTGACACACTTTCAGCCTTTCTGGTTTTTAACCCCTGACACACTCTGCTTTTACCTCCTCCCGACCTTGCCTGCCTCTTGATATCCATTGACTTTGACATTGACCGTCCTCAAAAACCCTGGTATTCGTTCTTCCAAATTCAATATCGCTTTGTCAAGGAATTCTATTTCCTGGAGTCATACATCGGAGGATGCCAATGCTGGAATTCGGACAGTTTTTGTGTGTCGAGCTCAGTCGCAGTGTAGCCAGTATGTTGCCCTGGGATATCCCGTGGTATGATCCAAGTCACAGGGTGTTTTTCGCGGCACTCTACAGTGCATTGGGCGTCATCGGGTTTGGAATCCTGGCAGCGGTTTTCCTGACGATCAAGCGCCTGAACAAAGGCGACGATGTACATCATTGACCTGAAACTTTTGCTCCATTTCCGCCGATAATTCCCATATGACCGTGTAATCCAATGGTTGTTGGCCCTATGCTTTCAGGCGATGGGCTTTGTTTTGGGCTTACCTCTCGCAAAATCGTCGAGCCGTGCCGTAATTCAGGGAGAAATATTTTTGGATCGAAACGTCTTTCGGGAATACGATATTCGTGGTTTGGTGGACAAAGAAATCCGGGATGCGGATGTGGTCCTGGTGGGCAAGACCTTTGGCACCTATATGGCCAGACAGCAAAAGAAGTATGTGGTGGTGGGGAGGGACTGCCGGCTCAGTTCCGAGCATTACCGCGATCTCCTCTTTGAAGGATTGGCGGCCACCGGCATGGATGTGGTGGATATCGGCGTGTGTCCGACACCCGTCTTTTATTTTGCCCTGAGGCATCTGGACCGCCAGGGGGGCATCATGATCACCGCCAGCCACAACCCTCCGGAATACAATGGCTTCAAGGTCTGCAACGGCTACGATACGATTTCCGGTGCAGAGATCCAAAAGCTTCGTAAGCTGATGGAAGCAGGAGATTTTGTCTCAGGCAGCAGCCACATCGAACCCTGCGATATCCTGAATCCCTACATTGATTTTGTCGTGGGGAATATTCATCTCGCCCGCAAGCTGCGTGTGGGTGTGGACGCCGGCAACGCCACCGCGGGACCGGTCGCCCTGGCAATTCTGGAAAGGCTGGGGTGCGAGGTCTATCCGCTTTACTGTGACATGGACGGCACCTTCCCCAACCACGAGCCCGACCCGACAGTCCTCGAGAATCTGAAGGACCTGTGCGCCCTTGTCCGGCGAGAGCAGCTGGATATTGGAGTGGCCTACGACGGCGACAGCGATCGAGTCGGTGTCGTGGACCATCGCGGAGAGCCGGTTTTCGGCGACAAGCTCCTCATCATTTTTGCCCGTGAAATCCTCTCGCGGCGACCGGGAACGACCTTTGTCAGTGAAGTGAAGTGTTCCAGGACGCTTTACGAAGAAATCGAAAGGCTCGGGGGTAAAGCCATCATGTCCAGGACGGGACACTCCCTCATGAAAGCCAGGATGAAGGAGGTGGATGCCGTTTTGGCGGGAGAAATGAGCGGGCACATGTTCTTCAAAGACCGCTTTTTCGGATTTGACGACGGCATTTACGCTTCCTGCCGCCTTCTCGAAATTCTGGCTCAATCGGGTAAAACGGTACCAGAGCTACTGGACGGGATCCCTGAAACTTACACGACGCCTGAAATCAGGGTGGAATGTCCGGACGACCTCAAGTTTGAAGTGGTGGAAAAGGCCAAGGCTTACTTCAAGGAACAGGGCTACCAGATCATCGAAGTGGATGGAGCGCGAATTGTCTTCAGCGACGGCTGGGGCCTGGTGCGGGCATCCAATACCCAGCCGGTACTGGTGCTGCGCTATGAGGCGGACACTCCGGAACGCCTCGAGGAAATAAGGCATTTGGTGGAAGATGCCGTTGAAAGAGCGAAAAAGAACATCTCATGAAAGAGCATCAGGAAAAGCGGGGGTGTGTGGTCACAGGGGTGGCGGGATTTGTGGGCAGCCATCTGGCCGAACGGTTGCTCTCCCTGGGCCATGAGGTGGTCGGGGTGGACAACTTCTTCTCGGGTCATCCTGAAAATATGGCATCCTTCAGGGATCACCCCGCTTTCAATTTCTACGAGAAGTCCATAGCTGAACAGAACCTCCTGGAAGATCTCACCGAAAAGCATCCGAGTTTGAATTGTTGCTTCCACCTGGCGGCCATCGTGAGTGTTCCTTATTCCATGGACCATGAAGACGAAACCATGGAGCTCAATTTCACGGCGACCGTGAGACTCCTCCAAAGCGCGGAAAAGCTCCAGTTCAAGAGGTTTGTCTTTGCAGGGTCGGCCGCCGAATATGGAAATGACCAGCGGCTGCCGCTTCAGGAAGCTTATGCGGACGAAAACACTGCACACGCCAGCCCTTATGGTCGGGCCAAGTTTCTGGGCTCTCAGAAGGTGGCTTCAAGTCCTCTGGGTGTAGCACTTCGTTTTTTCAACATTTATGGGCCGAGGCAGGACCCCCGCAGCCCATACAGCGGCGTCATTTCCAGGTTCCTCGATATGGCCCTGGCCGAAGAGAGGTTGACGGTTTTTGGAGATGGCCTTCAGGCCCGCGACTTTGTCTACATTTCGGACGTGGTGGACGCTTACCTGCTGGCGGGGGGGCTGCAGGATTCATCCTTCGAAGTGTGCCATGGCATCTACAACATTGGAACGGGCAGGAGCACTACCATTCTTGAACTGGCGGAAATCATCAAAGCCCTGACAGGCAATGGGAATGCTCCGCGCTTTTTGCCGGAGCGTCCCGGGGACATTCGGTTCTCCCTGGCATCGGTGGAGGCCTTTTCCAAGGCCGCCGGGTGGCGCGCCGGGACATCCCTCCGGGATGGGCTGCGGGCTACCCTGCAATGGTATCGGGAGCATCGGCCTGAAGAATGATCCTGCCCTCATGCTCTCTCGTGGGGATTGGCTGCAAAGCCCTGTTTTGACGACCCTCCACCGGGCTTTCGAGGAGGGGCGTCCCGGGTGAATGCCGCTGGCCATCAAGTTTTCCGGACTTTCACGCCGCTTGTTTCCAGGAATTTCTTGATTTCTCGAATGGTGTAGGTTCCATAGTGAACCATGGAGGCGATGAGGGCCGCGTCGGCACAGCCTTCCGTCAGCACGTGGAGAAGATCTTCCGGAGTGCCGGCTCCTCCCGAGGCGATGACGGGAATGTGCACCTGTGTCGAAATGAGCCGCGTGAGCTGCAGCTCGTAACCCGACCGGGTTCCGTCGGCGTCAATGGAATTGAGGCATATTTCTCCGGCGCCCAGCCGCTGCGCTTCCCTGGCCCACCATAGGGCATCCAGTCCCATATGCCGGCGGCCCCCATCGATGACGATTTCATAGCCTGACGGGATCTGTTCCGACGGGGGAACCTGTTTCACGTCCATACCCAAAACGATGCACTGACTCCCGAACGCTTCGGCCCCCTGCCGGATGATGTCGGGATGGAGCACCGCCGCCGAATTGACACTCACTTTCTCGGCGCCCGCCAGCAGGACTTCACGCATGTCCTGCAGCGTGCGGATGCCTCCACCGACGGAAAACGGGATGAAGATGGTCTCGGCCACGCGCCTCACGACGTCCAGCATGATGGGCCGACGATCGCTCGATGCCGTGATATCGTAAAAGACAATTTCATCGGCGCCTTCCTCGTAATAAAAGCGACCCATTTCCACGGGATCCCCGATGTCCATGTTGTCCTTGAATTTGATCCCCTTTGTGGTGCGTCCATCCCGAACGTCGAGACAGGGAATGATGCGTTTGCTGAGCATGTGCTCTCCTTTACGGGGTTGCCGTGAAGACGTTACCGGGAAAACGTTCCGTTCCAACGGCAGAAGTTCTTGAGCAACTGCAGTCCCGGAGGGCCGCTTTTTTCCGGGTGGAACTGGACGGCGACCAGATTGCCCTGTGCCACCGCCGAGGCAAAAGTGATTCCATATTCGGTCGTCCCGGCCATGTGCCGCGAATCGCCCGGATCGGGGTAGTAGCTGTGGACGAAATAGAATTCACTCGCGGCGGGGATCTTTTCGAAGACGGGATGGTCTCGAGTGAAAGCGACGGCGTTCCATCCCATGTGGGGAATCTTGAGGGATTCTCCCCCTGTCGTACGCATGTCCGAAGGGAAACGCCTGACTCGACCGGGAATGATTCCCAGGCAGGGGGTGTCGTTTTCCTCGCTGTAATCCAGAAGGACCTGGAGGCCGACACAGATTCCCAGGACAGGCACTCCTGCGTCCAATCGTTCGCGAAGCACCTCATCGAGCCCCAGCTCCCGAAGATTTTCCATGGACTTCCCCGCTGCCCCGACCCCTGGAAAGATGATCCGTTCCGCACGCTGAATCTCCTCGTGGGAATGGGTGATTCGAGAGGGAAATCCAATGTAATTCAAGGCTCTGGCCACACTGGTGAGGTTTCCGGCCCGGTAGTCCAAAATGGCGATCACACATGACTCCTTTCACTAACAGGTTGCACGGGATTTGAGATAAGATGTGTACATACCTATTATTTTCTTTAGGGTCAAGGGAATGGTCCGGTGCTTCCCTGCAGAGACGATAAGATTCCATGGATGATCCGTCATTTCCCGAGGAAGCCTTGCGCCACGGGAAGACAAGGTTTACGATTGCTTTGAAAATGATCAGAAGCTTGTTTTATCATTCCCGGGAAAAAGCTCTGGGGATCGAGTCCCGGTGTTGCCGGGTGGGATGCCACACAGGATGAAACCCTCCGAAACAGAGAAAGAGTGACAAAATGCAGAATATTTCCGAATCACTTCGCAAGCAACGGCACCAAATCATGGCGGAAAGCGGAGAGGACCTCCTGAGCCGTCATACCAGTCTTCTGGAAGTTGCCGTCATTTCACTGTACAACCGCCTCGTGAACAAACTCAATCTGGATGCCGAGCAATTCCGCTCCAGCGCCGCCATATCAGCCCTGGGGGCGTTTGGTCGGGGATTGATCGGACCCAGCCAGCCCATTCCCATCCTCCTCCTGAAAGCGGAGTCTTCTCCGTGGAAGGAAAGCTGGTTGAGTGAAATCGTATCTCCTCTGTCGGAAGCGGGCTGGACGGTTGCTCTGGAGCAGGGAACCATGGAGGAGCTCCTGGAGCGGGCTCGGACGGATTTTTCCTTTCTGTTGCAGCTCCTGGACAGCCGCCATATTTCGGGAAACAGGCTCCTCGTGGAGCAGCTGGAGGAAGCGCTGGAGGGCCTGTTGGATGGCCGCCGCGATGAGCTTCTGGAGCGAGTCCACGGGTCCGTTCTGGACAGACAAAAGCGCCTGGAAGATCCGGCCACCTGGCTTGAACCGGATTTGGAAGGAAACCCCGGCGGGCTCGCGGAAATTGCATCCATCAGGGCTGCCTGCCGCATCACTTCGAATATTCGGAACCTGGAGGATGCCATCTTCCGCGGGTACTTGAATCGCCAGGAAGTGGATTTCCTGCAGCAGGCGGAAAAGGGCTTCGGGCGTCTTGTGAGCCTCATCGGGAATCTCCCCGGCAAGACTCCTGCCACCACCTCAACCACTCTCCATTTCGACGAACAGGAAATGCTCACCGAGCGGCTTGGCTATGCATCGCTGGCGGGCTTCCTGCCTGTGGAGGCCTTCATGCAGAAGGTTTTTCAACTGTTTCATGGGGTGGAATGCATCGCACGGGAATTTTGGGAGCGCTTGTACGAAGGACGGCAAAAGGGAGGAGAGGACAGCGTTGCCCGGCTCCTGGAAGACGGTCTTATCGAGCGCCAGGGAAGGATTCTTGTTCAGACGGACCGCTATCCCGCAACGGCCGGACACATGGTGCACCTCTTCAATCTGGCTGCAAAGCACAAACTCCAGTTCGCCAATGTGGCGCGGCAATGGATCTTGCATCATCGCAACGTGCTGGATACGGCCTCGGGAGACCCCATGGTGCGCGAAGAGCTCCTGGATCTCATTCGGAGAGATTCTCCCGATCTGGTGGTCTTGAAAAAGTTCTACGACCAGGGATTCCTCAGCTCTCTCATTCCAGAGCTGGGAGCCGTGCATGGATTGGTGCAGCATGACGCCTTCCACCTCTACCCGGTCCACGAGCATCACCTGCGCTGCCTTCGCGCGCTCAAGAAGCTCATGGCCGGTGAATATGCAGAGGCTGAGCCCGAACTGACGCAGATTGCTCAGGGCATTTCCGATCCAACCCTGCTTTTCCTGGCCGCCCTGCTGCACGACATCGGAAAGAGCTCCGGGCGGGGCCATGCCCTGCGCGGAGGAGAAATGATTCCCGTTATTGCTCAGCGACTGGGCCTGCAGCCCGAGGAGTCGGACCTTCTGCAATTTCTGGTGGCCCAGCATCTGCTCCTCATGGACAGCGCCTCCCTGAGGGATCTGGCAGACGAAGAAATGCTGGCCCATTGCGCCCTCACCATTGCAAGCCCCCAACAGCTGGATTTACTGGTCCTGCTGAGTTTTGCCGACATGATGTCCACAGGGCCCAAGGCCCAGGAAAAGTGGAGAAATACGCCTGTTCTTGGGCTGTATGATCTCATCCATCACCTCCTCGAGAAGGGGGAGCCGAGCCCTCGGGCCATTGCCGAGCGCATCGAAAGGATGAAGGTGCAGGTGGGGGAGGAATTGGCGGATCTCGTGGGTGCTGCAGAATTGGAGAATTACTTCACCCAGTTGTCTCCCCGCTATGTCCTCTCCATGGTCCCCGAGGCCATTGCCAGCCACCTGCGGCTGGGATGGCAGCTGCAGGCCGGCGAAGCGTCTTTTGTGTGGGAGGTTTCTTCGCGCGATGGAGCCGCTCAGCTTACCCTCATGAGCCACGAGCAGCCAGGGCTGCTGACGAGGACGTCCGGGATCTTGACCCTGTACGATGTCAACATTACGGGTGCCCAGGTTTTCACCATGAACAACAACGTCGTGCTCCTCATCTTTCAGTGCCGTCTGCCGGAGGGGAGCGCCGCAGCATTCCCGTGGGAGAACGTCAAAGAAGATATAAAGCGTTCCATGCGGGGGAAAATGGCCCTGGATTATCGCATTGCGGCTCATGCAGCGACCCGGGTGGAGCCCGCCGCACCCGGACGTTCAGCTCCCAGCCAGATCCTCATCGACAACGAATCTTCAGCAATCTATACCATTCTCGAAGTCTATACGGCAGACCGGGTGGGGTTGCTTTACACCATCAACCGCACCCTGTATGAACTGCAGATCAAAACATATGTTGCTAAAATTACCACAAAAATAGATCAGGCTGCAGATGTTTTCTACATTCGGACGCACCAGGGGGAAAAGGTAAAAGATCCGGAACAGATAGAGGAGCTCAAGAATGCGCTTCGTTTCTGGCTGGATGGAAGGACCGTTTGAGAGCGGCAGTCCGGTGGGGGCGGGGTTGAATCGCTGCGCGACAGATGCATTGGCGAGACAGGGTTCTCCCACTGCATCAGAGCGAAAGTCATCACCGGTGGTTCCGAGCTTGATGTGGAGAAAAGGAGAGCGCTTACATGGATGCTGTGCTTTTGAAAAAAGAAGGCCCCGTCGGTTTGTTGACGTTGAATCGCCCTGAGAAACGAAATGCTCTGTCTCTGGAGGTCCTGTCGGAGATGCTCGTGCGGTTGGATGAGGTGGCTCAGGACCCGGAGATGCGTATCGTGGTTTTGCGAGGGGAAGGACCGGTATTCAGTGCCGGGCACGATATCAGGGAAATGAGATCGCATCACGAGGATCTGCCTTACCTGCGTCGGATTTTTGCCACGTGCAACCAGATGATGCTCCGCCTGCAGGGGCTTCCTCAACCCGTCATCGCCCAGGTACAGGGGATCGCCACGGCAGCCGGCTGTCAGCTCGTGGCGGCCTGCGATCTCGCCATTGCGGAGTCCGGAGCGCGTTTTGCAACTCCGGGTGTCAAGATCGGCCTTTTTTGTACCACTCCCATGGTGCCTCTGGTGCGAGTCATCGGCCGACGGCGCGCCATGGACATGTTGTTGAGCGGACGTTTCATTTCGGCTGAGGAGGCAGAGCGTTTCGGTTTGGTCAACCGTATCGTCCCTGCGGAACGGCTGGCCGAAGAGACCATGAAATGGGCCTCGGAACTGGCCCAATCCAGTGCTTTTACTCTTGCTCTCGGCAAAAGAGCCTTCTATGAACAGATCGACCTGAGCGAGGGCTCTGCCTATGCCTATGCCAAAGAGGTCATTGCGATGAATTGTCTGTCGGATGACGCGGAGGAAGGGATGAGCGCTTTCATGGAAAAGCGATCGCCGCAGTGGAAAAACCGCTGACCGTACTCATAGGTTGAAGATGTTTTGACCAGCCGGTCCCCATCACCGCGTGGATGGTGGGGACTGGCCCGGGAGCAGAGGAGTAGTCCGCCGACAGCCGGCTCAAAAGGGTAAATTCTTCTGGAATGACGCTCCCTTACCTGCAGGCAATTTGAGCTCCTGGGTGCCCGCCGGAATATCGTCGGCTCTGAATGCAGGATTGAGCTCTTTAAACTCCCGATAGGATATGCCCGCCGCTGCTGCTGCTCTCTGGATGGAGACGGGACTGGTGAAGTTGACGGTGACACGGTCGACACGCAGTTCCTGGTAGCCGGCTCCCTTGGGCAGATGGTACCCGTATCGGGAGGGGTCACTCAAAACGGCTTTGACAGCCAGGATGCGGAAAACATACCGTTCTGTCTCCAGGGGAAGCTTGAGCAGATAGTAATTGTTGACCCCCTGGGTCCGCATTTCATCCATAATCCGCTTGTCGCCGCAGTTGTAGGTGGCAATCGCCAGAGCCCAGTCCTTATAGCGCTTGTAAAGGTCATTCAAAAGCTTGAATGCCGCTTCCGTGGACCGTTCAAAGTCGAAGCGCGTGTCACAGCTCCCCTGCTGGTCAAGCCCGTAGGAAGCCCCCGTGCTCGGCATGAACTGCCATGGACCGGCTGCGCCCTTGGGAGAACAGACGTTGGGCTGCAGATCGCTTTCCACGATGGCCACATACTTCAGATCCTCTGGGAGCCCGTAGGCGTGCAAGCGCTCTTCAATCCAGGGAAAGTAGCGCTCCATGCGCTTCAGCCAAAGGTAGACCTGGGCATGGTTGTAAACGACCAGGGTGAATTCCTTGTCAAAACGCTCCCATGCGTCGGCAACGTCCAGTGGAACGGGCTCGCCGCACAGGGTCATTCTTTCCGGGGGCGAGTAGTAGGGGACCATGATGGGAGAATCGCTCTGCCGAAGGTACCTTCCCGAATCCGGGGACGGAGTCCGTGCTGGTGCCACTCGCTCGCTCGGTGTAGTCATTGTGGGCTGTGCTGCGGAGGGAGGAGGGGGAGATGGCGTGGGAGTCGATGAACAACCTGCCAGCAGGATCAACCCAATCAACGCCGATAAAAGCGTCCACAGCTTATTTTTCCGTTTCATGATGCTCTTCCTCGCCTCTTCTTTTTTTTCGGGGGCTCCAATGGAAATGAAAATGGGAAACTGATGGGCAACGTCAATCCCCTGACGACTTGGCTCCATGCAAAATCATTTCTTCTTCCATGTTCTTGATCGCGCTGCGAAGGCTCTCGGAATTCTCTGCTTCTCTCATGATTTCCATGAACCTGGAATGATGACAGAGGCGGGAAAGAGCAGCCAGCACTTGCAGATGAAGGGACGTAGCATTCTGAGGGACCACCATGGCCAGGACGATATCCACCGGCAGCCCGTCCAGGGCCTGGAACTCGATGGGGTCTGCAAGTCGAATGAGAAGAATGGCCGCATCCGTGGCTTCTGTGCTGGTGGCATGGGGGATCCCGATGCCGTTGCCGATGCCCGTGCTCATGACCTCTTCTCGCATGCGCAGGTTTTCGTAAAGGTAATTCTCTTGTGAAACCGCACCGCTGCGGGCAAAGGCCTCCACCGCAAAGCGGAGCACCGCGTCTTTGTCCACGAGGCGAGCATCCAAAAAGATACACTCAGGCTGAAGGCGTTCCCATATTTTCATAACGATCCCAAAATAACAGGGTTCGAAGTAAACGTCAAACCAGCTGATCGCGGGATATCTTGGAGTTATTCCTGATGATTTTGTGAGCATAAAAGTAGGTGACGGCTGTGGCGCTCCACGTGACCGCAAATATCCCCCACCAGATCCCCAGGATTCCCGAATTGAGCCAGTAGATCAAGATGTAGAAGACAATGCTCGGAGCGGCAATCTGGCGGTACAGTCCGATCCAGATGGCGAACATGGGCCTTTTTATCCCCTGCAGGGCCGCCACATGAATGTACAGGACGGAATAGGCATAAAGCACGAAAGAGGCGACCTGCAAATAGCTTTGCCCCATTTGTCGGACCAGGGGGTCGCCGGTAAAAAAATCCATCAGGTTCCCCGCGAAAGTGAAGACACAGACCCCGCCCACCAGCATCACGACTGCGCCATACTGCAACGCTGTCTTGATGGTTTCATGGATGCGGTCATTGCGTCGGGCTCCATTGTTTTGCGCAACGATGGTCAGGGTAGCGATATTCAGCCCGATGGTGGGCAGGAGAGCGATCTGCTCGATGCGCGTGGCAATGCCATAGGCTGCAACAGCTTCTTTTCCGAATTTGCTGATGAACCAGGTGATGACAAAAATTCCTATCCCGACGGTCAGCGTGTTGCTGCCGGCCGGCAATCCCTGTCGGACGATCTCCCCGAGGGCTTTCCCGTCCGGCAGAAATTCACGCCAGGTCATTCCCCGGAGAAATCCGGATTCCAGTACCTTGGCTCCCAGGTAGATGCACCCCATCCCCTGGATGACCACGGTTGCGAGAGCAATTCCCGCTGTCCCCATGGAGGGGACTCCCAGTCCGCCATAGATGAACCACGGGTCGAGTACGACATTCATGCAGAATCCAAAGATGAGAAAATTCCGGTAGGGCTTGGTGTTCCCATTTGCATTCAAAATTGCATTGAGCATAAAAATCTGCATGAAAAAGAGCGCCCCCCAGAAGATGACGTTCATGTAGCTCAGGCAGATCTCCAGGTAGGCATCTGAAGCCCCAAGCAGGGAGAACAGGAAAGGGGAGATGAGTATGCCGACGGGCGTGAGCAAGGCGGACAGGATGACTCCGCAGGTGAGGCCCTGGACGGCAAAGACTTTCGCGCCGTGGGGGTTGTCCTCTCCCAAGGCCGTCGCGATGAGAGCCGTTGCTCCCGTGGCCATGCCGCTTCCCAGGGCGATGATGACAAAAAAAACCGGGAAGGACAGAGAAAGCGCCGCTAGAACTTGGGTGGAGATGAGCCCGCCAAAGTAGGTGTCGACGACATTGTACATCGTGTTGAAAAAGAACCCTATGCTGGCAGGCAAAGCGATTTTACGGATGAGGGTGGGAATGGGGGCTTGAGTGAGCGATTGTCCAGTGTCCATAGGTCCTTTCGGTCCATTCTGATTGTAATGCCATGAAGATCTGCCCGGCGCCCGTTTGAGGGCGTAGACCCCGGAGCCTGGCCGGCCTTGGAGCTGCTGCTCGTAACATGGGAATAGCTGGTCGTGGAGGCATAACAACTATCGAGAATGGTGTCAATTGAAGGCTAAGGGTGGGAGCTGATCAGCCGAGGGACGAAACCGGCATGGAACCGTGCGGAAACGGTTACATGCCGGGGGCGGAGGGAGATGGGACGGGAGGCTCCCTTCATGTTCGACGCCGTGGGGAAGCCGTGGGCCGCCCAGGGAGGATCGACTCCACGTTTCCATTCAACCCTGCGGCAGTGAGGACGGCTGTTTGACTTTCTTGATGACATGATTATTTTTAGCCTCTAATTTATAAATGATATTTCATTAGGTTAGCAATGATCAGGAGGGAGTCGTGAAAATCAACAAACGTTTCATAACGATCGCGTTGTTTGTCGGCTGGGTGGGGCTGGCGTTTTCCGTCAATGCCCATGCGGGTGTGGAAACCTATCAGATCGATAAGGATCACAGTTTCGCCAATTGGCGGATTCGGCATGTCGTTGCATATGTTTCCGGGAGCTTTTACGATGTGAAGGGGAACATTGTCATCGATCCCGAAAATCTGTCCGCCACCAGGGTGAATGCCTCCATCAATCTGTTCAGCCTCAGCACCGGCAATACCCAGAGGGATGTTCATCTTCTTTCCGGTGACTTTTTCGATGCGCTCAAATTTAAAGAGATGCATTTCGCCAGTACTGGCGTGAAATCCGCAAGCAAGGATTCCGGAATCCTGCTGGGGCAACTGACTCTTCGTGGCGTGACGCGCCCCGTAGAGCTCCCGTTCAAGGTGCTCGGATTCGGAGCGGATCCATGGGGAGGGTATCGGGCGGGTTTTATGGCTAATACGACGCTCAAGCGGAGTGATTTTGACATAGCCTGGGGACTGGAGCTGCCGAATGGTGGACCTGTGGGGGATGAGGTCCAGGTGGAGCTCCTCATAGAGGGCGTGAAGCTCGGCCCCGATGGAAATCCAGTCCAAGTGAAGTGATTTTGCCGGGAGGGCAGCTATGAATCTTGTTTGGTTGATCCGATGGCTGGTGCTGACGCTGGCTATTCTCTGTGCCGCGTATCTTTTGGACGGCATTCATGTGAAGGGTGTTTTTTCAGCGCTCCTGGGAGCAGCCGCACTGGGTATTCTCAACGCTTTCTTGCGGCCGTTCCTTGTTCTTCTCACACTTCCCGTCAACGTTCTTACCCTGGGACTGTTCACATTGATCATCAATGCCTTTCTGCTCAAAGTGGCATCTGTTCTCATGCCCGGGTTTCAGGTGGAAGGGATCTGGTCGGCCATTCTGGGGGCCTTGATCATCAGTTTTGTAAATGGCTTCATGAGTGTTTTCACCACGGATCGCAGGTCGATGCATTATATCGACTTGAAATATAAAGAAGGCAATCGCTGGGAATGACGATGACTTCTCTGAAGCTTTTGTCATTCGCCCGATCGAAGGTGCGACAGATTGAAAACCGCCCAAACCGGGGTGTGATCACTTGGCTTGTCCAATCCTCGTGGCTGAGTGTCCACTGAGCAGTCGACAGAGGCTTTCGCCAAGGGCGCGGTCACCCATATGTGGTCCAGCCGCCAGCCCAGATTCCGCTTGAAGCTCATGGGCAGTCGGTAGTCCCAGAATGTGAACTGCTTTTCAAAAGGGTGGTGTTTCCTGTAGAGGTCTACCAAGCCCCAGGCTTTGACGTGCTCCAGTGCTGTCCGTTCATCAGGGTGGAATCCCACCTCTCCCTCCATGCGCTGAGGATCGAAAACGTCCATGGCTGCTGGTGCCACATTGATGTCTCCAGCCCAAACAAGGGGGGAATCCGGTTGGAATTTCTCCTGGAGCCATCGTTTCAGTCGGGCCAGAAAAGCCAGCTTGAACTGGAAGGCGGGATGGTCAGGGGACCTCCCCTGGGGAACATAGGTATTGACGACCCAGACGCCATCGACTTTTGCGGCCATAAAGCGGGCCTCCTCCTCCGAATCTTCCCCATCGAGCCGGTAGAGAATCTCCTCCGGCTGGGTCCTGCAGGCAATGGCCACTCCGTTGAAGGATTTTTGCCCTCTCAAACTCACGACATAACCGGCTTCCTGAAAAGCAGCCAAGGGAAAATTTTTCTCCTGGGATTTGATCTCCTGCATGCAGAGGACATGGGGCTCATGGTCCTTCAGCCACTGAAGAACAATGGGCAGACGCGCCCGGATTCCGTTGACGTTGAAGGTGGCGAATTTCCATTCCATAATCAATTTCCTCTACAGTCTCCCCTCCCAGGAGAGCCCCGCCGCGGCGCTTCAAGGCAAGCCCCTGTCTCGAGGCTCCTTCAGTGGAGCTCCGTTGGGCTGTCCAGCACCTCGCGCGTCACCTGCAGCATCTGGGTCATTTGGTAAGGCTTGCTGATGAACCCGCGCGCTCCAAGCTGGAAGAGCTCATCCGTCGAACCGTCGGGAGAATAGCCGCTGATGACCACGACTTTCACATCGGGGTTGATGGTCCGCAGTTCCTTGAGACATTCCGTGCCGCTGATTCCGGGCATGATAAGGTCGAGGAGCACCAGGTCAATGGATTTCCAATGACTTCGATACATATCAAGAGCGACCTGTCCGTTTTCAGCCATCAAAATGGAGTATCCAAATTTGGTCAGGATCTGATTTCCCAGATCCCTGATGTAGTCCTCATCATCAACGAGCAGAATCGTCTCGGAACCCTTTTTCATGGCCTTGACGGGACCGGTTTCGGCTTCATCCTTCGTTTCCGCTTCGTCAATGGTCGGCAGATAAATCTCAAAGGTGGTTCCCTCGCCGGGCTGACTTTCGCAGGAAATATAGCCTCCGTGACTGCTGACGATACCGTAAACCATGGAGAGGCCAAGCCCCGTTCCCTTGCCGATGCCTTTACTGCTGAAAAAAGGCTCAAAGATGCGTGCGAGTGTCGCCGAGTCCATCCCGTGTCCCGTGTCCGACACCTGGAGCATGACATAGCTGCCGGGGGTGGCTCCCATGTGAGATTTGCAATAGGATTCATCCAGGAAAACGTTCTTGGTGCATATGAGGAGCTTACCGCCCGAAGGCATGGCATCCCGGGCATTGACGGCCAGGTTCATGAGCAATTGCTCGATTTGGGCTGGATCGGCATTGACGGAATGCAAGTCTCCGGCAAGATGCAGCTCGATGCCGATCATCTTTGGGATGGTCCGATCCAGAAGCTTGCGCAATTGAACGATCTCCTGGTTCAAATCCATGGGGCGGAGCTTGCTCTCGATCTTTCGGCTGAAGGTCAGCAACTGTCGGGTGAGATCTGCACCGCGCTGAGCGGCACCGAAAATTTCTTGGAGGTAGGGATGATGGGCTCCATCGGACTCCTGGTCCATGAGGAGCAGTTCCGAGTATCCTTGAATGGCCTGGAGCAGATTGTTGAAGTCGTGGGCAATGCCCCCCGCCAGGGTGCCCACCGCTTCCATTTTGTGAGCGTGGAGCAGTTGGGCCTCCAGGTTCTTCTGGGGGGTGATGTCCCGTATAAAATGGAGTGTGGCCGTCTTTTTTTCCCATGTGTGAAGGATGGCGTTGACCTCAAACCAGAGCTGCTCTCGCTTCTTGTTTCTGGCCCTGTAGATATGCGTTCCGGACGGCTCGTCTCCCCGCAACGTTCTCAAAAGCCTTTCCATGGCTGCCGTTCTCTCGTCCGGGTGCAGCAGGTCCATAAACGACATGCTCGTCAATTCCTGGGGCGTATACCCCGTAATGGTCGACAGGTGGGGATTGGGGAACTTGATGAAGCCGTCCTGGTGGATAAAGATCCCTTCGTTGGTATTTTCCATCAGGAGGCGGTATTTTTGTTCGGACTCCATCAGTGCGGATTGTGCCTTCCTGCGCTCGCCGATTTCCTTTTGGAGTTGCACATTTTTCCCCTCGACATCCTGCTTGCTCTTGGCTGTCTCTTCCAGTCGTGCTCGGAGGATGAGGTTGTGCGTGTTGATCCTCCAGGCCAGAGCGGTCCCCGCCAGGACAATCAATGACAGGATGCCCATGGCGACGGGAAGGCGCCACGGGGCCGTAATGCCGAATATTTCCGCCGCGGGGGAGAGCACTACCAGGGAGAAAGGAGTCCCTTTGATGGGAACTCTTCCCATGATGAGCTCCTCATCGCTTCCCTGTCTGGAAGAGGGTTTCAGGCGGTAAATCTTGCCTGCCGGCAGGTCAATGATCTCCCCCACCTTGTATTGGTTAAGAGTCTGCTGGACATCCGAGGGGAGATTGAGGCTGCCATAGTTGGACACGATGTAAATGGTTCGCCTGCTCGTGCTGTTTGTTTCCTTCACGAGATGCTTGTATACGGGTTGTGCCGAAACCCACGCGACAATTTGACCTTGGTAGCTCTGTTTGTAGTAGTAGGCGATGGACAGCAGTACGTCCTGATTTTGTTTGTCCGGGTCCACGAGAATGGTCGCATCTGAAAGCTCCGGTGCGAGGAGGCGCGAGAGGTCATGCTCATCCTTCAATTTCGATTCCTGGGATGAGACTCCCGACAGCAACTGCCCGTCTGTATTGATGAAAGCGATCTCTTTGTATATTTTTTCCTTGTCCAGGGTCTTGTCGTTCAGGATGCGGCTGAACGCCTCCGACACACTGTAAAGAGACGCCTGGAGTCCGTATTCCATGGACATGCCCAGTGCTTTGCTGTGAAAGAAAGAAAAAATACTTCGGTTTTCTTGCAAATCCCTCAAATCGTTTTTGCGTTCGTAGTAAAAATAACTCACCGCAAGGGAGCGCTTCTCCATGTCCTGTTTCAGTTGATCAAGGGCAGCCTCCTGCAGTTGCATCTGCGAAAGATAATTGGCGAAGAGCAGAAACCCGATATATCCCAGCAGGATGATGCTGGCGATCGCGGCAGTGATGTTCCAATTGTTCCTCGGAAATATGGGGATTCCCTTGGGGGGGGGATCGCAGACCGCTTGGGGAGGCATCTTCGACACCTGTGTCTGTCTGGAAAAACCGGGGTAAAATTTAAATAAAGTGGGATAGAATTTCATAACAATGCCACCGGATCTACCATGCTGGCTACCCTGTGCAGAGAAAAGATGAAAGAGGTATCTCGAGAGGGATGAAGCCTTCCGGATACCATATCTCATCATCCACCAAACTCAAACAACTTTGTCTAGAGAAATGTGCCCTGGAAGCGGCGGAGATGATTTTCGCCATCAAATCGACCTTTAGTGAGCATATAGTGAGTATGGATTTCTTGACGCTTATTTCGGCTTTTGTCGTGCTCAGCATTAACCTTTTCATTAAAAAAATAAAAACCATGTCCACAAAATGCGAAGTAAAATGGAATCTCAGCCGTTTGCAAATGTGAGAAGATGGAGGAGACTGCAAAGATGAAAATAACGAACGAAATTTACCAGGTAGGGGGAGGAGAATACAGTGCTCCTCAGGATGCGGCCGTTTACCTGATCTGCTTTAATGACCATGCAGCCCTGGTCGATGCCGGATGCGGCTACGGTCAGAACCGGATTCTGAACAACATTCGAAAGTGTGGAATCTCCCCTGAAGCCATCGAGTATCTGCTGATTACCCACTGTCATTTTGACCACACCGGCGGGATCAAGGCGTTGAAAGAAATCCTTGGTTTCAAGACCGTAGCCCACGAGCTGGATGCGCCCTTTCTTGAAAGAGGGGATCCCCATGTGACAGCGGCTTCCTGGTATGGGTCCCCCATGGAATCGTTTCCCGTCGACATAAAAGTTTCGGGCTCTCGGCAGGAGATTCCTCTGGGTGGGAGAGAGATACTGGCCCTCCACACCCCGGGTCACTCTCCCGGCTCCATGGTCTATGTGACGGAATCTCAGGGGAATAACGTCGTCTTTGCTCAGGATGTCCATGGCCCCCTTCACCCCGATTTGCTTTCTCAGCGGGAGGATTATCTGCACTCCCTGGAGATTCTGTTGAATCTGCAGGCCGACATCCTGTGCGAAGGCCACTACGGGGTGGTGAGAGGAAAGAAGAAAGTCTCTACATTCATACGACAATTTATGAATGCGTGAGGGCATGTGGGAAATCTGATCCATGCGCTTCTCCACGCGGAGGGCGGGGTCGATAAAAGTTCGCAAGCCCTGGTGCTCCTCCCTTGCCGGAATGAGACGTTCCTGTCGTCGAGTCTTGTGCTTTGCATCACATTTCTTCCTCTCCGACCGGGGGGCAAGGCAGGATCCGATAGTCTGGATCGTTGGCGTACCGGTAACCGGGCAGTCCCTCCTCGTGCGGAAAAGGGGTGCGGTTGATGACGTCCTCCGGGAGTTGCGTGGCGTCATCGAAAACATGAAAAGCGAAATGGAGCAAATTGAGTCTTTCGTCGTATCTTTTCTCCAGGAGGTAAAAATAGAGGGCTCGAACGGTTTCTTCGTTTGTCAGCATACCCTTTTGTAATTTCCTTTGAAGGAAAAGCTCTACAAATTCCGGAGTGGGATGGATGAGCGATGCAGTAAAGGCATCGCACCCCGTCTGACAGTCCTCATCGCCTGGGTGGAAATCTTCGAATTCCTGAAGCAACCGTCTCCAGTCGATGGACGGAGTGAGATCTTTCGTTGCCACGATTTATCCTCTTTGAAGGTGGTGTCAAGGTGTGGAAAAGAACCGCTTCCAGTATACCAGAGTCATGGGCTGATGGCATGGCCGAACGTCTTTGCGGCCGAATACGGATTGGAAAATAAAAAACGTCAGGCCGGAGCCTGACGTTCAAAAGTTCGAAACTCATTACCATTCAAATCAATCAGCCTTTTATCATTGCTCTTGAGCCTCGATGTCCGGCCGGGTCTGCTGCCTATTCCTTCAGCTGAGACAGACGGTCGATGCCTGCCAGGATCAAGAATCCTGCTATGAACAGGGCACTGCATCCAGGTAATGGACTTTCGCCAATAATGTGGAAGCCCATGAAGCCTACCGAAAGGCCAAAAAGAATTTGTAATGAAGTCATCATATCAAGCTCCTTGTTGAGTTGAGCTATCTTATCAGCAATTCATATGCCAATGGCTCAGGAGTCGTGTGTGGCCGCAGCGACAGGCCGCGCCAGATGCCCCCATGCCCAGCAAAGAAGGATGTGATGATATTTCATTAAAATAGCTTATTATGGTGATTTCTCTTGGAGTAAGAGACCTTTTCAGCCGTTGGCCGAGGGCTGTTGAACTCGTGGCGACTCCAAAGCGGACCTTCTGCCATTGCTGCCGCGATGAAGAATCTCAGGATTCTCCAGATGCTTTCGGGGTAATGCCGGTCAGGACGCATTGACGGGAGAACATTTTCGCAGCTTTATGCGTATCAGGGGATATTGATGGAACGAATCGGGGGAGGGAGCCCGGGAAGGGCTTTCAGGATGGTCTACAAAAACGTGCGCAATGGTTTACAAATTTGTCGGTCCGCCGTGAGGCAGACAATCGGCAGCAAACACACTGCCTCGCTCAAACCTCCAGGGAAAGATGGGGCCGTGTCTTCTGCATTGTTTTCGGGGCAACGGTCAAATCCGGATCGAAAGCATGCGTAAGAATTGAATTGAAATCTTTTTATATTTGGGGAGATCTTTCCGTGTGGCGCGCATCAATCGCTCAGTCCACCACGGGAATCAGAACTCCCTGTGTCACTCCAAAGCGCATGCAGTCTCGTCTTGAGGGCAGGAGGAAGTCAATCTTGTTCTTGTGCTTTTTGGGCATGAGGTCCTGGAATTCCACCAGGTGGCTTTTTCCATTGACCACGAGATAGAATCGGTCGCCAAATTCGTAATTTCTCGCCAGATCGGGACTCAATGCAACCACCTTCCGGTAGTGCTCCGGCCTGATACGCATGGAAGAAGCGGTACGGCCGGGTGTGGCGTCGGTACACCTGGGACTGTTGGTGTAGGCGCTCACCGTCACTCGATGCAGGTCTGAATTGTCTTGATTGGTGGAAGGATACGCGGCGATGGGGAGTTGACAGAACATAGTGGCCAGGCAATAAATGGATAACATTCCGATATTTTTCGTCATTCTTTCTTCCTTTGTACACGGGTTGGTAAAGGAAAGGGGAGGACTGTAACACCTTCCGCTTTCCGTGTTGTGAGACAGATTTTTTCCTTGAACCACTCTGTCATCACGGATCTCGCTTGTCCAATGAACACACTGACCTCAGGAAATGACCGTTGCCTCGATCTCGGGGGTATGGAGATTTGCACAAACCTTGCCAGAACTCCACACGAAGCGCTTCCGAAGCTTCCCCCCTTCCTGTGCCCGGATGGGCGCAGCCTTGAAACGAAAAAAACACTGAGTTTGCTGCAGCAATAATCAATGATTAAATTGGTTTTATTGTTACTTCACCTCGCATTCTCTAGTATCTTCTATAGACAATGTTTATCCAAGCTATCGGCTTTATTAATTACTTAATAACGTTGACAAATCACAATCCGGGGCCACCCTATAGCATTTTCCGGTCGAAAGCAAGCCGTGAAGTTCAATATTTCAAAAATAAGAAACTTCAATTGTAAAATTAGTATCTTACGGCCTATTGATCCTGCTGGGGTGTGCTCGGCAAGATTATCCACTCGTAACCGTCCGAGATCGCCTGAAGGGCTCCCTCCAGGTCCGTTCGGTGGAATGGGATGTGGAGCGTGCGGCACTTTTCCAAGGCCGCCGCAGCCGGAAAACCGAAGCCATTCTGGTAACCGCACGAAAAGATAACCGCCCTGGGCTTGACCCGTTCGAAAAGGAGATTGCTGTTGGAATGGCGGCTTCCGTGATGGGGGGAGATGAGGAGCACCTTTAAGCCCTCGGGGACAGGGTTGTCAAAAAGCAGACGTTCCACCGAAGCATCGATATCCCCTGGAAGAATGACCCGCGTGTTCCCATGATCAATCTGCAGGACGAGAGAGGCATTGTTGAGATTGGCTCCATCCGATCCCTTCTGAATGTAAGAAGGAGTCGGATGGAGCAAGCGGACCTTGCACCCCCCGATGTCGTGCTCTCCCTGGATTTGATCCAGGCGTTTCACAGGAATGGCGCGTTTTGATGCCAAATCGGCAAATTCATGACCATTGCTCGTGCCGTCCTGAATGCCGCTTTCCCAGTATTCACCCACTGTGAACTGCGAAAGAATGAAGCGCAGTCCGTTTTTATGGTCGGGGTGATCATGGGAGAGGATCACGTAGTCAATTTTTTCCAAGCCCAAATGCCAGAGAAATGGTGCCAGGACGGATTTCCCCACGTCGAAGGAGTCGTCGAGAAAGCCACCCCCATCTACGAGCATGGATTGGCCGTTGGGAAACTGGAGGAGTGTCGACGTCCCCTGGCCCACATCGATGACATGGACCGTCAACTGCCGATTGCTTCCAGGTGCCGTGAATGCGTGCTTCAGGAAACTCGCGGAACAAAGCAGGAATGCCACGGCTGAGAGGGCTGCCGCCTTCCGTAGCCATCCCCAATGGGTTAACAGGATGGCAAGGACAACATAGAAGATCGTTATGGAGAGTAGGGAAACAGTTCCCACCCAGAAATAAGCCCACGAAAGGCTGCTGAACCAGAGAATGATCTTCTGAGACAACTCTAGAAAAAATCCCCCCGTCACCAGGAAAAGATGAGCGAGATTTTCATTCAGCGCCAAAAGAGCGACTCCCGCCAAACCCGTGGGAAGAACCAGGAATCCCACCAGGGGAACGAGCACTATATTGGACAGGAGCCCTGCCGGGGAAATGCCGTAAAAGTGATAAGCACAAAGGGGCAGAACCATGATGTTCGCGGCCAGGGAAACCGAAAACGCCTCCGTAAACGGGCTCAGGAGCCTGCCCATGGGATGTGCCAGGGCGGATTTCAAAAGGGGGATGCTGTTTTGAACGCGTTGGAATCGGGGATAAAGAATGAACATGCCCAGCATGGCGGCAAAGGACAGCTGAAAGGAGATCTGCCACAGGCTGTTGGGCGCCATGAGTAAAATGACGAAGGCTGCTGCGGCAAGGGATGTCATGGCGTCGTTCGATCGGTAAAGGCAGACCGCCGCGAAAAGGAGCAGAAGCATGAGCCCCGATCTCCAGGTGGGAAGCGCAAGGCCGCTGATGAGGGCGTACAGCAAGGCCGCACACAATGCTCCCCAGAGAGCGATGTGCCGGTCGCTGTATCGCATGAGCCATGTGGGATACAGATAGCGGACCAGGCGGGAAATGAGCCAGAGGACGCTCATGCCGACCAGGCTCAGGTGCAGCCCCGAGATGGAAAGAAGGTGCGTCACGCCCGCTCTGTTCAGATGGTCGTTCCATGCCGCCGAGAGGGTGCCCCGGTAGCCCAGAAGGAGCGCTGCATAAAAATTGGCGGTGTCCGGCTGCAGCTTCTCCGTCAAATACACGTACGCTCTCTGACGAAAGGTCTCGAGACGGTTTGCCACGGAGTGGAGGACCGACAGGGGAAAGAGCCTTTGGGAGGGGGGGAGCCTGATGATCCAGCGTTCGTCGGGTAGATAGGCCCTTCCAAAAAAGCCTCTTTCAGCCTGCTGCCTTGCATAGGGGTAGGCTCCAGGGTTTTGAAAATCCCGGAAGGGTTTGAGAGACAGCTGCACCAGGATCCGATCACCCGGCAGCCAGGTGGAAAGGGTGTGCGGCTCCATCTTCAGGGTGAGAATCACGCCGCAATCGATCTCTATACTCTTGCCTTGCCAAAAGCCCTTCACCAGGGTCACGGGGAGGCGCGCTTTGTCAGGATAAAATTCAGGGGGAGATCGGACTTCTGCCAGGTAGAGCGTTTGCGGGCGATCGAAAAATGGAGCGATCGTCTGAGGATTGGGCAGAACAGGTGAAGACAAAGCCGCAGACCATGCCCCCAGCACTGCAAAAAACAGGGGCGGCAGCAGGACGCAATGGCAGGACAGGCGGTTGATCCGTCCAGCCGCCAGGAGGGCGGCAAGGAGTGCACACAGGCAAGCGGCAAAAGCAGTGTTGGAAAGCGGAAGGGGACACAGGCGCTCCAGAAGCATCCCCCCCACAAAGGCAAGCGTCAGAACGATGAGGGGGCGGGTTGTCCGGAACAAAAGAGCGCTCTTCTGGTGAGCCGGAGAATCCTCGGGGCTGCACACCGGGGATTCCGAAGTATTTCGGCTCAATTCAGGTCATTCCTTTTCTCGCCGGATTCTGGCCCCCACGGCAGCAAGCTTTTTCTCCATGGCTTCGTATCCACGGTCCAGATGATAGATGCGGTTGACTTCCGTAATTCCCTCAGCTGCCAGCGCCCCCAGCACCAGACACGCTGAGGCGCGGAGGTCGGTGGCCATGACCGGTGCCCCCGAGAGCTTTTTCACTCCTCGCACGACGGCCGTGCGCCCGTCCAGTTCGATGTCCGCTCCCAACCGTTTCAGTTCCAGGACGTGCATGAAGCGGTTTTCAAAGATCTGTTCGATGATGACGCTTACGCCGTTGCCCAGGGTCATCAAGGACATGAACTGGGCCTGCATATCCGTGGGGAAAGCGGGATAGGGTGAAGTCTTGACGTCGACACTTTGCAGGGGGCCGTTGCTGCTCACGAGGAGGGAGTCCTGCTCTGGGGTGATGGACAGTCCCGCCGCTTCCAATTTTCGAATCACGGCTTCCAGGTGTGTCGGCTGACAGGCATTGAGCTTGAGACGCCCTCCGGTGATTCCTGCAGCAACCAGGTAAGTGCCGGCCTCGATACGATCGGGGATGACGCGGATCCTGCCGGGTGAAAGCTCCTCAACTCCCTCTATGGTGATGACATCGGTTCCGTCACCTTCGATGCGGGCGCCCATCAGCCGCAGGTATTCCGCCAGTGCCACGACTTCCGGCTCGCGGGCTGCGTTCTTCAGGGTCGTGATTCCGTCGGCCAGTGCTGCGGCCATCATGAGGTTCTCCGTTCCCGTGACGGTCACCTGGTCAAAGCTGATGGAAGCACCCTTGAGCCGATTGGCTCGGGCAAGGACGTACCCATGCTGGAGCTCGACTTCCACCCCCATCCGTTCCAACCCCATGAGATGCAAATCAATGGGGCGGGCGCCGATAGCACAGCCTCCTGGCAGGGACACGCGGGCACGCTGATAGCGGGCCAGCATGGGACCGAGCACCAGGACGGAAGCCCGCATGGTCTTCACCAGATCGTAGGGTGCTTCCAACGTATGGATATCGCTCGTATCAATGTGCAGAAGATCGTTGTGCTCGCAGGCTGCTCCCATGTGCGTGAGCAACTTCTGCATGGTGCGAATGTCGCGGAGCTTGGGGGCATTTTCAAAGGTATGCTTTCCCGCAGCCAGCAGTGCTGCGGCCATGAGGGGCAGGGTGGCATTCTTCGCCCCGCTGATGGTCACCTCTCCCTCCAGGGGGATCCCCCCTTCAATCACCAGTTTGTCCATATTCTCACCTGTGGGATTTACGAAGCTTTAAGACTCTCAAAACTCCGGAATAATCTTCGATAAAAGCATGATCTTCAACTTGAGGATTCCCCTCCAGTTCCTCAGCCAGGAGGGATGCCTGGCCCTGCCCGATTTCCATCAGCAGATAGCCTCCTGCCTTGAGGTACGACGGCATGTCGCCAAGGATGCGACGAATCACCCGCAACCCCTCGCTTCCTCCTCCTTTGAGAGCGGTTTCCGGCTCGTACCGTGAAACCTCAGGGGCGATCCCGGAGAATTCTGTGTCGCCGATATAAGGGGGGTTGCTGACCATGAGATCGAAATGGGGCGATGGGGTCAGCCCGCTGAAAAGATCCATGGCGACCATAGCGATGCGATGGCCCACTCCGTGGCGGATTGCATTGCGCCCGGCGATTTCCAGAGCGGCCGGCGAGCTGTCTATGGCGACAATTGCCAGGTTGGGGCATTCATGGGCCAGGGCGACGGCGATGGCGCCGGACCCCGTTCCCAGATCCAGGACGCGAGCCGACGCTGTCCCGAGGATTTCGGCGGCCAGTTGCACCAGCAGCTCGGTTTCCGGGCGAGGAATCAGGACCGACGGTGTGACTTCAAAGTCCAGAGACCAGAATTCCTGTTTCTGCGTAATATATTGCGTCGGTTCCCGGGCAGCTCTACGCCGCACCACCTCGCGGAATTTCGCCAGCTCGTCCCCTGTCAGGGGCTGGTCGTGGCGCAGGTAGAGTTGAATACGTTCCAGTCCCAGGACATGCGCCAGCAGGACTTCGGCATTGGCCCGGGCCTGCTCGATTTCATGCCGCTGGAAGTATCCCGTTGTCCATTGGAGGACTTTCAGGATGGTCCAGGGAGCCTCCGTCCCGGCTTCTTTTGAGTGTGCGTGCGGCTGGGCCATGAATTTCAAATATCGGGAGTGATGAAAGGAAGGCTTGAAAGTCGTTGGGAGAGGGCTCGACTCTCGCCGATCTTCAGCACCGCCTACTCCTCGCTCTTGAGAGCCTCAGCTTGAAAAGAGGTGATCAAGGGATCAATGACTTCGTCAATGGCACCCCCCAAAATACTTTCGAGCTTGTAGAGGGTGAGATTGATGCGGTGGTCCGTCACGCGGTTCTGCGGAAAGTTGTATGTGCGAATTCGTTCACTGCGGTCGCCGGTCCCCACCTGGCTCTTCCGTTCCTGGGCGATCTGGGCGTCCTGCTCGCTCTGGCGCTGATCCAGGAGACGTGCGCGGAGCACTTTCAGGGCCTTGGCTTTGTTCTTGTGCTGGGATTTTTCGTCCTGGCAGGTGACCACCAGTCCTGTCGGAAGGTGCGTGATGCGGATGGCGGAATCCGTCGTGTTGACGCTCTGGCCGCCGGGCCCCGACGAGCGGAAGACATCCACGCGAATGTCATTGGGGTCGATGAAGACGTCCACTTCCTCGGCTTCGGGCAGCACCGCGACCGTCACTGCCGACGTATGGATCCTTCCCTGGCTTTCCGTGGCGGGCACGCGCTGTACACGGTGGACACCCCGTTCATACTTCAATCGGCTGAAAGCGCCTTTTCCATTGATGGCTGCCGTGATTTCCTTCAGCCCACCGATCCCCGTGGGATGGGTGTCCATGATGTCCACTTTCCAGCCTCGGAGCTCTGCATAACGCGAATACATACGAAAAAGATCGGCCACGAAGAGGGCTGCTTCTTCCCCGCCCGTACCGGCACGGATCTCCAAAATGACGTTCTTGTCATCGTTGGGGTCCTTGGGGGAGAGCATCATTCGGAGGGCGGACTCGGTATCTTCCTGATCCTTTTTGAGCTGGAGAATCTCATCACGGATGAGCTCCCTCATTTCCGGGTCTTCCTCCTGCTCCAGCAGTTCCTGGCTCTCCAGGATCTGTTGCTTGATATCCTTGTAGCGCTGATAGGCCTCCACGATGGGTGCAATCTCTGAATGCTCCTTGACAACCTTCTGATATTCCTTCTGGTTTGCCAGCAGATCCGGATTGCTGAGGTCCGATTCCAGGTTGCGAAACTTTTCGGCGACGCTTTCCAAACGGTCAAACATCATTCTCTTTGCCTGTCAGGTGCTTACCACACATCGGAAACCCTCCAAACGCACGAAGCATCCATGGGTTTTACGCCGCAGGTCCATGTCTCTCCCGGCAAGGGATCCCCCCAGCGTCGCACCTCCCCCTGCTGAAGGGGGAAATGCAATGCGGAGTTGCCCGGCAGGTTCGAAGCATTTCCTTCCCAAACGCTCAGAGGACCAAATGCAGCGGCCCTCAGCTCTTGGTCTGGAATTTTTCGTATTTTTTGCGGAAGCGTTCGATGCGGCCAGCGGAGTCCACCAATTTCTGTTTTCCTGTATAAAAAGGATGGCACTTGGAACAAATTTCCACGCGGATGTCCTGCTTGGTCGAGCCCGTAGGAATTTCGTTACCGCAGGCGCACCGGATAACGGTCTGATGGTAAGTCGGGTGTATATCTTCTTTCATGGGTGTGTTTCCTCCTTATGTATGGGTGGTGGCAACCTCTTCGAAATTCTCTATTATAGACAAACGGACCTTATTTTCAAGCACTTTTAAGTCTTCCCATGCACCCCATCACCGATTCATGGAAGAGAGGAAATCGGCGTTGTCCTTGCTGCCCTGCATTTTGTCCAGGAGAAATTCCATGGCATCGATGGGGTTGAGGGGAGACAAGAGCTTCCGCAGGATCCAGATGCGGTTGAGATCATCCGGCTGCAGCAGCAGTTCTTCCTTCCGCGTTCCCGACTTGTTGATGTCGATGGCAGGGAAGATGCGGCGGTCGGCGAGCTTGCGATCCAGGACGATTTCCATGTTGCCGGTCCCTTTGAACTCTTCAAAGATGACGTCGTCCATGCGGCTTCCCGTGTCCGTCAGAGCGGTGGCGATGATGGTGAGACTCCCTCCCTGTTCGACATTGCGGGCGGCTCCAAAAAACCGTTTGGGCCGATGGAGGGCGTTGGAGTCGAGACCTCCCGAGAGGATCTTGCCGCTGGGTGGAACGACCGTATTGTAGGCGCGGGCGAGTCGGGTGATGCTGTCCAGCAGGATCACCACGTCGCGCTTGTGCTCCACGAGACGCTTGGCCTTTTCGATGACCATTTCGGCCACCTGCACATGGCGCTGAGGCGGTTCGTCGAAGGTGGAGCTGACGACTTCAGCCCGCACGTTGCGCTGCATGTCCGTCACTTCCTCCGGCCGCTCATCGATGAGCAGCACGATGAGGTAGGCGTCCCGGTGGTTGATGGTGATGGCGTTGGCGATATTCTGGAGCAGCATGGTTTTACCCGTGCGGGGTTGAGCCACGATGAGGCCGCGCTGCCCGAATCCGATGGGGGTCAGCAGGTCCATGACCCGCGTGGACAGATTGTCGGGCTGGTTCTCCAGCTTGACTCTCCGGTCCGGGTACAGGGGGGTGAGGTTGTCAAAAAGGATCTTGTCCCGGGCGACATCGGGGTCTTCAAAATTGACGGCTTCCACCTTCAGAAGAGCAAAATAACGTTCGTTGTCCTTGGGGGGGCGGATTTGTCCGGAGATACTGTCGCCGGTGCGCAGGTTGAATCGGCGGATTTGGGAGGGTGAGACGTAAATATCATCCGGCCCGGGCAGATAGTTGTAGCTCTGGCTTCTCAAAAAGCCGAAGCCGTCGGGCAGGATTTCCAGCACCCCTTCCCCGTAAATCAGGCCGCTCATCTGCGCCTGCGCCTGAAGGAGAGCAAAAATAAGCTCCTGCTTGCGCATGGAGCTGGCTCCCTCGATATTGAAGCCTCTGGCGATGCTCATGAGCTCCCGAATATTCTTGCTCTTGAGCTCCACCAGATTCATCTCGTTGCGCTGCTCCCTGCCTTCGCGATCTCCTGCCGATTTCTCGGGAACGTCGTTGATGTCTTGGTTCGGTTCACCCATGTTCTCTCTTCTCCGTCTACTATAGTTTGCTTTTTCCAATTCCGACATGCGTTCTCTGTCTTCAGTCCTGTTGAAATGCGGTGGTTGGGAGATCCCTGATCAAATGAGCCGGTTTTGCCGGAGGCCAGTCGGCATTCTGCCGTCGTTCCAATTTCTTAAAAAGATAATGGGATTTCAACGAAGTAGCGCAGGTCCAGGCGGTGAGACCGGGCTCGCTGATTGGTAGCTGTTGGTTCCTCTACCTGGTCCGTGGTGCCATCGGTTCCAGAGGCGGGTCGGAGTGCTCCATGCTTCAAGTGAATCTCAACAGCATCACTCTATATGCAGTCGAGATTTCATTAAAATCCCATACGAGTCCAAATACTGGGTTTCTTCTTCCCTTTGGCGATCTCTTCCCGACATTGAGCCAGCATCCTGCCGATCTCCTCTTCGTAGCCCAATTCCCTGGCAGCCTCGGGATAGGTCCGGTTGATCAGGTCCAGTCGGTCCTTGGCTGACGGGTACTCCTCTAATCGGAAATAAAATTGTGCAACTTGAAATTCATATGCCGCCATGCGCTTCTGGCACTCGAAGAGCTGCTTTTTTCCTCTCTGTGCATATTCGGATTCAGGATAGGTCTGAATGAGTCTCTGAAACGCCTCCATGGCCAGGCGCGTTTCCTCCTGATCACGATCTACCGTGCTGAAAGAGAGGAAATGACACATTCCGATCTGGTAAAGGACATAGGGGACAACTTCGTTTCGGGGATGCAGGCGGGCGAATTCTTCATACGCGATGGCCGCGTTGGAGTAGTCTTTGTTGTAAAAATGAGCATCACCCAGCTTGAGCTCAGCCAGGATGGCGTACTTGCTGTATGGATAGTGCTCTTTCAGTTTTTGAAAGGACTTGAGAGCGTCGTCGTAGTCCTTGTCGCGCATCTGCTGCATGCCGTCCATGGCGAGTTGCTCAGCGCTCTTTTCTATGGTGGAGGATTTGCCTTTTCCGAAAAGATCTCCAAAATAATACTGGGTCAAGGACGTGTTGCATCCGCTCGTCAGCAACAGCACAGCCATGAGCAAGCAATGGGGAAAGAAGCGGAAACGCTTTTGGGGTTGGCAAGATGAAAAAAGCATGAGGTTTCCTCAAAGAAAACGAGTAGTGGTCCTGTAATGCATACCCTGTCCCTTAATGGGACAGGGATGGCTTCTAATGCTCGTGTGGATTGTTCCCGTTAAGCAGGGCTACTCCCGAATTCATGGCATGCGGCAGGAATTTTTGGCAACCGCCCGAAGGCATTGTGATCGTCGGAGTGATCAAAAAGTTCGTTCCAGTTCTTCCCTAGGGCAACAGGGGGCTCTCAGGCGCCGGCCTCCCGGACACACCGGGGGCGGGCTCGAGAGTCCGGATCTTCCATCAGGAAAAGCCGTCCGGCAGAGCTGACCGGAGGCCCCGTCAGCTGCAAGCCTCGACGGTTTTCTCCATCGTCTTACTCCATCGTGAACATTGCACTTTTGCACTGTTTGGAAGAAAAACGCAGGATGTGTTTGATGGGGGTGAACCTGTGACTGGACTCCATGGGAAATTCCATGCAGGGCGCCTTGATGACATGGGGAAGATGTTCACATCCGAACTTCTAGACGACTGTTTTATCGATGGCTGCCATAATCTGTGATTTTGCTACCGCTCCGGTAATCTGCTCGCTCACGTTCCCGCCCTTGAAAATGATGAGGGTCGGAATAGCACGGATGCCATATTTGGAAGGTGTTTTGGGGTTGTCATCGACATTGCATTTGGCGATCTTCAATTTGCCCTCATATTCACCGGAAAGCTCTTCAACCACGGGAGCGATGGCTCGGCAGGGACCACACCACGGGGCCCAGAAGTCCACCAGAACGGGCAAATCGGATTTCAGCACTTCTTCGTCAAAATTATTGTCACTGATTTCAATGATATTCTTACCGGCCATTGGAAAAACTCCTCCCCATTAAGAGAAATACCTGGTGCTTCAGATCAGCCAAAATGAGAGCAAGGCTACTTCCGAATGCTCAGAGAAGGACTATAAACCAATCTTTTCGGTTTTGTCAATCGAACATTCAGGTTGAGAGGGGCTGCCCGTTGCCTGCAGTCAGGTGGAGAGCGGTGCAAAGAGGTATACCTTCAAACAGGGACATGGTATGGAAACAGGAAAGGACAGCCCTGTGGATGTGAGAGGCCGCGACGATGGACCATGGCGCGCATCCCCTACGTTTTCCCTGAAGTGTCTGCTGCTTTTAAATTTGAACTTCTGAATCGAGGATCCGATGGCCGATCGCAAGACAGTTTTTCGATGCCAGCAATGTGGCTATGTCAGCCCCAAATGGCTGGGGCGCTGCCCCGACTGTAAAAGTTGGGAAAGCCTTGTGGAAGAAGTCAGTTACAAGTCTTCTGAAAAAGAGCTTGCGACGGGAAATCCCCAGAATCGACCGGTTGCCCTGGCGGATATCCCAGCTGAAACGGAGCCCCGGCTGCTGAGCGGCATCGGTGAGTGGGATCGGGTCCTGGGAGGCGGCCTCATTGCGGGATCTCTCGTACTGCTGGCCGGTGATCCGGGAATAGGAAAGTCGACCCTGCTCCTCCAGGTCCTGGCGCGCCTGTCCCAGGAAAAACGGGTGCTCTATGCCTCCGGCGAAGAGAGCCCCCAGCAGTTGAAGGTGCGGGCCCTCCGCCTGGGTGTCGAATCCCCCAACCTTTTTGTCTATTCTGAAACCTCCCTCGAGGCGGTTCTGGATGCCGTAGCTCAGAAGCCGCCCCATATCCTCGTGGTGGACTCCATTCAGACGGTCCACACGCGGGCGTTGGAGGTGGCTCCCGGATCGGTCAGCCAGGTGAGGGAATGTGCCTCGCGATTGATGCGAGCGGCCAAGGAGACGGGAGTCAGCATTTTTGTCGTGGGGCATGTCACCAAGGAGGGATCCATCGCAGGCCCCCGAGCACTGGAGCATCTGGTGGACACGGTGCTGTACCTGGAGGGAGACCGGACACACACCTTCCGGCTCCTGCGCGCTGTCAAGAACCGGTATGGCTCCACCAATGAAGTCGGGGTGTTCGAAATGAAGGAGGTCGGCCTGGAGCAGGTTCCCAATCCGTCCAAGCTGCTCCTGGCGGAACGCCCCAAGGGGGTTTCCGGATCGGTGGTGGCCTGTGCCGTGGAAGGCACGCGCCCCCTCCTGGTGGAGCTGCAGGCCCTCGTGAGCGCCACCAGCTGGCTGCAGCCCCGGCGCACAAGCATGGGAGTCGACAGCAATCGCCTCTCACTGCTTCTGGCCGTGCTGGAGAAAAAGCTCGGGCTCAATTTTGCTCAGCAGGATGTTTTCGTCAATGTGGCGGGCGGAGTCCGCCTCGTGGAACCGGCAACGGATCTGGCCATGACGACGGCGCTCCTCAGCACCTATCTGGACCGGCCCCTGCCGCCCGAGTGGGTGGTGTGGGGGGAGGTCGGTCTTGCGGGGGAGGTGCGTGGAGTGGGACACAGCAGCGTGAGGGCGCTGGAGGCCCAGAAGCTCGGTTTCACGCGATGCCTCATTCCCAGGAGTAACGCCGAACGGCTGTCCCCGGAGCTGGAAATCGAGTGTGTCGGAGTGAAATCTCTGCAGGATGTCATGCAGCTGCTGTTTTAGACAAAAGCAGTCGATGGGAATCCGTGCCGTGCGCATGCCTGCCGTCGTTCCCGCGGAGAGCCTGCGGGAACGACGCATGAGCAGGTTGGTGAGTCTTTGGAAACCCATCCCGGGCTTGTATCACGCCTCCAGGGCCTTGCGGATGGACTGCTTGAACGGCTTTTGCAAAACGCCCACTTCGGTAATGATCCCGGTGATATATTTGCTGGGTGTCACATCGAAGGCGGGGTTCAAAGCCTTGATATCCTTGGGCGCCACAGGTCTGCCGAAAAGGTGAGTCACCTCCCGCGGGTCCCGCTGCTCGATGGGAATTCCCGAGCCGTCGGCCAGGGAGGGGTCGATGGTGGAACGGGGGGCGGCCACATAAAAGGGAATGTTGTGCGTACGGGCCAGCACAGCCACCGTATAGGTGCCGATCTTGTTGGCCGTATCGCCGTTGGAGGCGATGCGATCCGCACCCACGACCACCACGTCTATTTTTCCCTGCTGCATGAGGCTTCCCGCGGCATTGTCCGTGATCAGCGTCACGGGGATTCCGGCACACTGGAGCTCATAAGCCGTCAACCGGGCTCCCTGCAGGAAAGGGCGCGTCTCGCACGCGTAGACTTCCACGGTCGGGTCATCGGCATAAGCAGCCCGGATGACTCCCACCGCCGTGCCGTAATCCGCAGTGGCCAATGCCCCTGCATTACAATAGGTGAGGACTCGTGCCCCGCGGGGAATGACTTCCTTACCCCATTTCCCGATGGCCACATTGTCCCGCACATCCTCGGCGAGGATTGCGTCGGCTTTCCTTCGGATGAGAGTCTGGAGCTCCGGCACGTCCGCCCCGGGGTTTTCCAGCAGGACCGAATATACTTTTTCCACGGCCCATCCCAGGTTGTTTCCTGTGGGGCGGGCATTCTTCACCTGCTCACAGAGCCTTACGAATTTTCGCCGAAATGTCTGCGTGTCGGCCGCCTGCAGGTCCCGTGCACCCAGGGCCAGAGCCAGGGCGCCGGCCACACCCACGGCGGGGGCTCCGCGTATGGACATGTTCTTGATGGCCGTGATGACCTGTTGCGGCTTGCTGCAGAGCAGAATTTTTTCTTGATGGGGCAGCACCCGTTGATCGAGAATCGCCACTGCATCTCCATCCCAGTAGATGGGAGGTAAACACTTTTCAAACATGCTTCATTGCCTCCTGGCTTCTTGCTGGATCCCAAAGTGACCGGCTGCTTCCGGACGGTGCGGCCTAACGTTCTTCATTCGCCAGTTTGCTGCGAAGAATCTCATTGACCAATTGGGGATTGGCCTTTCCCTTGGTTTTCCGCATGGCCTGTCCCACAAAAAAACTGAAAAGCTTTTCCTTCCCGCCCCGGTAGAGCTCAACCTCCGTGGGATTCTCTCGCAGGATCTCATTGATGATGGCTTCGATGGCGCCTTCGTCTTTGACCTGAGTGAGCCCCTTTTCTTCGACGATGGCTTTAGCTTTCCGGCCTGTCGTGTACATGTCGTCGAAGACCGTCTTGGCGATCTTCCCACTGATGACCCCCGTATCCATCAGGCTCAAGAGCTCGGCCAGGTTTTCGGGGGGAACCGGGCAATCCTCGATTTCCCGTTCGTCACGCTTCAGCTGCTTCATCAATTCGGACATGATCCAGTTGCTGACGGTCTTGGGCTGGGGAAACTCCGCCGTGGCCGTTTCAAAATAAACCGCCAGGGCCTTGGAGGAGGTGAGCACCTGGGCATCGTAGAGCGGCAGGTTGTACTGCGCCATGAAGCGCTCCCGCTTGGCCTCGGGAAGCTCCGGCAGCGTCTCCCGGACAGACGCCACCCAGCTGTCGCTCACCACCACCGGCACCAGGTCCGGGTCGGGAAAGTAGCGGTAGTCATGGGCTTCTTCCTTCCCCCGCATGCTGATGGTCACGTTGCGCGCCACATCCCACAGGCGAGTCTCCTGCACGACGGGCTCGTTCCGTTCGATGAGGGCTCTCTGCCTGCGGATTTCAAAATCCAGGGCCCGCTGGACGTTTCGGAAGGAGTTCATGTTCTTGAGCTCTGTTTTGACACCCAGGGCTTCGGTACCCACAGGCCGCAGGGAGATGTTGGCATCGCACCGAAAGCTCCCTTCTTCCATATTGCCGTCGCAGATCTCGAGGTATCTCAAGATTTCGCGCAGGGTTCTCAGGTATGCGGCCGCCTCTTCCGACGTGCCCATGTCCGGCTCGCTCACGATTTCGATGAGGGGCACTCCCGTGCGATTGTAATCCACGTAGCTCATGGGCTGGAATTCGTCGTGGACGAGCTTCCCTGCGTCCTCCTCCATGTGGATGCGATGGATTCGGATGCGCTTGGGTCCCTTTTCCGTCTCGATGTCCACCCAGCCGTTGACGGCCAGGGGAAGTTCATACTGGGAAATCTGGTAGCCTTTGGGGAGGTCGGGATAGAAATAATTCTTGCGGGCGAACTGGCTGCTGGGAGCGATGGTGCAATGCGTGGCCAGGCCCATTTTCATGGCAAATTCCACCACCTCCCGGTTCAGGACAGGGAGCACACCAGGCATGGCCACACAGATGGGGCAGGTATGCGTGTTGGGACTCGCACCGAAAGCAGTGGAGCAGCCACAAAAAATCTTGCTTTTGGTGAGAAGCTGGGCATGAATTTCCAAGCCAATGACCGGTTCCAGTTCCATATTTTACTCCATCTAATGCGGCCATCCTGATAGGGTAACGTTCTGCCTGCTCGGGCAAAACTCAGCCCGGGCCATAATCCGCATACCCTATAGCACCAAACAAAACAACGGTGCAAGGGATAGAGCGGCAAGCTGCTTGGAAGCCCCTGCAAACAGTGTTTGACATGGAAAGATCTTTCAACTACGAATAATGTGAGTTATTGAAAAATAGATGCTTTTTCGGTCAATGGCTCTCGTCGGTGAGATCTGAATTGCACAGTACAAGATGGTGTTGTTTCGGGAAGAGTGAGGATACCTATGAAAATTCACGAGTACCAGGCGAAAGAGTTGTTTCAGAAATACGGAATCCCGACTCCTCGCGGAAAGGCCGCTTTCAGCGTGGAAGAGGCGAAAGCTGTCGCCGCTGAATTGGGTGCATTTCCGGTGGTTGTGAAAGCCCAGATTCATGCCGGCGGGCGTGGGAAGGGCGGCGGTGTGAAGCTGGCCAGGTCCGCAGTCGAAGTGGATCAAATTGCAGGCCAGATCCTGGGCATGACACTGGTGACCCACCAGACCGGCCCCGAAGGCAGAGAGGTGAAGAAGCTCCTGGTGGAAGAAGGCCTTCCCATTGAAAAAGAGCTCTACCTGAGCATGCTTCCCGATCGCGGCTCGGCCAAGAATGTCATCATGGCCAGTGAAGCCGGAGGTATGGACATCGAGGAGGTTGCCGCCAAGACCCCTGAAAAGCTCATCAAAATCTATGTGGATCCGCTCCTCGGCCTCCAGGGCTATCAGGCGCGTCAAGTGGCTTACGGCCTCAATATGGAACCGGAAGTCGTCAAGGCTTTCCTTCCCATGCTGACCAAGCTTTACAAGATGTTTGTGGATTACGACTGTTCCCTCCTGGAAATCAATCCGCTCATCATCACGAGCGACAAGCGGGTCATCGCCCTCGATGCCAAAGTGAACTTCGATGACAACGCCCTTTTCCGCCACAAGGATGTTCAGGCTTACCGCGATCTGGATGAAGAAGACCCTTTCGAAATCGAAGCGTCCAAGTACAACCTCAATTACATCAAGCTTCCCGGTGGTAACATCGGCAACATGGTGAATGGAGCCGGTCTCGCCATGGCCACCATGGACGTCATCCAGCTTGCCGGCGCGAGTCCCGCCAACTTCCTGGACGTCGGGGGCGGAGCCAGCGCCGAGCAGGTGGAGAACGGTTTTCGCATCATTCTGGGTGATCCCAACGTGAAGGGTGTCCTCATCAACATTTTCGGCGGCATCCTCCGCTGCGACATTCTTGCGGAGGGAGTCGTGCAGGCCGCCAAAAAGGTGGAGATCAAGGTTCCCATCATTGTGCGCATGGAAGGGACGAACGTTGAAAAGGGTCGTCAAATTCTCAATGAATCCGGACTGAAGATCACAGTGGCAACTGACCTGGCTGATGCCGCCCAAAAAGTTGCAGCGGTAGCGAAAGCATAGAAGGAGACATCATGAGCGTTTGGGTGGATGAAAATACGAGGTTGCTGGTTCAAGGCATTACCGGCCGCGAAGGGCAGTTCCATACCCTCCAGTGCAAAGCGTATGGTACCCAGGTGGTGGCAGGCGTTACCCCGGGCAAGGGGGGGCAGTCGGTGGAAGGGATCCCCGTCTACAACACCGTGGCCAATGCCGTGAAAGACGCGCAGGCCAACGCCGCCATGATTTTTGTGCCGCCGGCCTTCTGTGCGGACGCCATTCTGGAAGCCATCGATGCCGAAGTTCCCCTCATTGTGGCCATCACCGAGGGCATTCCCGTCATGGACATGATGAAGGTAAAGAATTACCTGAGAGGCTCCGGGAGCCGACTCATCGGCCCCAACTGTCCCGGCATCATCAGCCCCGGCAAATGCAAGATCGGCATCATGCCCGCCCCCATTCACAAACCCGGCCCCGTTGGGATCGTTTCCCGCTCCGGCACCCTGACCTACGAAGCCGTGCACCAGATCATGCGCTTCGGCATCGGCCAGAGCACCTGCATCGGCATCGGTGGGGACCCTGTGAATGGTACGAATTTCATCGACTGCCTCACTGCCTTTCAGGCCGACCCCGAAACCAAAGCCATTATCATGGTGGGTGAAATCGGTGGGTCCGCGGAAGAAGAGGCGGCTGAATTCATCCAAAAGAATGTCACCAAGCCCGTTGTCGGCTTCATCGCCGGGGCCACCGCACCGCCGGGACGGCGCATGGGTCACGCCGGCGCCATCATCAGCGGTTCGAGCGGTACGGCACAGGGGAAAATGAAGGCCATGCGGGATGCCGGCATCACGGTCGTGGAAAACCTGGGGATGCTGGGTGAAGTGGCCAGAGAGGCTTTTCAGAAAGTTCTGTGATTCAGCTTTTCCACGAAAATATCCTGAAACAGGCTGTCCGCAGATGTTTCCGTCAGTGTTTGAAGCTGCCGGAAACGTTCCACAAGCGCCTTGCCCAGGGGGGTGAGCTCTGATCCGCCCCCCCGGGCCCCTCCCTCGCGCCGGGCGACAAGAGGCTGTCCAAGACGCTCTTCCGTGGCCTTGATTTTTCCCCATACCGCCCGGTAACTCATGTTGAGCTCTTTGGCCGCACCGAGAATGGAGCCGTGGTCCGCGACGGCATTCAGAATGCGCAGACGCCCCGATCCAAAAACCACTTCGCCGTTTTCGTCCTCAATCCATATTTTGGATTTGATCGCCAGTTTCTTGAACCCGGGTTTGGTAGTTGCCACTGAAGGAATCCTTATGTTGAGTGTTTTGGGAAGGGTCATGGACCGTGTCTTTTGGGGCGTACCCGTTTCAGAAGCCCGAATCGAGAGCTGCACTCCGAGCAGCCTTGCGCATGAGAAACGGACGTCTTTATCTTCTCATAAAGCGTTATAAAGGGTCAATCTCTTGCTTTTTTCAAGGCTGACTTCCTGGTGGGGATTTTTCCGCCCGATTTGGGCTCGGCCGATGGTATAAACGACTTGCAAGCGGGGTCCCCCCTGGATGATCCTCTTTGAAGCGACTGCAATCCAAAGCCAAGGAAAAGAAATGCCCCTGTTCCTGAAAGTCAAAACCGCCGAAGAAGTCTTTGAGATTCTAAGAGAAATCAAGCCATTGGATATCGAAACGCTCCCCCTGGAAAAAGCTCGTGGGCGGAGCCTCGCTGCGCCGGTTTTCGCCCCGGAACCGGTTCCCCATTTTGCACGGGCGACCATGGATGGTTACGCTGTGCGAGCCCGGGATACCTTCGGGGCTTCGGAGTCCCTCCCGGCATTTTTGGAAACGGCAGAGTCGGTTTCCATGGGCGATCACGTGTCCTGGCGATTGGAAGGAGGAAAAGCCATCGCCATTCCGACAGGAGGAATGCTGCCCGAGGGCGCCGACGCCGTCGTCATGGTGGAATACACTATTCCCCTGGACGACAGGACCATCGAAGTGACACGTCCCGTCGCACCTGGTGACAATGTGCTGAGGGAGGGGGAGGACATTCCCCTGGGAGAAGAGCTTTTTCGAGCCGGCTGGCCCTTGAGGCCTCAGGACATGGGAGTTCTCGCCGCTCTGGGAATAAAAGACGTCTCGGTGATTCGCCGTCCCAAGGTCGCGGTGCTCTCCACCGGGGACGAGATTGTGCCCGTTTCCACTCAATCAGTACCCCCTGGTAAAATCAGGGATATCAACACTTACTCCCTGGCGGCCCAGATGGAGGAGACCGGTGCTGAAATCGGACAAACCCGTTGGGTGCAGGACGATCTGGGGGCCCTCATCGAAGCCTGCCGCGAAGCCCTCGCCACTCATGACGTTCTGGTCCTGTCAGGAGGAAGCTCGGTGGGGGTTCGAGATTTTACCGTCCGCATCCTGGATGCTTTTCCCGAAGCAGAGCTCCTGGTCCATGGGGTAGCCATACGCCCGGGGAAGCCCACCATTCTCGCCCGCATCGGTAAGAAGCTCTTCTGGGGACTGCCCGGCCAGCCCGTATCGGCCATGATGATCTGCAAAATCTTTGTCCTGCCTTCATTGCTGTACCTGCAGGGATATTGCCCGGACCTGCCGAGCACTCTTCAGGTGGAAAACGCGTGCCGGGCGGTTTTGAATCGCCAGGTGCCATCCGTACACGGCCGAATCGATTATGTTCCTGTTGTTCTATCCAGGGGAGCGGAGGGGATCCAGGCGACGCCCGTCTTCGGTAAATCAGCCATGATCAGCATCCTGGCCCGTTCGGATGGCTACATCATCATCCCTGAGCATGTGGAAGGACTGGACCAGGGAACGGAAGTGACCGTCCACTTCTTTTCCTGTGGGCGAAGTGTGTGAGGGCGGCGAGGGGATGATCCCAGCGGGATGTCTCCGGTAAAGGCATTACAATCGGACAATTCCTTCTGCCGGAGGAGAGATGGGCTCCACGTCCTCCACGTTGAGCTCCACGCTCACGGACTTCTGAATCAAATCTATGCTCACCACCAGCCTGCCCTTCCTGGGGTTCTGCCGCATCAACAGGCCGACGCACCCCCTGAGAGGTCCGCGAAGGACGCGCACCCAATCGCCGTCTTTGAGGTACGGGTGCAGGTCCAGGGTCTCCCTGGAGCCCAGCATGGTCTGCAAATTTTCGATCTGGTAATTGGGAATGGGGAGGGCCCCTTCGGAATTCCTGAGAATGTTCAAAGCCCCGGGAGTCTTGAGGATGTGCATGTTGGTGTAGTTGTCGAGGACCGCGTGCACAAACACATAGCCGGGAAAAAGAGGGGTATGGATTTTCTTGCGCCGGTCCTGCCTCCTGCTCCAGGATTCCATGAGGGGCAGAAAGGCTTCGATGGATTTTTGCTCCAGGCGCCTGGACACTTCTTTTTCATGGTTGACCTGTACATAGAGAGCGAACCATGACGGCTCATCGCCCGTTAGCGCGGGGTATATGATCGGGCCTTCGTGAGGGGCCGCCGGTGAAGCTTCAAGCTGTGAGCTTCGTTTTGTCTCGGTCATTGCATTGCCTTTCGAAGCCGTCAAAAGCTGTACGATTCACCATCGTCGGGCACCAATACGCGATGAGTCATCCCCTTTTCCCTCAGGAACTCCCGCAGATCCTTTCTTGACAGTGTGGAGTGGTTCAGAGCTTCCATGTGGCTGGCAATGATCGTGGCATGGGGAGCGGCTCGATACACCTCGTAGACATCCTCCTTGCCCATGATGATCGGTTCATCGGGGAGGACTTTGGCGTCGCCGCTGTTGAGGACGATGATGTCGGGCTTGTATTGCTTCAGGTTGTCTGCGACCCCCTCATACCAGACGGTATCCCCGGCAAGATAGAGGGTTTTTTCTTCGGGATGTTGAAAGACAACGCCGCACACTTCTCCCAGTATCTCTCCGAAGTCTTGCAGCACTTTCCCTCGTCCATGCTGACCGGTGGTTTTGATGAGCGTGATGCCGTCAAAAACCGTACGGTCTTCAAGGACTCGGATGTTGCGAAATCCTGCCGCCTGCATTGCTCCTGCGTCCTTCTTGTTTTGCACAAACAGCATGATGTCCTTGGGCAGTAATGTCTTGGCGGCGTCGTCCCAGTGGTCCGGATGAATGTGGGTGACAATGACTGCATCCACATCGAGAATCTCGTCTAAGGAGACAGGCAAGCCGACGGTGGGATTGGATTGCTGACTGTTCACCGTACCCGCAAACCCTGGGTATGCACCCTTTCCTGCCAGCATGGGGTCCACCAGGAATTTTTTCCCTGCATAGGCAATACGAACTGTTGCATTTCGTATTTGATTGAATTTCATGATGATCTCCTCGGTGTGGTCGATTCAAAGCCGTCGGGCATTCCTGTCACTTGGGGGTAAGATGTTTTTGTTTACCATGCGGAATGGAAACATATCAAGAGCTTGTGAGCCCTTCAGGTTCAACGCGGGCCCTCCAGTGAACGGAGGGCACAGGCGATGAGGCACCAAAGGCTTCACCTTCGAGAGCGCTTTTCCTCGAGGATGGCTTCGAGCTTCCAGGGGGTTTGAATCCGGAGCAACTGGCCGTTACGGTTGCTGTAAAGGAGGTATCCCTTGTCGAGGGCATGGAGGAAAAGGTCCCGGGTGAGGGTGACGTCCGACTTACAGTATTCGATGAGGGGCTCCCACTGGCCCTGGCGGAACCAGTTCACCGCCTGGATTCCGTCGGCGGACTTGTTGGCTCCCAAAGTCTTTTCGGCCAGGTGGTCAAGGCTGAGGCGAAAGCCCAGCCCCTGGTAAATCTCCTGGAGGAGATCGAAGGTGGGGAGTTTGCGGAAATTGAAGGGGGAATAGGCCTTGAGGACCTCGTAATCGAACCGTTCGATATTGAACCCCACCACGAGGTCCAGCCGCCGGAGGTCTTCCACGAGAGACGCCACCTCCTCCTCCCGGTACACCTTGAAGCTGTCGGATGAGGCGTCGTAGAGAACCGCCACGGAAACCCGCATGAGATGCTTGTTCTGCCATCCCCCCACTTCATTGGCGAGGCGCTGCGTCTCCAGGTCGAAATACCCGATGCGCCATCGGGGGGCAGCATTCGCGGCGGCCAGAATTTCCGGTATGGGCTCGTCGGGTTCCGTGAGGGAGGCATCGGTAGTCTGCAGGGGGTTCCATTCCCCAAGAAGAAACTTCAGGACAGCCAGGGCTGCCTGCTTGTCCAGAGGCTTGTTTCCCGACCCGCACTTGGGGGAATGGATGCAGCCGGGGCATCCGTCGGTGCAGGAGCAGGAGGCGATGAGCTCCCGGGTCTTTTCCAGGAGCGGGGAGATGATTTCGTAACCCTTGGCCGCCAGACCGATTCCCCCGGGGTAGCCATCGTAGATGAAGATGGCCCCTTTGCCCACCTGGGGATGCTGTGGGCAGGAAATGCCGCCGATATCGTTTCTGTCGCACAGGGCGAAGAGGGGGAACATGCTGATGGCGGCATGCTCCACGGCGTGAATGCCCCCCATGAAATGAAGCCCCTCGTCATGAAGGCGCTTGGCCAGCACGGATTCGATTTCTATCCAGAAGCCGACGGTTTCAAAGGTCTGGGGCGGGATCTCCAGGGGGTTCGTTCCCAATAGCTCCTGGGTGAAAAGGCGCCGCTTTTCATAGGCCAGGATGTGCTCCGTGACCCTAAGCCTTCCCATGCGAATGATGAAGTTGCCGACGGGCTTGGAGGCCAGCACTTCGAGGATTTCCGTTTCCTTCTCGGATTTGACCTTCGTGTAGTAAGGCGCCGTGCTGGGAGTCACATGAACGACATGGTTGGCGAGATCCAGTTGCTCCACGTGATAGGTTTCGCCGTGGTGGAGATAAATGGCGCCGGGGTGGCATTCCTTGAGAGCCCTCAGCCCTTCACTCCTTCCCAGCGGCCTTTTCTCGTCCTGCTGCGAAGCGGTGAAGATGGCATAGGACTGGCCCACCGAGCGGATATCCACGTGCCGGTGAGGCCTGGAAGCGGCCGAGATCCACGCTTCGCCTCCGGCAGTCTGCAGGAGCTTTCCCTCGCGTGTCAGCCGATCCAGAACGTTTCGAAAGGGACCGTCCTGTTTCCGAACCTCGTCCTGGTGGATGGGGAGCTCGGCGGCGGCGCAGGGCAGGTGTGATTTCAGGATTTCTTCGTTGGAGGGGTCCGTGACGGCGATTTCATACTGGCTGTCCAGAAATTCCCGGGGATGCTGCGCGATGTAGTGGTCCAGGGCATCCGGCTGGGGAAGGAGGATGATGGCCGATTCCCGTCCGCTGCGCCCCACGCGTCCCCCTCGTTGCCAGGTGGTCATGACCGTGCCGGGATAACCCACCAGGATGCAAAGATCCAGGCCTCCGATATCGATCCCCAGCTCCAGTGCGCTGGTGGAAATCACCGCCGCCAGATCGCCTCCCGCCAGCTTCTGTTCAATGGACCGACGCTCTTCCGGGAGGAAGCCCGCCCGGTAAGAGCTCACCTTCCGTGCCAGCCGCGGATCCATGCGCAGAACGCTCATGTGCACCAGTTCCGTCAGTTTGCGCGATTGCGTGAAGGCAATGGTCTTGAGTCCTGCCGCCGCAGCCTGGGCGATGAGGCGTGCCGCGGCCCCCGAAGCGTGGCCGGTCGCTCCGTCCTCGGACTCCATGAAAATGAAATTGCGTTTGGCCTGGGGAGCTCCATGCTCCTGAACCACCGTGACACCGGGCTGCTCCGGCCCCAGCAGCAGCTCCGCCAGCTCCCGGGGATTGGCGATGGTGGCCGACAAGAGCACGAACTGAGGATCGCTCCCGTAAAAACGGCAGATCCTCTGGAGGCGCCGCAGGATCTGCCCCACGTGGCTTCCGAAAATGCCCCGGTAGATGTGCATTTCATCGATGACGACATAGCGCAGGCTTTTCCAGAAGGTTTCCCATTTCCCGTGAAAAGGGAGGAGCGCGTAATGGAGCATGTCCGGGTTGGTCAGGAGAACATGGGGCGGCTCCTGCCGGATCTTTCCCCTGCGGTAGGGGGTGGTGTCGCCGTCGTAGATGCCTGCCTGCAAAGCTTTCCCATCCCGCCGGGCGTTGAGCAGATGGAAAAACGTGTCCAGGGTCTCCAGCTGGTCACGACTGAGGGCCTTGATGGGAAAGAGATACAGGGCGCGCCGGGTCGGGTCGTCGAGGAGGGCTTCCGCCACGGCCAGGTTGTAAATAAGAGACTTTCCACTGGAGGTGGGGGTCGCCACCACGACATTTTCCCCGGCGCGGATGTGATCCAGGGCATGGGCCTGGTGGGAATAGAGGCGGGGGATACCCATCTGCGTCAGTACGTCCTGGAGCACGGAGGGAAGGGGGGATCCCAAAGCTCCATAGCTGGGGGGGTGCGGCGGAAGGACTTCATGATGCGTGACCTTGAAATCCCGCCATTTCTGATTCAACAGGGCATGGATGAATCGTTGTATCACCTGGATGGATCCTTCTTCTTCAGAACCTGCCACGCAGTTGTTTAACAGCCTGGAAAAAAGAGTTAATGATGTGGAGCAGATTAACTCATCGGGAAGTGCAACGACAAGAGGACCTTAAGAAATCCCCGGAGTCGGTAAACCGACGGATGACATTAAAGTCGCCGCCCCGTCAAACCGATTAGGTATCGGGGCTGGAATCCAATGGTGGAAACAAGCTCAGTGGGGAAAGGGAGGGGGACTGCCGTGAACGGCCTCGAACCTTCAGCATTTTTCCCCCACGAAAAGGAATGAACAATGCCGGCTGCATATCTCGAAGCGCATGGAAACGGACGGTTGGATGAAAGCCTCCGCCGCAGCCTTCAGTGGATGAAGGTTTGCACGTTGTGCCCGCGGCTCTGCAAGGTGAATCGCCTGGAAAATGAGAAGGGATATTGCCGGACGGGGCGCTACGCCGTCGTGGCGAGCTACGGGCCCCATTTCGGTGAGGAGAAGCCCCTGGTGGGGAAGAGGGGGTCCGGGACGATCTTCTTCTCCTACTGCAACCTGGGCTGTGTGTTCTGTCAGAACTATGAAATCAGCCATGGCGGGGAAGGGCGTGAGGTGGAGCCCGATGAGCTGGCCGATATCATGCTGCAGCTCCAGCAGGGCGGTTGCCACAACATCAACTTCGTGACGCCTACCCACGTGATCCCGCAGATCCTCGAAGCCCTCCCCCTGGCCATTCGCAGGGGACTCCATGTCCCACTCGTTTATAACACGGGGGGGTATGATCGGGTTTCCGCTCTGAAGCTTCTGGATGGCATCGTGGACATCTACATGCCGGATTTCAAGTTCTGGGACCCTCAAGTCTCGGGGAAGCTCAGCGATGCTCCCGACTACCCGCATCGAGCCCGTGAAGCCCTGCGTGAAATGCATCGACAGGTGGGCGATCTCCGGATGGATGCCGGCGGGATTGCCGAGAAGGGACTGCTCGTGCGCCACCTCGTCATGCCTGGGGGACTGGCCGGAACGGAAGGGGTCCTGCATTTCATCGCGGAGGAAATTTCCCGGAGCACTTACGTGAACATCATGAGCCAGTATCATCCCTGCGGGGAGGCTGTGGGAAGCTCCCTCATCGGCAGAACGATCACATCCCGGGAATTTGACGACGCCCTGCGGGTGGCTGAGCGCGAGGGGCTCACACGGCTGGACGAGCGGCACAAGCACTGGCTGACCTTCGAACTTTGACTTTGAGCTCCCATAGCAACCGGCGGGTCATGGAGGGCGACCCGCAGAGAGAGGCTCCATGGCGAGGATTGACGCTTTTTTCAAACTGATGAATGAGCAGAAAGCTTCGGATTTACACCTGGTTTCGGGGCAGCAGCCGGTGTTGAGAATCCGGGGCGACCTGGAACGGGTGAAATACAAGCTGCTCGATGACGACGAGCTCCGTGCCATGCTCTATGAAATCACGCCGGAAGACAAGATCAAGACCTTCGAAGAGACGGGAGATCTTGACTTTTCCTATGAGATTCCGGGGCTGGCCCGCTACCGTGCCAATTATTTCATGCAAAAAAACGGGATCGGAGCCGTGTTTCGTGAAATCCCCAGCGAAATCCTCACGGTGGATCAATTGGGCCTGCCATCGGTCGTGAGCCGCCTGGCCATGCTCCCCCGGGGCCTGGTCCTGGTCACGGGACCCACGGGGAGCGGCAAGTCCACGACCTTGGCCGCCATCATCGATGAAGCCAACCGGAAGCGCAAGGACCATATCATTACGGTGGAAGACCCCATCGAATTCGTCCACCAGAGCAAGAGCTGCGTCATCAACCACCGGGAGCTGAACACCCACACCCGGACCTTCACGGCTGCCCTGCGTGCTGCACTCCGTGAAGATCCGGACATCATCCTCGTGGGTGAAATGCGCGATCTCGAAACCATCCGTCTGGCCATGGAAGCCGCAGCCACGGGACATCTCGTCTTCTCGACCCTCCACACCACCAGCGCCGCCAAGACCGTGGACCGCATCATCGAAGTTTTTCCCACGGGAGAGCAGGCCCAGATCCGTTCGACCCTTGCCGATGGGATCCGGGCCGTCATCGCTCAGGCCCTCTTCAAGCGGATCGATGTCAAGGGCCGCTGCGCCGTCCTGGAGATCCTCGTTGCCACGCATGCTGTGCGGGCCATGATCCGGGAATCCAAGACGCACCAGATCACCTCGGCCATGCAGACAGGAAAAAAGTACGGCATGCAGACCCTTGATGACGGCATCTTCGCGCAGCTGAAGGCGGGAAGGATCAGCCCTGACGAAGCCTACATGAAGTGTGTGGACAAGGAGAAATTCAAGCCGTACCTGACGGAGGCTCCCCAGGATTTTACTGAAGTTTAGGTCCCGGATGACGAGAGGGAAGGGACGCTGAAGAACGCTGACGGGCGCTGACTTGCGCTGATGGAAGGGCAAAGATGATTTCTTTTCCGACCGACTCCACACCCCTGAGGGCATTGAGGAGGAAAAGGGTTTGAGACGACCCGAGCTGGATTACCTGTTGAGCCGTATCCTGGAAGAAAACCCCCGGACTTCGGACATCAATTTCACTGTGGGAAAATCCCTTCAGGCCGAAGTGGACGGTCAATTGAAGGGCGTGTGCCACGATCTGGGCATCGACAAGCTGACCCCCTATCACACGGAAATGGTCGCCCTGAACCTGATGGGAGGAGACCGCCGGAGCGTGCAGCACCTTCTCACCCGTGGGTCCTGCGACATTTCTTACTACCTTCAGGGGCGGGCACGCTTCCGCGTCAACATTTTTTCCCAGCGGGGGACTTATTCCGTCGTCATGCGCCAGCTCCCCACCAAGATCCCATCCCTGGAAGAGCTCAAACTGCCGCCGGTTTTCAAGGAAGTGGCCGATCAGAAATACGGGATCGTTTTTGTCACGGGAGCCACGGGAAGCGGCAAGTCCACGACCCTCGCGGCAATCCTCAACGAGATCAACAGGAAAAAAGCGGTGCACGTCATCACCCTGGAAGACCCGGTGGAATTCGTGCATCCTCAGCTCAAGGCGACGTTCAATCAACGTGAACTGGGTCTGGACTTCGACGCCTTTGCCACGGGGCTGCGCGCGGCGCTGCGGCAGGCGCCCAAGGTGATCCTGGTGGGGGAAATGCGCGACCGGGAAACGGTGGAGATCGGACTGAGCGCCGCCGAAACCGGACACCTGGTCCTGAGCACGCTTCACACGGTGGATGCCGGTCAGACCATCAACCGCATCGTGGGCATGTTCGATCTGGAAGAGGAACGCCTCATCCGCATCCGCCTGGCGGATACGCTGCGCTGGGTGATTTCCCAGCGGCTCCTGCCGAGAATCGGCGGCGGGCGTGTGGCCACTCTCGAGATCATGGGCACCAACCTTCGGGTGAAGGAGGCCGTCATCCAGGGAGAGTCGGAAGGCAAGACCTTTTACGAAATGATGCAACAGTCCAAACCCTTCGGATGGACCAATTTCGACGACCACATCGTGGGGCTCTATACCGACGGCGTCATCACGGAAGACACCGCTTATGCCTATGCCTCCAAGAGGGCCATGGTCAAGCGCGGCATCGACCAGATCAAATCGGCCCGGGGCGAAAAAACCACGGATATCGAAGGTCTCAAGATCGATCAGGAGTACTTCCTCAAAATGAGCTGACCTTCTCAGCCGTTCCCTGCCTGTTTCTCACCGGAATCCGCATCCATGAGGGCGGATGCCCGTTGAAATCCTGCCGTTACCCTTCTATAGTAATTCCGCGGGATGATCTGAATCATCCCGGTCTTCATCAGCGTGAGTCTGCGCTTATCAGCGTTCTCAGCGTCCCAAGCTTCTTCATACTCTAATGGTACCGGACTCGGAGGCCGAGCCATGCGTGTGCGTGACCTGGGGGAATTCGGGCTGATCGGAAGGATCGCCCGTGCGCTGCCTTCACCCCCTTCCAACGTCATAGTGGGGATCGGAGACGATGTGGCGGTATTGCAGGGCTCCGGGGCGGATTATCTTCTGGCGACCTGCGACGTGCAGGTGGAGCACGTCCATTTCCGACTTAATACGACGACCCCGTATCAACTGGGCCGAAAAGTCGTGGCCATCAATGTGAGCGATATCGCCGCCATGGGGGGAGCTCCCCTGTGGGGGCTTGTTTCGCTCGCTCTTCCGCCCGATACGGACGTGAGCTTTGTGGACGGCCTTTACGAGGGAATGGCGGAAGAGATGGGACGTGCCGGCGGGTCTATCGTGGGGGGAAACCTGAGCAAGATCCATTCGGAAATTGTCATCGACCTGTGCCTCATGGGGAGCGTGGCGCGGGATAAAGTGCTGCTCCGTAAGGGTGCGGAGGCGGGAGACCTCGTCCTGGTGACGGGCTTTCTCGGCGATTCCCGGGCCGGTCTGGAGCTCCTGGGGCATCCTGAGTGGACGGTTTCGGAAGACGCCCGGCAGCGAGCCCTGGAGAGGCACCTGACGCCGCAGCCCCGCTTGAGGGAAGGGCAGATCCTGGCGGGGCTCGGCTGTGTCCATGCCATGGCGGATGTGAGCGACGGATTGGTGAGCGACCTTCGGCACATTTGCGGAGCCGGCCGGGTGGGGGCTGAAATCTGGGCGAAGGACCTTCCCATCAGCAGTGCCTGCCGCGAAGTGGCCGCAGCGGCCGGGGTAGATGCGTCGACCTGGGCCCGGACGGGCGGAGAAGACTATGAACTGCTTTTCACGGCTCCTGAATCCATGGCCGGGAAGATCCAGGAAGCCCTTCAAAACGGAGGGGGAACCTCCTGCCGGGTCATCGGGCGCATCCTGGCCGGGCCGGTTGATGTGCGGATCTGCATGCCCGATGGAAAAACTGTTACTCAGGCGGAAGAGTCGAAAGGTTGGGATCATTTTTCCGGCTCCTGACGGCGGAGGACCTTCGTGAACAAGCCTTGAACCCTGTGAGTGAAAGATGAACATGACATGACCAAAATTCCTCGTGCATTGACGATAGCGGGCTCCGATTCTGGAGGCGGGGCCGGGATTCAGGCGGACCTCAAGACCTTTTCGGCATTGGGGGTCTTCGGAATGAGCGCTCTCACCGCCCTGACGGCCCAGAACACCGTGGGCGTTCATGGCGTGGTGGAGTTGGACCCGGCTTTTGTTTCGGCGCAGATCCACGCCGTTGTGACGGACATCGGCGTGGATGCCCTGAAGACGGGCATGCTCGCCAATGCAGCCATGATTTCCCAGGTGGCGAGGGATATCGTTGCCTTGGGGATCGGTGAAAATCTTGTGGTGGATCCCGTTATGGTGGCCAAGAGTGGTGACGCCCTGCTGCGACAGGATGCCATCGACACCCTGATTCGGGAGCTTTTTCCTCTGGCCCTGGTGGTGACCCCAAACCTCCATGAAGCCTCCGCCCTCATCGGCACCGGGGTCACTCGCTCCGACGCCATGAGGGAGGCGGCCCGGCGTATTCATGACTTCGGGCCGCGCTATGTGCTGGTAAAGGGAGGGCACCTGGAAGGATCTCCCATGGACCTTCTTTTTGACGGGAAGAATTTCCGGGAATATACCAACGAACGCTATGACACCCCCCACACCCATGGCACGGGCTGCACTTTTGCTTCCGCCATCGCTGCGGGGCTGGCCAGGGGGCTTGCGCTGGAAGAATCCGTGGCGCAGGCGAAGGAATACATTACCGGAGCCATCCGGGAGGGGTTACCCCTCGGCAGGGGGCATGGACCGGTACACCATTTCTACGAGCTCTATTCCCTGGCCGGATGGTATTTTCGCTGATTTTTTCGTAACAAGAAAGGAGAGACAAGATGGCAGGCGATCCTCATGAAACCCTTTCTCCCCGGTGGCGGTACGGTGTTTTCTGGACCGTCTTCATTGGCATGTCCATTCTGGTTTACATGTCCGCGACAGCATACCGGGATGCGCCTCCCATTCCCGAAGGGGTCGTGTCGACTTCCGGTCAAATGGTCTTTACGGGCAGGGACATCGAAGAGGGACAGGAAGTTTTCCTGAAGCACGGTCTCATGGAAAACGGGACCATTTGGGGACATGGCGCCTATCTGGGCCCCGATTTCTCAGCGGAGTACCTCCACACTCTCGGCCTCCACGTTCGGGACGCTCTGGCCCGGAAGATCTATCAGAAGGACCTCACTTCCCTGAAGGAGACGGAAAAAGAGTCTCTTGACGCCGAGGTGGAGAAGCTCCTGAAGACCAATCGCTACGATCCCAAGACAAAGACGCTGATTTTCACCGACACTGAAGTCGCTTCCTTCCAGCAGCAGCAGACCAAGTGGGCGGAATACTTCTCGGGACCCAGCATCAATGGCGGTCTCCCCATGAAATTCATTCATGATCCCGAGGAAATCCGGAAGCTGACGGCGTTTTTTGCCTGGGCGGCATGGGCTTCCGTGGCGGATCGTCCCGGAAAGTCCTATTCCTACACCAACAACTTCCCTTATGACCCGTCTGTCGGCAATGTCCTCACGAACGATTCCATTCTGTGGAGCGCTCTCAGCCTCATCACGCTCCTGGTGGCGACGGCCCTGGTGCTCTTCATCTTCGGCCGCTTCGACTATCTGGGGTGGAAGGGGCACGGGGAAGGGGTTCACATTCATCCCCAGCTGCTGCCGGGTGAGGCCACGGAAAGCCAGAAAGCCACCATCAAGTATTTCCTCATCGTTTCGTTGCTCTTTCTGACACAGGTCATGGTGGGAGGTGCTCTGGCCCATTATCGAGCGGAGCCCGGGGACTTTTACGGCATCGACCTGTCCTGGTTCCTGCCGAGCAACCTCCTGCGTACCTGGCATCTGCAGCTGGCCGTATTCTGGATTGCCACCGCTTATGTGGCAGGAGGGCTTTTGCTCGCTCCGTCCCTGGGGGGCAAGGACCCCAAAGGGCAGGTGGCCGGCATCAACATGCTCTTCGGAGCCCTGGTGCTGGTGGTGGTGGGCAGCCTTGTGGGAGAGATGCTCGGAGTGCGCCAGCTCCTGGGGAACCTGTGGTTCTGGTTCGGGCACCAGGGATGGGAATTCCTGGACCTCGGGCGCGGCTGGCAGGTTCTCCTGACGATTGGACTCCTGTTCTGGCTGTGGCTACTCTACCGTGGAGTCGCTCCCGCATGGAAGGATGCTGAAAAGAGTGAAATCGCCACGCTGTTTCTCTTCGGCGCCGTTGCCATTCCCTTCTTTTACTTGCCTGCCTTCTTTTTTGGCAGCAAGTCCAACTTCGCCGTGGTGGACATGTGGAGATTCTGGATCATCCATCTCTGGGTGGAGGGCTTCTTCGAGCTTTTCGTGACGGTGCTGGTGGCGGTCATCTTCTACCAGTTGGGCGTGGTGTCCCGGAAAACGGCAGTACGCATTATTTATCTCGACGCCATTCTTTTCCTGGGAAGCGGCATCGTGGGGACCGCTCACCACTGGTATTGGACGGGGCAGTCCAACGTGACCATGGCCCTGGCGGCGGCCTTTTCCGCCATGGAAGTCGTGCCTCTGACCCTGTTGACTCTGGATGCCTGGGACTTTGTGAAACTGACGGGGACGCGGTGCGACATCTGCGGGAAGGGGATCAATATTCCCCACAAGTGGACCTTCTATTTTCTTATGGCGGTAGGCTTCTGGAATTTTACGGGGGCTGCGGTCTTCGGGTTCCTCATCAACCTGCCCGTCGTCAGCTATTTTGAAGTCGGCACGATGCTGACCCCGAACCACGGGCACGCGGCCTTCATGGGGGCCTTCGGCATGCTGGCCATGGCGCTCCTCGTGCTTGCCCTACGGCAGGTGCTGACGGATGAGCAGTGGGTCCGCCCCGAAAAGTTCATCCGCGTCTCCTTCTGGGGGCTCAATATCGGTCTGCTGCTCATGGTCGTCATGAACCTTTTTCCCGGAGGGGTCATGCAGTTCTGGGATGTCCTGAGCAACGGCTACTGGCATGCCCGCAGCCTGGAATACACCAGCCGCCATCTCGTACGTTGGATCGAATGGATGGGCATGCCCGGCCATGTGGTGCTCATCGCCTTTGGTGTCGTTCCCGCCGTGATGGCTACCGGTCTCGCCTATCGGGAAATGTGGGCCAGGGGACGATGAATCGGACAAAAGAAAAATGATAGCCCCCATCAAGGAGGGAATTTTTGGATAGCCTCCCAGCGGCCCGAACCACGTCGTCGATGAGCTACGGGAGACACCACCAAATGCGCCCGGCGTGGTTCGGGTCCGCTGGAACGACGGGTAACAGGTTCACAGTTTCAGTCCAAGCAGTCTTTTCAGGAGAACGTCTTCAACATTCTGTCGAGAATCCAACACGGACAAAACGTAGACCGTTCCCTCCGCAATCCTGTAGATGATTCTCCATGGAGCAATGATCAGTTCACGATATTGAGTGATTCCTTGATCCTGGAGCTCAGGGACAATACGACCTCTGCCAGGAAAGGAATGAAGGTTTGAGGCCTTTTCTTTGATGTCGCTGAGCACTTTGTAGGCACGTGAAGGGCTGTCTTTGGCAATGTATTCAACGATTCCCTTGAGGTCTCTTTCTGAGGTTTCCGACCATCTGATGGTGTAGGTCTTCTTCATTTCCTTTTTTCTTGAAGAGACTTCTCGATTTCCGTGAATACGTCCTCTTGTAATTTGGATTTCCCATTCCGTATGTCCTCCTCACCTTGGGAAATCAGCTTCAAAATACCGATGGCATTTCGCATGTTTTCATAGCTTTCGGGATCCTGAAGGACAGCTCTTGGTTCGCCGTTTTGAGTGATGACAACGGGTCGATGCGTTTCGTTGATCTGCTTTAACAGATCGGCTGCTCTTGCTTTGAGATAGGTAATCGGTTTGATATCTTTTGATATATTCATTTCATGACCTCCAGTTCTTTTATGATACGATAAAAGGACCGGTTGTCAAGCCTTACAACATTGGGGACTGCCAATCGCGGCGCTCACATGAGATTGCTGGGGGAGGCCCTTAACTTATTAACTTTTTTTCAAGCTGAGATCATCCTGAGCTTGCATTTTCCGATCTTGGGGCGCCCAAGTCACTCACAAGCCCGTGACGTATAGTGTGCATTAAGTTAATAAGTCAAGGGCGTCCCACCATTCATGTGCTAGCGGGGTAGTGTGGCGGCCGAAGAAGAAAAACTTTCGGCTACCCGATTAGGGCTTTGCCACGGGAAGTGCATACGTCACTTTTTGTCCATTGACTTTGATATAGCCGCGCTTCACCAGAGATTCGTAAACAGCATCGATCTCAGCGGCGGGTAATCCCTTGCCGCACTTTGCGTGAATGGTTCTTCGTAGAGTCTTTGGAGTGCGTGGCTTCGATGCTTTTCGCTTTATCAAGTCGTCCACTGCCACTTTGATCAAGTCATCGACCGAGGCTCGCACAGCAGTGGGTTTGACCTTGCCTTCACCGACCGCATCCTTTGTGTCAATTGCACTGACCGCAACCTTGCTGAAACAAGGCATATCCTCAATCGCAGCTGAGCGGACAGAGAAGACTTTCCTGGCCTTCAGATGCTGGATGAGCGGATCAAATCCTGTGTCTTTTGAAATAATGTGAAAGAATCCCGACGGGTCAGTTGACGCCAAAATGCCAAGATAGTAGGCAATATGAAAATCAAGCGCATTTGCTCCGGACGTTTCGAGAACGATGTATTCCGCACGGCTACCAAGTTCCTGCATTGCCAGAACAAACTCAACAGGAAGTCTCGTATTCTTTGGGCCGAGGAATACCCGCACCTGGAAGTGTTCGCCCTTTAAAAGAGCGAGAGACTTCACTTGGACGTTTTCATAATCGATGAGAACGTAGTTCATCTTCACGTCTTGCTTTCCCTATCCTTATGACTGACTGCTTTCAGCCCTAACATGTAGGATTGTATGGGGAGTGAGGGCTCTTTCGCATTTTCCCATACAGACGATCTTTCCTCATTCCCCATACAATCTTGTTGAAATATGTCGCTTCGCCCAGGAGCTATGGGGATTGAATAGTTTTTTCTCTTGTCGGCGGCGATCTTTCTCGTCTTGAAAGATTCCTGGATCAACCGGAGGGCTTAAAGACCACCAAGAAGCGGTTCAACTCGATATATGACAATTCGTGGAGTGGCCATGGAAAAAAGGGCGGTCCCGGCAATGTGATTGCATCCTACCTATTATTTGGACTTCTGCGAAAAGTATCACTTCCCCAGTGCAGACCGACAGCATTCCCCATTTTCTCGGCAAATTCCAGGCGAAGAAGCAAACGGAGGCGCAACAGCAGGCGCTCCACGCTATCACGCTCCATTACGAGCTTCTTCAGGACTGGGTACCCGGAAGCCTGTTTTGTTCGCCTCAAGAAAGGGTAGCTCACGGAAAAAGCACGAAGGAATTCCGTCCTCCGACCGAGCCTTCGCTCAAGCGGGAGAATGGAGCGGTTCAAGGAGAGCGCACGGACGGGCACTCTCCTTGAACCGCTTCGACCGGATATCTCGACTCCTCGTAGGGCCATCCTGTCACACGGAATTTCCAGGGAAAGCGGAGTATGCTGGGCTGTCCGAATTTTCTCTGCGTCGAGACAAACGCCCATGATGAGAGTGCCCGGAATGGAACTGATGCTTTCACTGGTGAGGAGCGGACGTGCAGGCATCAGCGTGGGGCTTTCGGGCGTTCCGAGAAGTCGATTCGCTCTGCTGGTTGGATTCGGATGCTGGCGCAGCTCTCTTTCACCCATTCAGAGACCGGCGGACAGTCGCGAGCAAGGAGATCGAATATAAAATCTTACCGGAGGAGTTGAACTTCGACGATTGATCCTTCCCGGAGGCAATCCTGTCCTTCGGGGATACGCACGATCGCCGCAGCCTTCACAATGGAGCTCAAGCGGCTGCGCTTGCTCATGGGATGAAAGTACGGCAAGGCCTCGGTGGATTCCAGGGTGCCGAAGAAGAAATCGGTCCAGTCGGGGTCGCTCTCCCTGATGTCGAAGGCAAGCCTGGCGTTCAATCTGGGCAGCTCCGGATTTGCATGGCCGCCCAGGGAGAGGATCCCGGGCAAAGCAATCTGCAGGAAGCCCATCAAATTGGAAGGGGGGCCTCCGGCCAGGATGAATACCGGTTTCTGCTCCAGCAGGCCGAAACCGATTGCCTTGCCGGGGCCTACCCGAATCCGGTGAAACACCTTCCTCCAGCCAAGCTCGTCCAGGACCTCGCCCACCATGTCACGGTCTCCCGTCCATGCCCCGCCGCTGGTGATGACGGCGTCTGTTTCTTCCGAAAGGATTTTGATGACATTGAACAGGGCTTCATGATCGTCCCTGGCAGTGGCCAGCCGGGTCTTCATGCCATAGCGACGGCACCATCCGGCCACCGTGATGATATTGCTTGCGTAGAGCTTGCCTTCCCCCAGGGGTTTTCCCGGTTCAACGATCTCGTCCCCTGTTCCGATAATTCCCACGACAGGATTTCTGAATACCGGGATCCTGTCGTGCCCGGCAGCCGCAAGGAGGCCTGCCATGATGGGCGATATTTCCCGGCCTCTTTCGAGGATACGCCGGCCGGACGCCACGTCGCTGCCGCGCCTCAGGATATTCCTGGGCTCTGCAGAAGCTTCTATCACAACCTCCGAGTCGGCCGCTTTCACGAATTCCTCGGCCACGACGGCATCAGCACCTGTCGGGATGCGGGATCCTGTCAGTACCTTGATCGCTGTTCCCGGTTTGAGTGAAATATCCTTTTGCTCCCCTGCCGCCAAGGAGCCCAGGAGCCGCAGGCGGACCGGCTTTTCAGCCGTTGCATGCGCCACTTCGTGCGACAGCACGGCGTAGCCGTCTTTTCGAGAGGAATCCATGGAAGGTGAATCCACTAGGGCATAGAGGTCCGAAGCCGCCACGCGGTCGATGCTCTCCACGAGGGCAACCTCTTCGGCAGCGAGAGGTTTTATCTCCTCCAGGGTCAGGCTCAACGCTTCTTTCAGGCCGAGTGACATCCGTAGCATGGAAGGCTCCTCATAAAAATAACGGCCTCAATGTTGACAAGGGTTGGATATATGGCAACTCCAAAGAAATAACCTCCCAAAGGTTAGCTTGCTTTGTAGGAGCGGCTTCCAGCCGCGACCAAGCGCATGGCGGCTTCTCCGATGTCGCGGCTGGAAGCCGCTCCTACAGTTCTGGTACCCTATTATTTGCGAGCTGCCTATATGGGGGCATCCGGGCGCCGGTCATGGACGAATGGGGCCGCCATGGTGTGGAATTTTCGTTTCAGTCCGTCCAATACGGTTTTCAATGGCCGCGGTGAAAGGCTGTGGCAAATGCCTGATGTGGGAGACCAGGACATCGATGTCTTCTGCCTCCATCACCGTGCCGAAGCCTTCTCTGAAGACCGTGAAATCGTCACCGCCCTCGGCGAGAAAGCTGTTGACCGTCACCGTATAGGTCGCTTCCCTGTCGATGGGAATACCGTTTTTCATGACCGTCGAAACCGTTCCGGGTACTCCGGGGCCATTGTCGGTCCAACGGTAGGAAAGCCCTGAAATTTGCAGCATCCTGGGGGGCGATGGGTTCTCCCACTGCTGCGCGAGAAGATCGTAGATCTGCCGGCCCGTCAGGGTCATCCTGACCAGACGGTTGCCGAAGGGCTGTACGGAAAACAGCGTGCCCCAGCTGACCGCTCCCGCTGGAATGTTGGCGCGTATTCCACCCGGATTCATGAAGGCAAAATCCGTCCCGCCGTAACGTCGCAGAGCGTCTGCGATGAGGTTTCCCAAGGGCGATTCCCCCGCGGGACTCTGGAGGCGGACAATGTCATGCGCCGCCGTGCCAATGACGGCATTCACCTTGTCCTGAACCGCTGCATCGGCGGCTGCCACCAGTGCTGCAGCCTCTCGGTCCGGTTTGAGGCCCGCCCCGGTGTCCCCCCAGGTCATGGACACAGACGCTGTTTTTTTGACGATCTCCCCGCTGCGCGGGTCGATTTCCAGGTCGATGTCTGCGTAAGCAACACCGGCGGAGTAAGCCTGGGTCACGAGGACCGGCTTGCCGGCGGCATTGTTCACGGTGGTGTTGGTCAACTGGTGGGTATGCCCGGAAATCACCACGTCGATCTCCCCATCCAACCGTCCGACAATGCCGTTGACTGCATCTCCACCCTGGTGGATCACGGCCACAATGGCCTTGATGCCCTTGGTCTTGATGTCGCGAACGCAGCGGTTGATGGCGTCCGCTTCATCGATGAAGCGCAGGCTCTCGACTCCAGAGGGCGAAACCATGCTCGGAGCTTCCTTCAAGACCGCCCCGATAAAAGCGATGCGGGCCTTTCCGACCTTTTTGACAACGTAAGGGTGGAGGAGCGTCTCGTTGGTATTGACGTCGATGACGTTGGCGGCCAGGCAAGGATAGTGGGCTCCGGTGTAGGGAAACTCGAGAAAGGGACCGTCGACGTGATTGCCGCCATCCAGCATCCGCTGGAGCTCAGCAAGGCCTTCGTCAAATTCGTGGTTGCCGACCGTGGCCACCAGATTGCACCGTTCGCTCATGCGGTTGGAGCAATGGCGATTGGCCAGGGAGCTCAGGAACATAACGGACGGTTCATCCTGAAGAAGCGCCGAGTTGGCCGGAGAGGCGCCCACGAGATCGCCGGCGCTCACGATAAGAGTGCGGTCTTTCATGCCGGTCTGGGCTTTCCTCAGGTAGGCCGCCAGGACCGCGGCGCCGCCGATGGGGCGCCCGTTGAAGGTCCTGGGGGACAACTGTCCGTGAAAGTCGTTGAAAGCCAGGACCTTCACCTGCAGGTTTTTCTGGGATGCTGCGGGCAAAACGCCGGCAAAACCGGATAGGGGAAGCATCACCAGCAGGGTGAGGAGGGGGGCCAGGAGCAGAAAAGGGGTACGACGTCCCCGAAAAAATCGCGTCTTCATTTAAGCAGCTCGTTGTCGTTGGACGACCGCAGCAGAAGCTCCTGTGTCCGCTGCTCTGTCCCTTCATGAAACACCAGATGAACTCGGTGGAGGTGCAGCGGGCGATCAAACAGGAGGCGGACGGTTTGCAATCCAGGCTCCGAAGCCTGCCAGCCGCGTTCGGGGCCGGGCTTCAAGGCAGATTCTACCGGGCGTGAGGCGTCTTCGGAGGTGAGATCCATCTGGGCCAGGCCTTCCAGGTCCAGCCAGCTTCCATCGAGGGAACGGACGTCTTGCGGGTCCGAGGCGATGATGCCTTTGCGCATGGATGGCCTCCTATGGCAAATGAAAGCTAAAGGGGTTGTTTCAAGGCTGCCGGCTCCTGCAGCGCCGCTGCCCTCAGGAACGGGGGGCTGGTTGTCTTTTCCCTCTTATTCCTTTCGATTATAGGCCTGGATGCTTCAATGGCAACTGTATTCTGCCCATTTGTGTGGGCAGCGGTACTACGGACGGCTAATAAACAGTGTCCTTTCAGCAGAAGGGAGAAGTCGTACCCTCTCACTGCCCGCCGGAAATCGCCGCGAAAAGATTCTTGACACTCCTATGGACAGGTGCTACGCGAAAACGACTGAAACGCAATTCCCTAATCATTGTCGCTTGTACCTGAATTGGATGTCATCCCCCATGCCTATCGTTCCGCCTGCGAGGAGCCTGGAATGAAGAAAAAATTGCTCCCCGTTCTGATCTGCCCCTCCTGTCTGCCCAACGAATATCCGCTGGCGGAGCACATCGAGGAAGAGCTCGGCGAAGACATTGTCCAAGGGCTTCTGAGCTGCCAGGAGTGCGGCGGGGCCTATCCCATACGGAATGGTGTCGCGTTTCTGGACCCGGCATCGGCGGGAGAGAAAGGGACCCAGTCCCGCTATGAAAGCCCTCGCGTCCTCTCTTCGTATCTCTGGAGTCATTTTGGTGACCTTCTCGGAGATGCGGAGGCGTCGGATGCCTATGCACGGTGGGCGGGCCTGATGGAAGGGACGTCGGGGATGTGTCTCGACATGGGCTGCGCTGTCGGGCGCTTTGCCTTTGAAATGAGTCTGAACAGTGACTTTGTTGTCGGCTTGGACAATTCGGCAACATTCATCCAAACGGCTCGGGAGCTCATGCTGCACCGAGAGCTCCGTTTTTCCCTGGTGCAGGAAGGGCTGTTGACGCGCGAGGTCGCTTTGCAGCTCCCTGAAGCCTGGAAGATGGACCGGGTAGAGCTCATCGTGGGAAATGCTCTGGCATTGCCCTTCCGTTCCCGGTCTTTTACGGCCCTGGCCGGGCTGAACCTGGTGGACAAAGTACCCGTCCCCCTGAAGCATTTTGCTGAGATGAACCGAACAGCGATGGCGGAAGACGCCCAATTCCTCTTTTCAGATCCCTTTTCATGGTCCGGGGACGCTGCGAAGGAAGAGGACTGGCTGGGAGGCAAGGAGACGGGTCCCTACCCGGGAAGAGGCATGGACAACGTCATTGCGCTCTTGAAAGGAGAGGGCGGCCGGCTCGTTCCCGGCTGGAAGATCCAGCAGACCGGCCATGTGTGGTGGAAGATTCGGACCCACTGCAATCACTTCGAGCTGATTCGGAGTCAGTTCATCAAGGCCGTTCGATAGGCGATGGCCCTCGGATTGATTTTCTCGTAACGCATCAAGCCATGGAGGATGAAATGGCTGCGCACAGAGTTGTCGTTTTCAACCTGTTCCCCCTGGAAGTCGGGCAGAAGATTCGGATCGAGGGAGGACCCCGGGGTGGGGATTGGGAAGTGATCGGGTTGACGGACCGCAAGATGCGACTGCGATGCCCTGTCACCTTCAAGGAAGTGGAATGGGACCGTTTCTGCTGCCTGGCTCGGGAGCTTGAAAACGACGAGTGGCCCAGGCAGCATTGATGGGATCCCCTGAGAATGGGCAGGGTCGTTCCATGACTGATAGGTGCGCCGGGAGGCCCCTGCTCTTATCCGGTGCAAAGGCATACAGGGGTGCAGGAGATGCCATGCAGGATTCGACGAAGATGGAAGCCGGCGTTTTGAAAAAAGAGGATGGCGGGCAGTCCCGGCAAAGGTGCCCACGGTGCAACGGCACCGGTCTGGTGTGTGGACATGAGCCCGTCATAGGCCCCGGCAACTGTTGTGTCGACTTCGCCAACGCCGTCTGCCCCGAGTGCAAAGGGACGGGCAAGCACCGGGGAGAAAAGGAATAGGGTCCGTCAGGACTTGGGATTCAGAAAGCCCTTGGCGAGGAGATAGGCCAGCACCTGCTCCGAGCATTCCCCGGGAAAGCATTCCGCCGTGTTGACGATGATTTCGGGATGGAGTGGAGGCTCTTAGAGAGCATCATTATAATGGGAAGGTCCCCTTCTTGACCCGGAAGGTGACAGGTCAGTGCCTGCTTCGACATGTATGACCAGGATGTTTGTCCGCTTCCTTTTTTGGGGACTCTTGCCGCAAAGTTCACACCGTGCACAGCACATCCAGATCGTGGAGAGTGCTGACCTGTACCATGTCTGGCGGGAGAAGAAAATGGCATTACGGTTTGGACTGTGTTGTATCTTCACTCAGGAGCCCATTCGATTCAGGGCGGCCACGGCAAAAGCTCTGTCCACTTTGAGCCGGCCCCGGCAGCTTGCAAAGCTCTCCGAGATCTGTCTCGCCAATGTCCAAAACCTCCTGGCCGCGGTCCAGACGGTTTCCCGCCTGGGGATCGGGGCCTTTCGTGTACTCTCTCCCATCTTCCCCCGCTTTACCCATCCCGAGGTAGGATACGGCCTCGACCAAGGATCTTTACCCGGTGGCGTGCGCATCGGGCATCCCCCTGGTGTACGATGTCCATCACCACCGTTGTCTTCCTGACGGTCTGTCCGTGGAGGAGGCCACTTCTCTGGCGGTGGAAAGCTGGGGGAGGGTCGGACGGGAGCCGTATTTTCACATCTCCTCGCCCATCCAGGGGTGGGATGGAAAAAATCCACGGAGGCATGCCGACTATATCGACGCCGCCGACTTTCCCCAGTCCTGGATGAAGCTTACGGCAACCATCGATGTGGAGGCCAAGGCCAAGGAAATGGCCGTCATGAAGCTCATGCGGGATCTTGGAGTTGCTCCTCTGGAGGCTCCGTCAAGGAATTCATCCTCCTGAGAGTCAAACACATTGCCATCTCCACGGTCGGCGAGCCTCGGCGTCAAACGCCCAACGCCTCATTGTCGGCCTCTGTCTTCGTATCCTCGTTGTAATTTTGATCCTGCCGGATGAAGTTGACCCTGTTTTTCTCCAGGTAGATCTTTTTCACCGTGGCAAAGTCCATGCGGAAGATGGCGCAAAATTCGTAGAAACAGCTCCAAAGAGCCAGAACGGCTTCCCGCGCCTTTTCAGGCTTGAAGCCGCCTCCTTTGGCCCACCACTTCCACTTCAGGCTGTTCTGAAGGGCATCGAGGGTCAGGAATGCCCGCAGGGCGCAGGCTTGAAAGGCATCTTCCGGGGCGATCTCATGGCCGGCACCTGCAGATACCTCCGATTCCTCCAGCCCCCTCTGCTGGAAGGGAATATCCGCAGGCACCACGTGTACAAGGTGGGAGAGGCTCACCAGGAAGTGGAGCATGTCTACGATTTCCACCCGGCCATTGGATGTGCCGAAACCATGGGCGTAGACTTCTCGAATGAGCTCGGCAAGCTCCGCCGACAGGGCCTTGCGATGGTTTTCGATCCAGACGATGCTTTTTTCCGGGTCGCTGAGGGTTTCCCCGTAGTCCAAACCAATATTCTTCAAAATATGAGCACCCAGTTGCCACTGAAGCTCAAAAATTTCCTCCATGATCTTCCTTTTGCACTACAATAGGCGTCAGGCAAGAAGTAGATATTCGTCCCGCCTGTTCATCCGTCATTTGTAGCAGGTTGTAGGGTGCGTTTTACGCACCATTGTTGACACAAGCATTTCTTCAGTGCGGATGGTGCATGGAATGCACCCTACCCCAATCCCCAATCGATGGATGCCGATTTATTGCCCTGTGCCTATCTGCTCACTTCGCTGAATACGCCATGCAGAGCATGGCGCTGAAAACAGCCTTCAACCTGCTGACAATCCCAGGGTTTCAAAGTATTTTCTGACTTCTCGTGCAATAAATCGGATTCTGGGATGCGCCTGGGCCGAGTCGCGCAGGGCGATGAAATGCTTCCATCCGCTCCATCGGCCGCTCACCAGGATTTCGCTCTTGAGCAGGTTCGGCAGGATATCCCGGGCCGTCTGAGGCTTGAGGCCTCGGTCGAGATCGTTTTGATACCATCTAAAGATGGTTTCCAGTCTTTGGGTCCACATTTCCACCAGTGGAGACTGCGCGGAAAAGCCTCCTGAGAGAGGGTCAAAAAAGGGCTCGAGCTCTTCAGGGAGGATGACCGTCATGCCTTTGTTGCCGTAGTTGACGTAGCGTGTGCTTTCCTGGGTGAAGGAGAGCACGCGGTGCCGGACCACCTCGTGGGTGATGCCCCGGTCGCACACGAATTTGAAGACGAACACCGGAAGGTCCGACGTCGGGTCCCGGCGGAGGGCCGAGAGTTGCTCATCTTCCTCCAGCAGAGAGACGGTAACGTTTGAGAAATCTTCGGACGGTCTTTCAGGAGCATGAAACAGGCTGGGGTAGAAACGGTTCAGGTGTGTCTGAAAAAAAACGGCGTAACGGGGTTCTCGTTCCCGGAAGTATTCCAATGTGTCGATCCAGGCACGGAAGTTTCCTGAAACGGCAAACCCGACTGCTGCGGAAAGGTGCGCCATGCGGTGGTATCCAATGCGACTCCCGAGACAGGCCTTCAGGGATTCCTGAAAAGCCTCCAGCGGCGGGTGATGTCCCTCCACGCCGGGGGCAGAACCTGCGATGCGCAGCACGGCATTGCTGTGCTCCAAAACGGAGAGGTGGCCGTGCTTTTTCAGCATCAAAACAAAGGACCGGGCGGAATCCCGCGTGATTTTCTCCTCGGACTTGTAGGCTGTTCTCCCGCAGATTTCAATGAGCTCGAGAGCCTGGCCTTCGGCCGACGGGGCAATGCCTTGAGGAGAAGCTGCGGTTTGTACAAACTGAATGGCTGTCATGGCTTTTGCCTCCCTTGAATATGGAGTGTCGTAGCACACAGGCGTGGGCAAATTCAAGGCAGAGCTTCGCGAGATTTGAAGCACCTGCAGGCTGCCGACCATCACAACAGGCGCGTTTCCTGCTCTTTATCCCTTTTGAATTGCAGTAGAATCTGCGATTCGAATCCGGGAGGTAGACAGGCCTTCTATGGGTGGAAATGCTCTGCCGAGGGGCGTTCCTCTTCGTCGAGAAGCGCTCGAAGATACCGGAAGAGGGTGCGGGAGGATTTTGGCGGTTTGTTCTGGACGATTTCTTTGCGGGCGTTAAGGGTCAGTTGTCGCAGGTGCTGATGATCTGCAGCGGGGAAACGGCCCATCAACTCCTCCAGAATGGCGTCGTCTCCTTTCAGGAGCTCGTCCCGCCATTCCTCCACCTGTTGGAAAACACGCTGCTGCACCCTGTGGCCGTGAAGCGCCGTATCAATGGCACGTTCTACCGGTTCGGGATCGATATCGCGCATGAGGGTCCCGATGTACTGCATCTGCCGGCGCAGGGCTTCGTGCTTCCGCATGGTCTTGGCAAAGAGCAGGGCCTCGCGTAGCTCCTCGGGGAGCTCGATCTTGCGGATCTGGTCTTCCGTAAGACCTGCCAGTTGCTCACCGAGTTTTTGCAGAGCCGTCATTTCTCGTTTGACTTGTGATTTGCTTTTTTTCTCTTCCATTACCTTTCCATTTTCAGAAAACAGCGTGGTGAGAATACCCTTCGCCTGAGCAACGCCGGTCTCACTCCCCCATCGCCTCATCCCTCGACCCTTTCGATGGAGCACCCTTCAGGGCGGCGACCTCGAGTCGTGATCTTCTTCCCGGGTGTTCCCGGCTATCGGTTGCCGAGCACCACGCGTCCCCCCGTCTTTCCCAGGACCTTCACGTCCCCCAGCCTGGTGAGCAGACCCTGGAGCTTTCCCTCCGCTTCCGTTACCACAAGAACGCGCTGGGAGGAACCCCAAAGCTTCAGAAATTCACTCTCGTCCAGAAAGCGGTCGGGTGGCTCCCGCCGTCGAGACTCCAGGCCGTCGAAGCGGGGATCCTTCAGGATGTGTACGGAGCGCCCCGCATAAAAGGTGATGCCCCCCACCCACATGTATTCATGGGGCTCCGGAAATACCACCATGTCGTCGGGACCGGCGTGAGTGCGAACGATTTCTGCAATGGGCCGTGTGGATTGGAAGGGCTCCACCGCCAGGAAGCCCCAGTGCACCAGCAGGAAGAAGGGAACCATCATGATCGCGGGCAAGCCGCAGGCGACGGTGTAGATTCTCCTTCGGGCCGCGAACCAGGCTCCCGCTGAAAAGGCGGCTGCACCGGCAAAGGATGCCATGGCAGGAACGCGAATCCGTTCCAGCGTGGCCATCTGTTCGGCGCTGCCTGTCCATCCGCCCGTGGGCCATGCGTTCGTGATGACCTGTGAAATGCTCATCTTGGCGGGTCCCAGCAGCACCAGGGCGGCTGCGGCCGCAATCCCCATGAGTACGGCCATGACGGCCAGGGCAGAGGTGAGGCTCCCCTGGGATGGGGACATTTGTTCACCCGAACGGCTGAAAGCCTTATCCTGCTGCTGAGGTGACGATCCCGCCTTCAGGGGGAGCGGCACATCCGGGTTCCCCGACAGGACGTCGCTCCACAATTTTCCCACGAGGAGGGCAATGGCCGGCATGCAGGGAAGGGCGTAGTATTCCAGCCTGGAATGGGATGCGGAGAAAAGACCCATGACGACCGTCACCCAGAGGATCAGCAGGAGATCCGCATCGCTTTGGAAACGGGTCCCCCGCAGGAAATCTCCTGGAGCCGGGAATGGCTTCCATCCATGGAAGCCCAATCTCCCCATGCTGCGCCCGACGGCCTGAGGGAGGAGGGTGATCCAGGGGAAGGTCCAGAGCACCGTCAGCAATAGAAAGAGGGGCAGCGGGAGGAATTCGTCGGGGGGGAAGCGCCGGCCGGTGAAGCGGTGAAGATGCTCTCGAATGACATAATAGCCGAGGAAATCGGAGTTGGCTCGAGCCACCGCAACGTGCCAGGGGAGGGCGATGGCTGCCGCGACGGCGCTCCCCATGAGCAGGCTCCTGGAGAAAAATTCCCGCAGGCGTCCGCTCAGCAGCACGTGCAGCCCGATGATGGCTGCCGGAAGGCCGAAGCCGAGGATGCTCTTGGTGAGCACCGCCAGACCCAGCGCCCCATACATGGCCCAGAACCACGGCCTGCGGCCGTCGTTGCCTTCCTGGAGATAACTCCTGCTGTAGCCCAGAATGGCCAGGGTGATCCAAAAGATCAGGATGGGATCGGACATCACCATGCGTCCGAAAATGTACGGGCCAAGGCTCGTGGCGTAGACCAGGGCTCCCAGGAACCCCGCCTGCCGGTCGTAAAGCGTGGACCCGAGTGCTCCAACGACTCCAATGGTGCCCCAGGCGGCCAAGGCAGGCCAGAGGCGGGCAGAGGTCTCCGTTTCTCCCAGTAGCATCTGAGTGCCCGCGATCAGCCAGAAGATGAGAGGAGGTTTGTCGAAATGGCGGTTGCCGTTGAGGTGCGGAGTGATCCAGTCACCCGATGCACGCATTTCCCGGGCGATTTCGGCATACATGGCCTCCCCGTCGTTGAGGGAGGGAGTGTCCAGGTACATGACAAAAAATGGCAAAGCCGCCAGCATCAATAGCAGGAGGGGGCGCTGCAGCAGGGAGCCCCCTCCGCGCGCCGTCGTATCCAAAGAAAAACCCATATAAGTATGCTCCTTCCATCGATAGCATTACCCGATTCTCGGACTGAGGCTCCACTTGATGAACCAGGAATTCTCTCCCGGCTCCTGATCCAGGCAGACGATGCCGCCGTTCTGGAATTTGAAGAGGATCTTGTCGGGTGATCCCGTCAGCAGGTAGGACGTGATCCGCCCCATGAAGGGCTGATGCCCCACCAGCATGACGTTTTCGCGTTGGTCGAGCTGCCTGGCGAAGGCGATGACGTCGTCCAGGGGGTTCAACCCTGCTGTCTCCTCCATGCCGCTCTCGGGATGCAATGCCGCCGCGAAAAGCTCCGCCGTCTGCCGCGCTCTTTTCTTTCCGCTGTGGCGGATGTGGGAAACACGAATGCCATAGCCCCGAGCCACCCCTGCGATGCGTTCCACGTCGGCGATGCCTTCGGGGGAAAGCCCCGGATCGGGGTCCTGGTCCTTGGGCAGTGCGATACCGTGCTGTACGAGAAAAAGCGCCATGGGAATGTCTCCTTTCTACCATTCATGAAATGCGATGGGCTTTACCCTGCCGATAGGAAATCCCTCCTCGGTCTCCTCCATTCAAGAATGAGGCGAGGAGGGATTTCCCGGCGCTAGTACGGAACCCTTTTTCTCTTCATATACCACAATTGGGCCCTCACAGGAGGTCCTAACGGTTGGATCGATACAGAGACAGGATTTTTTCTCATACCGGATAGGTGAGTTGCATCAGAACCCGATGGCCTTTTCTTTGTGATGATCCCCCTTGATTTTCGCTTCCAGCCTCAGGGCATCGATAAGGACGTGGTGATGGAGCTCCCTGCGGGGATGGAATGCAAACTTGTCGCGCACGACCTTGAAATCTCCCGGGCAGAGGTTGCCCATCCCCAGTAATTCCTCCCTGGAAGCCTGGGGCAGTGGTTCTTGAACGAGGGGCAGGAGCAGCTTGTCATAAAACACGAGGTTTCCTTCGGGCTTCAAGGCCGAGAACCCAATTTTGTGGCTGAAGCGGCGCAGGGAGGCTCCATCCAGGTCCTCCAGCCGGTTGGTCGTGCAGATAAGAATCCCCCGGAGCCGTTCCATCTGGGTGAGCAGTTCGTTGGTGAAGCTGATCTCCCAGGAGTGACGGGCGCGCTCACGGTTGTAAAGCAGGGAATCGGCCTCATCGAGGACGAGGAGTGCTTCCCGGGATTCGGCCTCGGCAAAGGCGGCGCTCAGGTTCCTTTCCGACTCTCCCACGTAAGGGCTTCGAAGATCGCTCAGGCGCCTGCAAAGGATCTCCCGGTCCAGGTGGGCTGCCAGGAAGCGGGCCAGCTCACTCTTGCCGCTGCCCGGAGGACCGTGAAAGAGGAGGTTCATGCTCACGTGTCCCTCGTGCCCCCCGTGGCGCAGATGCCGGTCGAAGCGCTCCAACTGCTGCAAGAGGGACGTGAGGTCGCCCTCCACGTTCAAGCCCTCCAGGGAGTAGCTCTTTTCGATTCTATCCTTGAGCAGGGGTTTCATCCCGGAATGGAGGAGCGTTCCGTGAGCCAGCAAAAGCGCGCCCACGGTTTCCCGGAATATTTTGTTCGACCGCGGATTCATCTCCACGCTTTTTTTGACAGCGAGGTCGATGGCTCCGGCGCCGACTTCATACCGGGTGGCAAGCTCCTGGAGGTCAGACAAGCGAAATCGGCCGGCTACTCCGTATCGAGCCAAAACGTTCTTCCACAGCTGAATGCGGCGGCGCCTGCCCAGGGGGCGGAAGCAGATGCTGAAGGCGAAGCGGCGCCGCACCGAGGCTTCGATGTGCTCGATGTCGTTCACGATCCAGATCATCCGGACCCCCGGTTGTTCCAGCAGGTGGTTGAGCCATCCCTTGTCCTGTGTTTCTCCGCGCATGAACCATGAAAACCGGGTGCCGAGGACATTGTCCGCCTCATCCACGATGATGAGGGACCCCGCACCACCGTTGGTCATGTTCAGGCAGGACACGATGGCTCCTCGCCGATTGCTCGAGCTGTTTTCCTGGTCCTGGACGATCTCGTAGGCGGGGACTCCCAGCTTTTGAGCCACCCCCCGCGCGAAGGAAGTCTTGCCGGTCCCCGGAGCGCCGTAGAGGAGGATATGGGTAGAGCTTTTCCGCTTCTCTTTCAACAGCTCCACGACGTAAACCGCCTCCTTTTCGAGGTGATCGTGCTGCTCCAGGGGAAGAGTATCCTGCGGAACCTTGGTGAAGAGGCGTTCCAGGACCAAGGGGGACGATGGGTCCCAAATGAGCTTGAGGTAATCTTCCTCGAGCCTTAGGTCGATATTGTCCATCTCGAAGGCGCCGATTTTTTGGAGGGTGCCCGTCAGGACTGCGTTGAGCTCATTGACGGAAAGGTGCAAAACGGTCCCCAGGTGCTTGCGCCCCGTGAATTTGTTGCAACCCAGGCGGTTCACGAAAAAGTCCTCGAGGATCTCATGATTGGCGAGGACAAAGAGGAAAATTGCAAACTCCATTTCAGCAGGGTCCAGGTTGAACATTTCCCGAAAGAGGGCGAGGTTTTCCTCGATGGGAGACACGGCCTCCGAGGCCAGGCTCTCGATTCTCTCCCCCAGGACATTCCTCACACGTGGGACGAAGCTCCTGGCCACCCGGTGGGGGGCCTTTCGAAGGAATCGGGCCAGGATGTCGGCGAAACCTTCGCCATCCAGGTCGCCCTCCTCCAGGTCGTCCTGGAGCTCCTTTCGGAGTCCGCCGCTCAGGTGCACGAGGAGCTCTCTCCCCAGCCGCGTCCTTTCTTCCCCCAGTGCCCAGCAAACGGCATTCATGGAATTTCTATCCAGAGGGCCGCTGCGGTCCAGGAATCGATGCAGATAAACGGCGCATTGTTTCAAGAGGAATCGTTCATTTTCATCGGCTTCGTGGACCCTCGGCGGAACACAATGCTTTCGAATTCTCGGCGACATGACTTCCCTCCCTTTCGTTTTGAGTTGACGCATGGTAGCATCACTCCGTTCCATATGGCGGAACGCTGCCTCGAAAGATATTGGAGGGGATATGCCAGAGAAAATAGATGCTTATAAGAGCTATGGGCAAAAGGTGATCAGCCTGTTTGCAAAACTGCTCTTTACGGGAAAGGACTATTCGCTGAGCGAGCTTGCGGGGCATTTTGCCTGTTCCAAGCAGACGATTTTGCGCCTGGTCGAGGACATACGGCGGAGCTACGGTGTGGAGGTGGAAGAGTCTTTTCAGGGGAACCAGAAGTATTTCCGCATCAGGCGGCCGGGCGGGACTCTACCACTCGTCAACCTGACGGAAACGGAGCTGGATGCCCTCCACATGTGCCGGGCCTTTGCGGAGCACCTGCTGGGACGGGAAGCCTTCCAGGAATCCACGCGAGCGCTGGAAAAGAGCCTGGCGCTTCTTTCCGGAAAGCCGCGCGCCTCCTCCGATCTCTTTGCGTCGTTCAAGCCCGGCAGCATCGACTACACGCCCCACCAGGAGAGTATCCGCAACCTCATCGAAGCCATGGAACAGAGGAAGATTTGCCGCATCTCCTATAAATCCATCATGGCCGGCGAAGCGAAAACCTTTCACATCAAGCCCCTGAAGATATTCTCCCACCGAGAAACGGTCTACCTGCACGCCCGACTCGCCCGGGAACCCTCCAAGCCGTGGAAGGAGCCCGCCTTCGACCCCCTCCTGGCAATCCACCGGCTGAAAAAAGTGGAGATCACGGACCGGCTCTTTGAATTCCCCAAGGATTACGACTTCGAGACGGTATTCAACCAGAACTTCGGCATCATCAAGGATGATGCCTTCAAGGTCCAAGTGGAATTCACCGGCTTCGCCGCCCGTTACGTGGCGGAACGCGTGTGGAGCCAGGGGCAGAAAATTGTGTGGGTGAATGACGACACCATCAAGCTTTCGTTCACCGCGTCGTCCGAAGTCGAGGTAAAAGCATGGCTCTTGTCGTTCGGGGAGGAGGCGAGGCTCATTAAACCGAAGTGGCTTGTGAAGGAGATGAGGAGTGTGATAGAAAGAATGAAAGGGAATTACGCTTGAGTACTGCAACCATAATCCGACGGGAAGAGGTTCATCACAAGGTTTGCCGACGCATATTATGTCTACTTATATGAAAATAGGAGCATGAATCAATGAGAACACAAATGACAGCTCAAGTGTCAACCGAGGTGCAGATTAGATAAGCGCCCAGCATATACCGGACGCCTTTGTATCTACCGAGAACTGTTTCATAAATCGCTAAATTTTCAATTCCTTATTCTGCAGAGATGGTGAGAACATCAATAATCCGTTTGCCCAAATTTGCTCCTTCTTTTTTCACCTCATCCAGTGTTGCATTTGCATTCAAGGGCAAAGGCCATTCAAGCCCAATGCCCCATTCATCCTCTTGTTTCAATCCTTCGGGAAAAACTTCCTGAAGTCGCTTCCAGTCGTTTTCGTCTCTCATTATCTGAATCCAAATAGGGCGGCCATTTTTCAATCCTTCTCCAGTTTGCCAAAAGCCAACCCAAAGATGATTGCCTCTGATTCTTGGAATATTCTTACGTACTTCGAATCCGATCGACACTTCAGGAGTCCCTTGCTCATCAACATCAATAACCTTGCCCCAACCAGCGTCACGGGCTATTAGACCGTCGTGGGCTACAATGGTGTCCCAAACCTCTTCGAGGTAAACGAGCAAGTGAAAATTCAAGCGGCACCAGTCAGAATTAAAAGAGTTTTGCACTATTATCTCCTTATCTTAAAATGGTTTTTGTTTTGAATGTGACCTCACTTCATTTCCGGTCGGTGGAACATCTCCTTAGAAATGCGGGACTATGCGACTCCTCCTTTCTCTGATAAGTGTATAAACGAAATGCCAAGGACAGAAACGTGCAGAGAGTTGATTCGGCATTCATCAAAAGCACGTCAAGTTAGGATAAGGAAAGACTGAATTTCAGCGCCCGGTCGACCTGAGCCATGGTCTTGTCTGAAAGTTGTGCAAGTTTTGGAACCAGGAACCTTCGCTTATCGATAGTTCTGATTTGTGCCAGGTTGACTATGGAAGGTTTCTTCATGCCCTGCTCGATACCAATGGGGACGCAGATGGGATAGGAAGCCTTTTTTCTGAGAACTCGGTGATAACGGCGACAATAGTGGTGGGAGAGTATGTATTGCCTATATCATTTTGGATGACCACAACGGGCCGAGTTTTTCCCGTTTCACTTCCCAAAACCGGTTCCAGATCTGCGTAATAGACTTCGCCGCGTTTCACCTGTAGAACACTCACATCCCAGCCTTTCCCGTCTCAAAGGTTCTCCGCATCCGAATACCTGAACTCATCGGCGGTAATGCGATTCTCATCGGCCATATCCAGGTACGCCTTACGCATGTTTTCTTCGAAAAGCTTTTGTTCCATCTGTGCAACCTTTTCTTCGATGGACTCGCGCACGAGAGCTGAAACCTTTTTATTTTGCGCGGCAGCCATCTCGATCAGTCTCCTCTTGAGCTCCGGTGGAACCACCAAATGGAGTCTGACATCTTTCGAGGCCGAACGATGTGTCATTTTTGAATCCTTTATGCTCGAAAATTTTAGATAAAAAACTCTAACATGGATGGGCGTAGCAAACAAGTTCTCAGCGCCGTGATACATTACTCGGAAGATTGACTGTAGACGCTGCCATCATCGGCACAGGCTGATCTTCCGCCAGAGGGAGAAGGATTTCCACCTCTCATGTCATACCTGAGGCTGCAAGCCATCCCTTCCCGTTGAGACCGCCACACGCAACTCCCGCGCGGCGGCGCGTGGTTCGGGGGCGGCGATGATGGCCGAGACCACGGCTATGCCGTCGGCTCCGTGCGCCAGAACTCTCGCGGCGTTGGAGGCCTTGATGCCGCCGATTCCCACGAGGGGGATGCTGACGGACTGACGGATGGACCGCAGTCCCTCCAGTCCCGTGGCGCTGGGAGTGTCCGTCTTGGTGGGCGTATCGAAGACGGGGCTCACCCCGAGATAGTCAGCTCCGTCGGCTTCCGCTCGCAGGGCTTCTTCCACCGTGCTGACCGAAACCCCTACCAGCATTTCACGGCCCACGATTTTCCGCACGATGTGGCAGTCCATATCGCTCTGCCCCACGTGCACCCCGTCGGCACCGCAGGCGAGCGCGATATCCAGGCGGTCGTTGATGATGAGGGGAATGCCGTGGGGCTGGATCCTTTCCTTGACGGCCGCCGCCAAGTTGTAAAATTCCCGGGTCGATGCGTGCTTCTCGCGCAGCTGCACGATGGTCACCCCGCCCTGGATGCTTTCCTCGATGACTTCGATGAGGGAGCGGCTGCCGATCATACCGCGGTCGGTCACCAGGTAAAGCGAATAGTCGATCCTTGTTCTACGCTGCATTGTATAAAGCCCTCAGGCAATGCGGATGCGAACACCCTCCTGGAGAATCGTCCCGTCCATTTCATCCAGGGCGTCCAGCAGGAGAGTCTGAAAGGTCCCGGGACGCGGGTTGGAACGGGCGGCCCGTTCTCCGGCCAGGCCAAAAGTCACCAGGGCTCCCGTTACCGCCATGAGGGCATCGGGCTCCACGGCGCAGAAGGCCCCCGTGATGGCGCTGGCGGCACAGCCGGTTCCCGTGACACGGCTCATGAGGGCGTGTCCGTTGGAAATGATATAACCTCTCAGACCGTCCGTGACAAAATCCTCCACCCCCGTGACGGCAACCACCGTGTTACTTTTTTCTGCCAGCTTCGAAGCCACGGACCGTGCCGCTTCCGTCCCGTGCACCGCATCCACGCCGCGTGTGCCCGTCGTTTCCCCGGCCAGTGCGAGAATTTCCGAAGCGTTGCCCCGCACGACGGTGATGGGAAGCTCATCCAGCAGGCGGCGCGCCGTTTCCGTCCTGAAACGGGTGGCCCCGGCGCCCACGGGGTCCAGGACAATGGGAATGGACCGCTTCTCGGCCGCTCGCGCCGCAAGGAACATGGAATCCACCCAGGGGATGGAAAGGGTCCCGATGTTGATGACAAGGGCTCCCGCGAGGGCAGCCATTTCTTCGACCTCCTCCGGGGCATGGGCCATGACGGGTGACGCCCCCAGGGACAGCAGGGCGTTGGCTGTAAAGTTCATGACCACGAAATTGGTGATGTTGTGCACCAGGGGACGCTTTTGGCGAAGGGTGTCCAGCATTCTGGAGATCATGCGATCGATCATATCATTTCCTTCTTTAAATGGAACGCTGAAGACGTTGGAAATGGAACGCAGAAGACGCAGGCTTGCGCGCGCTGACTTTCGCTGAAACTGCTTTTATGATTTTTGTTTTATCAGCGTTTGTCAGCGGACCTCAGCGTTCTCAGCGTCCTAAAAATCTTACTTACCGCCATGAGGCCGGCGAAGGGCCGATTCCATGCGCTTCAAAGCTTCCAGGAGCACCGAGCGGGGACAGCCGAAGTTCAATCGCACAAAACCTATGCCCCCAAATTCCGCCCCGTTGGAAAGCCCCACGCCCGCTTCTTCAAAAAACCGGTCCGGGTGTTCGATCCCTGTCTCCCGTGTGTCGATCCAGGCGAGGTAGGTGGCTTCAACGGGGCTCATGGAAAGCCCCGGCATGGAATCCACCGCCTTCTGAACGATATGTCGGTTTTCCCGGAGGTAGTCGAGAAGCGCCAAGCGCCACGGACCGCCCTCCCGGTATGCTGCCAGGGCTGCGGTAAAGCCCAGGGTATTCACGTGAGGAACGATGCCCGCCATGGCCTGGAGAAAGCGTTTTTTCAGGCCCGCATCGGGAATGACGGCAAAGGAGCACCCCAGACCGGGAATGTTGTAGGTTTTGCTCGGAGCCATGAGGGTGATGGTGCGCCGGGCGACCTGGGGATCCAGGGTGGCAAAGGGGATATGGACTTTGTCTTCGTCCAGGATCAGGCCGCAGTGGATTTCGTCGGAGCACAGGATGAGGTCGTGCTTTTCGCAAAGGGCTGCAAGGCTCGAAAGCTCTTCCCGGCTGAAGACGCGGCCCACGGGATTGTGGGGGTTGCAGAGCAGCAGGAGCCGGGTGCGCGGTGTCAGGGATCGTTCCAGGCGATCGAAGTCGATCGTCCAGGTTTTGTCCACCTGTGCCAGGGGAACGGCCACCAGGTTGCGCCGGCATAGGCCGGGGGCCGAAAGAAAAGGGGGATACACCGGTGTCAGGGTGGCTACGTCGTCTCCGTCCTCGCCGGCGGCGCGGCAGGCGACATTGAGCCCCGTCACCAGCCCCGGAAGCCAGACAAGCCATTGCTCTTGCACTTCCCAGTCGTATTCTTCCCAAAGCAGGGCTCGAACGGCCTGGACCAGTTCCCGGGGCACGAGGGTGTACCCGAAAACCCCGTGATCGATCCGCTGGTGAAGAGCTTCCAGGACAGCGGGCGGCGAACGAAAATCCATGTCCGCCACCCAGAGGGGAAGAACGTCCCGGCCGCTGTATCGGTCCCATTTTAAGCTTGCCGTGCGCTTGCGGTCGATCAACATGTCAAAATCGAAAGAAATGATACACCTCCCAGTCTTTGTGGTAATAAGAAGCCTCGACCGAATGCCGCTCGCACTATAAACAAAGTGACCGCCAGGAGCAACCGCCGGAAGGCTGGACGACGGGATGGAGGCGCATGAGCTACAAATTCAATCGCGGATGCTGGGTGGAATCCTGGGAAGAGACCCGGCTGAGAGCAGCATTGCATGAAAACGACGAGGTGCGTGGGGCGTCCGCCCGGGGGAACTGCACGAACGGGAGTCCGGAGACGCCGATGCTGTCCATCGAGGACAAGATCCAGATGGCCAGGGTGCTTTACGTCCAATGGGGACGGGCTCTCCTGGAGGACACCGGCATCAGGGGGCTTCTCCAGCGCCTGGAGCGCGACATGGGATTCTCCCACGAAATCATGCATTTACTCTGGATCGACAGCGCCTGTGCCCGATGCGATGCGGCAGCCCCGGAGGGGAGCTGCTGCAGCCGCGGCCTGGAGAACAAGTACGACGTGGTCTTGTTGCTGCTCAATCTGCTGATGGGTGTCAGCCTGGACCGCGGCCGGTCCAGGGAAGACAGCTGCTTCTTCCTCGGGCCCCAGGGGTGCCGCCTGCGTGTCCGCAGCCTCCTCTGCATCGAATATCTTTGCCCCGAACTGGAAGAGGCACCGGGGTGGGAAGGCCTCCTCCGCATCCAGGGGGCGACGGGCGGGGAGCTCGAAACCTCCTTTCTCCTCTGCGATGCCGTCAAGAAACGCATCGCTTCCGTGTGAAACCGCATGCCTTGGGGGGTAAGAGCCGAGGATCGCAATTGGGCAACCGTTTGCCTTTGTCTTTATGTATACTGCGAACGGTTCAAATCTTATCTTTCGTAGGAGCGGCATCCTGCCGCGACAAAGGCTGGTTTACCCCTCCTGTCACGGCTGGAAGCCGTTCCTACAAACAAATGGCCGCCTGATTTTAGGGATTCGCGTATCTGGCCAGAGCCTGTCTCAGATTGGCCGCTATGGGGGGCGCGGCGATCTCCCTGCTTGTGAGGATTTGCATGGGGGTCAGGCCGGCCATGTTGTAAAAGGCGGAATTGGATTTATCGTCCACCTGTAGAGAGCTCCCTTCCAGCGAGACCCCGGCAAAGAGGCCCCGGCTGCGGGAATAGGACAGAATCTCGGCTTTGAGCTGCAGGTCGGTACTCGCTTCCGCGCGGCGTCCCACGGGCCCTGCAGCCGCTGCAGCGTCAGCCCCCAGGGTGAACTTCCCGCTGGTGATGGAATCCAGGCTCCGAACCGTCCTGAAGATGAGCACCACGTCGGTCGACTGTGCGCCGATTTGGAACCCGAGGCTTCCTCCCATGATTGTGAAGAAGGCCGGGTTGCTCCAGTTGCGTTTTTCGTCCCGCACCGAGAGCACCCCTACGCCGTAGCGTCCCCCCACAATGAAGCCGGCTTTGAGCAGACCGGGAAATATGGCGATTCCATAGGCTTCGCTGAGGAGGGACGGAGGGATGCTGGTTTCGGGTATGGCCATGATTTCGTCCAGGACCTCGATGGCCGACTGGACTTTCATCACCTCTTCGCCGCCTGCCTGAGGGGAGGGCAGGGGCGAAAGCACGAGGCACAACAAGACGAGGGAAAAGATCGCGTAAAGTTTTTTCATGTCCAACGTATCCTTGGTGCAAGAGGTTTCAGGCGAAACTTGAGGAACGAAATCCTCATCGCGAGTCCGGTGCAGCTCCTTATTTTCGGATCAACGGTCGCTTGTGGGGAAGATGTCCGTCTCCTTTTTTCTTCCGTCCTCCGGGACCAATTCCCTGGAATTCTTCTTCAAGATCCCCTGAAGACGGGGCAGTGCATCCACGACGACGACGATGGTATCGTAGTCTGCCCACTGGTAGAGTTGCTCGGCTTTACCCAGGGGCAGATTGATGCATCCATGTGAACAGTTTCCGCCGGTGATGTCACCCAGGTGGATCCACACGTGGTCGTAAATCCTCAGTGCCCAGGGCATGGGAGCCGGCTCTCCGTAGGCGTTGGGATAGCTTTTGGAAACATGTTCGGCGTCCTTGGTGAGGACCTTGTAGAATCCTTCCTCCGTCCAGCCTTCCTCCCGGCCGATGCAGACGAAGGTGTCCCCTTTCATCCTGCCGTATTCGTACCAGGCGAGGTAGGGCATGTCCTTCGTGATGAGGATGAACTTCTGCACCTGATTGAGATCGGGAATATAGCGGGGCAGAGGGGACCAGGTCTTGTATGCGCTGAAATTGTTGGGAACCTTCAGGGGGCGTCGGTTGGCCACATCTTCCCGGACGTAGTAGCGCGCTCTTGCATTGAGATTGGCCAGAATATCGTAGGCTCTTACGGTAGTCAGCTCTGGGTCCTTTTTGCCGAGGTTGATCAATTCCTTTTCCGTGATGGCCCGATAGGTCCATGCGCGGCTCGCCGGGGCGGGCTTGGACTCCTTTTTGAGTTGTTTGAGACTCCCGTCGGTAAAAGGCGAAGATGGAGGCGCGGGAGGGGGAGGGTAGTATTCCGCCGGGTAGGGCTGAATGTACGCTCGCGGGGCACACCCCCCCAGGACAAACAAGATGATGCACAGCTTCACCCACCGGCCCCATGGCAATACCGGCATTGCTGACTCCTTTCTTGATGGCCTTATTCTATTGAATCGGCGCAGTGGAAAAAGGGATGCCCTGTCCCTGAATCACCCTGCGGATTCCGTGAGGAGGGGAACGCGCTTCCTGGATCACGCCGCTATCATACGATGGAAGAAGAGTTACTGACCAGAGGAAACTGAACTGTGCCGTTTACGACCTTTATCCTGTTTTCCGAAGGTTTGAGTCGTCAGGACGTATTTCCTGGTGCCACACTCGTATGGGGAGGGTACAGTAACGAACTTTTTGCGGAATCATTTTGCATGAGCATTCAGATGTTAGCCATTAGCTGTTAGCAATAAAAGATTTTTAGGCTTACCATGAAGATCCCCCTCAAACCCCCTTCAAAGGGGGAGTTCAAAACCTCTCAAGAAACGTTTCCACCCGTGAAGCCAGCTCCTGAGGGGTGGCGTTGTCAGTGTCGAGAACGAGGTCTGCCGACTTTTCATAGAGCGGGGTGCGCCGCTGGAGCACTTCCAGAATTTCTTTTTCCATGGGAAGATGGGTCAGGGGCGGCCGATTGGCCGCAGTGAGGGGATCTTGCAGGAGGCGGGCCTGGATGGTTTCCGGTGCCGCCCGGAGCCAGATCACGAGAAAATGATCCGCCAGGATTTCCCGGTTGTCGGCCCTTTCGATGATTCCCCCACCGGTGGAGACCACGCACCGTTCCTGGGCCACGAGGGTTTTCAGGAGATCCGATTCCGCATCTCTGAAGGATTCCCAGCCGTGAGACCGGACGTAGGCGTCGATAGCCTGTCCAAAAGTTGCCGTCAGTTGGACATCCATGTCGATGAAAGGCCAATGGAGTTTTTGAGCCAATGTTTGGCCCACCAGGGTTTTGCCTGTTGCACGAAACCCAATAAGTGCTATCTTAGATCCTTTGATTTTCAACACATTCCTTTCCCATGAACCTGCAGGGTGCTCCATGAACGAAGAATCTGCTGCAACTGAAAAGGCTGTCGTTGCCCAAAAGCGTCGTTTCCATGTGGACCGGGTGCCCTTCCTGCCTCGGATACTGGCGGGATTGATCAGGCTCCTCCATGGAAGCTGCCAGTTTACCATTTTGGGCAAAGAATATGAAGATCTGCTCTTGAAGAGGCAGGGGCCGGCGCTGACCGCCTGCTGGCATTTCGCGTTTCCTGTGGTCGTCTACTATTTCCGGGATCGCGGGGGGATGGTCATGGTGAGCCGGAGCCGGGACGGAGAATGGGCGGCCAGTGTCGTGAAGCTTTTGGGGTACGAGGTTTTTCGCGGTTCCCCCGGCAAAGGGGGCGCGACGGCCCTGCGCAAGATCATTGCTCAGCTCCAGAACGGTCCCGGGGGCGGCCTCATTGCAGACGGCTCTCAGGGGCCGGCATTGAAGGCTCAGAAGGGGATCCTCCTCCTTGCCCGGTATTCGGGTGCGCCTCTCATTCCTGTCAGCATGGCGGCAGATCCGTGCTGGCGTTTCCGGAGCTGGGACCGGACGCTCCTGGTCAAACCCTTTTCCCAGGTGGTGTTTGCCTTCGGTCCCCCCATTGACGTGGCGCGGGACGCCTCTGCCGAGGAAATGGAACAGAAGCGCATGGAGCTGGAGAATTCCCTCAATGCCCTCACCCTGAAGGCTGAAGAGGCGCTGCGCAGGAAGAAGGCCTGAAGAATATCGGCCCTCGCCAATCGCATCTTGCAAAGTGGGGGAAGCTTTGCTATTGGGTCCATTGGAGCGGGCACGGGAATGTGCTTTCATTACAATATATTTGATCGATAGATTCACTGTCTGTGAAGAAGCCATATGCAGTGAGGGATTTGGAGCAGGGCAAATGATCGCTGATCCTTTCCTTTCGAGGAAAGGGTGGGAGGAAAGTCCGGGCTCCGCAGGGCATGGTGCTGGGTAACGCCCAGTCTCGGCGACGAGGAGGAAAGCGCAACAGAAAGCAGACCGCCACGCCTCGGCGTGGTAAGGGTGAAACGGTGAGGTAAGAGCTCACCAGTCTCGGTGGTGACATCGAGAGCTAGGCAAACCCCACCCGGAGCAAAACCGAATAGGAGAGCGTTTGAGGGCTGCCCGTCCGAGCTCTCGGGTTGGTTGCTTGATCCCATCGGTAACGGTGGGACTAGAGGAATGATCATTGCCTCAGCCTCTCTTCGGGGGAGGATGAGGAACAGAACCCGGCTTATGACCTGCTCCAAATCCCTTTTTTTCTTTTACTGGATTTGCCCTTTTTAATGTTCCGTTCCCTCTGTTTTGGACTGAATGCATTATGATCCCGAAAACATGCGCCATCATTCCCGCCGCGGGGCGCGGCCTGAGGATGGGCCGAAGCACTCCCAAGCAGTTTGTGGAGGTGTCGGGCAAGTCGCTTCTTGCCCACACCCTCGACACTTTTTCGGTGGCGCCGTTCCTTTCGGAGATCCTGCTGGTGGTGCCCGAAGACTTTCTCGACGAAGCCCGGGAGCTGATCCAGGGGCGCCCGTGCTCCGGCGCGGACGGACCCCTTTTTTCTGTCGTGGCGGGAGGGGCCGAGCGGCAGGACAGTGTGTACAACGGCCTGTGCCGACTGCCTTCCCATTGCCGCTGGGTCATGGTGCATGACGGCGTGCGCCCCTTTGCCTCCGTGCGCCTCCTGGAAGAAACCTGGAAGGCAGCCCGTAAATCCGGAGCGGCCATAGCGGCCCTGCCGGCTACGGATACCGTCAAGCGGGTTACCCATGGGAGCGTTCGGCAAACCCTCCCCCGTGAGGAGATCTGGCTGGTTCAGACCCCTCAGGTGTTTCAGAAGGAGATCCTGCTGCAGGCCTATGAAGAGGCCCGCAGAAAGGGGTGGACGGGAACGGATGATGCCTCCCTCGTGGAGCGCCTGGGCATTGACGTTGCGGTCATCCAGGGCGAGCGTTCCAACATCAAGGTCACCACTCCCGAAGATCTCCAATGGGCCGAGTGGTTTCTTTCCTCGAAAGCCGAGAGCACGGGGATAGAAGCGGCGGGGGGATGTCCATGAGAGTCGGGTTCGGCTACGATGTACACGCTTTTGTGGAGGGGCGCCCGCTTATCCTGGGAGGCATCGAAATCCCTCACACCCACGGGCTCCTGGGGCATTCCGACGCGGATGTGCTCCTGCATGCCGTTGCCGATGCGCTCCTGGGGGCGGCCGCGCTGGGAGATATCGGACGCCACTTCCCGGATTCAGACCCGGCATACAAGGGGATATCCAGCCTGCTGCTCCTGGAGCGTACGGTGGAGCTCATCCGCAGGGAGGGCTTCTCGGTTCACAACGTCGACAGCACCCTGGTGCTGCAGAAGCCTCGACTGGCGCCCTACATTTCCAGGATGGTGGAAGAAATTGCCCGGGTCATGGGCCTCCCGGTTTCGGCAGTCAATGTCAAGGCGACCACGACGGAAAAGTTGGGCTTCACGGGCCGCCAGGAAGGGGTTGCCGCCTATGCCGTGGTGCTGCTCAATGAGGCCGTTTGAAGGCGGCGCAGGGCGGGCCCAACACGTGCCCCGGTGCGCTGAAGTGTCTGAATGGAGATTACACGCATGGGATTGCAGCTGTTCAATACCCTGACCAGGAATAAAGAAGAATTTGTTCCCCTCGAACCGGGCAAGATAAGGTTTTATGTCTGCGGCGTGACGGTCTACGATCACTGCCACATCGGCCATGCCCGGTCGGCCATCGTTTTCGACGTCATCTACCGGTACCTCATGCATCTGGGCTATGAAGTCACCTATGTGCGCAATTTTACGGACATCGATGACAAGATCATCCGGCGGGCCAATGAAGAGGGAACAGACTACCGTACCATTGCCCAGCGCTACATCACCGCGTTTTACGAGGATATGGACGCCCTGGGCGTCCTGCGGCCCAACCTGGAACCCCTCGCTACGGACAACATCCCCGGCATGATTGAAATCATCCAAAAACTGATGGACAAGGGCATTGCCTATCAGTCGGGGACCGACGTGTACTTTCAGGTGGAGGGGTTTCCGTCTTATGGAAGGCTGTCGGGGCGGGCACTGGAAGATATGATGGCGGGAGCCCGGGTGGAGGTGGACGCCAATAAACGGAATCCCATGGATTTTGTCCTCTGGAAGGGGAGCAAGCCCGGTGAGCCTGCCTGGGACAGCCCGTGGGGACCCGGACGGCCCGGCTGGCACATCGAATGTTCCGCCATGGGCAACCGTTTTCTGGGAAAGACTTTCGACATCCACGGGGGCGGGAAGGATCTGATTTTCCCTCATCACGAGAATGAGATCGCTCAAAGCGAGGCGGCCTTCGATGCCCCCTTTGTAAAATACTGGATCCACAATGGATTTGTGAACATCAATAACGAAAAGATGTCCAAATCTCTTGGAAATTTCTTCACCATCCGGGATGTGCTCCAGCGGGTTCACCCGGAAGCGCTGCGTCTTTTCGTTTTGAGCAAGCATTATCGCAGTCCCGTGGATTTTTCGGATGAAACAGTGGCCGAAGCCGAGCGCGGCCTGGAAAAGCTTTACCACACACTGGCGGCGGTGAAGGATCGCACGCCCGCTTCCCAGGAGGGTGAGACAGCCGAAAAGGCCCTCCAGTCCCAGGATTCCGAGCTCTTCCAGGAAACATTGGCCCTGCCCCAGGCCTTCACCGAAGCCATGGACAATGACTTCAACACGGCTCAGGTCATCGGGTATTTCTTCGGTCTGCAGCGCCATCTGCAGCGCTTTCTCGACCGCTTCGGGCAGAAGAAGCTGAAAGGGCCGGCGGCGGCCCTGGCCCGAAAGGCGGCATCCACTCTGCGGCAGTACGCCGGAATCATGGGGCTGCTGAGTCTCGAGCCCGAAGTGTTCATGCAGGAGCAGAGAATGCTCAAGCTGAAAGCCACGGGGATGATGGCGGAAGAGGTGGAACGACTCATCGAGCTGCGACAGCAGGCAAGGAAGAACAAGGATTTCGCTGAAGGGGATCGCATCCGGAAGGAACTGGAAGACAAGGGCATCCAGCTGGAAGATACAGCGGGGGGAACGCGCTGGAGAGTCACCGTGTGATTGTACAAAAAGGGCGGACCTGCCGGGAAGCGCAGGCCCGCCCTTTTTGTGTGCAGGCAAGCCACCGACTTTTTCCGGAGGGTGGCCCTCCGCACAATTCAGGACGATGGTGCGTTGTGGACCATCAGGCTCTGCCGCAGCAGCTCCCGGGGACGCAGCCCTGAGCTCCAGGGCGGGATCCGCAGCAGCCCGTGTCGCCCGCTCCGGGCATCCTGCCTTCACCTTTCAGACCGGAAGCGCTGGAGGTGGCCGAAAGGAGCTTTTGAACCTTCGTTCCACCGCACTGGGGGCATTGGATCTGTTCACTGTCGGAAAACACGAGGTGTTCGCTCACTGCGGCACAGTCCGTACAGAGATATTCAAAAATGGGCATGGGTGCCGTCCTCCTGCTTGTTTGAGATTGAATCATCTCAGTGATGGTGGCCGCATCCGCCGCCGCCTGCATGGCCGGCGCAGGTATGTGCTGCCGTAAACTGGGGAAGCTTGCCGCTTTGAATCATTTCGACGTTTTGCCGCACCGTTCCCTGCATGGCCCGGAAGACGTTCAATCCAGCCGCCTGGAGCTTCATCAGGGCGCCCATGCCGATTCCGCCCGTGGCGATGCCGTCCACCTGGCGTCCGCCAAGGGCCTTGACCGGCTGGCACATGCCGTGTGCATGGTGCTGATCGCCGTTTTGAATCTCTTCGACGCCAAGGGTTTCCGTATCGACAATGACAAAGCCCGGGGCGGACCCAAAGTGCCCGAAAACGACGCTGTCCAAGCCCTGCAGATTTTCCGTGGGAAAACAGACCTTCATAACCTCAATCTCCAATGTGTAAGTGATCAAAAATTGACGGGATACATCACGTCCTCATGTGGTTAAAACTTAAGCGGATATATAGATTTTAATTTCACGGTTGTCAACCCGGGCTCCCGGTTCTGTCCGTCACGGCCGGAGTCGGCTGCCTTCTTGAAAAAATCCCTCAAAGGACTATATAAGTACCATGTTAATTTACTCAACGTTCAGGAGGCAGCCATGGACTCAAAGGAATTTGTCATTGCCAAGGAAGTATTCATCAAGACGGACCGGATTCAGGGCAACACCGTCATCTTAAAAGAGTCAGAGGACGATCCCAATTATTTCCTCATGTTTGTGGGAGATGCCGAAGTTACCGCTATCGCCAAGGAAAAGGGACTGGTGGACCCCAAACGCCCCCTCACCCATGAGCTTTACCTCTCCATCTTGAAAAAAACCGGCGTCGTCTTCGATCATATCGAAATCTTTTCCATGCAGGAAAACACATACTATGCCAAGGTCTATGTAAAGGTGGGGGATGACATGGAGATCTTCGACAGCCGGCCCAGTGATGCCGTGGCCCTGGCTCTCCATGAAAACTGCCCCATCTGGGTGAGCCGCAGCCTGATGCGGCGCGAATTGTCCCAGGCAGAAATTCAAGAATTTGAAATGATCATACGCACCGTCAAGTTCTGATTTTCCCCTTCCGCCTTCGGAACAGTTAGTTTCTCGTTGACTCGCGTCGACCTTTTGATTAGACGGGGCTTGATTTCCGGCCCTTCGAAAGAACGACGCGGGCCACCTGGACAGCCGGTATGCGCCGGCTTTGTCTTTTTGTGGAATTTGGCGCTCAGAGGTCCGGCAAACGGTTCCTCCATGTGCGAGTACGTTCCGCCTCCCCGTCACCCTGTGCAGTGCATTGAATCAAGTGAGGAAATTTACCCATGGGAATCCAAACGGCTTCCGCCACCTTCACCCGTTTTTTTGTTCCCGAGCCCGCGACGGAGGATTTCTGGAGCTTTGTGGAAGAAAAATTACAGGCCGGGGCTTTCAAAGAGCCCGACGAAGTCGAAGAGCAGTCTGTCGGCTTCGCGACCTGGGAGGACTTTTTCGAGTCGTCCTTCCCGTACGGGTCTTACCACAAGGGTGAATACGTGGCCTTCCAGTTTCGCTGCGATCAGCGCAGGGTTCCCGCCATCGTCGTGAAAAAATATATTCGGGATGCCGTCCGTAAGTTCCACAGTGAAAACAACGAAAAGTGGCCTTCACGCCAGGAAAGGCAGGAGATTCGGGAGAATGTCCAAAACTGGCTGCTGAACCGGTCCTTCCCTCAACCATCCGCCTGTGAAGTGGTATGGAATCCTGCGGCGAAATGGATGTTTGTCGGCACGACCGGCACCAAGATGCTGGATGCCTTCCTGGAGCACTTTGAAAAGCATTTCGGAATCTATCCCGTGCCCCTGTACCACGCTCAATGGGCTTTGAACCTGATTCCCCTCGACGAGCGACAAAAAGATGCTTTGAGCGCCCTGGTCCCGCTGCAGTCGCCTCAAAGCATGGAGGACGGGCGATTCCTGGGGTATGAGTTTCTCACCTGGCTCTGGTATTTCATTGAAAGCTCCGAGGGCGGAATCCGATTTCACGGCGCCACGGGCGAAAAGGAAGCGGAGCTGCACCTGGGAGAGCGTATGGTGCTGACCCTTCCGGGAGAAGGGAGGGAAAAGGTTGTTTGCACCACCCAGGCCAACTCCCTCCACGAGGCGCGAACGGCGCTTCAGCAGGGGAAGCAGGTCCATGAGATCCAGCTTTTCCTCATCATCGGCGAGGACGAATACCTGCTGACCCTGGACAGCGCTCTCTGGGCCGTGAAGGGACTCAAGACCCCCAAACAGTTGAAGGATTACGACGAAGAGGACCAGGATTCTCTGTTCCTGGAAAAGATGTACTTCCTGGAGGATGTTACCTCGGTCCTCAATGCGTTTTACGGGAAGTTCCTGCTGGAGCGTTTGAATCCCGGCTGGGAATCCGACAGCCTGCCGCTCCTCAAGCAGTGGGTCCAGGGGAACGGTGAAGTGCCGGCCCGGGAAGAAGCGGCAGGGGAGGAAGAGAGCGGCCCCGCATCCACTCCCTTTTGATGTGTTGCAAGAATGACGAAAGCGCCTTGAAAGGGACATGAACGTTCAACCGGCCTACGAAACATTTCTGGAGCTGCTCCGCACCCACTGGATGAGTGCGATTTTCATCCTGCTGACGTTGGTCACCCTGTTCGTCCTTTTGGGGTTCCGCTGGTGGCTGCGGCGGCGACTGCAAAAGCTCCTGGAAGAACGCTTCGAGGAAGAAAACGAGCTGGATCGCCTCCCGTCTCCCGGCCCGACCGACCAGGAAGCCCTCGCGCTCATCAAGTCGTTGCGCAGTGAGGTGTGGGAGCTGCCCGAATCGGAGCTCCTGCTGAGTGTGGATGCCCTCATGCAGCGCGGCATGGGGATCGTGCGCTCCGTGGCGAGGGTGTATCATTCCGGGGTGGAAGCTCCCCAGTACGCTGCCTCCATGGCTGAAATGCTTCAAATGATCCACCGCATCAGCGCTCGCCTGGCTCACCTCTCCACGGCAGCCCCCTTCAGTATTTTGGGCAATCGAAAGCTGAGCGAATATCAGCGCTACTATGAAGTCTATCGAAAGATCAACGAAAATCCCATTCTGCAGCTCTTGAAGCGCAATCCGCAGCTTTACAAACTTGCCCGGTGGGCCATGAACATCAAGAACCTGGGAAATCCTCTCTACTGGGCGGGAAGGGAATTGAGCCGGGAGGGGTATTTTTTCCTCCTGCGCTGGTTCTACCTTTCGTTCACCAGTCAGGTGGGGCGGGAAGCCATGCGTCTTTACAGCGGCCGCCATTTTCAGACGGAGGAAGATCGTGACGCCGCGCTGGTCTGCTACCGCCTGTACGCTTTCACGCGTCAATGGGGTGGACCGTCAGCCGTCGAGTGGTCCATTCTGGTAGATTACGTGACGCATCATGCGGCCCTGGAGTCCACTACCCAGCTGCACATACTCTCGCGATGGTCCCAGGACCGCCTTCCTAAAGATCTCGACGGGCAGACGCTCCAGACCCGCTCCGGGAAAAAGTGGTACAAAGAGGGGCTCAAACGCCTCCTGGACGGTGACAAAAAGCCCATCCCCCTGAAGTCTCAGCTCATCCGGGAAGAAATTGCGGCCATGGACAGGGAGCCCAAGGGTGCTGCGGATGCTGCATCTTATACTCCAAACGGATAAGATCGTGACTTATTGATAATCCTGTAGGAGCGGCTTCCAGCCGCGATGGAAATAGCTGGCTCCATCAGAATCGCGGCTGGAAGCCGCTCCTACAAATGTCAAGATTTTACCCGTTCGCAGTATAATAGTGCCATGAGAGATCCAGGCGCCATGAGGATCCTCAGACGTCTCAGCTCTCCTGCTGTATCCTGAGCAGGCGCAAACCGTTGAAAATCACAAGGAGCGAAGCGCCCATGTCGGCAGCAATGGCCATCCAGAGGGTTGCCGTTCCCCAGAGGGTCATGGCGATGAAGAAGATCTTCACACCGAGAGAAAACACGATGTTTTGCTTGATGACCCTGAGCGTCCTGCGGGAGTGCCGGATCAACCAGGGCAGTTTGGACAGATCGTCGGACATGAGGGCGATGTCGGCCGTTTCGATGGCGGCGTCGGTTCCCATGGCTCCCATGGCGATGCTCACCGATGCCACTGCCATGGCCGGCGCATCGTTGACGCCGTCCCCCACCATGGCCACATGGCCCCAGTCTTCCTGCAGCGCCGCCACAGCCCGGACCTTGCCCTCGGGGAGGAGCTCCGCACGGTACGAATCCACTCCAGTGGCGAGGGCCATCTTCCGGGCCGTCCCTTCGTTGTCCCCCGTAATCATGACGACGGCTTCGATGCCCAGTCGCTTCAGCTGTAAAACCGTTTCCCGCGCCTCGGGGCGCAGCTGGTCCGAGATGCTCATGAGGCCGCACACATGGTCCTCGCACCACATGATCACGAGAGAATGCCCTTCGTCTTCGACCCGAGTGGCCGTCTCATGAAACTCGGGCGTTTCGTGACGCCATTGCTCCAGAAGTCGGTGATTTCCAATCCAGTAGGATTTGCCGTGGAGTGTCCCCTGGGCTCCCTGCCCCGGAAGAATGGAGAAGTCCTCGGCCTGAGGACGTTCCATTCCCCTGGAATCCGCCAGCTTCAGAATGGCGCGGGCGAAGGGGTGTGTGCAATGGGATTCCAGGGCGGCGGCGTTGGCGAGTAGTTCATCCTCGGTGTGATGGTCTGTGGGGATGATCTGTTGCACCGAGGGTTCGCCGAAGGTGAGGGTCCCGGTTTTATCCAGGGCGATGGCTTTGATGCGTGCGGGGGCTTCCAGGAATGCGCCTCCCTTGATGAGCACCCCGTTGCGTGCAGCGGAGGTGAGGCCTGCCACAATGCTCACTGGAGTGGAAATGACGAGAGAGCAGGGGCAGGCGATGACGAGAATCACCAGGGCCTGGTAGAGCCAGTCGGCCCAGGCTCCGCCAAAGAGGAGCGGTGGTACGACGGCGATGAGGAAGGCGAGGGCCATCATGGTGGGGGTGTAGATGCGTGCGAACTGGTCCACCCATTGTTCGGTCGGGGCGCGGCGGGCCTGAGCTTCCTCCACCATGCGGATGATGCGCGAAAGGGTCGTGTCCGAAGCGGGCCGGGTAGATCGAAACTCGATGGAGCCTTCAGCGTTGATGGTGCCGGCAAACACTTCATCACCCGGCTCCTTGACAACGGGTGTGGATTCACCGGTGATGGGCGACTGATCGACAGAGGTGATTCCTCGCGTGACAACCCCATCCAGGGGGATCTTTTCCCCGGGGCGCACAAGGACGGTGACTCCCACCGGGATGTCCTCCACCGGCTTTTCCTCGATGTCCCCGTCGGTGGGGCAGATGAAGCGGGCTGTGGTGGGGGAGATATCCACGAGGGCCTTGATGGCCCGCCGCGCCCTTTCCACGCTCCAGGATTCCAGGACGAGGGCCAGGGAGAAAAGAAAACTGACGGAGGCGGCTTCGAGCCACTGCCCGATGGTCATGGCTCCCAGCACGGCGACGGTCATGAGGAGGTTCATGTCCGGTTGGAGGCGGCGGGCGGAAAAATAGGCCTTGGGTAAGACATACCAGATGCCGGCAAAGACGGCCGCTGCATAAAAGGCGATTCCCGCTGTCCCATGGCCGAGAGTGTCTGCGGGTCTTTCCCGCAGGGCCTCCAGGATGCTCCCCAGCCGGTAGGCTTCCAGTAAAAAACCCACCAGGATCAGAGCTCCGCTCGCCGCGCACAGTATCAGGCGACCGTGGCGCTGCCACATCCCTTCCTCCACGGCGCAAACGCCCGAGGCGCAGGCCTCTTCCCAGGGGACGGCTTCCATTCCGGTAGCGGCTACGACTTCCCTGACTTTCTGAGGTGTCACCGTTTCATCGGTGGAGACCACCGTCATCTTGCTGTTCAGCAGATCGAAGGTGAGGTTCAATTCTCCACCCACCAGGGGCCCTACCTGCCTCTTGAGGACAGCGATCTCCTCCCCGCAGCACATGCCCTTGATGCGAAAGGCCATTCGTTCCATTGCATCTCCGTTCTTGAAAGCGCTTTTTTTTATTATAATCCCGTTGGCCATTGCAGGCTCGTGGTTTCCATTGCGGCCTCATGCATTCAGAAGAAGCAGGGTGGACTGCGTCCGTTAGGCAGCAGTAGGGTGACTATGTCCACCAGGCAGTTTTCGCACGTGAAATTTCATCCGTGAGTAAGTAACAGTCTGAAAATTCGTTTGCTCGTCATTCCGGCTTAAAGACCGCCGGAATGACGAAATAAGGTGCATGCCAAGAGTGATTGACTCACTTTTCAGACAGCTTCTAAGCGTTGTGCCCCCTCTTTCCGTCAAAAAAAGGGCTCCAGGATGATGAGGGGCAGCTTGAAGGTTCGTTCCACAAAGCCGAAGAGCCCCGATCCGATGGCCGAGGGCGACAGGGGGATCACGGAGGGATCTTCGATGCTGCCGGAGACCTGGACGGGAAAGGCGATGAGGGAATCCCCCAGGGCCTTGCCCACCAGGGGAATGAGGGCAATGATGCGGTCCACGGTCCTCAGGGGAGAGACCAGGACCGTGAAATCCAGAGTCCTGTTTTCCAGGTCCATGCTGCCGCGCCACGCCATTTTCAGGTAGGGACCGTCGATGAGGCCTTTTTTGAGGGTGAGCTTCCCGTCGGCCAGGGTTCCTTCGGCATCGATGGAATCGTAGGCGAATCCCTCCTGGGTGAAATCCGGAAACTTGCCCCGATAAATTTCCGTGATATTGACGACGCTCAGAATCTTTGCCAGCAAGCCCATGCGATAGATGCGGCCCTTGTAGGCCTTGAATTCCAGATCGCCGTTCAAATCCCGCAGGAGGTTCATTTCCCCTGCGGCGGCCTTCAGGTCCCCTTTGAGATCGAATCGCCCGGTGATCAGACCGTCTTTGTTCCACAGGCAGGAGAGTGTGGGAGGAAAGTCGAGGTTTTCGACGTTCGGTTTGACTTCAAGCCGGTAGTCCCTGGGTGAGAACCGGATCGTTCCAGGTGTGGGAATCCCGCAGAGGCTCCCTTCCTCGAAGTCGATCTTTGTTTCATCCCCTCGTCGCGTGATCCTGGCCCCAACGTTGCTCCAGGTAAGTGTACCGAAGGTGAACCGGCCCGCTTTGAGCGTCGCGTTTCCCTGCAGAGTCAATGGCTGCGTCTCGGGTGCGGGTGTTCGGACTCCGGATTTTTTCTTGTCGCTGCGGTCTTCCGTCAGGTGCTGGAGCTGCTCCCAGTCCAGAGCGTCGGCCGAAAGATCCAGATTGACGATGAAGCCTTCCGCGGAAAAATCCACGTTCCCCTGAAAATTCAGAGTGCTGCCGGCCCATGTGCTTTGAGACGACTGGATGTGGATTTGGCGACCGGCAGCTTCGAGTGCTGCCCGTTCGATGGTGATGGGCTGCTTCAGCTTGCCCTTATACTGGAATCCTTCGATGGAGAACTTGCCACTGGCCTTGGATTCCAGGGGCGCCTCCAAAGAAAAATGCGCCTCGAAATTTCCTTCGAGGGTGCCCGTAAAATGGGGATTTTTGGCCAGCAAACCGTCCACGCTGGACCGTTTCAGCGTGCCGGCAAAGGACAGGTCGAATTCTCCCCGGCTCCAGAGCAGGGAGAGGGACGCATCGGAGCTGGCGTCTTTCACGGCGATCTTATTGATGGTCAGCGCCTCGGGTTCATGCGTCACATCGAGGTCTACCGTCGTGCCGTTGTTGCCGGTCATCTGGCCGGCGAAAGAGATCGCTCCCCCTCGAGCCCAGCTGAATTTTGCCCCGGTGAAACGCAGGGGAGATTGAAGTCTGAAAGGGTCGGGCAGCTGGATGAGGTTGGACAGGTAGGCGTTGCCCGCCTCTCCGACCTCGCCCCCCAGGGTCAGGTTGACTCCGCGAAGGCCCTGGGTGTACCCCTGAAAAACGCCCGACCCCGTCAGGGTGGTGTCCAGGATGCGAGCAGAACAGTCGTAAAAGGAAAGCCTCTCCTGGTTGACCTCCACCCGGCCCGTCTTCACCCCGAGGGAATCCGGGAGGAAGGAGGTTTTCATCAGGAAGTTCTCGGGCCTCCCCCTGGCTTCAAATACCCAGTCCCTGGGTTGGAGCACCGGCCCTTTGAGGTTGAGGGAGTCCAGCCAGAGGACTCCCTTCATGGATTCAAAGTCTTTGAGGAAATTCTTCACGGCGCCGTGGGTCAGGAGCCACGGGTAGATTTCGTCGAGGTCCACGCGGGATTTTCCCGTGGAGCCGACTTCCAGGGTGACTTTGCCTCCCCATTGCACTCCGACGGAAACATCCGAGAGCTGCGATTTGCCCACGCTGCCGCTCGCGGATTTTACCTGGACGGCATTGCCATGATAAGCGAACGTTCCTCCCTGAAGGTCGAAGGGAACAGGAAGCCTGCGATAGTGAGACTTCAGGCTGAATGAGGTGATGTCGAGGTCCGTCTTGACGGCGTCGAGGCTTTCGCCCAGGACTAGGCGGCCCGCCGCCCGGCCCTGGATGTTCTCCATGAGGCGCATTTCCCGCAGGAACGGCTCGTATTTCACCACGCGCTCCAGTATGGGAGGCAACTGCACGAGGTCTGCATCCAGGCTGATGTCCAGGTGGAAAGGAGCGGGCTTGTCTTCCCTTTTGAGTCCAACCACCAGGGTGCCTTCCCTGCCGAAGGATTTTTTTGCCCGGCCCTCCAGCCCGTTTCCGTGCAGAACGCTGTTTGAGATGAGCACCTCGCCTTTGGCGTCCTGCACTTCAAGTTCGATCTTGGGGACGACAATCGTTCCACCGATCATGTTGCCACGGATGACCATGTGATCCAGTTTCTTGAGGTCATCGAACTGGGTTCCCTGGATGTCGAAAGTGATGCGGGGCACCTGGCCGGCCCGTATGATCTCGAAAACCTTGGCGAGGGCTTCGTCTTTGCCGCCGAGGGCCAGCAGGACCTTACGGAGGCCTGCGGCGTCGATCTCGCTGCCTGCCAGGTTCAGGCTCACGAGAGGTGCCTGGGAGTCACGAAAATACTTGCATGTCAGGCCACCCCGGGGCGTGTCGAACTGAAGCTGGGAGAGGACCACCTCCAGTTGATTGTTGCCGCTTTGAATGGAGCCCTCGAGTTTTCCGCCCTTGAGGATGATCGGTTCATGGTTTTGCCGCAGCTTGAGAGAAGGAACGGACCCTTTGAACTGGGAACGGAAAGTTCCGGGTCCGTCGCTTTCGAAGGTAACCTCCAGGTCTGCTTCGCCCTCCTCCACCTGGCAGGTGGCGGCAGGGAAGAAGAAGTCCGTCAGTCTGTGAGGGATGAGGCGCGTGAGGACCATCTTTCCCTGGCTTTTGAGGGTCTGGGTGGAAAGGGACGACTTGAGGGAGATGGATTCGAAAAGGTCCGATCTGCACTGAATGTCCAGGCTGGGGTGGTCCGGGGAAAGGCGGATGTTGCCGTGAGCGTCCTTGAACTGGAACCTTGGGGTTGTCCCCTCGAACAGCGTGAGGCTCCCGTGGGAAAGGGCAATCTTCAGCTCTGGCAGCCTGGAGGCCAGCCCGACCAGAAACTCGACAGCCTTTTCCCTCGCCTGGATGTGCTTTGCAATGTCTTCAGGGGGTGCCTCCGTCCCTGGGGTCCCCGTCAATTGAAGATTCACTTCGGGGGCGTTGCAAAGGATGAAGGCGATGCGCCCCTCTCCACGGATCAACGCAAAGAGGTTGGGAAGGACCTCCAGGGATTCCATGGAGACATTGAACCTTCCTGGAGATGACAGAAGGGGGTAATGAAAAACGACACGCGGATAAGGGAAGAGGGAGAGGCGCACCTCCCTGTATTGCAGCTCGTAACCCGTTTTGGCACGGAACGCTTCAGTGATTCTCTTGTCGATAAGTTCCATGAGGCTGGTCCTGGGGATGATCAGCGCGGCTGCGACAGCCAGCACCAGGAGCATTCCCAGAATGCCCGTGAACCAGAGGGCTGCTTTTTTCAGTGGTATTGTCCTCGCATTGTTTGTGCAACTTCCAAATGACACCGTGCCATGGACTCGCGGGCGAATCACCTGAAAGACTCCAGTATGTCGCAGCGAGCGTCATCACCTGGTCCGGGAGATTTTGAAGTCAATGCTGTTGAGTTAACGTCACCCCGTTGAAAACCGGGGTCCAGAACGTCTCTATTGTCCTGGATTCCGGCTTTCAACGGAATGACGAAAGCAGGTCAAGTCACCAACATTGGGTTTTGAAGTCCCCCTTTGCAGGGAAATTTCATATTTCCCAGACTATATGATGATTTTCCCTGCGACACAATAGGGAGAGAAATGCTGTTGCGATGCTTGACTTTATCGTTTCAGTCGTTAAAATTCAACTTCTGTCGGAAGCTGTACCAACCATCAAAAAGGGGGCGAAACGGGTTCGACGGAGGTAAGGAAGCTCAAGTTGCATGCCGAGGTCCTGGTTCCTCGTTAAACCATCGGGACAAAAAACAAACGCAGACGATTATTCGTATGCTGTAGCCGCGTAAGCGGCTACCGTTTCTCTGGTTTTTTCTTGCGGAACCAGCAGGAGCGTCGACTCAGCGAGATGGTCTTTGGCATGACGCCTGCAGTGCCAAAGGCGAGATCCTGTAGGCTAGCCTAATGGAAATCCTGCTCGTGGGAGTTCTCCAAGGCGAAACTCAAAACGCGAGATAAGCATGTAGTAACTTCAGTGGATTACTTTCGGACGCGGGTTCAACTCCCGCCGCCTCCACCAATTACAAAAGACAAACCCGTCCGCCAACCGCGTCCGGTTGTGAGACGGTTTTCCTTCAAATCTTCATCGGCTTACGTCGCTTTTGGTGTTTTTGGCCTTTCGGCATTATCACTCCTTTTTCGGGAAGTCGGCCATATCCCGCTTCTCTTTCGGCAGAGAATTCTCCGAATTCTTCCCCCCAATCTCCGGACCTCGTCCGGACTCCTGTATCCTTTGATTCAACCGCTGCTCGGCGATTTCGCCAGCCTGCGCGTGACCGCAAGCGGACAGGTCGGCAAATGCTGAAAAACCTGCCAACCTTCCACTTTCCACCTGCATTTGCACCTGCTATATTGAAGGCCGTGATTGTACGTTGGCAAATTGCGTTCGCTCGCTGGCATTAAACCGTTAGCGTACCAGGAATTGAGGCAAACCAATATGGCAAAGGCACCGGAAAATTTTGCGGAGACGGTCAAAGAGGTCCGCCAACAACTGGGGCTCAGCCAGGAAGAGCTGGCCCACGAGCTGGGCGTGAGTTTTTCCACGATCAACCGCTGGGAAAACAGCAAGACGGTTCCCTTCAAACTGGCGAGGAGGCAGTTTGAAGCTTTTTGTGAGCGGATGAAAGAACAGGGGAAGTTGGCCTGATGAACAAAAAACAGCTTTCCGAACGCGATATCTGCACAAAGTACATTACACCCGCCCTGGAGAAGGCGGGCTGGGATGTCACGACCCAGGTCCGTGAAGAGTTTCCTCTCACCAAGGGACGCATCATCGTGCGTGGCATGCTGCATACCCGCGCCAGGCAAAAGCGCGCCGATTATGTCCTGTTTTACAAGCCGAATATTCCCATTGCCATTATCGAAGCCAAGGACAACAACCACACTGTTGGTGATGGCATGCAACAGGCGTTGGGCTATGCCGACATGCTGCAAGTGCCGTTTGTGTTCAGCTCCAACGGCGATGGGTTCCTGTTTCACAACAAGATTGCCTCAGACGGTGTTATAGAGCGTGAGCTTGCACTCCACGAATTCCCCGCTGCGGAAACGCTGTGGCAATGGTGGGCGCAGCACCGTGGCCTGAACGATCAGCAGAATGCACTGATCACGCAGGATTATTTCAGCGACGGCAGCAATAAAAGTCCCCGCTATTACCAGCTGCTGGCCATTAATAAGACCATTGAGGCAATCGCTCGCGGCCAGAATCGTATCCTGCTGGTCATGGCCACCGGCACCGGCAAGACCTTCACCGCCTTTCAGATCATCTGGCGGTTGTGGAAGTCCAAGGCGAAAAAACGCATCCTGTTTCTTGCCGACCGCAATATTCTCATCGACCAGACTATGACCAACGACTTCAAGCCGTTCGGCTCGGCCATGACCAAGATCCAGAAGCGGCAGGCCAACAAGTCCTACGAGATTTACCTTTCCCTCTATCAGGCCGTCACCGGCAACGAGGAAGAGAAAAACATCTACCGGCAGTTCAGCCCTGACTTTTTCGATCTCATCATCATTGATGAATGCCATCGGGGCAGCGCAGCCGCCGATTCGGCCTGGCGGGAAATCCTCGAATACTTTACCTCCGCCACCCAGATCGGTCTTACCGCCACGCCCAAGGAGACCAAAGAAGTCTCCAACATCGACTACTTTGGCGACCCCATCTATACCTACAGTCTCCGGCAGGGAATTGACGACGGCTTTCTGGCCCCCTACAAGGTCGTGCGCATCGATCTCGACCGGGATTTGACGGGTTGGCGGCCCGACAAAGGGATGATCGACAAGTACGGCAACGAGATCGAGGATCGCATTTACAATCAGAAGGATTTCGACAAGACCCTGGTCCTTGAGCAGCGCACCCTCCTGGTGGCAAAAAAGATCACTGAGTTTCTCAGGCAGACCAACCGCTTCGACAAGGCCATCGTCTTCTGTGAAAACATCGACCATGCCGAGCGCATGCGCCAGGCCCTGGTCAATGAAAACGCCGACCTGGTGGCGCAGAACAGCAAATACGTCATGCGCATCACCGGCGACAACGAGGAAGGCAAGGCCGAGCTCGACAACTTCATCTTTCCGGAGAGCAAATACCCGGTTATTGCCACCACCTCCAAGCTGATGACTACCGGCGTGGACGCGCAGACCTGCAAACTCATCGTGCTCGACCAGCGCATCCAATCCATGACCGAGTTCAAGCAGATCATCGGGCGCGGCACCCGCATCAACGAAGATTACGGCAAGTACTACTTCACCATTATCGACTTCAAAAAGGCGACCGAGCTGTTTGCCGATCCTGATTTCGACGGCGATCCGGTGCAGATTTACGAACCCAGCGGGGATCAGTCACCGGTGCCGCCGGATGTTCCCGTTGATCCCGAAGTTGGCGGTGGCGTCACTTACCCGGAACCCGGCGAGGATCAGGAGTGGACCGGCGTCGCCGAACCCGGCCCCGAAGAGGTTGGTGGCGGAGTTCGCCGTTATGTGGTGGCCAATGTCGAGGTCAAGGTCGCTGCAGAGCGGGTCCAGTACTTCGATGCCAACGGCAAACTGATCACTGAATCCCTTAAGGACTACACCCGCAAGGCCCTGTCCGGGGAATATGCCTCCCTCGACGATTTCCTCCGCCGCTGGAGGCGCACCGAGAAGAAGCAGGCCATCATCGATGAGCTCTCAGAACAAGGGGTGTTCTTCGATGCCCTTGCCGATGAGATCGGACGGCAATCCGGCAAAGAATTTGATCCCTTCGACCTGGTCTGCCACGTCGCTTGGGATATGCCGCCCCTCACCCGCAAGGAGCGGGCTGAACAGGTGAAGAAGCGCAACTACTTCACCCAATACGGAGAGCAGGCCCGCCGCGTGCTGGAAGCCCTCCTCGACAAGTACGCCGATGAAGGCGTGGCCCACATCGAAGAGACGCAGATTCTCACCGTTGCCCCCTTTACCCAATTCGGCACCCCCCTGGAAATCATCCGCGCCTTTGGTGGGCTGAATCAGTATCAGCAGGCTGTCAACGAGCTGGAGCAGGCCCTCTATAGCGCCTGACAAAAGGAACTGGAGATAAAACCGCTATGTCACTCACCACCCTGATCAAGGCCATTCAGGATATCATGCGCAAGGATGTCGGCGTCGATGGCGACGCTCAGCGCATCAGCCAGATGGTCTGGCTGATTTTCCTGAAGATCTTCGACGACAAGGAACAGGAGTGGCAGTTCACCGTGCCCGGCTACAAGTCGCCGCTGCCCAGCCGTTTCCGCTGGTCCAGCTGGGCCAAGAACCCCGAGGGGATGACCGGTGAGGAGCTGATCGACTTCGTCAACAATGACCTCTTCCCGGCGCTCAAGAAACTGGCCACCGCCGCCGGTGTTACGTCCCATGGCAAAGTGGTCGGCTCGGTGTTCGAGGACGCCTACAACTACATGAAGTCCGGTACCCTGCTGCGCCAGGTGATCAACACCATCGAAGAGGATGTGGACTTCAACAAATCCGGCGACCGTCACCTGTTCAACGACATCTACGAAAAGATCCTCGCCGACCTGCAATCGGCCGGGAACGCTGGCGAATACTATACCCCCCGCGCCGTCACCCGGTTCATGGTCGACATGCTCGACCCCCAACTCGGGCAATCCATCCTCGACCCGGCCTGCGGCACCGGCGGCTTTCTGACCTGCGCCATCAAGCATCTGAACAAGCAGGTCAAAACCGCCGACGACCGCAAGCGCCTGCAGGACTGTATCCACGGCGTGGAGAAGAAGCCGCTACCTCACATGCTGGCCATGACCAACATGATGCTGCACGGCATCGACGTACCCACCAACGTCCGCCACGACAATACCCTGAGCCGCCCGCTCAAGGATTACGGCCCCCGCGATCGGGTAGACCTGATCATCACCAATCCGCCCTTCGGTGGCATGGAAGAGGACGGCATCGAGAACAACTTCCCGCGCAAATACCAGACCCGCGAGACAGCCGACCTCTTCATGGCGCTGATCATGCATCTCTTGAAGCACGACACCGGCAAGGCCGCCGTGGTCCTGCCAGACGGCTTTCTGTTCGGCGAGGGGACCAAAACCACCCTCAAGCGCGAGCTGCTGGAGGAGTTCAATCTGCACACCATCGTGCGCCTGCCCAAAGGGGTGTTCAGCCCCTACACCAGTATCGCCACCAACATCCTTTTTTTCGAGAAAGGCGGGCCTACGAAAGATGTCTGGTTCTTCGAGCACCCGTATCCTGAGGGCTACAAGTCCTACTCCCGCTCTAAGCCCCTGACCATCGCCGAGTTCGATCTCGAAAAGGCCTGGTGGGGCGGATCCGGGCGCAAAGGGCGCAAGACCACCGAGCAGGCCTGGAAGGTCTCGGCCAAGGAGCTGGCCGAGCGCACCTACAACCTGGATTGCAAGAACCCGCACGAGGTGGAGGTCAACCACCGCGATCCGGAAGAGCTGATGGCCGAATACCAGCAGATCGTCCAACAGCTCGAAGCGGCGCAGGCAGCCTTGAAGAGCGAGCTGATAGCCTGCCTCTCATCAAATAAGCGGAGCAAGGCATGAGCAGGAAGAAACAATCCGGCAAGGAAGTATCCATTGTCCGCTCCTCGGCTGCCGAATACCTCACCTTTGTCGCCGCCAGTGGCAGCGGTGGTGTCGAAGCGGTTTACGCCGATGAGAGTATCTGGCTGTCCCAGAAAATGATGGCCACGCTCTACGACGTGAACGTGCGCACGGTGAACGAACACCTGAAAAAAATCTTTTCCGACAGCGAGTTGCAGGAAGATTCAGTTATCCGGAAATTCCGGATAACTGCCGCCGACGGCAAGAGTTACAACACCCTGCACTACAAGCTGCCTGCCATCATCGCCGTGGGTTACAAGGTCAACTCCGAACGGGCCGTTCAGTTTCGCAAGTGGGCCACCACCATCATCGAGGAGTACACTATCAAGGCCTACGTCATGGATGACGAGCGCATTAAAAGCGGCGGCTCCATCCTTACGGAACAGTACTTTGAAGAACAGCTCCAGCGTATCCGCGAGATCCGCCTCTCCGAGCGCAAGTTCTACCAGAAGATCACCGACATCTACGCTACAGCCATCGACTATGACGTCACCGCTCAGGCCACCAAGCGCTTTTTCGCCACCGTGCAGAACAAACTCCACTGGGCCATCCACGGCCAGACGGCGGCGGAGGTCGTCATCAACCGCGCAAATGCCGAAAAACAGCACATGGGCCTGACCACCTGGAAGGATGCCCCGAAAGGGAAAATCCAGAAGTTCGACGTCAGCGTGGCCAAGAACTACCTGACCGAAGATGAAATGGTACAACTGACACGGTTGGTCAACGCCTACCTGGATGTGGCCGAAGACATGGCCTTGCGCAAGATCCCCATGACCATGCAGGACTGGGAAACCCGCCTGAACAAGTTTATTGAAGCCACCGACCGTGAAATTTTGCAGGCTGCTGGCAAGGTCACAGCGGAGATCACCAGGGCCCACGCTGAAAGCGAGTTCGAGAAATACCGCATCGTGCAGGACCGGCTGTTTGAAAGTGACTTCGACCGGATGCTGAAGCAGATCGAGGCCGTTCAAAAACCGGGGGACGGCTATGAATAACGGGATGGTCTCACACGAAGGCACGAAGACACGAAGAAAAAAAGATTTTTGTGACCGTCATACCCGTGCAGGTGGGTATCCAGTCCTACAACGGTCATTTATCCAACAGCTTGTTGGACAATTTGCCCGGCTCCATCGGGCATTTGTGCCACAGGTTGTGGCACAAATCATCGACTTCATAAAAGTGCAGCAGCCTGTTGCACTATTTCCAGCCACTCAGACCAGAAAATGTTTATGACCAGCTCCCCCTCCTTCGTGCCTTCGTGTCTTCGTGTGAGCGAACTGCTGGATCAGCACTTCGACACCGCCTTTGCCGCGCCTGACGGCATCGCCAAACTGCGCGAACTGATCTTGACGCTGGCAATGCAGGGCAAGCTGGTGGAGCAGGATCCGAACGACCCGCCCACTTCGGAACTGCTGAAGGAGATCGAGGCGGAAAAAAAGCGGCTGGTGAAGGCAGGCAAAATCAAACAGCCCAAGCCCCTGCCGCCCATCAAACCGGAGGAAGTGCCCTACCAACTGCCGCAGGGGTGGGAGTGGGTTAGGATCAGAGACATTTGCCACGACTGGGGACAAAAAACTCCTGATGCCAATTTTACTTATATTGATGTTGGGGCAATTGACAATAAATTGGGGACAATTGGCGCTGACACACAGCTTCTTGATGCAGCTAACGCGCCGTCACGGGCTCGTAAAATCGTTAAACCCGGTACGGTAATTTATTCGACCGTCCGCCCATATTTGCTGAATATTGCGATTGTCGAAAAAGAATATGATCCTGAGCCCATTGCAAGTACAGCGTTTGCAATCCTCCACCCATATTCATCATTGAGTAACCGGTTTGTCTACCATTACCTGCGATCACCTGCTTTTATTCGTTACGTTGAAAGCACCCAGAAGGGAGTTGCGTATCCAGCAATTAACGACGGCGATTTCTTCTCTAGTTTGTTCCCACTCCCCCCCCTCCTCGAACAACGCCGCATCGTCGCCCGGGTCGACCAGTTGATGGCCCGTTGTGATGCGCTGGAAAAGCTGCGCAAGGAGCGGGAGCAAAAGCGGTTAGCCGTCCACGCCGCCGCCATCAAACAACTGCTCGATGCGCCGGATGGCTCGGCCTGGGACTTTATCCAACAGAACTTCGGCGAACTCTACACCGTCAAGGAAAACGTCGCCGAACTGCGCAAGGCCATCCTTCAACTTGCCGTCATGGGCCGCCTCGTCAAGCAAGATCCCAACGACCCGCCAGCCAGCGAACTGCTGAAAGAGATCGAAGCCGAGAAACAGCGGTTGGTGAAGGCAGGCAAAATCAAGAAGCCCAAGCCCCTGCCGCCCATCAAGCCGGAGGAAATCCCCTACGAACTGCCGCAGGGGTGGGAGTGGGTGCGATTTGGGAAAGTGGCAAGCAACCGACTTGGGAAAATGCTCGATAAATCTAAGAATCGCGGCAACCCAAAACCATATTTGAGAAACACCAATGTTCAATGGCATCAGTTTGCTCTTGATGATGTCAAAGAGATGAAATTCGAAGATGATGAGCTTGATGAATTTCGTGTACTTCCCGGTGACCTCCTCATATGTGAAGGTGGTGAACCCGGTCGCTGCGCAATATGGAGCGATTCAGAGCTAGAAACCTATTTCCAAAAAGCCCTACATAGAGCGAGACCGTTTTCGTGCGTTACTTCTGAGCATCTGCAAGTTTGCCTTACTAACGATGGAGGCAACGGTCAGTTGGCAAAGTATTTCACTGGGGCAACAATCAAGCATTTCCCTGGTGACAAGCTTAATGGGTATGTCATTCCTCTCCCTCCCCTCCCCGAACAACACCGCATCGTCGCCCGGATCGACCAGTTGATGGCCCTGTGCGACACGCTGGACCAGCAGATCGACGCTGCCACCGGCAAACAGACTGAGCTCCTCAATGCCGTGATGGCCGCCGTATGAACGCAAACCCTGATTCACCTTCGTGTCTTCGTGCCTTCGTGTGAGGTAATCCCATGCGTCTGACATCGCGCAATATCTGCCAGTACAAAAACCTCCGGAATTTTTCCCTGAGCTTCGACGGCAGCAGCACGATCGCCTTCAAATTCGATGGTGAAAAGACTACCTTCGCCAAAGAAGTCGTGCCAACCCTCGACGCGGCCTGCTTCGAAGTCTTCCGCCCCATGTTCGAGTTCATCAAATCGAAATGCCCGACCGGTGCGGCAGGTGAGGAAGTTGCGCCATGAGCAAGCCCTCCAACTACCAGCCGCCCTACACCATCACCCTGGGGATCCTGAACCGGGTCGCCGCGATCAGCGAGGGCATCGGGCGGTTGACTGTACTCACCGACCAGGCAAAAGCGTTGCGGCTAAGGCGTATCAATCGCATCCGCACCATTCACGGCTCGCTGGCCATTGAGGGCAATACCCTGAGCGAGGCGCAGATCACCGCGATTCTAGAGGGCAAGCGCGTGATCGCCCCGCCCCGCGAGGTGCAGGAGGTGAAAAACGCCCTCGCCGCCTACGACCGGTTCGATACCTGGAAGCCCGAGACAGAAAAAGACCTGCTGGAAGCCCACCGGATTCTTATGTCCAGCCTGATCGACGAGGCGGGTAGTTACCGGCGCGGCGGCGTGGGGGTGATGGCGGGCCAGGAGGTGATCCACATGGCACCGCCCGCCGACCGAGTGCCGCATCTGATGGCCGACCTGTTCGGTTGGCTGGCCGCCACCGACGCTCACCCGCTCATTGCCGGCTCGGTCTTTCACTACGAGCTCGAATTCATCCACCCCTTCGTCGACGGCAACGGCCGCAAGGGGAGGCTGTGGCAGAGCCTGATTCTGGCTCACTGGAACCCCCTGTTCGCCGATATCCCGGCGGAAAGCCTTATCTTCGAGCAACCAGCCTGAGTACTACCAGGCCCTGCAGGAGAGCACCCACCAGACCGACTCTGCGCCCTTCATCGCCTTCATGCTGCGGATGATCCTCGATAGCGTGACCACCTCGACCCCGGAAGTTGCACAGGAAGTCACCCCGGAAGTCAGATTGCTCTCGGTCCTCACAGGCGAGATGCCCCGCCAACAGCTCAAGGAGGCGCTCGGGCTGAAAGACAATGAGCATTTCCGCAAGGCCTATCTGCTCCCCGCTTTGGAGGCCGGGTTGATTGAAATGACCATCCCCGACAAGCCACGCAGCAGCAAGCAGAAATACCGCCTGACCGACAAGGGCTGCCAGTGGCTGGCACAGCGTGGCGGTGGATAACTTGCGACGAACTCACGGCATGGCTTGTGACAATGTGGAACAACTTGAGCAGGTGCGCTACAGCCGGCGTCAGGCCCACTGGCTTGCCAAACGTTTCCCCAAGGCCAAAGTCTGCGATGTGGAGAGAAGAACTTCGAGGAATTGGGGACATGAAATACTGTCCGGACAAACACCACCGGCGATCGGTTCGTCTGACTGGTTACGATTATTCGCTGAGCGGGGCGTATTTCATCACCATTTGCACACAGAACAGGGAGTGCATCTTTGGGGAGATTGAAGGTGACGCCATGCGGTTGAGTGATGCCGGTCAGATCGCCGTCGATTCATGGGAATGGTTGGCGCGGCAATATGATCATGTTGTTTTGGATGAATGGGAGATGATGCCGAATCATTTACATGCAGTTATTGTAATCACCGACGATTGCAGGGGCGGTTCACAAACAGACGGTTCACAAACAGACGGTTCACAAACAGACGGTTCACGAATGGGCGGTTCACGAATGGGCGGTTCACGAACCGCCCCTACGGAACGCCGTAAACCCCTCGGGCGATTGATTGGGGCATATAAAACGGTATCTACCCAAACGCATCAACGAATTGGTTCACACGCCCGGTGCCCGAATATGGCAACGCAATTATTACTATTACGAGCACATCGTCCGCAACGATGACGAATTGAACCGCGTTCGCCAATACATCATCGAGAACCCGGCGCGGTGGGACGCAGATCGGGAGAATCCGAGGGTGGGAAATGTAACGGTGACTATCAGGAGCAGCAACGAAAAATGAGGGGCCGGAAAAATTTCTACGCCCGCCGACAGTGAAAATGGAACCCACCTGCGGTGAATTTTTGTGCCCGCCGGCGGCGAGAATGGGATCTACTGGCGGTGAAAATCGATGGACGTCGTAGGGGCGGTTCGTGAACCGCCCGTTCGTGAACCGCCCCTGCAATAGGGGTAGAGAACCGTCCCAACGGTAGGGGCCCTTAGCCGCCCCAACGGGAAGGTAGGGAACCACCGCAGCGGTAGCGGGTAATTCAACAACTCGACCTCCTGCCTCCCCCCCTCTCACACAATCCCTTCAACCTTACGAGCTCAGGTGATGCCTCTGGAAATCATAGATTCTCACACCCATTGGGGCCCTTCGGTTGCCCTGCATACTTCCGTCAGCACGGAGGAGCTGCTCCGTCAGGCTGCAGGGTGCGGAGTGGACCGGATTGTCATCTTTCCTTTTCCCTCCCAGGCCCTGGCCGATGAGAGCATCAACGAGGAGGTGCTGAACGAGGCCGCGGCCGTGCCGCAGTTTATCCCGTATTACTATATCCCCGATGATCTGCTTTCGATTCCGCCGGGGAAGGGCTTCTATGGAGGCAAGTGGCACTGGACGCGGGGCGTTTCCGATTGCTCCTCGTGCTATGACGTCCTGGAAGATCCGATCCTTCCGGCGTTTCTCGAAGAGTCGGAGGCTGTCGGTCTGCCGCTGATCGTCGAGGAGGAGCTGGAATTCACCCTGGAGCTTGCGAAGCGGTCCGGAAAGCTCAACCTGATCGTTCCTCACCTGGGCATGCTGGGCGGGGACCCGCTGGATTTCCTCGTTGCCTTCAAAAGGAAGGAGCACATCTTCTTCGATACGGCCCTGGCCCAACCTCGGACGATCCTCCGCTTCGTTCAGGAGCTCGGAGCCGAGAGGGTGCTCTTCGGCTCGGATGTCCCCTTCGGGACGATGTCTGTGGAATTGCGGAAGGTGCTGACCCTGCCCATCAGCGAGCGGGAAAAAGAAGCCATCCTCGGCGGCAATCTCCGCCGTTTGACCGGTATTGCTCCCCTTGCTCTCTGAGGGAGCGGCTCCGTTGTTCTCCCGCGAAGGATGAGCTTTTGCCCACCAGTCGATTTTCTTCCAGTGGATCCTCTACGAGATGGCAGGATCTCAACGAGACGGCGGCAAGGGGGAACCGACCCGCTCTGCGCCGCTCTTTTTCCCCCTCGCTTTGAACGGCCTATAGAGGGGGTCGCCCACGAGCACCATCCGCCAGGACAGGAAGGGGAGGGAGATGGTGTAGCATTCGGAAAGTGTTAGATTTCCTTCCAGCAGGGCTGCGAAGAAGACCTCGGGGACAGGGAAGGCCTGGACATAGGGCTCCGCCACCGGTCCCACGGTGGCCGCCGCACCGTTTTCCAGCATGGACTTGCACCAGACTTGGCTCCCTTCCTGCCTGAGAGTCTGGCATTCCTGGCTCGCAATGTGGTAGCCGACGGAGCCCTGCGCCCAGGTGAAGGCGGGCACGTAGCGAGCCAGGCTGTACCAGCCGCAGTAAAGCGCGGCATCAGGAGCTTCCCCGGGCTGAAACAGCTTCTCCTCCTCGTCAAGAGTCACGGGCATGGCGCCGCTCTTTTTCACGACATCGGCGGCCTTGTGGATCGAGTCGTCGTAGAAGGCATATCCGGAAGGTTTTTCGCTTTTCAGTGCCGGCCATCGCGCGTCGAAATAGGCCTTGCCGGCAAGCCCTTTTTCTTCAGCGGCCAGGCTGTCGTCGATCATCCTCCTGACGACGGCCGGGGAAGGTCCGTCGAGCCTCGCGACCATCAAAACGCGCTTGGGAAGATTGGGGACATCCTTGCCCCTGAAGCCGACGAACGAAGGGTTCGGAAGCCATCCCGAGAGGGGGTAGTCGCCCTCGAGGGCCAGCGTCAGCTCGGAGTCGACGGACGCACTTTCATCGTCCCTGTTGGTTTTCTGGATCTCGGCCTGCATGGATTCGAGGGCTTTCTTGAGGTCTTCCAGTTTTTTTTCGTCGGGGGGCATGATCTTGATTTCCCTCTGTATGGCCCGGCGGCGGAGCTGAAGCCCCCGGATGTGTGCCTTCTCGTCGAGGCTCAGCTTGGGCTCCGTGATGGCGAGGGGTACCCCCTGCATGAGGAGCAGGGCGCGGACGGGTGATCCGCCGGCTTCCCGTTCGTGGAGATGCTTTCTCAAAGGGACGAGTATCTGCGCTTCGTAGTCCGCGCGGGAGCAATGCTCCTTATCGGTGGTGCGGAGCACGACAATGTTGGCTTCGGGAATGTGCCGCTTTGCCATATAATACCGGGCGAGGTCGAGGCTCGCTCGCCCGTTTGCCACCACGAGAATCTCCGACGGTTCCAAGGCCAGGGAATGCGCCGGGAACAGGCATACTGCCGGCAGGCAGAGGAACCACAGGGCAATGAGCCAGGGTGGGCGGTTCATAGATCCTCCTTTGGGCAGAAATGCCCTTGCCGCCAGGGCAAAAGGCAATATTCCCTTTCGTTCCCGGACTGCACTCGATGGGGTCCCACTGACTGTCTAAAAATTCCATTGCTCGTCATTCCGGCAGTCGTTAAGCCGCAATCCAGCCCGGCGAAAAACCTGGATTCAAGCCTAAAGACCGCCGGAATAGCCAAACAAGGCGCATGCCGGGAGCAATTGGCTCATTTGTCAGAAAGCGTCTCACTGGCAGGGCAGCAGGATGGAGAAAGTCGTCCCCTTCCCCTGGGTGCTCTGTACGCTCACCGTGCCATGATGATCCTCGACGATTTTGTTGATGACTGCCAAACCCAAGCCTGTTCCGGTCTTTTTGGTGGTGAAAAAGGGGTTGAAAATCTCCGGCATCAGTTCCGGCTCGATCCCCTTGCCCGTGTCCGCGACTTCGATACAAATCTGGTCCCCCTGGCGGCGCGTTGAAACCGTGATGGACCCCTCGGTCTCCATGGCCTCCATGGCGTTCTTGATCAGGTTGATGAGAACCTGTTTCATCTGGTTGGGGTCGAACTGGCCGGAGGGCACCGAGTCGTCCAGGCTGGTTCGCAGCTGGATCTGCTTTTCTTCGGCCGCCTCCTGCATCATGAACTGGACCTCCCGGACGATCTTATTGAGGTCCGCCTCCTGCTTGACGGGGCAGGCCGGCTGCGTAAAGTCTCTCAGGTCTCCCAGGAAATTCTCCAGGCGCTGGACTTCATCGGTGATGATCTTGAGCTTCTGCCGCGCGCTCCCGGGGAGGTGTGGGTTTCGGTCCAGTTGACGGGCGAATCCACCGATGATCATGAGAGGGTTCTTGATTTCGTGCCGTACGTAAGCAGTCGCTTCTCCCACTGCGGCAAACCTTTCGGAGCGCAGCAGCCGTTCATGGCTCTGACGCAATGCATCGGTCTTCAGTTCCACTTCCCGAGTGAGGCTCTCGTTCCAATTGTAGGATGCGCTGATGAGAAGGCCGCTCATGCCGACAATCAAAACAAAGATGAATCCGGCCATCGTGCCCACCTGGACCTGGAGGCTTTCCACCAGACCGTAGACTTCTTCGAAGGGTGCAGCCACTCCGACTGCCCAAAGGTTGTGGGGGCTGTCTTCCACCTGTATGATCCCACGGACCATCCCCTTGTCGAATCGCACGGGAGTGTACGCCAGCAATTTCTTTATTTTCCCTATCTTTTCACGGTGCCAGCCCGATTCGTACCAGTCGGTCCCTTCTTCACCTTTCAGGATATGATTGACTTGAATGTACTCGAGCCTGTCGAAGGACAGTTTCGTATTGCGCTTCTGGCGAACCTTGATGGAATCCTGGCCCACAAACTCCTGCTCATAGTGGGCGAGGAAAGTCCCGTGCTGATCGATGACCCAGGCGTAGCCGGTCTGCCCCGACTTGACATCTTTCGTCGCCATTTGACTCACGAACGTGGGGTCGAAAATGATTTTCAGGATGCCGGCAAAGGTTTTATTCTGTTCGGGGAAAAGCGAGCTCATGCGATAGAGGGGCGTCATGAGGGCCATGGCCAGGCGTTGCTGTCCGGAAGGGTCGGTGTGCAAGAAGGTTTTCGTAAGAAAGACCATCCCTCGATGCTCCGGGGCTTTCGCCCAATCCACATAGGTCGCATCCAGATTTTGAGCTTCCTGTGGGATGGACTTAAGGGTTTGCCCGTAGGAATGCTCCAGCCGGCCCTGGGAGTTGAAGATACGCATGTCCAAAATGCCGAAAGCCTGCTTGTCCTTGAATTCGAGAGCGCCGTAGGCGCGAAAGTGAGCGATCGTGTCACTTTCGACTTTGTACAAGTCGGCATAACTGGTCAGTTCATTTTCCAGCAGATCAAAATACCCTTCGATGTTGTCGGCGATCTTTCGAGCCAGCATGAGCTGCTGTTCGTTGAACTGTCGGCTGATGATCTGTTCGATTCTCTTGGATGCCCAGTACCACAGGGAAAAAAAGGTCAGGGAAACGAGCAGCGCCACGGTAAGAATGCTCGCCATGATCTTTCGAGGTCGTAATCGGCTCAGCCGCAGGAGAGGGTTCATTGGAGTCCGCTCGCAAAGGTCAGGGTTTGCAGCACCGCCGTTCAGCGCATCGGCAATGCGAGGAGGTCTCTGATCACGATTTTCACTGTGAATCGCCACCAAGAATAGCACAATTCAGGGTCGGTTGTGTGCTTAAAATGATGGCTGGAAGGGTTCCTGCCTTCACGGAGTGCATACGATGTCAACCATGATGCAGAAAAAGTTTTCAGGATGGCAGGGTTCGGATGAACGCGGACATGTCTTTGGCTGGCTCTACAATTTTCATGCCATACCACTGGCAACACAAAAAATGATGATTACCTTCTTGCTAATCTGATCGAAGTTCAATCATATTAATCCCTTATGGGAAAAGAACCTTAGAATTACTTCTAAGGACAACTCAATACATGAGAGTTTGCACCACTCGATTTGTCATTCCGGCGGTCCTTTAGCCGGAATCCACAGAAGAAACTGGGTGCCGGCTTAAAAACAGCCGGCATGACGAGGGGCGATCTGTGGACATATATTAATGAAACCGTCCCGTGTGTCCTGTTGAAAGGCAAAGGGTTGCATTCGACCTTATAGTACCGGTGTCAAGGAGGAAAAGCACATGGCGAAAGCAGTGGGTATAGACTTGGGAACAACCAATTCGGTCGTGGCCATATGGGAGGGTGGGAAAGCTGCGGTGATCCCCAACACGGAGGGAGGACGAACGACCCCGTCCGTGGTGGCCTATACCGAGGATGGGCAGAGGCTGGTGGGGCAGGTGGCGAGGCGGCAGGCCATACTCAATCCTGCCGCCACGGTATATTCAGCCAAGCGTTTTGTGGGTCGCAAATGGGGTGAAGTGGACGCGGAATCCAAAATTGTTTCCTACAAGGTGATTCCCGGCCCCAATGATGCCGTGCGGTTTGACATACGGGGCAAATCCACCGCCCCTGAAGAAGTCTCAGCGCTGGTGCTGCGGAAGCTCGTGGACGACGCCTCTAAGCACCTGGGCGAAAAGGTCACCGAAGCGGTCATCACGGTTCCGGCCTACTTCAACGACGCTCAGAGGCAGGCCACCAAAGATGCGGGAGAGATTGCGGGTCTGAAGGTCCTGCGCATCATCAACGAACCGACGGCGGCGGCTCTCGCCTACGGCCTCGAAACCAAGAAGAACGAAACGATCCTCGTTTTCGACCTGGGGGGCGGGACTTTCGACGTTTCCATCCTGGATGTGGGGGACGGAGTTTGCGAAGTGCGGTCCACTTCGGGGGACACTCACCTGGGAGGGGACGATTTCGACAAGCGCATCGTGGACTGGCTGACGGAAGAATTCAAGCGGGATACGGGCATCGACATCCGGTCGGATCGCCAGGCGCTCCAGCGCCTTTACGAAGGAGCGGAAAAAGCCAAGTGCGAGCTTTCCAGCATGCTGGAAACGAGCATCAACCTCCCCTTCATCACTGCTGACGCGTCGGGACCCAAGCACCTGGCAACGAAGCTCACCCGGGCCAAATTTGAAGACCTCACCCATGACCTGGTGGAGCGCTGCATGAAGCCCGTGGAGCAGGCCCTCGCCGATGCCCGCTTGACCGCGAAGGAACTGGACGAGGTCATCCTGGTGGGGGGATCGACCCGTATTCCCGCCGTGCAGGAACTGGTGAAACGGCTCACGGGAGGCAAGCCGCCCAACATGAGCGTCAATCCCGACGAGGTCGTTGCCGTGGGGGCGGCGGTGCAGGCGGCTGTCCTCAAAGGGCAAATGGAGGATGTCGTGCTCCTGGACGTGACGCCCCTTTCCCTGGGCGTCGAGACACTGGGAGGCGTCATGACCCGGCTCATCGAGCGCAACACCACTATCCCTTCCCGGCGCGAGGAGATCTTTTCCACGGCCGAGGACAACCAGACGGGAGTCGACATTGTCGTGCTGCAGGGAGAACGGGAAATGGCCCAGGATAACCGGGTCCTGGGGCGCTTTCGCCTGGAAGGCATTCGCCCGGCCCCACGCGGACTGCCTCAGATCAAGGTGATTTTCGATATCGATGCCAACGGCATCCTCCATGTGACCGCGCGGGACCAGGAAACGGGTAAGGAGCAGGCGGTGACCATTTCCGAATCCACGAACCTTGCCAAGAACGAAGTGGAGCGCATGATCCGGGATGCCGAAGGGCATCATGCTGAAGACAAAAAGCGCCGTGAAACGGTGGAAGCCAGGAATCAGGCCGACTCCCTGGCCTACCAGCTGGAGCGGACCCTGGGTGATCTGGGCGAAAAGGTTCCCATTCATGAAAAAGCACGCTCGGAAGAGCTCATTGTGGCCACTCGCAAGGCCGTCAAGGACGAAAGCGTGGGGAAGGAACGTTATCAAGAGCTGGCGAGCGACCTTCAGCAGGCGCTCCAGATGATTTCCGCTTCCGTCTACCAGCAAGCGGGAGGGGCTTCGGCCTGGGCTTCACAGTCCTCCACCGCTCATGCTCCAGCCGGTGATGACGTCATCGATGCGGAATTCACCGAGACTTCCCATTAGGGGGCGGCTTGCGGTATAACGTTTCCTGCGACTGAACCGGACCGGATCAATGGATGAGGTAGCTCCGGGGCCTTGCGGGTATGAACGAAAAGATCGAAGAGGACGCGACGAAAAATTATGGCTGTTAAATTCAGAGATTATTACGAAGTTCTGGGGGTCGACCGCACGGCGAAGCAGGAGGAAATCCAGCGGGCCTATCGAAAGCTGGCCCGGAAGTTCCATCCCGATGTGAATAAAGCGCCGGATGCCGAAGACAAATTCAAGGAAATCAACGAAGCCTACGAGGTGCTGAAGGATCCGGAAAAGCGCCAGAAATACGATCAGCTGGGAGCCCATTGGAAGGACGGTCAGGATTTCAGGCCCCCTCCGGGGTGGGAGACTCAATTCGATTTCGGTCGTGGAGCTGGACCGGGCCAGACGGAATTCCACTGGGGTGGCACGGGTGGCTTCAGCGATTTTTTTGAAGCCCTCTTCGGAGGAGCCCGAGGCCGGGGTGGGCCTTTCGGCGGTATGAGAGGCGGAGGGCCGGGGGGAGCCGGCTGGAGCCAGGCCGGTGCCGACCAGGAAGCCACCATTCGCATTTCTCTGGAGGATGCCTTTCAGGGGGCAACGAAGACCATTACGCTTCAAAGCCAGAGCGTCACGCCTGAGGGTCAGCTGTCCGTTCAGTCCAAAAATTACGAAGTGAAGATTCCCAAAGGCATCCAGAACGGTCAGAAGATTCGCCTGGCGGGTCAGGGGGGAGAAGGCATCGGTAGTGGTCCTCGCGGAGACCTCTTTCTCAAGGTCGAAATCGGCCCCCATCCCCTCTATGAGGTAGATGGGCGGGATTTGATCCTGAAGCTGCCCCTCACACCATGGGAAGCCGTGCTGGGAGCAGAGGTGGAAGTCTCCACTCTGTCGGGTCCCGTGACCCTCAAGATCCCGCCGGGGACTCAGAGTGGGCAGAAGCTGCGGCTGAAAGGCAAGGGAATGCCCCATCCCAAGGGGGCTCCCGGTGACCTGTATGTCGTGATCCATATCGTCGTCCCCAAGAAACCGGGAGATCGCGAACGGGAGCTTTTTGAGGAGCTTCAGAAGGTATCCCGCTTCAAGCCGCGGTCATAAGGTTCAGGAGGATTCATCCGCTATGAACGAGCAACAGTACTTTTTGGTCCGGGTGAAGAGAACCGTGGGAGGCTCGCCCTATATCGATCAGTCGGAAGTGGCCTGCCGTTGCGGGATCCATCCTGAGCTCCTGGACCGCTTTGTGAGGCTCGGGCTGATTGACTACGTGGAACGGTCGACAGAGGGGGAAGTCTTTTTCGAGCCCGAGGTGATCCCTCTCATTCGACGAATCTTGCGTCTGCGCAACGAGCTCGGCGTGAATTATGCCGGCATCGGAGTCATCCTGGAGCTCATGTCACGCATCGAGCTCCTGGAAGCTCAGATTCGAAAACTTGAACAGCAACTCTTCAGCGGCGACTGAAGATAAATATAGAATAAAAGGAGATTTCAATATCTTATGGATATGAACAAACTGACCATCAAATCGCAGGAAGCCCTGCAGGCGGCACAAACCAAAGCCATACGCTACGGCCATATGGAAGTGGACGGGGAGCATCTTCTCCTGGCCATGCTGGAGCAGTCCGACGGCTTGGTGCCACGCCTCCTCAAACGCATGGAAGTGCCTGTGGAGGCCGTGCGGGAACGGATTGAACAGGAACTGGAAAAGAAGCCCCGCGTGAGCGGTCCGGGCGTGGAGTCGGGGAAGGTCTATGTCACCCAACGGCTGAACCGCCTCCTGATCAAGGCCGAAGAGGAAGCGCAGCGTCTGAAAGATGAGTACGTTTCCGTCGAGCACATTTTCATCGCTTTCGTCGAGGAGGGAGCTTCCTCTCCGGCGGGAAGAATTCTTAAGGAATTCAATATAAATCGGGACATATTCCTCCAGACCCTGACGGCGGTGCGCGGGCATCAGCGCGTGACGAGTGCTTCGCCCGAAACCACCTATGAAGCCCTTCAGAAATATGGGCGGGACTTGGTGAGTGAAGCCCGGTCGAACAAGCTCGACCCCGTCATCGGCAGGGATTCCGAAATCCGCCGCGTGGTGCGGATACTCAGCCGGAAAACCAAGAACAACCCGGTGCTCATCGGAGAGCCCGGCGTGGGGAAAACGGCCATAGTGGAAGGTCTTGCCCATCGCATCGTGCGGGGGGACGTCCCCGAGGGGTTGAAGGAAAAGACCATCTTCTCCCTCGACATGGGCTCCCTGGTGGCCGGCGCCAAGTTCCGGGGGGAGTTTGAAGAGCGACTCAAGGCTGTCCTGCAGGAAATCAAGGAATCCGAGGGGCGGATTCTTCTCTTCATCGATGAGCTCCACACCATTGTGGGGGCCGGCAAAGCCGAAGGGTCCATGGATGCGGGCAACATGCTCAAGCCCATGCTGGCCCGTGGGGAGCTGCACTGCATCGGCGCCACGACCCTGGATGAATACCGCAAGTACATCGAAAAGGATGCGGCCCTGGAGCGGCGTTTTCAACCCGTGCTGGTGGATCAGCCCACGGTTGAAGACACGGTTTCCATTCTTCGGGGACTCAAGGAACGGTTCGAAGTGCACCACGGGGTGAAAATCCAGGATACGGCCCTGGTGGCTGCGGCGGTTTTGTCCAACCGCTACATTTCCGATCGGTTTCTTCCCGACAAGGCCATCGATCTCGTGGACGAAGCCTGTGCCATGATCCGTACGGAAATCGATTCCATGCCGACGGAGCTGGACGAAGTGACGCGCCGTGTCATGCAGCTCGAAATCGAAGAAGCGGCCCTCAAGAAGGAGAAGGACAAGGCGAGCGTCGAGCGTCTCGAAGCCATTCGCAAGGAGATCGCCGACCTGCGTGGCAAGGCCGACAGCATGAAGGCTCAGTGGGAATCCGAGAAGGAATCCATCAAGAGGGTGCAGGCCCTGCGGGAGGAGATCGAGAAGGTCCGCCATGACGTCGAAGTGGCCGAGCGGCAGTACGACCTCAACAGGGCGGCGGAGCTGCGCCACGGGCGGCTTCCGGAACTGGAAAGGCGGCTCAAGGAAGAAGAGGACAAGCTGACCGCCGATGAGGAAGGCAGCCGCCTGCTGCGGGAGATGGTGACGGAGGAGGAGATCTCGGAGATCGTCTCACGGTGGACGGGCATCCCTGTGACGCGGCTGGTGGAAGGGGAGCGGGAAAAGCTCCTGCGCCTGGACCAAGTCCTCCACAAACGCATCGTGGGTCAGGACGAGGCGGTGCGGCTGGTGGCTGACGCCGTCATTCGAGCGCGCTCGGGCATCAAGGATCCGCGGCGCCCTATCGGATCTTTCATCTTTCTCGGCCCCACGGGTGTGGGAAAGACGGAGCTCGGCAAAACGCTGGCCGAAGCCCTCTTCGATACGGAAGAGAGCGTGGTGCGTATCGACATGAGCGAATACATGGAAAAGCACACGGTCTCGCGCCTCATCGGGGCGCCTCCGGGGTATGTGGGCTACGAGGAAGGCGGGCAGCTCACGGAAGCCGTGCGCCGAAAGCCTTACAGCGTTATCCTCTTTGACGAGATTGAAAAAGCGCATCCGGAGGTCTTCAATGTCCTCCTTCAGATCCTGGACGACGGGCGGCTTACGGATGCTCAGGGCAGGACCGTGGATTTCAAAAATACCGTCATCATCATGACGAGCAACATCGGTTCACCCTACTTGTTGGAAGGACTGACATCGACGGGGGAAATCAAGGAGGACGCACGCAAGAAGGTCATGTCCGAGCTGCGGCGCCAGTTCAGGCCGGAGTTCCTCAACCGCGTGGACGACATCGTGCTCTTCAAGCCCCTCACGCTGGAGGAAATCAAGTCCATCATCGATCTCCTGACGAAGGACCTCTGCAAGCGTTTGAAAGACCGGAGGATCGGCCTGGAAATCACCGATGCGGCCAGGGATTTCATCGCCCAGGCCGGGTATGATCCCGTCTATGGAGCGCGGCCTTTGAAGCGGTACCTCCAGCATGAACTGGAAACCCGCATCGGCCGGGCCCTCCTTTCGGGCGATATCGGCGATGGAGCGACCATTCATGTGGATGTTCAAAACGACCAACTGGTGGTCACCCATACGGGAGGAGAATGACGGACCGGCCGTAATCGCGGGTTCAGGATATTTTTCTCGGAATAGGGTGTACACCAACCCGTCGGGTGGTTGATAAAGAGGTTATGAAAAGGGCCTGTCCAGGAAATGGTCGGCCGGGCTCTCTGGGTGAAAATGCAGGCCGGGATCCTTTCTCGACACAGCCGTGTCGGGTATGGAAGCCCGGCCTGCATTTTTATGGGACGGTATTGACCCACCCTCAGGGCAGCGGGCCTGTCAGAGGTATTCTTCGATCCCCAGCTCTTTCGCCCGCCTTCGGACGCGCTCTACGATGTCCGGGTCCATGACGATGTCGTCGGGCCACGGGCGGTCGTGGTCGTCTTCACGCCCCTTCTTGGTGGCGTCAATGACGATGCGGTTGTCATACTGAATGAGATCGCGTTTGGGGTCAACGTTGTTGAACGCCTTCCACAGGACCAGCGAGGCGTCCTTGAGGTCGATGTTGTCATCATAGAGCACCAGAATGGAGAAGGCTTCGAGATCCCTTTGGTCGAAAAGGCGTTCGGCGAGTTTTCGGCCCGTCGTCTTACCGTCCTTGTGGAGGTTCAGGAGGAGGATGCGGTTGCGGACATTCAGATCCGGGACATAAAAGGACTTCAATAGATCCGAAACATTGTGGAGAGCGCCTTCGATCTTCTCGGAGGGTGGAAGGAGCAACGGCGGCGGTGGCTCCGGGCGATTCCTTTCGCCTTCCAGGCGGTGCGTGGCATCGATGCCAAGCTTGCCGCCGAAGAGGGCTTCAGGGGCGCTATGATCGAGCACATCCAGGATTCCTTCGGAGATGTAAAGATCCGTTCTGAGATCGAGTTCGTTCAAAATCGTTTCCAAAACCTTCCGTGGGTGCTTGAACTCCACGTCGGGGTCCACCAAAACCACGGCCTTGCAGAAGCTCATCTGCCCCTGCCCCCAGATGGCGCTCATGATGCGCCGGGCATGACCCGGATATTCCTTCTGCATGGAGATGACGGTGATGTTGTGGAAGACCCCTTCCCAGGGCATCCAGAAATCCCGTATTTCCGGCAGGACCGTGTTCAACAGCGGCAGGAAGATGCGCTCCGTGGCTTTGGCCAGGTAGCAGTCTTCCATGGGCGGGCGGCCGACGATGGTGGCGGAATAGACGGGCCGACGGCGGTGGGTGAGGGCCGTCACGTGGAAGACGGGGTATTCCCCCACGAGGGAATAATATCCCGTATGGTCTCCAAAAGGTCCTTCGAGGCGGAGTTCATCGGGTTCCACGTAGCCTTCGAGGACAAATTCCGATTCGGCGGGGACTTCCAGGTCCACCGTTAGGCAGCGCACCATGGGGACGGGTTTGCGGCGTATGAAGCCGGCCAGCATCATTTCGTCCACTCCCCGCGGCAAAGGGGCTGTGGCGGCGTACGTGACAGCGGGATCCGTGCCGATGGCGACAGCTACCGGCATGCGTTTTCGGGCTTTCCGATATTCATGGAAATAATGGGACCCGTCCTTATGGATGTGCCAGTGCATGCCCGTCGTGTACCGGTCGAAGACCTGGAGCCGGTACATCCCGGCATTGCGTCTGCCCGTCAGAAGGCTTCGCGTGATGACGACAGGCAGCGTGATGAAAGGACCACCGTCCTGGGGCCAGCAAGTGAGTACGGGGAGGAGGGATAAATCCACTTCGTCTCCACGGTAGACGATTTCCTGGCAGGGCGCGCACTTGAGCTTCCGCGGCAGGAAGCGCAGGAAGTCGAGGCCCATGGGCATCAGCCGCATGACATCTTTCAAGGTCTTGGGCGGCTCGACTTCCACGAACTGGCGCACTCTGGCGGAGAGCGTGTCCAGGTCCGGGACTCCAAAGGCCATACAGATCCGGCGGTCACTGCCGAAGGCATTGGTGAGGACGGGGAAGGGGGATTCAAGGACGTGCTCGAAAAGCAGCGCTTGACCCCCTCCAGGGCTCTTGGAGGCGAGATCGGTAACTTGGGTAATCTCCAGGTCTTTGGAGACGGGGGCTTGAATGCGCTTGAGCTCCCCCGCTTTTTCCAGCGCGGCAATAAATTCCTGAAGATTTCTGTAAGCAGTCTCCATAATGATTGGACCCCCTTTCTAGATGGCGGAACCCTGGGAACGGGGACAAAACACAAAAGAATGACGGGCTGCCGGCTTCCTTGCCCTGGAATGCATCGAGGGGACACCGGCAGGGACTCACGCCTCAGGAACACCAGGTGTCGGCCAGGACGGCCAGGAACAGGAGAACCGAAATGGCGCTGTTGACGTGAAAGAAGGCGAGGTCGATTTTTTCCAGGCGATCGGGTCTCACGAGGCGGTGCTCGAGCACCAGCAGAAGACTGATGACGGCCAGGAATGCCAGGTAGATGGAACTCAAATCAAAAGCGAAATAGACGGCGAGCAGGAATAAAAACGTTGCCAGGTGCAATCCCGCGGCAACCTGGAAGGCGCGATGCACACCCCAGCGGGACGGGATGGAAAAGAGGTTTTGCTCCCGGTCGAAATCCACATCCTGGCAGGCATAGAGGATGTCAAATCCCGCAATGTAGGTCATGAGGGCCAGGGAGAGGAGTACGATTCCAAGGGACCATGTGCCTGTGATGGCGATCCAGGTTGCCAGGGGCGAGAGGCCGATGGCGAAGCCCAGGAAAAGGTGTGAAAATGAGGTGAAGCGCTTGGTGTAGGAGTAAAAAAATAGGACAAAGAGTAGCGGCAGAGAGAGCTTGAGGCAGAGGGGACCCAGGAGGGCGGCGAACACGATGAACAGGCCCGAGGAAACGGCGATGAAAATGAGAACGGATCGCTTGTCGATCTTTCCCGCCGTAAGAGGCCGATCGATCGTGCGCGGGTTGCGGCGGTCGTATTCGTAGTCGGCGAATCGGTTGAAGCCCATGGCGGCGGAACGGGCCGCAGCCATGGCCAGCACGATGCACCCCAAAGTGAGCCATGAGACCGGATGCTGACGGTTGGCCAGGAGAACGGCGGCAAGGGCAAAGGGAAGGGCAAATATGGTGTGACTGAATTTGATCAGCCGGCCATAAGTCTGGACCCGCTCCAACCACATGGCTACTCCTCGTGCCTTTCGACTTTCGACTGTGTTACTGAGAACGCCTCCCCGGGATGGGCAAGGCCGGAGCATAAACTCCTGGTTATTTGTGGGCATTTTTATTAGCATACCACGCTGGCAAAGGAAAGACATGAGTCCCCGCGCCGAGTCCGCCGGGTGGCTTTGGCCGGTTACCCATGGGAATCGCGCGCAGGAATCACCTGCATTTTTGAGATCCAACGCAATCAGGAAACGATGACAAATATGGATGCACTTCGAAAGGGAACGGAACTGGACTTGGTGGTGGAAAAACTGGCTTTTGGCGGTAACGCTGTGGCCAGGGTGGAGGGGTTCGTGATTTTCGTGGACAAGGCCCTCCCCGGGCAGCGTGTCCGCGTGCGGATTCACCGCAAAAAGCGTCAGTACGCCGAAGCCCAGGTCCTGGAGGTGCTGGCCCAGTCGCCCCATTATGTGGAACCCGTCTGCCCGCACTTCGGTGTCTGTGGGGGATGCCGGTGGCAGGATCTTGCCTACCCGGAGCAACTGCGCTGGAAGAGACTTCACGTCCTGGAATGCATTCAGCACCTGGCAGGTGTCGAAGACACGGCGGTGGAGCCGACGACGCCTTCTCCAGAGCAGGTGCATTACCGCAACAAAATGGAATTTACTTTTGCCGACCGCCGCTGGCTTTCACCTCAGGAAATTGCCTGCACGGACGTCCAATACAGCAAGTCTTTTGCCCTGGGACTCCATGTGCGGAGCTTCTTCGACAAGGTTTTCGATGTGGACACCTGCCAATTGCAGTCGCGCCAGGCTTCCGAAATTCTGAGGGAGGCCCGGGACTGGTGCCGAAGGAGCGGGCTGCCTGCCTACAGTGTTCGGGACCATTCGGGATTCTGGCGCTTCCTCGTCCTGCGTGAAACGAAACGAACCGGCCAGATGCTGGTGCATCTCCTGACAACCCCTCAACCTGAAGATGAAAAGACCGTGGATGCCCTGGCGGCGCACCTGCTGGGACGCTTTCCAGGTCTCACGACTTTTGTACATTCCGTCACGCGGAAAAAGGCCCAGGTGGCCTTCGGAGAGTCCAGCCGCGTGGTTTTCGGCCCGGGATTCATTGAAGAGGAGATCGACTCTCTGCGCTTTCGAATCTCTGCCCATTCCTTCTTCCAAACCAATACCCTCGCGGCCGAGAAGCTCTATGAGGCTGTACGGCGGCTGGGGGATTTCAAGGGGCACGAAACGGTCTGGGACCTCTACTGCGGCACGGGAAGCATCGCCCTTTTCATTGCCTCCCAGGTGAAGTGGGTCCTGGGATTTGAAATCGTCGAGGAGGCCATTCGGGACGCTCAGGTGAATTGTACCTTGAACGGAATTGACAATTGCACTTTCCGGTCGGGTGATTTAAAAGATGTAATCAAAGATGCGCTGGAATCGGCACGGGAGAACGGGCTTCCCGATGTGGTGATCACTGACCCTCCAAGGGCGGGGATGCATCCCCATGTCGTCAACACCCTTCTCGAATTGGCGCCCCAGAGGATTGTGACCGTTTCCTGCAATCCTTCGACCCTTGCCAGAGACCTGACGTTCTTTTTGGACCGGTATGAAGTTCGAACGATTCAGCCTTTCGATCTTTTCCCTCATACCCCTCATATTGAATGTGTCGTAAGATTGGACAGGAAATCCTGAGCATCATGGCTTCCCGCATCCGCTCCGCCGCTTTCGTTTCCGAGTTGCCTTTCGGCTTTGCCTTAAAGGGTCACCGCCGGTCGCTATGCTGAGAAACGCGCGATACAAGCCCAAGAGAAGCCGCATCAAGAAGCGGTCTCTCTGGTTTAAGGTTCTGGGGTTCCTGGTAGTCCTGGCCATGCTTTTCGGGGTCGGCTTCTATTGCTACCTCTACGTGGAAATCAAGCAGCGTTTTGAATCCCGCCGGTGGAGCGTTCCCTCACGCGTTTTCTCAGCGACGGTGCCTTTGTTTCCCGGTCAGGTTGTTACTCCTGGGCAGCTGAAGAAGATGCTGGTGGAGCGCCGTTACCTGGAAGGCGCACAGGAGCCTCTCCGTGCCGGGGAATTCAAGATGGGGAAGAATGCCCTGAGTGTTCATTTCAGGGAATTCCGCTTCCCCGGTCATGCCCTGCCGCCCCAGCGCGTCCAGTTCGAATTTGCACAGAATACCCTCATGCGTATCCGAGGTTCCCAGGGAGATCAGGCGTTCCTGGAACTGGAGCCTCTCGAGATCGCGAGGCTGTTCGGGCATGAACGGGAAAGTCGCCTTCTCATCAATATCAAGCAGGTCCCCCGGCATCTCGTCGATGCGGTAGTGGGGATCGAAGATCATCGTTTTTACGAGCACGGCGGCATGGACTGGAGGGGGATTTTTCGTGCCCTGTGGACCGACGTCAGGGCCCGGCGGGTCGTTCAGGGCGGCTCTACCATCACTCAGCAGCTGGTGAAGAACTATTTCCTGGAATCGGAGCGCAGCTTCAAGCGTAAATTCCTGGAAGCCTCCATGGCTCTCATCATCGAAGGGCTGTACGGTAAAGATGAAATCCTGGAAATGTACCTGAACGAAATTTACATGGGCCAGAAGGGCAATGTGGCCATCCACGGAATGGGGGAAGCCGCCCGTTATTATTACGGCCGCAATGTGGAGGATCTTACTCTGGCAGAGGCTGCAGCCCTGGCGGGGATGATCCGTGCACCCAATCTCTATTCACCCCTGACCAACCCGGAACCGGCCCGGGAACGGCGCAACACGGTCCTGAAGCGCATGGCCGAACTGGGGAAAATCAGCCCTCAGGATTACGAAAAAGCAAGCATAGAACCATTGAAAGTCACAAGGTCTCTGTTGCCCCTCAGTGTGGCCCCTTATTTTGTGGATTACGTCCGGCAGCAGCTGCAGGAGCTTTATGCTCCCGAAGTCCTTGCTTCAGAAGGTCTGAACATTTACACGACGCTTCAGCCCGAAATGGCCCTTGCCGCAGAAAATGCCGTGACCGAAGGGCTCCGGGAACTGGAAAAAGAGATTTCCAGTAAAGACGAGCCGGCAGGGGACCGCCCCCTGCAGGCGGCGCTCATCGCTATTCAACCCAAAACGGGAAGCGTGCTGGCCCTCGTGGGGGGGCGGGATTATGGGGAGAGCCACTTCAACCGTGCGCTCTTTGCACAGCGGCAGCCTGGGTCGGCCATCAAGCCTTTCGTCTACCTGAGTGCTCTCGATCGATTCACCCTTGCGAGCCGGCTTTCGGATGACGCCAGGCGCTATTCCGTCGGAAGTGATTTTTGGACCCCTAAAAATTACAGCGGGCGTTATCGTGGGAATGTCTCTTTTCGCACCGCCCTGGAGGATTCCCTCAACGCCGCCACCGTCGACCTGGCCATGTCCGTCGGTTTGGAGCGGATCGTCGCGACCCTCAGGAGCCTCGGTATCCAATCGCCCCTGGAGGCTCTCCCATCGATGCCCCTTGGATCCTTCGAGGTCACACCCCTGGAGCTCACAGGGGCTTACGCAGCTCTCGACAATGACGGACAGAAACCTTACTTACTCAGTCTCAAGGAAGTGGTGACGGAGGGAGGAGACATTCAAGAACGGCGAAACGTGGATTTTTCCACGGTGACGACGCCCGCCAAAGCCTTCCTCATTACGAATGTCCTGGAAGGTGTGGTAACACGGGGGACCGCCAGGAACCTGAAGCGGTGGGGAATCGATTTCCCCTGTGCGGGAAAAACAGGGACAACCAGTGACTACCGGGATTCCTGGTTTGTGGGGTATACGACAGACCTCCTGACGCTGGTGTGGGTGGGTTATGACGACAACCGATCGACTCGCCTCAGCGGTTCGGCGGGAGCGGCCAGAATTTGGGCCAAATTCATGAAATCTGCCGGCCCCTGGTTTCACCCGCAGGCTTTTCGCATTCCTCCGGGTGTGGTCCAGAGGGTCATTTGCCCTGAATCGCAGCAGCTGGCGTCTCCCCAGTGTCCGGAGAAGCGACTGGAATATTTTCTGGCGGAGAACGCCCCGAGCGATTATTGTGTCACACATTCGGCGCAGTGGTGAACTGGAGCCCATGGGGTCGGTAAATTCTCCCATGTGCGGGGGAGAGCTGAGGAAGAGAGCCTCATGAGGCTCGAAAGAGCTCCTTGCGGCGGCTGAGCTATGATGGAGAAGGGGAAGCGATCATGATACGCATGATACGGGTTTCCATGGAGCGATCTGCAGTCACGAGATTCCTTGCCGGGTCGGCCTGTTTCATGGCAGTCGTTTTTCTTTCTGCCTGCGTTCCCAGGCAGTATGTCGCCATTCCCCCTGAATGGCGGACGTCTCAGCCCCCGGTTCCATCGACTGGTGCCGCACCGCCTTCCCCCAAACAGAAAGCCTCCGTTCCTGGACCGCCCCTAAAAGAAGCCCCCATCATCAAGCGTAAGCCTCTTTTTAAAGAGATGGACCTGCCCAAGGCGTCGGAATCTCCTGCTCCTGTCGTCACGCCTAAAAATGGGGAGTCGCAGGTACATCCCCAGGCCCCACCCCAGGTTCAGCCCCAGGTATCCTCACAGCCAGAACCGCAGGTACCACCACAGGCCCAACCGCGACCACAGCCGAAGGAGCCCGCGCGGCCGGCCCCGGTGCAGGAACCTCCTCAACATCTGGCATCCATGCACCTGGTGGATCAGGCCAAGACTTCACTGGCCCAGGGGAAGCCGGATGCGGCGATTCCCCTTCTGGAACAGGCCATCCAGGTGGATGTTTACAACGGAGACGCGTTTTTGGGTTTGGCCAGGGCATGGCATGCGAAGGGCTCTCCCAAAAAAGCCCTGGAATTTGCCAGAAAGGCCGAAATTCTGTTTCAGAACGAACCCGGGAAGCTCAAAGAAGTCTATCGCCTCGAAGCAGAGCTGTACAGGGAGATCGGGGATCCCAGAAAGGCTGAAGTGTATCGGCAGAAAGCCGCCAGATTATAGGGAGAGGAGAGACGTTATGTGACTGGAGGGTAATGGGCATGAAAAATCAAAATGAAAATGAAGTGGAAAACCGATCGGCCCCGACGAGCAAGAGACACCGCCCATTTCTTTTGCTTATTTTCTTTTTCTCTCTCTATCTTGCTTTCCTTATCCTGAACCCGTTTCTGCACATTCTGATCTTCTCCATTGTGCTGGCCTCGCTTTTCCATCCGCTCCACCTTTACCTGGAGCGCGTGACGAGAGGAAGAAAGAACCTTGCCGCCACAATGGTTGTCCTGGTCGTCACCTTTGTCATCGCTATCCCCATGTTCTTTCTTGCTTCGGCCCTTGTGGCGCAGGGGGTCGATTCCGTCAACCGCATCAACGATTGGATTCGCGCCGGAAACTTTCAGCATTTGATCGAAGATCCCAAGGTGCTTTCATACTACCATTGGGCTCAGGAACACTTAGACTTCCTGGATTTGCAGCAACTGGACATTCCGGGGAGCCTCTTGCAAATCAGCAAGAACCTCGGTCAGTTCATCATTTCCAAAGGGGCGTCTCTGCTGGGGAACGCGGCGACCCTTCTGACGAATTTTTTCATCATGATGTTCATTGTCTTTTATCTCGTGCGGGATGGAGCGGACATGGTGGAGGGCATGCGATATTATTCCCCGTTGCAAAAGGACCAGGAAGACAAGATCCTGCATAGCGCCCGGATGGTTTCACGGTCTGTCCTCATGGGGAGTTTCCTGACGGCATTGTGCCAGGGAGTCGTAGGAGGGGTCGGCCTCGCCCTTGTTGGAATTCCCGGGCTTTTCTGGGGAACGGTCATGGGGTTCGCTTCCCTGATTCCCGTCGTGGGAACCGCCCTCATCTGGGGTCCTGCTGCCGTCTACCTGGCTCTTCTGGGGAAATGGGGCTCCTTCTTTTTCCTCATTGTTTGGTCCCTCCTGCTCGTGGGCTCCATCGACAACTTTCTCCGTCCCTTTCTCATGCAGGGGGAGTCCAAACTTTCTCCCTTCTTCATCTTCCTGTCCATTCTGGGAGGGGTCCAATACTTTGGACTGGCAGGCATCCTCTACGGTCCCCTCATTCTGAGCTTTGCCACCATCATGTTCTACATTTACGGCGTGGAATATCATGACGAGTTGCTGGCGCACAAAAGTGAAGTGGAGTCGGTTGGAGCGGAAGAGTGAATGCCGGGGGAGATCCGCAGGAGGGGGTGCGCTCCGGTTCGTCCTCCAGGAGCGCTTCGAAAGTCTACTGTGCTTTTTCTTGATATTGCTGGTGGGGTGTCCTGGCAGAAAACTCTTATTCTTCAGGAGGGCAGGGCGGGAAGACTTTCTTTCGCTTACCCAGCAGGTTCTTCATGCGGTGCAGCGCTCTTTGTACCCAGGGGCATCGGTTTTCGATCCAGCAGATGAAACGGGCGAAGAGAGGAATGTCGATGGAAAGGGTCAGGATGGCCAGGGAAAGGAAAAGCCATCCCTGTAGGAACGGCAGTACCAGCCCCGCAAGGCCAAGGGCCAGAAACGTCAGCCCGAGGAGGATTCGGATCATGCGCGTCATGACGGTCTATCCCACGAAAATTTGGCCCGTCGCCGGGCGATTGAGGGGGAAGAAGCCCTCAGTGCTGTTGACTTGACGTCACCCCGGTGAAAACCGGGGTCCAGAGGGGCTCTATTTTGCTGGATTCCGGCTTTCGCCGGAATGACGAACGTTGGTTAAGGCAACAACATTGGAGGAAGCCCCGGGCAGGAGTCTTACCCGGATCGTAGAGATTGGCGAAAGTTTTTATCTCCTGGGACGGTGCGATTCCCCCTTTGAGCACGGCAGAACCCTCAGGAGAGCGTCGCGCCCTCCTGAAGACAGCGCGTTTGCGTCAGTGCGCTCCTGCGAAGAAGCGATTGAAGGCATTGAGATAAGCGCGGGCGGTTGCCTCGATGACATCCGGACTGGTTCCAATCCCCGAATAGACCGTTCCCTGAATTTCCACGCGCACCATTGCCTCACCCAGAGCATCCTTCCCCATGGTGACGGCCTTGAGATCGTAGTCCCGCAATTCTCCCTGCTGCCCCACAATGCGCTCAATGCCGTTGAAGACGGCGTTGACGGGCCCGTTCCCCGTGGCGGCATCGGTGAACATCTGCCCCTCCTTGATGAGCGTGACGGAGGCGAGGGGGATCATGGTGTTGCCGCTCATGATCTGAAGGCTGTGAAAGGTAAAAGTCTCGGGCACCTTGGTGAGCTCGATTTCCACGATGGAATTGAGGTCCTGACTGGTGATTTCCTTCTTGCGGTCGGCCACGTTCAGGAACCTCTTGTAGACGCGTTCGAATTTCTCCGGTTCCAGTTCATAACCCATTTCGGCCAGGCGATGTTTGAGGGCCGCCCGTCCGGACCGGGCCGTGAGCACGATTTTGTGCTGGCGGATCCCCACGTCTTCGGGTTTCATGATCTCATAAGTGCTGCGGTCCTTCAGGATGCCGTCCTGGTGGATGCCTGACGAATGGGCGAAGGCGTTGGACCCGATGATGGCCTTGTTGGGCTGGACGGGAATGTTCATGAGTCGGCTCACCATGCGGCTGGTGCGATAGATCTCCTTTGTGCGGATGTCCGTGTGGGCCTGGTAGGATGCCTGCCGGGTTTTGAGGATCATGACAATCTCTTCCAGGGACGCATTCCCGGCTCTCTCTCCCACACCGTTGACGGTGCATTCGACTTGATCCGCGCCGTTGCGGATGGCGGCGAGGCTGTTGGCCACCGCCAGTCCCAGGTCGTTGTGACAATGAACGCTCAGGATGACTTTATCCAGGGCCGTCACTTTTTCGCGGAGCTTCCGGATGAGCTCCCCATATTCATCAGGGATAGCGTATCCCACGGTGTCGGGAACATTGATGACGGTAGCGCCGGCGTTGATGGTAGCGTCGATAACACGGCACAGGTAATCGAAATCGGTTCGGGAACCGTCCTCCGTCGAATACTCGACATCATGGCAGTATTTCTTGGCATATCGCACGGCTTCCACAGCCATGTTGAGAGCGTTGTCTCTTCCTCTCCGCAGCTTGCTCTGAAGGTGAATGTCCGAAGAGCCCAGGAAAACGTGGATGCGCGGTCGTTCGGCCTTCTGGACGGCTTCCCAGGCGATATCGATGTCTGCCTGAACCGCACGGGCCAGCCCGGCGATTACGGGTCCTTTGATCTGTTCGGCAATGGCCTTGACCGATTGGAGATCCTCGGGAGACGAACAGGGGAAACCGGCTTCGATAACATCCACTCCCAGGAGCGCCAGCTGCTCGGCGATTTCAATCTTCTGTCGTTTGTTCAGCTTTGCTCCCGGGACCTGCTCCCCGTCTCTCAGCGTCGTATCGAATATGTGTATTTTTCGGCTCATGTTGTTATCCTCTTTTTCCCATCCGTAATAATAGGGACCTGGTTTGGTGATCCGTGAAAGACCTCAAAAGCGACCTGTGGAATCGACCGGAGGCATCGGGCCTGTCCGATGAGCCGGTTCGTTTCCCGAGCCCTTCGCCCCGGTGCTGATGCACCCCATTCGGAAGGCTCGAAAAAGAAAAGGCCATGGGGGGAAGCCATGGCCTTTGTTCTTTATTGCTTAACGCATGGGTTATGACGTCTGCAAAGAGAAGGCATGGGACCTCCCTACTAGACCCTGGAGTCTAAGAAGCAGCTCCGAACGTAGAGCGAGGTCCAAAAGCACTCTTTGCATCGTAAAGACTTCCTGTAAAAAAACTTGAGTAGTGAATTCACCTTAGAAGCCTGAGGCTAAATCAGGCATCCGGCACGGCAGAGGCTCTGCCTTACATATTTAGAGACCACCAGAACACGAGGGCGGTTTCCAGCAAAAACAATAAGAGGTATAGAGCATACTGCCCAATGGAAAAATCCTGTATGATTTCATTTGCCTCTTGCATTTTGGCATAAGCTTCGGCAGTATCCATCGTGTTCCCTCCCTGCGAATGATTCTGTTCCATGACTTGAGACTTCAAGCAAACCTACCAAAAATCGTGTACACATTATATTGAGTGAGATCAAAAGATCAAGGCGAAAAATTTTCCGGTGGGAAGAATCTATGGCGATGCTCTCCAGCATGCCTTTCCTTATGTACCGGTTGAGGGAGATTTTGTGCTCCGCTTTCGGTGCGGGCTGAGGGCTCGAAGTCGGAGTCGACAATGGAAAAGGCTTTGAATTCAGCTTCTTTGGACAGTGTTCCCCGGCATGTCCGCGAAATCATGGCGTGCCTGTTTCGGTCGGGATTCCAGGTGTGGGTGGTGGGCGGCGCTTTGAGGGATATGCTTTCCGGGCGCGCACCGAAGGACTACGATCTCGCGACCGACGCCCCTGCCGATGCAATCATGAAGCTCTTTTCCCGCGTCATTCCCGTGGGCATTGCGCATGGGACCGTCCGCATTCATGTGGATGAGGGGGACATCGAAGTCACTACGGTGGCACCTCCCGGGATGGAGGGCATCCTTTTGGACCTGGACCGCCGCGACTTTACGATGAACGCCCTGGCGTTGTCGTATCCGGAAGGACACCTCCTCGATCCCCATGGGGGAACTGAAGATCTCCGCCGCCATTTGCTGAAAACCGTGGGGAATCCGCGGTCCCGATTCAAGGAGGATCCTCTGCGAATCCTCAGGGCGGCGCGTTTCATGAGCGCTTACGGTTGCCGCATGGATGGCAGAATGGCCGCCGCGGTCAAAGACGAACTGGCCGGCATGGACGGGATCGCGGCAGAGCGCATACGCGACGAGATGTTCAAGCTCCTCTCGGGGAAATTTGTCATCGAAGCCTTCGAATGGATGCGTCGATGCGGAGTGCTCCGGAAAATCATGCCCGAGCTCCAAAGCCTGGTGAGCAGCGGATCGAAGCGTTCGTACCCCTTCGATCCGTATCGGCATACCCTTTACACCATCGGCAACTGCCCTCCCCGCCTGACCGTCCGCCTGGCTGCGCTTTTGCACCATTTGGACAGGCGGGAATCGCTTCGAAAACGGCCTGCCCCCGGACGCCCAGGGAGTGGGCAGGGGAATCATCGGGTGGCTCTATCGCTCATGAAGCGTTGGCGCATGTCCAGGAAGCAGATCCAGGAGGTGAATCTTCTGCTGAACAATCTGCTCCCCCCGAACGCCGTTCGTTGGGGTGATGTCTCTTTACGGCGCCTGATGGCGGAAGTGGGGCACGAGCGACTGGAAGACCTGTTGGATCTCTCCCACGCCCATCTCCTCTCCCGGGGGCGGTCGAAAGGCCTGATGCACGCGTTCGAGGTGCTTCGCTCAAAAATCCTTCGGGAAGTGGCGCTTCACCCTCCCTTACACATCGGGGACCTCGAGGTCAAAGGGGAGGATGTAATGCGTGTTCTTCACCTGAAACCAGGTCCGGTTGTGGGGGAAATTTTACAGGCCGTCCTCCAGCGGGTATTGCAGGATCCGCAATTTAACCGGCGGGAAGCGCTGATGGCTTATATTCAGCAGCGTTTCAACAATCAATTGTAAGTGTTTTCCATCGTGCCAGTACCAATAAACGAACTTTGACATTCCTCTTTAAAATTGTTGACAGAAAGTGAGTAGTGCTTTAGTGATATCAGTACCATGTACCGGTCCGCCAGTCCGCAGGATATTTTTATAACTTATTGAAATAAATTAAAAAAAGGAGGAAGGTGCAAAAGGCAGGTTTAGAAATGGGGCAAGCAGTGAACAAATCGGCTGATATTTGCCGCTTCGCTTTGAACCTGGCGAAGAACATTTTTGATAAATAGCAGGTTTGGAAGGAAGCTGCAACGGTGAAGGGTGCCGGATGGGCTGCCGGCGTTCTTTGTGAGAATTCGGTGAAGCATCATCGAAATGGTTGTTGAACCTTGGTTTTAGTCAAAATTGCAGGACTGCGGTTGGGAATCCAGTCTTATTTTTAGAACCTCCATGAGACGGGAGGGTACGGACCGGGGGAGCAGGAATCAATTGCCGACAGATGGTTCATGGGTGCCCGATGGACTGTCCAAGGACTACATCCACTAAGCTAGGAGGAGGGAGTTATGAAAAAGTTCAAGATGTTGAAGGTAATGGTGTTGGTTTTAGCGTTGGTGTTTGCTGCCGGTTCCGGCATGGCCCGCGCCGTAGACAAATGCCCTGATAATTTTGTCTTTCTGGTGGACCAGTCCGGGTCCATGTACATGCACATTGTGGGCTCCCAGGTGAAGATGGCCATTGCCAAGAAGGTGCTGCTGGGCATCAATGACATGATTCCTGACATGCGTTATAATTCCGCCCTGCAGATGTTCGCACCTGTTCAGACAGTCGTGCCGGTGGGACCTTACGATCGCGCTGCCATGGCCAAGGGTATCAAAAGCATCAAAGAGGAACAGGCGATCTTCGGGCGTCTCACCCCCATGGGACCTGGCATCATGGCGCTGGATCCCGTGCTGGCTAAGATGTCGGGCAACACCGCTGTGATTCTGGTGAGCGACGGTATGGCGAACCAGGGACCGGACCCGGTGGAAGAAGCTCGGGCCATTTACAGCAAATACCCCAACGTGTGCATACACATCATCTCCCTGGCAGATGCTTCAGACAAGAAGGGTAAAGAAATTCTTACCGCCATCAACAAGATGAATACCTGCAGCGTGATGGCGGAAGGGGTGGCCCTGGAATGTGACGCCGCGGCCATGGAAAAGTTCGTCAGCTCCATCTTCTGTACACCCAAGAAAGCGGCTCCCAAGGAAGAAGTGATCGTCCTGAGAGGCATCAATTTCGATTTCGATAAGTCCAACATCAAGCCCGAATTCAAGCCGGTGCTGGATGAAGCCGTCAGGATTCTGATGAAGAACCCGGATATCCGCGTGACCATCGAAGGCCATACGGATGCCATGGGGTCGGAAGCCTACAACCAGAAATTGTCCGAGAGACGTGCAGCCGCCGTCTATGATTATTTCCTGAGCAAGGGCGTTCCTTCAAGCCGTATGAGAAGCGTGGGTTATGGCGAGCTCAGACCTATCGCCACCAACGCTACGGAAGAAGGCCGTGCCCTCAACCGTCGTGCGGAGCTCAAAGTCGAGAAGTAATGTTTGATTGAAAGTCCTGCCGGGGCATGTCCTTTGAGTGCATGCCTCGGCAGTTTATTTCCAGGGGAGAAATTATTTTGGGAGGAGAAAGCGTTGTCATGTCGAGAATAGCGCGAAGAATCTCGGTTTTGTTCGTTGTGTTTGCCTTGATGGCCGGTCTTCAGGCCGCTCAGGTTATGGCTTCCGATGACGCCCAGGTGGAAGAGAGTTTTGTGGCTTTTCAAAAAGACTGGATGCAGAAGCTGAAAACTCATGGGAAGTACGGCGAACACAATGCTCAGCTTGCGGAAGATAAAGAAGGGGCGGGAACGTTTTCCGCCGAATACGACGATCTGACGGAGCCCACATCCTTTGAAATCAAGAAAACCGATGTGAAGTCAACTCCCTACGTGGGTGTTATCCACTACGAGAAAAGGAAATACTCCTGCCGTGCTAAAACGCTCGAGCAAGCCAAACTGGGGCCTTACGAAGTAGCGTCGAGCTCCGAGGTGACGGAAATTTTTCGTTACTCCAACGGTAAATGGGTGTATTAGCGTGGCCTTGCTGAGCATTGCCACGGCAACTCGAGCATAGGTGATCCGGGTGCGGTCAAGCCGCGCCCGGCTCCATCAGCCCGGTCGAGCTGAAGATTTTTTCATTATCTGCCTATGGCAGATTCAGCGGTTTGTCATACCCTGTAAGCTCCACATACCCTTCGCCCGTCACGGGCTTTCCATCCTTTCCATTTCCCTTTACTGAAACACTCCCTTCCCAGTAGGTGATGCGCGTGGTTCCGGGCGTGTTCATTTCCTGGTCCTTCAGCTGAGCAGCGATGGTGAGCTCCATCTTCAGGGGGATGATTTTTATCGCCCACCTTACGGGATAACTGCCCCCGGAATGGGGGCTCTGCCAGTGATCCAAGGCTTCCACCGCAATATCCTGGAAGACCAGGGCAGTGGTCGTCCCGGACGCATCGACGAAGGTCCCGCTGGACGCAGGGCTCATGCCTCCATCTTTCTGACGGAGCAGGTAAATCATAAGCTCTGTCCGGTCGGAAAACTGCAGGCTGAACCAGTCCCATCCCAAAAGGTCCGATTCCAGCGGGGCCGTGCTGAATTCATGGTCCATCCATGCGCTTCCCTGTACCGGAATGGATTGCCCCCGAACGACCAGATCCCCATGGACGCTCATGCGCGTCAGGGAATAGTAGCAGCTGGCGCTATCCGCCGCTTTTCCCTTCAGGGAATAACCGTTTTGGCCATGGAGTACAGGCGGTTTTTCCTGTGACAGGATAAGATTCATGCCAAAATCTTCGGCCACCGCCGTCAAATGATGGATGGAGTCTTCGTGGCGGATCTCCAGGCTCCAGTCTTTCACGAAGACGGATGTCTTTTCAAGGTCGCTCGTGGCGTCAGCGAGTCCGACGGCTCCCCGGGCCATCTGTTCCACATGGCGGTAGGTTCCTTCCATGATGTCCGAAAGGGCCAGATGTGCAATGTAGATCTGGGGAGTGCGCCACGCCGAGGGAAGCTTCGGCCAGCCGGTCTCATCACCGGGAGGAACAAACTGGTGGCGAAAGAAAGTCAGCTGAAAGCCGAAGGGGGAGCCGGATCCGGACTTCACATTGCCCGTGTAATACCACCATTCCGTGGCATATCCCGGGTGCGGTCCGTGATCCCGGGGAAACTCGAGATGGCAGGGCCCCGCCACACTTCGATAGGAGGTTTCAGCCCGGCTGGAGCAGGGCATCAGCATCACCATCGCTGCCAGGAAACAGAGCAGAAGGGGCAGTCGACGTGAGGCTTTGTCGGTCAGGTACACCTGGACGCGGAATATGGAAGCCATTTTTATTCCCTCAGGACTTGGGATGCCGGGCGTTGGAAGACCAGTTGACTCGCAGGCAAAGCCGCGAAGAGGGCGGTGCCCAGGATCAGGGGAAGCGATATCCATAGGGCCGTCCAGTCAACGCTGTAGATGAAGGTCCATCCGAAGGACTGGCGGTTGATGACGAAAATGAGCAGATAAGAAAGAAAAAAACCGCAGCAGAGCCCGATGCCTTCGCCGGTGATGACCATGAGGACGGCTTCCCAGATGATCATGGTACGGACCTGGGTTCTGGATGCCCCGACTGCCAGAAGCGTGTGGAGCTGACGGCTCCGCTCCAGGATGAAAGTCGCCAGGGTGGTCGTGATTCCCAGGGTGGCCGCCAGCAGTGCGATGAGGAGGAGTACGCTCGTGATGGAGAAAGTTTCATCGAAAATGCGCAAAATGATGCGGCGCAGATCCCGCCCCGTGGTGACTTCCAGTGCCTGTGCCTGGTCGCCTGAACGGGTGAGAATCTCGTTTTTCAAGGCCAGGGCAGCTGCTTCAAGATCCTCACCGGGATGTTTCAGAAACAGGCGGGCTCCGCTCCAGGAGGTATCACCGGATTTTTTCGTGAAACGCTCCAAAGGATAGTGGACCGTTCCTCCCTGGGTGCGGTAATCACGGAAGATGGCCAGCACAGGCAGGTCCAGCTTCGTTCCCTCGATCTGCGCGGTAAAATGATCTCCTACTCCCAAGCCTGTCTGATTGGCAAAAACTTCAGAAATGAGAATTCCGTCTCGTGCCTCCAGCTCGCGAAAAATGTTTTCGGGATGCCCCTGCAGGAACAGCAGGGAGGCGTGGTGCCGCAGTCTGGAAAGATCGAGGGCTTCAAATTGATAGGGTACTTTTTCGTAGGTCAAAAAAATACGCCGATAGGGGACGATTTCGACAGATTCCTGCAGATCCTGGAGAAGCTGCACCGTTTGCGGCGGGAGGGGGTCCCGGTACCGGTTGATTTCAGACATCTTGGGCCGGAGAAAAAGATCCCCGCTGATGCTTTGCTCCACCCACAGCTCGACGGTTCCACGGAAACTGTGAATCATGATGACAAGGGCCACAAACAGGCCGACGGCAGTGATGAGAGCACCCACGGACAGGGCCATGCGGGCTCCCGAATCCCGGATGTAGCGTCCGCCGAGATAGGCGGGTTGTCCGCCCACATGCTGCAAAAGCGGAGGGAGGTGGGAGCCGAGCAGGTGCAGGCACCAGGGGGAAAGGAGAGAAAAACCGCAGAACAGGAGGAAGGTAGCCAGGTAGCCTGAAAGGGGGACGCCGTGTATGGCGGGAAGCCTGACCAGGGGCCACACGGTAAGGATCAGCAGGGCACCCAGGAGGGCCAGGCAATAGGGTGCCGGCGATCCGTTTTCCCTGGACGCGTGCCTCAGGAAGACTTCCCGGGGATGGACCTTCCTGGCTTCGATGGCGGGTTGAATGGCAGCCAGCAGGGAGACGAAGAGGGTCAATGCGAAAGAGGATGCTGCCTCTAAAGGATCGAGCGGCAACTGGTCCACCTGCACCCGAACGAAAAGGTGGCTGACCGTTGCGCTCACCTGCTCCACCAACCGGCGAACCAGGAAGGACGACAGGGGGATGGCCGCGACCCATCCCACCACACCGAAGAACGCGCCTTCCAGCAGAAACAGAAAGAACAACAGACGCGAAGAGGCGCCAAGAGATCTAAGAACGGCCATTTCATGGCGCCGCGATGTGACGTGAAGGGAGACGAGGCTGAAGATGAGGAACATTCCCACGAACAGGGAAACGAAGCTCAGGACGGAAAGATTGAGTCGATAGGAACGAACCATCAGTTTTCCGCTTTCTCTGGCTTCACTCGGCTTTTCCAGGACGGTTCCCTCCGGGAGCATCGCTGCGATAGAGCGTGCCGCATCGTTTTGAGCCGATGCTTTGAGGCGGAGATCGATCCTGTCGACCCAGCCGTGCAGCCCGGTAAATTCCTGAAAAGTAGCGATATCCGTTAGAGCGATTCCTCCGCCTTCCGCGAGGGCCAGTCCTTCGGGCTCAAGAATGTCCGTCACCTGGAAGTCGACCGTCCTGTGGGCGTGCTCCAGTGTGATGGAATCCCCTGGAGCCTTGTGCCATCGCTCTGAGAGCTTTTCCCCCGGGAGGAGGGTGTACGGTGTCCGCATGAGCGTCAACCAGGAAGAGCCCCTTTCACTGGTGCCGGTGGAGCTCCACTGGCGCATGTCCCGGTCGGAGATGGGGTCGAGGCCGATGAGTAGAAACGGCTCACCCCCATTGCCTGCGGGACGGACATATGTGGAAAGGAGCGGGGAAGCCGTCTCTACGGCCGGGTGCTTTTGCAGGGCGGCCACGAGTCCTTCCGGGACTCGTGCACCGGGAGTCACAACGGTCCAGTCCGCTTTGCCTGCCAGGGTGTCCATGCTGTTCGCAAAGGAATCCACCGAGGCATTGACGGCCAGGCGCACGCTGGTGAAGACAGCCGCTCCGAGGGCGATGCCCAGGAGCACGGTCAATGTACGCCAGTATTGGGAGCGCAATTGGCGGAGGCTGAACCAGATCCACAGGCGCACGAGAAAAACGGCTTTCTTCATGAGTATTCAGCGATGACCCCGTCCTTCAGGAAAAGAGAGAGGCCGGCGTACCGGTCGGCCAGGGTGCTGTGCGTGGCGATGATGACGGTGCGTCCCAATTTATTGTTGAGCTCCCATAAGAGCTCCATCACGATTTCGCCGTTGCGGCTGTCGAGATTGCCGGTGGGCTCATCCGCCAGGATGATGGCCGGATCGTTGATGAGAGCCCGCGCGATGGCCGTGCGCTGCATTTCCCCTCCCGAGAGATGGGAGGGCGGGTGCTGGAGTCTTGCAGTCAATTTGAGCCAGTCGAGGAGATCGAGGGCTCTGGCTTTCACCTGGGGGGACGGCTTTCCCGCCAGGAGCGCCGGGAGGCAGGTGTTTTCCAGGACGGTCAGGGTGGGAAGCAGGTTGAAGGATTGAAAAATGATGCCGACCGAGGAGCGGCGGTAGTGAGTGATCTCGGCAGGAGAGGCTTTGCGCAAGTCCCGGCCGGCCACATGAAGCTCCCCTTCCGTCGGTTGATCCAATCCCCCCAGCAAAGAGAGCAGGGTACTCTTGCCCGAGCCGCTGTTGCCTTTCAGCACAACCATTTGACCGGGAAGAATATCCAGGTCGATGTGATCGACTGCGGCGATTTCAACCTGGCCCAGGCGATAGATACGCGTCAGCTGCCTGGCCTTGATGATGGGAGAAGAGAAGACTTCGTTCATGCTGGACAGTGCTCCATATGCCAAGTTTTCTTCCGTAGCGGGTACAAAAAGCCGGTCAGGATGGGTCCGTCTCGAGAGCTTTTCGCAGGCAGAGGCCCAGTTCTTCCATCTGGTAGGGCTTCTGAAGGAATCCGCACAGGCCTTTGCCGGAGAACCGTTGCCCGACCTCATGCTCATTATAGCCGCTGCAAAGGATGGTGCATACGTCATGGCGGATACGTCGCAGCTCCCCGAAAGTTTCTTCTCCATCCATGTGGGGCATCGTCAGGTCCAGGAGGACACAGGCGATCTTGTGGGAGTGCTGACGGAAGACCTTCAAAGCTTCGTGGCCGTCGGAGGCCGTCATGACGCTGAACCCGAAACGCTCCAGCATTTGCTTCCCCACGGTCAGAACACTCTCGTCATCGTCAACGATGAGCACAGTACCGGTTCCTTTCCAGGGGGTTGTGCCGGCAGGCTTCTTCCTCTCAGCCCAAACCTCTGTCTCCGCCAGGGAAGGGAAGAGCACCCTGAAAGTACTTCCCATTCCCGGTTCACTCATGATTTTGACGGCACCTTTATGGCCCCGCACAATGCCCAGCACGGCAGCCAGTCCCAGTCCTCGACCCGTGAACTTCGTGCTGAAGAAAGGGTCAAAGATTTTGGACCTTGTTTCCACATCCATGCCGGAGCCGGTATCGGATACCTCGAAGTAGGAATAGACGCCTTCGGGAAGCTGCTCGTCGAGGTAGCTTCCCTGCAGATAGGCGCGGTCGCACATCATCGCTCCTGTGGAGATGGAAATGATCCCGCTTTTGTCTCCGATGGCCTCTGAGGCATTGGTGATGAGGTTCATGACGACTTGACGGATTTGAGTCGCATCCGCGTTGATGAGGGGCACATCCGGTACGAAGCTGTATTTCAGCACGGCCTTCTTGGAGATGGACACGTCCAGGAGATGGGTCATTTCCTGAACGATCTTGGCCAGGTTGACGGGCTCTATGAGAAAGTGGCCTTTGCCCGAGTAGGCCAGCATCTGCAGGCAGAGGTCCGCAGCCCTTTGAGAGGCCTCCATGATGGAGATGATGTTGTCACGGGCTGGATCGCTCGGAGAAATCTCCATAAGCGCGAGATCGGCATTGCCGAGGATTGCCATGAGCAGGTTATTAAAATCATGGGCGATTCCACCTGCCAGAATGCCGAGGCTTTCCAATTTTTGTGCGTGCTGAATCTGGGCTTCCAACCTTCGCTTTTCTTCTTCGGCGCGCCTGCGCTCGGTGATGTCCAGGGCTGTAAAAATGATCCCCTGGGAAAGGTCCTGGCGCTGGATAGCGTTGGAATTCAACAGGATGTCCAGTACCTTCCCATTCTTACACCTCCACCGGGTTTCAATGCTTCCTGATCCGCTTCTGTGGATTTCGGAGTATTTGATCACGCCGACGCGGTCATACTCTCCATCGTTTTCATACAGGATTCTGGAGCTCTTTCCCTGGAGCTCTTCTTCGGTGTAGCCCAGCATGTTGAGCATATGGGCATTGGTCAAGCGCAGCACACGGTCAACCAGCAGTCCGATGCCGATGGGAGCGGCCATGAGCACGCTTTTCAGCGTCGCTTCGCTCTTTTTCAGCGCATCGTCTGCAGCCATGCGGTCGCTGATGTCCCGAACGATGCTCAGGATAAAACGTTCGCTGCCGATATTGGCCCCGCGTGAACTGACTTCCACGGGAAACGTGCTTCCATCTTTTCGACGGTGCACGGTTTGAAAGCGAATGCCTTTCAAATTGGCCTCTTCCATTTGAAGATCCACACCGGTGCGGGTCGTTTGCGCACGCAGATCCCTGACATTCAGTCCCAGCAGTTCCTCGCGCGAGTAACCATAGGCTCTGACGGCCTCATCGTTGGTTTCGGCAATCTGTCCATCCAGACGGACAAAGAGTATAATATCGCGTGCGTAGCGTGACAGGAGCTGGTAGTGTCGCAGCTTTTCCTCCGCCCTTTTTCGTTCGGTAATGTCCACGCCGGTGCCCCAGGTCGTCCAACCCGAAATGGGCAGGCGACTGGAGGCATTGGACCATGCCACGGTCTTCAGGCGGCCGTCGCCGTCCGTCAGTGTCCATTCCTCATGGAAGAAATCTCCACCATCCTCCCGCCATCGGGCCAGAAACCGTTCCCGGTAAGCCGGGTCCGGGTAGAGCCCGGCCATAGCATTGGGATTTCCCACCATTTCCACATCCTTGTATCCCGTTACCCTCTCGCACTCACGGTTCCATGCGAGGATATTTCCCTTTTCGTCCATGGCGAGCAAAAGGACGGGCATGTTCTGAACAATCTGCTTGAGTCGTTCTTCACTCTTGCGGAGGGCCTCTTCGGCACGCCTGCGCGCCGCCACGTCCTTCTCGAGGACTTCCAGCATTCCGTTCACAGCGGTCGCCAGGGCGGATACTTCGTCGTTGCCGTGGATCGTCGCCCGTGCGGAAAGGTTCTCCGTGGATCGCACCGTCTGAACGAATGCGCTGAGCCGCGCCAGGGGAGACAGGATGAGCTTTTCCAAAAGCAGGAGGGTCAGCAGCGTTACCCCAAAACCGACCACCGACACTGGCACGATAAAGGAGCGCATATTCGTGAGGATGTGAGCATGGTGAGCGGAGGGGTTGATGGCGCGGAAAATCAGGGCGGGGCTCCCGTCGATGTCCTGGAGAAGCGTATATCCGGCCGTCACGGTCTCCTCCAGTTGTCGGATCAGAACCGGGCGCTGTGGACTCAAGGATGCCGCTGCGGCTTTGAAATCTTGGGGCGCGGTCTCGTCGTCAAACCTATAAAAAGCCAGATTCAGCCTCGTTATTCTCTCGATGCGTCGAAGCTCGGAGGAGTCCAGGCTTCTTCCCACCATGAGGACTCCAATGGATGAATCCTTCCCTGTAGCGTCCAAAATGGAGTGTACCGCCACCATGACCGGCCCTGAAGGCAGGGTCAAAATCCTCGAAAGAGGCTGCCGTTGGCTTTGCCGAAGGTTGAAGAGCCTGGCCAGCGGTACGCCGCGCGAGTCGTTCAGGGGGAGTGGCAGTTCCTTGTTCGTTTTAGAATCGAGAAATCGGGCAAGAACGATCTCGCCTGCCGTGTTCGTGCACATGATCAGGCTGAATCGATTTTTTAAGACGTTGAAATGCTGTGGACGTTGCCCCGGAGTGTTGCTGGTGCCTGTTGCCAGGAGACCCTGGATGGCGTCACTCTGAGCAAGATTTTCTGCATCGTTTTCGAGGCCGGTCAGACTGTCTGAAAATGCGTCGAGGACGCGGCTCAGATCTTCGCCGCTGAGATGCTCATGCTCCGTCAGATGTTTCCTGAAAAAGAAGTCGGATAAGGAAATGAGGATAGACATGAGAATGGTCGTGGTGAGAATGAGGATGACGGCAGTCTTCCACCGCAGTGTCATGACACGGATCTCCTGAACGTGCACCAGGGCTGAGGGACAAGGGTATGCACTGACCATTCACATGTGCATGTACAGATTTTTGATGATTTATATACGAAAATGTAAGGAGGTCTATATTTTTTTGTCCGACCCATTTTTGTAGCCGCAGCCTGAGTACTCCTCCCAGAGTTTCCCATTGAGCGGTTCAGCCTGAGAGTATAAGGCCGGGTTAGCGGTTCTTCTTGAGAAAGGCATCGGGCCATGGACCTCCTGGCCCTTCCCATGGTATCTAAAAAAGTTATAAATTTTAGATTTGCGGCTTATGCACCAAGAGTGCTAATGGATGGAGCCCATTCCCTGGGCGTCGTTGCTGTTGATTTTATGTCACCCCTTTTGCCCTGGCAAAAGGGGACGTTTAAACGGGATGAATGGGAGGTTTGAATGCCCGGAGTTTTTGAAGTCTATGTAAAGACACACTTTTCCGCAGCTCATAGTCTCCTCGGCTACCCCGGGGATTGTGCCCGGATCCATGGGCACAACTGGATCATAGAAGTCTACGTACAATGCAAAGAACTGAATGCTATCGGGATTGCCATCGATTTCAGAGACATCAAGACTGCCGTGAAGGAGGTCCTCTCCCGGATGGACCACTCCAATCTCAACGAATTGCCTGCTTTCCAGCATGTGAACCCCACCTCGGAAAATATCGCACGGTACCTTTACAAGGAGCTCTCCCGAGTGCTCAATGATGAAACGGTTCGGGTATCCAGGGTGAAGGTCTGCGAAACCCCCGGGGCGGGGGCGTTCTACTGGGAGGATTGAGTGGGCCTGCGCGTCAATGAAATTTTCCACAGCATCCAGGGCGAATCGTCTCATGCGGGATGGCCTTGTGTCTTCATCCGGCTCACGGGGTGCAATCTTCGGTGCCGGTATTGTGACACCCGTTATGCTTATGAAGAAGGCGAAGTCATGGCGATCCCGGACATCCTGCAGGAAGTGGCTGCGTTTGGATGTCCCCTGGTGGAAGTAACGGGGGGGGAGCCCCTGCTTCAACAGGAATCACCCGCGCTCATCGAGCAGTTGCTGGACCGTGGCTATGACGTACTCCTGGAAACCAACGGCAGCCGGAACATTGCGGGGATTGACCGTCGCTGCATCAAAATCGTGGATGTGAAATGCCCGTCCAGCGGCGAAGCGGCTTCGAACGATTTGGACAATATGACACGACTGGAGAGCCATGACGAGATCAAGTGCGTCCTGGCCGACCGGGAAGACTACCTGTTTGCCAGGGCAATCTATCAGAGGATTTTCCAGGGCTCGCAACGCCGCAATGTTGTCCATTTTTCCCCCGTCTTCGGGCAGTTGGAAGCAAGGGATCTGGCCCAGTGGATCCTGGAGGATCGCCTCGGTGTGCGGCTGAACCTGCAATTGCACAAGTTCATATGGAATCCCGACCAAAGGGGGGTATGACGCATAGTATATGGAAGCACAATCGCCCAAAGCCGTCGTGTTGTTTTCAGGGGGGCTCGATTCCACTACGTGCTTGGCCATCGCGAAGATCGAAGGCTACGATCCATATGCCCTGAGTTTTCACTACCACCAGAGGCATCGGGTCGAGATTGAAGCTGCCAGGCGGGTAGCTTCGGTTTTGGGAGTCCGTGAGCACTTGATTCTGGAGCTGCCCCTCCGGCAGATCGGCGGATCGGCCCTGACGGCAGACTTGCCCGTCCCCAGGGATGTTGCTCTCGAAGAGATGCAATGCCGGATTCCATCAACCTATGTCCCCGCTCGAAATACCATATTTCTTGCCTATGCTCTGGCATGGGCCGAAGTCCTGGGAGCGGCGGACATCTTTATCGGAGTCAATGCCCTGGACTATTCGGGCTACCCCGATTGTCGCCCCGAATACATCGAGGCTTTCCAGCACATGGCGAACCTGGCCACACGCGAGTCGGTGGAAGGCCGACTGCGTTTCCACATTCATACGCCTCTCATCCGCCTCACGAAGGGGCAGATCATCCAGCGGGGGCTGGAACTGGGGGTGGACTACGGGATGACGCACTCCTGTTATGACCCGGATGCCGATGGATTGGCCTGCGGACATTGCGACAGCTGCCTGCTGCGCAAGAAAGGCTTTGCCGAGGCGGGGATACCCGATCCCACGCGCTACGGACCCTCGGCATGAGCTCACCGGCATGGATAGCAACCAGTTGGAGTCAAGCGCATGCCCTTACGACTGTCCGATCGTCATTCCAGGAAGCTGTAAGCGTGAATGGCCGGGTGAAAACAGTCAAACACTCTGGACCGCTGCAAAGAGGTCCCTGGAGCTGGCAATACGGAGAAAAGGATGACCACAGACTATTCCGGACTGACACAGCTTGGCGCAAGGGCTGAGCTCCCATCCTCCCCTGAAGACGCTCGACTGGAGACCTTTCCGAATCCGCATCTTCAAGTGGACTACGTGGTCCGGTTGACAGCGCCGGAATTTACGGCAGTCTGCCCGCTGACAGGGCAGCCGGATTTCGCGACACTCATTGTGGACTATGCCCCCCGGGGACTCCTGGTGGAGAGCAAATCCTTCAAGCTTTTCCTCGGCAGCTTCCGCAACCATGGAACCTTTCACGAGGATTGCACCGTCTACGTTCACAATCGCCTGAGCGAGGCGTTGAATCCGAAATACATTCGAGTGGTGGGGCTGTGGTATGCCCGCGGTGGAATTCCCATCGATGTGGTGATCCAAACAGGGAACCTCCCCCCCAACTGCACACTGCTGCCCCTTGAAAAAACCAGTTATCGCGGAGGAAGGGAATAGGGAAAGGGTTGGACAGGACCATGAGAGAGAAAAAAGTCGGTGTATGGCTGGTGGGCGCTTTGGGTTCCATCGCCACAACGGTGATCGTTGGCGCCTTGTCGCTGGGGAGGGGCCTGGCGGAGCCCACGGGCATGATCACGGCGACGGAAGCCTTCGACGGCCTGGGCCTGGCTCCCCTGGACGGGCTGGAATTTGGTGGGTGTGATCTTCGCAGGGGGGGGCTGCGTGACGCGGCGCGCCATGTGATGCGGGAAACGGGGGTGCTGAGCTACGAGATCCTGGACGAACTGGACGAGCCTCTCACGGGCATCGAGGAGGACATCCTCATGGGAACGGCGAGGAACTGCGGCGAAGCCATCGAAAGGCTCGCTGCGTCTCCCGTGACTCATGACCGCACAGCTCGGCAGGAAATTGAAACTGTTCGGAGGCAGTTTCGGGACTTTAAAAAGAAGAAGTCCCTCGACGAGCTTGTCGTTGTCAATCTCGCTTCGACCGAGCCGCCCCTGGTGCTCCAGGATGCGCACCTGGAAACGGATGCCTTCGAACGGGCCCTGGACCGCAATGAGCCCGGCGTGGTGAAAGCGAGCACCATCTACGCGTATGCGGCAGTCCAGGAAGGGTGCCCCTACATCAATTTCACACCCTCCAGCGGAGCCCTCATCCCGGCGGTGATCGGTCTCGCCGGGCGCAGGGGGGTACCCGTCATGGGAAACGATGGCAAGACGGGTGAAACCCTCGTGAAATCGGCCCTTGCTCCGCTTTTCCAGTGCAGAAACCTGGACGTCCTGAGCTGGGAAGGCTTCAACATCCTTGGAAATATGGACGGCTGCGTTCTGGATCATCCCGAAAACAAGGAATCCAAGATCAAGAGCAAGGACCAGGTGCTTTCCAAGATCCTGGGGTATCCCCTGCATTCGCGCGTCCATATCCACTACGTTCCGTCCCTGGACGACCAGAAAACGGCATGGGATTTCATCCATTTCAGGGGTTTTCTGGGCTCCAAGATGTCTCTGCAGTTCATCTGGCAGGGGTACGATTCCCTCCTGGCAGCACCCCTCATTTTGGACCTCGTACGGCTGGTCGAGCTCGCAAAACGGAGAGGGGAAGGGGGGCTCATGCCACACCTGGCGTCCTACTTCAAGGCGCCTTTGGGGGTGGAAGAGCACCGCCTCTATGAACAGTTTCAGATGCTGCTGCGCTATGCACAGGCGGTGCGGGCATGATACGAGGGCACTGAGGCGGCTCTGTGCGGCGCTTCGAGATCGTGCCATGCGGGAGGACCATGGAACTTTCATTCAGCACCAACGCGTTCGTCAGGCATTCAGTGTATGACGCCGTGGAAAAAATTGCGGCCGCCGGGTACCGGGGTGTGGAGCTCCTGGCGGACATTCCGCATCTTTATGCCGACGCGATTTCTGCGGGGGACTTGAGGCGGTTGAAAGCGCTTCTTCAAGGAAAGGGGCTCCAGGTTGCCAATGTGAATGCCAACACCGCGGCGGGTTACTATGGGCGGGAATTTTGGGAGCCCTTGTTTGAGCCGTCCCTGGCTCACCCCGATCAGGACCGGCGGCGGTGGCGCATCGACTATACGCGCAAATGCATCGATATAGCCAGGGCGCTCGATTCGCCCTGCGTGAGCATCACCTCCGGCCGCATGGTGCCCGGCATTTTGCCGGAGCAATCCCTGGGTCTTCTGAGGCAGTCGCTTCGGGAAATTGTCCTTTACGCCCGTGAGTGCGGAGTCCGCCTGGGGATGGAGTACGAGCCCGGACTTCTGGTGGAGTGCTATGAGGACCTTATGGCTTTATTGCACGACCTGCAGCTTCCCGAGCTCGGGGCCAACCTGGATTTGGGGCATAGCCACGTACTGAGGGAGGATCCTGAAACAGTCATCGGAGGACTGGCTTCCCGTATTTTTCACATTCACATGGAAGATATCCGTGCCCGCAAGCATTACCACCTCATACCGGGGACAGGGGACATGGATTTTCAGCCTCTGTTCCAAATTCTGAAAAATAACGGCTATTCGGGATTCATCACCGTCGAGCTCTACACCTACCCGCAGATGCCCGAAGAAGCCGCCATCATGTCTTTGAGGTATCTGCGAGGCTTCCTGCCCATCAGCAAGAAGGAGACCCAATGAAATTCGCCTTCAGTTCCAACGCATTTCTTCGCTATGACCTTTTGGAGACCATCCGGATTGTTGCTTCCGTGGGATACCAGGGTATTGAGATCATGGCGGATGTTCCCCATGCGTATCCCCTTCATCTATCAGACGCCGATGTCCTCGCCATCCGGCGCGCCCTGGACGCCAACCGCCTGGCCATTTCCAACATCAACGCTTTCATGCATCATGCCGACGGCGACACCTATCACCCGTCCTGGATCGAGAAAGATCCGGCGCTGAGAGCCAAGCGCGTTGTGTACACCCTGGGCTGCATTGATCTCGCGGAGAAGCTGGGAGCCCGCAACATATCCACGGAGCCCGGCGGCCCGCTGGACGGAATGAGCCGCGAAGAGGGGATGGTGCTCTTCCGGGAAGGGCTTGCAGCCGTGGAGGGCAGGGCGAGGGAAAAGGGTATCCGGATACTCATCGAGCCTGAGCCCGGCTTGCTGCTGGAGAACAGCAGGGAATTTTTGGAGATATTTCAAGACCTCGATCCGGAGGTTTTCGGCATCAACTTCGATATCGGCCATTTCTTCTGCGTGTCCGAAGACCCGGCGGAGCTCATCGAGAGCATGAAGGACGTCATCCACCATTTCCACCTGGAAGACATTGCGCCCTCCCGCGAGCACCATCACCTCATGCTGGGAAACGGGGCCATTGACATCCCGGGGGTCTTGGGGACGATCGATACCATTGGATTTGAAGGATTCGTGACGGTGGAGCTCTACACGTATGAGAGCCAGGCTGAAGAAGCCGCACGGGAAGCCTTCAGGTACCTGGAAAACTGGCGAAAGGGCTGCCGGCCGATGGGTTGATCCGGCGGTGGAGAATTTTATCGCTTCCCCTGATCCATTTGCCTTCATCCTTTTGCAGGAGCGGCATCCTGTCGCGACAGAGGCTGCGGTTATCTTTCCTTTCACGGCTGGAAGGTGTTCCTGCAAAGAAAAAGGCACGTATTGACGCTTTTCGGCTAAGGCCGGGCCGCTTTCTGTTCGAGCCTGTCCAGCCAGTAGGGATTTGCAATACCTGCCCTGTATGCCTCGAGTGCCTCAGGTGAGGAATGGATGTGCAGGTTACTGTAAGTGTCATCCGAGTTCTTCCACCGCTCATTCCAGTAGACGGCGGCCTTGATGCGGGGGTATTCATCCTTCATGGCTTCCAACGCCTCGCGGATCCATGCCGATTTATCTCCCGAGCGGGGATATTCCCCCACACCCCATTCCGCCACGATGACCGGTTTTGAGGGATCCAGACGACAGATTTCCATGTACGCAGCATTCATGGCTTCATGAAACGAGGGCCATTCCTCGCCGGGGAGCTGCTTGCCGTAAACGCTCAGGCCCAGCCAATCGACACAATCTGTACCTGGATAATATTCTGCCATGGAGTTCCAGGGTTCTTCGGGAATTGTCAAGTTGTTGGCATGAAATCCCCAGAGGATGTTGGCGGCCCCCCTGCTTTTCACTCGTTTCACCACATACCGGAACGCCTCTTTGAATAGATGAGGGCCTTCGTCGACATTGGGCTGCCCGTTGGCGGTGGGGCTCGCAGCTGCCTTTCCATAAAAATATCCGGACCAGGGAAACCAGTTTCCGTTCATCTCCAGACCCCAGGAAACGAGAAGAGGTTTTCCAAATGCTTTTGCCTGGTCAGCCCATGCATCGATATAGGCATCCCACGTTCCCGATAGAATATTCTCGAGGCTGAAGCGGTCTGGGCCCCTGTCCTCCTTGTAGGGACGGTCCCAGGGAGACCAGTAGATGAGGGGGACGGCGCCATGGTGAGAAATGATCTGAACATTCTTCATGGGGAAGGTCTCTTCCCCCCAAAAACTGGACGATGCGATGATGGCCTGGTGCTTGCCGGACATTTTTTCAAAGTCTTCGATCAGGTCGAGAGAAACATCATCTTCGGTGTCTCCAAAGTCCAGGTAGGCGCCGATACAGGCGCCCTTTTCGGGGAACGACACTGATGCGGAGAGGTCCCCGTGCGAATCCACAGGGCTTTCTCCCTCGAAACCCGGCGCTGATGACGGCATGAACAAAATGCCTGAAATGAGAAGGCAGAAGGCGAACCGCTGCAGTCTCAAAATGAAGTCCGCAAATCTCATGACTCCGTTGACCTCCATATTTCGCAACCTCACATCGGCGGCCTCAACGCGTCTTCAAGCCGCATGGGCATCTAAAGGTGGCTCGGTACGGACGCGGTACGTTCCAGCTTGCCCCAGCTCACCCAGGCGCCCTTCGCTGCTCTCAGAAGAGATTTCCAGATGACATAGCTGAGGAGAGGCCGATAGACAAATCGCATGGGAAGAATGAGCCATGCGTGAGAGAGAGGCTCCTTTTCCAGAAGACAGGCGAGGGCTGCCAGTGAAAGATCCAGGAGCAGAAAGACGAGGAAATAGATGTAGACGGCTTCTCCCACGCCAAAGAAAATGGAGTAAATGAGGAACGCATCGACCAGCGGTCCCACCGCGACCAGAAGGATCTGGAAAAGCCAGATGCTTGGCAGACTGAACCATGCAAGTGCTTTGTACTTAGGATTGAAGACGAGGTCCCTGTGCTTCCACAGACATTGCAGTGTCCCGAAAGCCCAGCGGAATCTTTGCTTCGACAGGGAACCGAGGGTTTCGGGCGCTTCCGTCCAGGCAACGGCTTCCGGTACATAGGCAACACGGAACCCTTCCCGGTGCAGGCTCAAGGTCAAGTCCGTATCTTCCGCCAGGGTATCGGTACTGATGCCGCCGGCTATATGAACGGCGGCTTTTCTAAGAGCACTGACGGCTCCCGGCACAACGGTGATGCAGTTCAAGCGGTGATAGGCACGGCGATCCAGGTTGAACCCACACGTATATTCCAGGGACTGGCAGCGGGCGATGAAGGACCGCAGGTTCCCCACTTTGGCGTGCCCCGAGACTGCTCCCACCCGTTCGTCCCGGAAGGGCTGCACCAGCCGTTCTATGGTATCCGGCTGGTACAGTGTGTCTGCATCCAGCATGACCAGGATTTCATGGGCGGCTGCTTCGACGCCCCGCCGTAATGCCCTGGCCTTGCCTCGGTTGGACTGCTGGAGCAGTTTGATGCGGGAATCTTTTTCAGCCATGCGCCCAACGACTTCCGCGGTATGGTCGTCGGAGCCGTCATTGACGACGATCACTTCAAATTCCCCCTGGTATCGTGTGTTGAGCAGGCTCCGCAGGGTGCTTCCGATTACTTTTTCTTCATTATAGGCGGCAATGAGAATGCTCACGGGCGGGATGAAGAGCTTCTCGTTGGACCGGCCCCCTCTGCGGCGCTCCTTGATGGCCAGGGAGGCGATGAGGAGCGTACGCAGGGCAATGAGGGCTGTCGCTGCAATCATGAATGACCAGAGGAAATTTTCTAGCCAGTGGAGGATACGAAATCCGCTTCCGCTCACCAGGCGGTTGATGGAACCGGCATTCTGCGTTACGGGCGGCATGAGAAAGTCGGGGGCTTCATCGAGAATCTGAGCCAGCGACGAGATGCGGTCTCCCCGCCCCTGCAGGTAGTCGATGATGTGCGGCAATGCCTCCAGGGTCTGACGCCGATCTCCACCGGCATCGTGCATGAGGATGATATTCCCCCCGTTCCTGCGCAGCTGCTTGGTGCGCTGCAGGATAACGTCGGGTCCGGGCCGATCCCAGTCTTCAGTGTCGATGTTTTCGGTGACTGTCAGATAGCCGAGAGCATTGGCCATTCGGAGGGGAGCCACCTCGCTGAGGCTTTGGGGACGGGAGTCCGCATTGTACGGTGGGCGAAAAAGTATGGTGGATCGCCCCGTCACGGATTCGATCAGCCTCTGGCTCGCATTGAATTCCAACAAGGCGCGCTCTTCGGAAACGATGGCCAGGTTAGGATGCGTGTAGGTGTGTATCCCGATTTCGTGTCCCTCCCTCACGATGCGCTCGGCCAGCTCCGGATTCGTCTCCACCTTGGCCCCCACCAAGAAAAAAGCAGCTTTAATTCCTTTTTCCTTCAAGATATCAAGTATTTTAGGGGTCCACTTTGGATCGGGCCCGTCGTCAAAAGTAAGGGCCACCTGGTCGTCATCGCCCTCCCCCTGGTGGCATAAGGTCAGGTAGGTGGGAAACTTTTCGTAGGTTTCCGAGACCTTCTCATCGGAGCTCAGGGTCAGCTTGCGGGTCCCCTCCGCGTGTTCGTCGTCTATCGTAAGAAATTCGCCTCTTCCAACATGCGCAATGACATCATCCGATTTCAGGACCTGGAGCTCCTGGAGCCGATTGCCATCGAGGGTGGGGTTGTCCATCATGCGGAGGGCCTGCCAGATGGCGGGGTCTTCGGTGCCCAAATAGGAAATGGCGATGCCTCCGCTCATATTTTCTCGACCCACCCGTAGCTGGTTGATGAACGTTGCGACATCCAGGAACCACACGGTATGCTCGGTGCCCTCGTCCTGGTAGGAAAAGTGGGGATTCCCGACGGCGGGATCCAGCTCAAGATGCTCAAGCCCCGCCCGCCCCGCGCGGGTCATGACATCCGGGAAGCTGATCCCTTCAGCCTTCTTTTCTCCGAGGGTCCAGTCATAGCCGTAATTGCCGACACCCAGGATCCATTGAGAGGATGTTCCATAATCGCTCATGGCATCCACCCAGCCTTCAAACCATTCCTGGGAGGCAAGGGGCCCAGGGGAGTCGTATTCGGAGTTTTCGTCGTTCAGCGTCGCAATGAACTGGTCTGTGGTTTCGGAGAGTTTTTCCAGATCGTAGACTTTGAGATCCGTACCCATGGGAACGCTGATCCAAAGCTCCAGTTTATGCTTGTGCAGCGCTCCCGCGATTCTCTGAAGCAGTGCAGTGACGGATTCCTGGTAGGCTGGGTCCACCTGCTCCCAGTCAATCGTTACTCCCCCGGCGTTGACTGCAACCAGTTGCTGAACGAGATGTGCAATGAACCGATCCTGCCTTGCCAGGGGTCCATTGGCGAGGCCTTCCACGGCTTCCGCCTGCCAGTTGTCCTCGACGAGGTTGTCCAGAAGGGGCATGAGAACGATTCCCTTGCTCCGGCAAAAGGTCTGAAGCTCCGGGTCGGGCTTCATGATCAAACGGCCGGTTCCATCTGCAATCGTCAGCCATTCCGGGCAGACATGCGTGATCTGGTCGGCATGGAGTCTCAAAGAATCAAAGCTTTTCGGGTTCCATGCCTGATAAAACCCCAGAACAATCTCCCTGCCGTTTTTTCCCGGAGTGCCTCCTGCCGCAAGCTCTTGTGGGGAGGCGGCGCCTTTGTGGGCTGCGGTTCCCCCCTTGGAATACTTGAGCCAAAGGGGATTCGAAACTCGGGGGTTGTTCGATGACTCCTGCTTCTCCAATGCCTTCAGGCGAGCCTGCAGCTGTCTTATGGAAGCGGGCATTTGAAGCTGGGAAGTGACAAAAAGTGACTGGATAAAAAGGATGATCCCTGCAGCGAAAGCCAGGGACAAAAAGAAGAACCATCGACGCAGTCGCGGCCAGCGTTTCCCACGAGCATCCTGAAAAACAAAACCCTCCGTGCCGAGCTCACTCATACTGCCTTCTCTTTCAGAGTTATAAGGCCGGTGTCCAATCACAAAAGAACCTGAAACTCTCACTCACCCATCGAGCCTGAACGTGCTCTCCTCGCTCGCGGGAAAGGGCATGCGCCGACAGTTGTGAAAAATTGAGATGCCGAATCCTTTGCGGCAAACAGCGGCAACATTTTACGCAGTTCCATGGCGGGATGCAAAATGATTTGCACGGCAGGTCGCACGGGCAGAAACGTGAACGACCTCTGCGCCGATTTGTGCTTGTAGAGAGAAAAACTCTTCCATATAATTTGATAATATCGAAGCATTGTTTTGAATGTGGGTTGAGCGAGCCATTCGGGTACTTTCTCATCTTGTCGGCTCCGTGGAGCGAAAATTCCGGGAATAGCACGCACCCGCTGGAAGGGTGATTTCACGGCCATGACAGTTCTGTGTCATGAATTCGCTCGAAGGTTTGAGTTTGGAAATATATGTATAAAGAATATTTCGGTTTTAAGGAAACCCCCTTCTCCATTGCCCCCGATCCCCGCTATTTGTTCATGAGCGAACAGCACCGGGAAGCCCTGGCACACCTGGTTTTCGGCATTCACAGTGACGGAGGATTCGTGTTGCTCACGGGTGAAGTGGGCACGGGCAAGACGACGATCTGCCGTTGTCTCCTGGGACAGCTCCCTGAAAAGTGCATCGTGGCTTTCATCTTGAATCCGAAATTGACCGTTCTGGAGCTTCTTTCCACCATTTGTGACGAATTTCGAATACCCTATCCTGAAGGCACCACCAGCGTAAAATTCTTTGTGGACCGTATCAACGCGTATCTGATCGATGCCAATGCGCGCGGGCTGAAGGCGGTTCTCCTCATCGACGAAGCACAGAATCTCAGCACCGAGGTCCTGGAGCAGATGCGGCTGCTCACGAACCTGGAGACGGATCAACGGAAATTGCTTCAAATCATTTTGATCGGGCAGCCGGAGCTGCGATCCGTGCTCGCCCGCCCAGAACTGCGCCAGTTGGCTCAGCGTATCATTGCCCGCTATCATCTGAATCCACTCACCAAGAGGGACATGTCGGCCTATGTGAATCACCGCCTGGCCGTGGCGGGAACGCGCAGGGAGCTCTTCCCCCCTGCCGTCCTGGACAGGCTTTTTGCTCTCAGCGGGGGAATTCCCCGCCTCATCAACCTGTTGTGCGATCGGTCGTTGCTGGGTGCATATGCCCGGAACAAATCGGTCGTGAGCAAGAAGATTCTGAAGCAGGCGGCCGGAGAAGTGCTCGGGGAACTGGATTTGGAACGTAAACCTCCGCCGGGCAAAAAGCTGGCGCTCACTCTGGGGCTGGGGAGTCTGGTGGCCGCATTGATCCTGACTTCTTCTTATTATTTCCATCAGTCTCGCAATCCCGATGCAGCCATCCCCGAAGCAGCGGTTGAGACCGTTGTGAAGGAGCCCGCCGGCGAATCGGGAAAATCCGCCGACATGAACCAACCCACCGAGATGAACCTGCCCGCGACCGATCCAGCCGTATGGGAGGATAAGGTCGACGGTTCCAAATCCGTGTACAAGAAGCCCATCCCACCTCCCCAGGAAGGAGAATCTCCGGGTGAGAATCAAGAAAAGGCCGTCCCGGCCGATGCGACGACTGCAGATGAGGAAAAGAAGTCGGACGGAAGCCTCGGCCCCTGGGCGGAGAGCGCCGACCGATATGACTTGAAAAGAGCCAATGAAGCGCTTTTCAGACTCTGGGGTGCTGCCTACGTGACGGACGGGTCGGCCGATGCCTGCAGCCAGGCGGAAAGTCAGCAGCTCCAATGCTACTCGGCCGTAGGAGGACTGGGAGATCTGTCCGCGTTCAACTGCCCCGCGGTCCTGAAGCTTTTCAGTGCCCGAAATCAGCCATTTTATGCGGTCTTGAGTGCTCTGAGCGAGGGGAAGGCGACTTTTGTCTCAGGCACCGACACGGTGACGGTCAGCACGAGTGAAATGGCTCTCTGGTGGCGGGGGGATTATACGCTGCTGTGGAAGCCGCCCCCCGGTTACCGGCGTCCCTTGCAGGTGGGAGACCGCAGCCTCACCGTAGAGTGGTTAAGATCCCGACTGGCCGGTCGTGAGGGGCCGGTGCTGCCCGAGCCTGAAAACCATCTGTTTGACAGGTCGTTGGCCGAGCAGGTGAAAATATTCCAGATTTCTCAGGGATTGACTCCTGACGGGTTTGTGGGGCCTCAGACTCTCATGCGGCTTCGTGCTGAGACGGAGGAGGGAATTCCTTTGCTGACACACAAGAACAAGGATGCACAATAATGTCCTATATTCTTGATGCACTCAAGAAGTCTGAGGAAGAGCGGCAGCGCGGGGAGATTCCCGGTCTACAGACCGTTCAGACCAATCCGGTGTCGAAGCCGCACCGGAGAAGTTACTGGCCTTACGTGCTGATGACCGCTCTTTTGCTCAATGCGGGCTTCGTGCTTTGGTGGCTGCGCCCCTGGCATTCGGATAAAGAGCCCCATGCCGTGCCCGCGGCACCTCCTGCGGAGTTGGCCCAAAAAGCAGAGCGGGCGACAGCGCCTCCGGCGCCTTCCGCGGGACCGACTCCGGTTGCTGCCGGCGATCCCTCCCCTAAAAGCGGCAATCAAGGGGATCCCCCCAAGGCTGCGGCGGAAGAGCCCGTCCGGACTGCAGCAGTCGCACCGCAGCAGGAAGTTTCTTCGGATCGGCCTTTGCCAAAGCCCGAGACAACGTCCCCCGGGGCGGGCGATAGTGCGGCGTCTAAAACGGACGCTCCCGTAGCCACCCCCAGAGCAAGTGTTGCAACACCGTCTCCGGTCAAGAAGGAGAACCCTCTCCCGGCAGCCGGCGCCCAAGGGGGGAGGGATGCGAATCTCAAGCCTCCCGAAGAGACTCCCAAAGGCCTTTCTTCTTCTAATGCAGCTTTGCCGGTTCCTGCTGCAGGGATTGAGAAACGAAGGGGCAAACAAGCGAAGGATAAAGCGCCTGCAATCTCATCGAGATTTGATCCGGAGGCTGCGAGTCCCGCGGAATATCCCAAGGAGCTCCTTGAAGCTTTGTTGAACGCCAAAGATACGACCCCACCGGTTCAGTCCAGGCCTGCGCCTCCTCCTCCCTCGTCCCCGGCTCCACTTCCGTCCGGAGAAAAAAGTACGAACGCCGGAATCCCCGCGTTGAAGGATCTGCCGCTGGATGTGCAGATGAAAGTTCCCAAGATGTCATTCTCCGTCTTCGTCTATGCACAAAAGCCTGCGGACCGCATGGTGATCATCGATGGCCGCACCCGGCGTGAAGGCGATGAAGTGTCTTCCGGGTTGCGTCTCGAAGAAATCACGCGTGATGGCGCCATTTTTAGTTTTAAGGGCCATCGCTTCCTTCAGCGGGTTTTCTGATGCACCTCTAAAGGCGATCCGTGGTGGGACGGATGGTGTGTCTGCCGGGGAAAAAGAATCCAGCGGCCATTTTCGGCGCCTCACCGCAAATATTGGAAATCTTGACTGCGAATGGAGTCGGTGATGGATATTGAAGGAAGGAGAGTCAGGAAAGGAGGGGGGAACCTGACTCTCCCCGGGGAGAAAGCTGCCGTTGAGCAAGAGAGATATCTTCAACATCACTTGTTCTCCCATGTCTTATGATAATACGTGGGATGGGAATGAAAAGGGGGTGCCACATTACCCTCAGTCGGGGAGCATTCAGGGAGGATTGGTTCTCCCCCCCAGGCCGAGAAAAGACGCGAATTTCTTAAACCGCGATGATCCTGGGCGGCTTGGATAGGGGATGGGATCACGGGTGCGGACCGCTTCCCCCTGGAGGATGTGCTGCGGATTCTCAAGGACCATCTCCCGGGCCGTCTCCTTGCCGACGATTTTCTCGGCTTCCCGAAGACCCTCCGAAAGTTGAGGGATCCTGTCCCCTGTGTCGTGAGCATCGGTTCCGATGATGTGCACCATTCGGTGCTCCAGAAGAGAGACGGCAAATTTCCGCGCATCAGTTCCAAAGCGTCCCATGAGGCTTGCCGCCGTGACCTGCGTGAGCACGCCCATCTGCACCCATCGGAACAGCCTCGACGGATGCCTGCGCAAGGCATTGTTGCGTTCGGGATGACTGATAATGGGCGTGATGTCCGCAGCCTGCAGCCTCCAGAAGAAGTGCTTCATGTTCCGTGGAACGATATCCATAGGCAGCTCGATGAGGGCGAATCTTCCGGTGTCGTTGAGGCTGGCGAGTTCACCCGACAGGATCTTATCCGGAATGTCGAAGTCCAGGTGCAGCTCTGCGCCCGGGTAAACCGTCAGAGGGATTCCTGCCGCCTGGAGCTTCTCCTGGAGGGTTCTTACCAGGCCGACGATGACTGCTCTCCTGTTTTCGAAATGGCCCACTACCCAGTGAGGCGTGCAGACGATCCCTTGAATACCGTTTTCCACGGCCATCTGCCCCATAGCCAGGCTTTGCTTCCAGTTCAGCGCCCCATCGTCCAATCCCGGAAGCATGTGATTGTGAAGGTCAATCATGACGGATCTCTTTCTCCGGACTTCTTCGGGACATCGCTCTCTTCAATTGCGCACCGGATAACTCTCAGTTCGCTCATTTTGCATCAACAATATACCCCAAAGGGTAGTTCCTTTCTAAGCACAAAATCGTTCCGATTGGGTTTTATTTACTTGATGTGCTTGAAAATTCACTCACTGGATGTCCGCTTGAAGAGTGTCCGAAACTTTAGTTAACTATTTAAATTTTTTTTGTAATCGTTGTGATAATGGGTTATGTATGCTGTGCATACGGTGGTTTTGCGAATGTTCGAGCAGCTTTTTGTATTCAAATCATTTTGGTTGGATATCCCCGTCACGGAGTGAATGTTCATGAGCGAGAAGAATGCAACACAATCGGTTACAGGCGCCGTCATGGTCGTTGGAGGCGGCATTGCAGGAATGCAGTCGGCTCTGGACCTGGCAGATTCCGGCTACTACGTCTACTTGGTTGAGAAACAGCCCTCCATTGGAGGTGTGATGGCTCAGCTGGATAAGACCTTTCCTACCAACGACTGTGCTATGTGAATTATTTCGCCCAAGCTGGTCGAGGTCGGCCGGCACCTGAATATCGAACTGTTGACATTGTCTGAAGTCAAGGACGTCTCGGGCGAACCGGGAAATTTTACGGTAAAAGTTCTGGAGCAGCCTCGTTACATCGATGTGAGCAAGTGTACGGGTTGTGGCGAGTGCGCCAACGTCTGTCCGGTGGTTCGGAAGAACGAATACGATATGGCCATGAGTCAGCGCAAGGCCGCCTATCGCAGATACGCTCAGGCGGTCCCCGGCGCCTTCGCCATCGAAAAGCGGGGCAGCTCCCCCTGCAAGGTGGCCTGCCCGGCACATATCTCGGTCCAGGGCTATGTAGCCCTCGCTGCCGAGGGTAAGTACCACGAAGCCCTGAAGCTCGTCAAAGAAGAGAACCCGCTTCCCTCCATCTGCGGCAGGGTGTGTCATCACCCGTGTGAGTCGGCCTGCAAGCGAGGTGATGTGGACCAGCCCGTCGCCATCGATTCAATCAAACGCTTCGTGGCCGATCTCGATCTGCACTCTGAGACGCGCTATGTCCCGGAGATCAAAGGTAAGCACAGTGAGAAAGTCGCGGTCATCGGCTCGGGACCCGCGGGTTTATCCTGCGCCTATTATCTCGCCATCGAGGGCTACCAGGTAACCGTCTTCGAAAAACTTCCGGTCCTTGGCGGCATGCTTTCCGTCGGCATCCCCGCCTATCGGTTGCCCCGCGACATCATCGGAGCAGAAATCCAGGTCATCCAGGACATGGGCGTGGAATTCAAAACGGGCGTGGATATTGGAAGAGACATAACTATCGCTCAGCTCAGGGAACAGGACTACAAGGCCTTCTTCGTGGCCATTGGGGCTCACGAATGCAAGAGTCTCGGCATCGAGGGCGAGGACCTCGATGGGGTCTACCCGGGTGTAGATTTTCTGCGGGATGTCAACCTCGGCAAAGAAGTGGCCCTTGGAAACCGGGTGGCGGTGGTCGGCGGCGGAAACGTTGCCATGGATGCCGTTCGCACGGCGCTCAGGCTGGGTTCTCAGAAGCCTTTTATCCTCTATCGGCGCAGCGTGGAAGAAATGCCTGCCAACGAAGAGGAAATCGAAGAGTGCCGTGAAGAAGGCATTGAGCTCTTCACCCTCACCAACCCGGTGCGGATCATAGGAGAAGGCGGGCGCGTCAAGGCAGTGGAATGCGTGAAGATGGAGCTCGGCGAACCCGATGCGAGCGGAAGGCGCCGCCCCAGAGCGGTTCCGGGCTCAGAGTTCACCATTGAAGTCGATGCCGTGATTCCGGCCATCGGCCAGGAATCCGATTGGGCCTGCCTTACCCCTGAATGTGCCTGTCAGCTCTCCGACTGGGGTACCATGCAGGTCGATCCTCTCACTTTGCAGTCAAATGATACCGACATTTTTTCCGGCGGAGACGCGGTTACCGGTCCAAAGACAGTCATCGAAGCCATTGCAGCCGGGAAACAGGCTGCCATTTCCATCACGCGGTTTTTGAACGGCCAGGACCTCCTGGCGGGGCGAGAGCAGGAGTGGAAGGCGATCGAAGAAGTGCGTACAGAGGGGTACGATCGTATTCCCCGTGAGCATATGCCTCGGCTCGCCCCCGAAGGGCGCCTCAAAAGCTTTGATGAGGTGCAACTCGGTTTTTCCGAGGAGCAGGTGCGAAAGGAAGCCGAGAGATGCCTGAGCTGCGGGGTATGTTCCGAGTGCTACCAGTGTGTGGAAGCCTGTCTTGCCAAAGCGGTTATCCACGAGGATCAGCCTAAAGAACGCGATATTCAGGTCGGAGCGCTTGTGGTGGCTCCCGGATTCCAGCCTTTTGACCCCACCTCGTTTGACACCTACGCCTACGCAAAGCTCCCCAATGTAGTGACCTCCATGGAGTTTGAACGCCTTCTTTCGGCTTCAGGACCGACCATGGGACATCTCACGCGCCCTTCGGATCACAAAGAGCCGAAAAAAATTGCCTGGCTCCAGTGTGTGGGATCGCGAGACATCCATCACTGCGACCATGCGTACTGCTCGGGGGTATGCTGCATGTATGCGATCAAGGAGGCTGTGATCGCCAAAGAGCACGCTGGAGGCAATCTCGAGACTACCATCTTTTACATGGACATGCGGACTCACGGGAAGGATTTCGAGAAGTTTTACAATCGGGCCAAAGACCAGCATGGCGTTCGGTTTGTGCGTTCCCGCGTCCACAGCATTGAGCCCGTGGCTGGGGCAGATGACCTGGAGATCAGCTTCGTGACGGAGGGAGGCACCATCCAGCAGGAAACATTCGATATGGTGGTGCTCTCAGTAGGTCTCGAGGCTTCCAAGAGCGCCTTGGATCTTGCTCAGCGGCTCGATCTCAAACTGAACGACAATCAGTTCTGCGAGCACAGTTCATTTGAACCCGTATCGAGCAGCCGTCCGGGCATCTTTGTTTGCGGTGCCTTCCCGGGACCCAAGGATATTCCTCAGTCCGTCATGGAGGCGAGTGCAGCGGCATCGGCGGCGGGATGCCTTCTCGCCGCATCAAGAGGAACACAGGTTCGGGAAAAGCAAACTCCGCCCCAGATCAATGTTACCGGCGAACGCCCGCGGGTGGGTGTCCTCGTTTGCCATTGCGGCATCAACATCAGCGGTGTCGTGGACGTACGGGCGGTGAGGGATTTTGCGAAGACGCTCCCGTTCGTGGAATTTGTGACGGACAATCTGTATACCTGTTCGCAGGATACCCAGGTGGCCCTGAAAGACCTCATCCATGAACACCGTCTGAATCGCATCGTGGTTGCAGCCTGTACGCCTCGAACCCACGAGCCGCTTTTCCAGGAAACGATGGCCGATGCAGGACTGAACAAGTACCTTTTCGAAATGGCTAATATCCGCAACCAGGACGCCTGGGTCCACAGTCAAGACCCGGCGATGGCCACGGAAAAGGCCAAAGATCTGGTGCGGATGGCTGTGGCCAAGGTTGCACTGCTCGAACCTCTCCAGGAAGCCGAGCTCAGTGTCAATCAAAAAGCGCTCGTGATTGGCGGCGGTGTGACAGGCATGGTGGCGGCAAAAGCCATTGCGGATCAAGGATATCCGGTCACCCTGGTGGAGCGTGAGCCGCAGCTTGGTGGACAGGCCCTCAGCCTCCATAAAACCTGGCGCGGCGAAGAAGTTCAGCCCTACCTGCAGCAATTGACCGAACAGGTCACGACGCATTCGAACATTACAGTCTGCCTTTCCACGTCGGTGACGAACGTGGATGGATTTGTGGGGAACTTCAAGACCACTCTTCAAAACGGCGGAGAACCGTGGGTGGTCGATCATGGCATTGCGGTCATCGCAACGGGTGGGCAGCAGTGGCGCCCGGATGAGTATGCCTATGGCAAAGACCCGCGCATTGCGACCCATCAGGAGCTGGATCGCCGATTCCTCGAGAAGGATCCGACCCTGAAACATGTTCAAAGTGCCGTTTTTATTCAGTGCGTCGGGTCGCGTGAACCCCATCGTCCGTATTGCAGCCGCGTGTGCTGTACACACTCTGTAGAAAGCGCTCTGGAGCTCAAGCGTATGAACCCCGAAAGCGACATTTACGTGCTCTACAGAGACCTGAGAAGCTACGGAGAGAGGGAACTGCTCTATCTCGAAGCACGCAAAGCCGGGGTAATCTTTATTCGATACGACCTCGCTCACAAGCCGCAGGTAGAAATCAGAGACGGCAACCTGCACGTGACCGTGATCGACCACGTGCTGCAGCGCCCGATCACTTTGACTCCGGATCTTCTGACTCTGGCGACGGCGATTCTACCTAACGAGACTGCGGCCTTGGGGCAATTTTTCAAGGTGCCCGCCAATGAAGACGGTTTTTTCATTGAAGCACACGCCAAGCTGCGCCCGGTGGAATTTGCAACGGATGGGGTCTTCCTGTGCGGACTGGCCCATTACCCGAAGCCTCTGGATGAGAGCATCGCTCAGGCGCAGGCCGCGGCGTCCCGTGCATCGACCATCCTTGCGCGCGAGACGATCCAATTCAGCGGCAACGTGGCCAGCACGGATCAGTTGCTTTGCAGCGCCTGTGGAACGTGTGTGAATATTTGCCCCTATTCGGCGCCCGGATTCAATGCCAAGGGCAAGGCCGAAATCAATCCGGCTCTCTGCAAAGGCTGTGGTCTTTGTGTCGCCTCCTGCCGCTCCGGCGCCATCCGCCTCCGGGGCTTTGACGATGCACAGATCTTTGCCATGCTTGAAAGCCTCTAGATTGAGCGTCGGCGGACCACTGCAGCGCGAGAGACCCAGCCCCATGCGGCGAGTTTCTTGCGCTGCACCGGTCTGCTAAAGGGTTTGAAGAGGAGATCGTTAGATGAGTGAGTGGGAACCAAAGATCGTTGCCTTTCTTTGCAACTGGTGCTCCTACGGGAGCGCAGATCTGGCCGGGGTGAGCCGTCTGCAGTATCCACACAATATTCGCGCCATTCGGGTCCCCTGTTCCGGGCGAGTGAACCCGAAATTCATCCTCGCTGCTTTACGCCAGGGGGCCGACGGCATTTGGGTCTCCGGGTGCCATCCCGGCGATTGCCACTACATTGAAGGAAACCTGTACGCACGGCGAAAGTTCACGCTTTTGAAGAACCTTCTCGATTACACGGGAATGGAACCGGAGCGGCTTCATTTCTCATGGATTTCTTCAGCGGAGGCGACCAAATTTGCCGAAACGGCGCGAGGGGTGGTTGATGCAGTAAAGACACTGGGACCTGCCCGACATTTCATCAAGCGGGAAGCCGAGGTGGCGTAGAGATGCGAGCATATACCGGAAGGATTCGAGAGGCGGCAAAACGCCTGTTGGCCGAGAATCGCGTAGACGTTGTGATCGGGTTTCGCAAGGGAACGATTCCCCTGATGAATGAGCCCTATCTCATCAAAAGTGTCGATCAGGTGAACCAGCTTTACTGGGACAGCAATTGCGGAATCAACCTGGCAAATTACCTGCCCAAGAGGCCGGATCGCGTGGGGATCGTGGCCAAGGGCTGTGACTCCAGGAATATTGTCGTTCATATTCTGGAAAATCAGATCAAGCGCGAGCAGCTCTACATTATCGGAGTTCCCTGCAAGGGAATGCTGGACCGCCGTCGCATCATGGCTGAACGCAATGGGCGTGAGCCATTGTTTGCAGAAGAGCTGGAACATAAAGTGCGGACTGTAAGATACGAGCTCGATCTGACGCGCGATCGCAATTACTTTCTGCAGGACAATTGCAGAATCTGCACCCACCGAAACCCAGTGATCTATGACGAGTTGGTGGGAGATCTGGTGGAAGAGCAGCAGGTGGACCGCTATACGGATGTACGCAAAATTGAAGCTATGTCCGCAGAAGAGCGCTGGGAGCATTTCGAGAAGCTCATTGAGCCCTGTCTGCGGTGCTATGCCTGCCGGAACGCCTGCCCCCTCTGCTACTGTCCCACCTGTTTCGTGGATGAAGCACGTCCTCAGTGGGTGGGAAAGAGTCTCGACAAGACGGATACGCGAACGTTTCATTTTCTTCGAGCCTTCCATGTTGCTGGACGGTGTACAGACTGCGGCGCCTGTGAACGGGCCTGTCCCGTAGGCATCCAGGTGCGTCAGTTCACGAAGAAAATGGAGAAGGATATCAAGGAACTATACGGCTATGAAGCGGGTGTGATTGCAGATGAACGGCCGCCATTGGATACATATCGGCCCGGTGACCCCGAGCCGTTTTTCAAATAAGGGAATGAATCCATGTCGGAAATGTATATCGCCAAAGAGAAATTTCCCGCAACCGTCAAACAGCTGATGGGGCGCTGCCGCGTCTATGGGCCTGTATTTCGCGGACAGTATCATGAGTTTGCCGAGCTGAAAGCAGCCGAGGATGCGGACATGGGCTATCAGAACACCCGCCTCTCTCCCAAGGAGCTTTTTCATCCCCAGTCCGAGCGGATGTTTACCTATTCGCTGGATAAAAGCGATTCCGAAGCGGAGATACTCAAGGAAGCTCCCAAAGATTTTTCATCTCGAGTGATTCTTGGCATTCGCCCTTGTGACGCGAAGGCTTTTCAACTGGATGACAGGAATTTCGATGTGGATCGGTTCAGAGATCCCTGGTGGGTGAAGCGAAGGGAAAGTACGACCCTGGTCGGCCTTGCCTGCAATCAACCTTGCGCGAGCTGCTTTTGTACGACTGTGGGAACAGGCCCGTTCGACACCGGAGGACTGGACGTTCTCCTCACTGACGTGGGCAATGGTTATGTAGCTCGGTCCACTTCCAGCAAGGGTGACGATCTGCTTCAGGGTATGGAGGGCGGAGAGAAGGTCTCGAGTGAGGCCGCCCAGAAAGTGATGGACTTGAAGATTAAGGCTGAAAAACAACTGGGCGTGCAGTTTGATGTGAGTACACTGTCCGAGCAGCAGATGCTTGAGCTCTTCAATGCCTCCTTCTGGGATGACATCCAGTTTTCCTGCATCAACTGCGGAATATGTACTTTTCTCTGCCCAACGTGCTGGTGTTTCGATATACAGGATGAGGTTCATGGGAATAAGGGAGATCGCATCAGAAACTGGGATTCGTGCATGTTTCCACTCTTCACTCTGCACGGTTCGGGGCACAATCCGCGATCACAGAAGTTGCAGAGAGTTCGACAGCGCTTCATGCATAAGCTCAAGTATTACGTGGACAAATACAAAGACGGTGTTGCCTGTGTGGGGTGCGGTCGCTGTGTGAGATTCTGCCCTGTAAACATCGATATTCGTCAAGTCGCTCGCCTGATGTCGGCTCGTTGTGTTTGTCCTGCGTAATGCCCCCAAAGATTAATTGGAAGGATAAAAAGAAGGCCGTGGGCCTTGGCGGTGGGGTAACTTTCGTGATGCTGTACGCGTCGATTGTCTTAAACATTATCTTGAATACTTAAAGATGCCCAATGATCCACCGCCCCGGCCAGATGAAAGGTGAAATGAAAAAGAAGCTTCTCATGTGCCGCTCCCGGCGTGGACCTTGGCGAGAGCGTCCGCTGTCTCGATGAGCTGCAGGAACCATTGGTGTTTCGGGCGGCCCCGCTCCAGGTCCATTTCCTTTATGGCTTCAGGCAGGGGGAAGGTGGTGGTTCCCCTGCCGCTCAAGGCAAGTACCGAGATTTCCGTGGATTGTTCCTGCATGGCGTTGATGAGCGTCAAAGCCGCTGTCGATCCCATCCGGCTCGCCAGGATGCGATCGAAGGCCGTGGGAATTCCGCCGCGCTGTACATGCCCCAAGACCGCTGTGCGCACCTCGAATTGATCCTTGCTTTCTTCCTCCATCAAACGCCTTATGAAATCAGTGGTGTAGTGAAAAGAGGCCATTTCGTTGCGCAGATAGATCACGAGCCTCTTGCCGTATTGAAAGCTTTTTTTCAGGTTTTCCACATCCGTGTTCAATTCCGCCAGGCTGATGCCCTTTTCGGGAATGTAGGCTTTTTCAGCCCCCGAAGCCAGGGCGCTCATGAGGGCGAGGAATCCGCTCTGCCGGCCCATGACCTCAACGATGAAGGTGCGCCGGGTGGCGCCGGCGGTATGCCGAATTTTGTCTATGGCCTCGATGATGTTGTTGAGGGCGGTGTCGGTGCCCACGCAGTACTCAGTGAGGGGAAGATTGTTGTCGATGGTGGCGGGAACGAGCACCATGGGAATATTGAATGCGTCAAAATTTTCGCGCTGTGCAGCCAATTCCGCGATTTTGACATAGGTTCCCCAACCGCCGATGGCAATGATTCCCTTGATGCGGTGTTTTTGGATATTTTCGGCGATCATGGCCAGGTCCGCAGGCTTGAAATCAATGCGGGCGGTTCCGATTTCCGAGCTGGGTCGGTTGACCCATCCTACCATTTCATCCCAGTCGAGCTCTATGAAGTCTCCGCGAATGAGGCCCATGAATGCGTCTCTGGAGCCCAGGACGGGTATCCCCTGGTTGAGGAGGCAACGCGCGGCCACGCTGACGGCGGTGTTCATTCCCGGCGCATCGGCTCCTCCCGTCAGGATGGCGACGACGCCGTCGTCATGACGCTCTTGAGCCGGCAGGATTCGGGTCAGGGTCTTGACGAGCTTCAACGTATTTTTGAAGCTCTCGCCCCGCAGCTCCAGAGCCTGGCTATAGTTTCCGGTTTCGATCTCCACCCCCACGGCTCGGCTCTTTTCCACGACGGTGGTGAGAGGCGTGGCGACGACCTCGTTTCTCACGAGCCCCAACATATGGCAATGGGGCGCGTCCGGAGCGTCCAGCAGCGTATCGACGGCTGCGACGCCCAGCCGAGTGGCCAGGATGCGGTCGAATGCCGTGGGCGAGCCTCCCCTCTGAACATGCCCGAGGACGGTGACTCGGACATCCAGACCCAGGCGTTCCGTTAGAATGCGTTTGATGTCATTGGAGGTGATGGTCAGACCGTCTGGGTGCCTGGCGCCTTCGGCCACGATGACAATGTGGTGGGGACGGCCGATTTTGCGCCCTTTGTCGATGGCATCCACCATCTTCTGATGCCAGCGGAGCTCCAGTTCTTCCTCCGGCACCAGGACCCAGGAGGCGCCTCCCGCGAGTGTCGCCGCCAAGGCGAGATAGCCGCAGTGCCTTCCCATGGTTTCGATAACGAAGGTGCGCTGGTGGGAGGCCGCTGTGGAGGTGAGATTGTCCATGGCATGAAGGATGTGGTTGAGAGCCGTATCAGCTCCGATGGACATGTCCGTTCCAAAGAGGTCATTGTCGATGGATCCCGGCAGGCCGATGACTTGAAGGTTCGGGATCTCACCCCTTGATGAGAATTCCTCATGCTCTTTGCGAAGCTGGTCCACGTGCTCGGGCCATTCCTGGGCAAGGACATGGGCGCCGCTGAGGGACCCGTCACCCCCGATGACGACGAGGGCCTCGATTTTGTGTTCAAGCATCTGGCGGGCGGCTTGACAGCGCCCCTCACGGGTTCTGAATTTTTCCGAACGCGCCGTGCCGAGGAAGGTGCCGCCCCTTTGGAGCAGACCGCCGACATCTTCCCATTGGAGCTGCCGGATTGCGTCTCCTCCCTTCGCCAAGCCTTCATAGCCGTCGTAAATTCCGTAGACTTTGAGCTTGCGATCCAGAGCTCTACGGGTGACAGCCCGGATGGCGGCATTCATCCCGGGGGAATCCCCCCCGCTCGTCATTACGGCCAACGTTTTTATCATGGAAGGACTCCTCGCAAGAGATTCTCAACAAGTGTTGTGGAAGCGTCGCCTGACTGCCCCCGCCGGGGGGGAGCAGCCTGAGTTAATGTATGCAATATGACAGTATTGATTCCCCTTCACAACTTTTTTTGCATTTCGCCCGAGTCTCTTCATCGTATATGAAAAAGGGAGAATTTTCCTGTCAATCGCCTTGACTTGATTCCTGCACTGGTTTAAGAAAAACGTTGAGTTAATTGATGAAAACGAACCAGGATGAAGTGACCGATGCCACTCGAAGGAGCGATGACTTCGTGTGGCGTGGCAAGCCCCCAGGGAATCGACGGTCGGAAATTCCGGGGAGGCGCGGTCTGCGCCGGTTACACTGTCATCTTTCAGCAAAATGGACCTGAAAGGAAGGGACTTGCGAGTGGAATGGGTATAGAGAATCGGAACTGACGGCACTGCTTTTTCGCGCATCCTTCCTGAAGGCTCCTTACTTGCCTCAAAAAGTTTTTTTGGTGTTGTTGCCTCAACATTATTTATATAGAATAAAACTCTGAAAATGAAGAATCGAAACGTCGTGCTTCTATGGGGAAGGGACCAGCCGCAGCTGATCTTTTTTGTTTTACCTGGAAAATATCTGGGCGTGGAACTGTGTGGCGATTTGTGATTGTAATCACATGAGGCGGGTGGGCGAATCTGCGGCCTACGGAGTGGCTGGCGGTATGCTGCGGATGTAGTTTTCAATACTGAATCCAGGTCTGATGTTAAAAAAAGTTCGCTTACGGAGTGGATGTTCATGAATGAAAAAAATGCTTCAAACCCAGTAACTGGTGCGGTGATGGTGGTGGGGGGGGGTATTGCAGGCGTGCAATCGGCTCTCGATTTGGCCGATTCCGGCTATTACGTGTATCTGGTCGAAAAAAGCCCCTCGATTGGCGGTGTGATGGCGCAGTTGGACAAGACGTTCCCGACGAATGACTGTTCAATGTGTATTCTTTCACCAAAACTGGTGGAGGGCGGCCGTCACCTGAATGTGCAGTTGATCACCATGGCGGATGTCCAGGCCATCGAAGGGGATGCCGGTAACTTTACGGTGACGGTGCAGGAACGTCCACGCTATATCGACATGGATAAGTGTATTGCATGCGGTGTCTGTGCGGAAAAATGTCCCAAGAAGGTGGAAGATGCCTTCAACGAAGGCCTTGGACGCCGCAAGGCGGCCTACGTCAAGTATCCTCAGGCGGTTCCCCTGAAGTACGTCATCGATGCGGACAACTGCATTTATTTCAAGAGCGGCAAGTGCAAGGCATGCGAGAAGTTTTGCCCTGCCAGTGCGGTGAACTTCGACCAGAAGCCCAAAACCCACAAGCTCCAGGTGGGGTCCGTCATCCTGGCCCCCGGCTATCAGCCTTTTGCCCCCCAGGTTTACGATACCTACGGTTATGGGAAATTTCCCAACGTCGTCACCAGTATGCAGTTCGAGCGCATCCTCAGCGCCTCCGGTCCTTTCGAAGGTCATTTGGAACGCCCGTCGGACCGGAAGGCTCCGAAGAAGATCGCGTGGCTGCAGTGCGTTGGGTCTCGGGACATCCATCACGGGGCTCATGGATATTGTTCGGGCGTGTGCTGCATGTATGCCATCAAGGAAGCGGTCATCGCCAAGGAGCATTCCAAAGAGGGTTTGGACACGGCCATCTTTTTCATGGATATGCGCACTTACGGGAAGGAATTCGAGCGCTATTACGACCGTGCCAGAAACGAGGCGGGCGTGCGCTTCATCCGTTCGCGTATCCACAGTATCGAAGCGGCGGCATCGGGCTCCGACGATCTGCTGCTGGGATACGTGGATCAAAACGGCAAGCTTCAGTCGGAAGTCTTCGACATGGTGGTGCTTTCCATCGGCCTGGAAGTTTCCGACGGTGTGCGCCAGTTGGCCGACAGCCTGCAGATCAAGCTGGATGACAGCGGCTTTTCCGAAATGAGCAGCTTTGCCCCCGTCGCCACCTCCAGGCCGGGGATCTTCGCCTGCGGTGCCTTTTCGGGTCCCAAGGATATTCCTTACTCCGTCATGGAAGCCTCGGCCGCCTCAGCCGCTTCGGCTGCTCTGCTGGCCGGTGCGCGCAACGCTCTCACGAAGGAAAAGACCTATCCGCCCGAGGAGCCGTATACGCCGGAAGAAACCCGCATCGGTGTTTTCGTCTGCCACTGCGGAATCAATATCGGCAGTGTTGTGGATGTTCCCGCTGTTCGAGATTATGCGAGATCGCTCCCCGATGTGGCTTATGTTGCCGACAACATGTTCACCTGCAGCCAGGATACGCAGAGCTTGATTCGGGATGCCATCAAGGAGCACAAGCTGAACCGCATCGTGGTGGCGGCCTGCACCCCCCGCACCCATGAGCCTCTCTTCCAGGAGACGATCCGGGAAGCGGGTTTGAACCGGTACCTTTTTGAGCTGGCCAACATCCGGGACCAGGATTCCTGGGTACACCAGGCGGAGCCCGAAAAAGCCACGGAAAAGGCCAAAGACCTGGTGCGCATGGCCGTGGCCAAAGTGGCCCTGCTGGAGCCCATCGAGCGCATGCAGGTGGCCCTCAACCAGTCGGCCCTCGTCATCGGCGGCGGCATCGCCGGCATGAGTGCTGCGTTGAACCTGGCCGATCAGGGATTCAAGACCTACCTGGTGGAGGAAAAGGCCGAACTGGGCGGGCATGGCCTCAAGGTCAGGCGCACCTGGAAGGGCGAGGATGTGGGGGCCTTCATCGAAGGGCTGAAGGATCGCGTCCTCAAGCACCAGAATATCGAAGTCTTGATGGAGAGCAAGCTCGTGGATGTCCACGGGTTTGTCGGACAGTTCAACACGACGGTGGCGTCCAACGGCACCACCCGCGACATCGAGCACGGGGTCGCCATCATCGCCATCGGGGCACATTCCCTCAAGCCCGAGGCGTATCTCTACGGGCAGAGCGATCGTGTGACACGCTGGCATGAGCTGGAAGAGCTTTTCGAGAAAGAGCCCAAGCGGCTCGAAGAGGCGGAAAGCGTCGCCTTCATCCAGTGCGTCGGGTCCCGCGAGCCCGAGCGGCCTTATTGCTCCAAGATCTGCTGTACGGCTTCCGTGCAACATGCCATCGAGCTCAAGACCAGGAAGCCCGACCTGGACGTCTACATCCTCTATCGGGATCTGCGCACCTATGGGCTGCGCGAAGAACTGTACAGCAAGGCCCGCCAGATGGGTGTTCTGTTCATCCGTTTCGAGCAGGACGAAAAGCCTGTCGTGACCAAAACGACCGTCGGCGGCAAGGAAAAGCTGCAGATCACCGTGAAGGATCATGTCCTGGGACTGCCCGTTCAGATCGATGTGGACTATTTGAACCTGGCTACGGCTCTGATCCCCAAGGGGCAGAAGGAAATCGCCCAGTTCTTCAAGGTGCCTCTCAACGAAGACGGTTTCTTCCTGGAAGCGCACATGAAGCTTCGTCCTGTGGACTTCGCGACGGATGGCGTTTTCATCGCCGGTCTGGCCCACTACCCCAAACCCATGGAGGAGTCTGTCGCTCAGGCCCAGGCTGCGGCGGCTCGCGCGGCCAATGTACTGGCCAAGCCGTATGTGGAAGTGGAACCGGTCGTGTCCGTGGTGGATCAGGACCTGTGTATTGGATGCGGCTTGTGTGAAGCCTCCTGTCCCTTCGGCGCCATTCGGCTTCACAAGATAGAGGGCAAGGGCTACAGGGCTGAAACCATTTCAGCCTCCTGCAAGGGATGCGGCGTATGTGCCGCGTCCTGCCCGCAGAAAGCCATCGATATGATGCACTTCCGCGATCGTCAAATTGTCGCTGCAATCCGTGCGGGAGGTGCGCAGCAATAAGGTTCCTGAAAACCGGTAGACCTTCATTTGGCTCATGATGCTTGGAGCGACAGCTGATTCTCAGAACCCCGGAGCGTAAGCTCCGGGGACTCAGCCTCAATGGGAGACGCGAAATGACTGGTACGTTCGAGCCGAAGATATTGGCCTTTTTGTGCAACTGGTGTTCATATGGAGCTGCAGATCTGGCAGGAGTGAGCCGGATGCAGTATCCTCCCAATATACGGATCATCCGAGTGCCCTGTTCGGGGCGCATCAATCCCAAATTCATTCTCTCGGCTTTGCGCCATGGAGTCGATGGGGTGTGGGTGTCGGGGTGTCATCCCGGGGACTGCCACTATATCGAAGGGAATTTTTACGCGCGGAGGAAATTTACGTTGCTCAGGGGGCTGCTGGAGCACATGGGGATAGAACCCGGACGGGTTCATTTTTCATGGGTCTCCTCGGCGGAGTCGACGAAATTTGCCGATGTGGCCCGTCAGGTGGTCAGTACGGTGAAGGCATTGGGACCGGCCCGACATTTCATCAAAAAGGAAGCCGAGGTTTAGCGGATGCAAGCATATACCCAAAAGATAAGGGAGGCAGCCAGGCGGCTGCTCTCCGAAAAAAAAGTGGATGTGGTCATTGGTTTTCGGAAAGGAACCATCCCCTTTATGAACGAGCCGTTTCTGGCCAGGAATGCCGAACAGGCCGCGCAGCTCTATTGGGATGGCAACTGCGGAATCAACCTCGCCAACTACGTGACCAAGCGCACGGACCGGGTCGCGGTGGTGGCCAAAGGATGTGACACGCGCAACCTCGTGACGCATATCCTGGAAAACCAGATTCCCCGTGAGAATCTTTATATTCTCGGTGTTCCCTGCAAGGGAATGCTCGACAAGCGCCGCATTGCGGCCGAGCTCAACGGCAGGGAAGCAAACGACGTGGAAGAGTCCGACGGGAAGGTCCTGGTGAAGGGTCGGGGTGTGGAATTGACCCTGGACCGTGGGGAGTACCTGCAGGACAACTGCTCCATTTGTATCCACCGCAATCCGGTTCTCTACGATGAGCTCGTGGGGGAACTGGTGGAGGAGCAGACGAATGTGGATCGTTACGCCGATGTCCGCAGGGTGGAGGCGATGGATCCCGGGGAGCGGTGGCAGTATTTTGAGGATCTCATTTCGACGTGTGTGCGCTGTTATGCGTGCCGCAATGCCTGTCCGGCCTGTTATTGCCCGACATGCTTTGTGGACGAGTCCCGTCCTCAGTGGGTGGGTAAAACCATCGATCCCACGGATACGCGCACGTTTCATTTCCTGAGAGCTTATCACCTGGCGGGCCGCTGCACGGATTGCGGAAGCTGTGAGCGTGCGTGCCCCATGGGAATCAAGGTGCGCCAGTTTACGAAGAAGCTCGAAAAGGATGTGAAGGAGCTGTTTGGATACGAGGCCGGCTTGAGCCTGGATCAGCGTCCCGCCCTCGATGCCTTCCAGCCCGACGATCCCCAGGCGTTCATCAAGTAAATCGAGAAGGGATGAGATTCCATGTCGGAAATATATATTGCCCGGGAAAAGCTCCCCGGGATTGTAGAGCAGTGGATGGGACGGTACCGGCTTTTCGGCCCGGTGTTTCAAGGTCAGTATCATGAGTTTGAACAAGTGAAGCAGCCCGGCGCTGTAGACCTCGATTTTGTGAATACGAAACTCTCGCCCAAGGGGCTGTTCCATCCCCAGGCCGAGAAGATGTTTGAATTCACCCTTGACAAGCAAAATCCCGAGGCGGGGATCCTGAAGGAAATCCCTCGGGATTATTCCGAGCGTGTGATTTTGGGCATTCGTCCCTGTGACGCCAGGGCTTTCGTGCTCGATGACGTCAATTTCAATACCAACGATATCAAGGATCCCTGGTGGGTCAGACGGCGCGAATGCTCCACCCTGGTGGGGCTCGCTTGCAACGATCCATGCAGCACCTGTTTTTGCACGTCTGTGGGAGGCGGCCCCTTCGATACGGCCGGGCTCGATGTCCTGCTGGTGGATGTCGGTGACGGTTTTGTGGCTCAGGCGGTGACCCCGAAGGGAGAGGATCTCCTGGCGGGAATCCAGGGCGATCCGATGCCTGGGGAGGCTCCTCAAAAGATCGAGGATCTCAAGAAGGCTGCCGAAGCGAGCCTCGGGAAAGCCTTCCAAGTGGAGTCGTTCACACAGAAGAATATGCTGGATCTTTTCAGCGATCCGCTGTGGGAAGAAGTGCAATTTTCGTGCATCAACTGTGGAACGTGCACCTTTGTCTGCCCCACATGCTGGTGTTTTGACATCCAGGACGAAGTCAGCGAGGACAAGGGGGCGCGCATGCGGCTCTGGGATGCCTGCATGTTTCCCCTCTTCACATACCACGGTTCGGGGCATAACCCCCGTGGGCAGAAGCTCCAGCGTGTGCGTCAGCGCTTCATGCACAAGCTCAAATACTATCCGGACAAGTACGGAAATGGAGTGGCCTGTGTCGGCTGCGGCCGTTGTGTAAAAGCGTGTCCGGTCAATATCGATATTCGGCAGGTGGCACGCTTGATGTCGGATGGCTGCGTTTGTCCGGCCTGAGGCACGTACACTTTTATAGATGGAGGAATGAAGGTGCACAACCCTTATTTACCTTATCCCGTCCGGATCGAATCCGTCGTGACGGAATCGGAAGACCGTAATCAGAAGACCTTCAAGCTGGTCTTTCTCAATCCGGAGGATGAAGCCAGATTCAGGTACATGCCGGGGCAGTTTGCTGAGCTGTCGGTAGCCGGCCAGGGGGAAATCCCCATCGGGATCGCGTCATCACCCACGGAAAAAGGGTTCATCATGTTTACGGTGAACAAAGTGGGAAAGGTGAGCAGTCATCTTCACAACATGCAGGAAGGGGATATCATGGGTGTTCGCGGGCCGCTGGGCAACTGGTACCCGTGGGACACGCTGGAGGGGAAGAATGTGGTGATCATCGGAGGCGGTTTCGCCTTCACGACGCTGCGTTCTTCCATTGTCTACATGCTGGATCCGGAAAATCGGTCCAAGTATGGAAATATCGACGTGGTGTATGGTGCGCGCATGCCCGGGCTTCTTTTGTACAAAGAGGAATTGGCGGCGTGGGAACAGCGCGATGACATCAACATGCACATCACGGTGGACGGCACAACGGACCCCAACTGGAAGTACAACGTGGGGTTCGTGCCGACGGTGACGAAGGAGAAGGCGCCCAGCGCCGACAATGCCTATGCCATCATCTGTGGGCCGCCCATCATGATCAAGTTCACGCTGCCGGTGCTGACGGAGCTGGGTTTCCCACCCGACCGCATCATCTCGAGCCTGGAAATGCGCATGAAGTGCGGTATCGGCATTTGTGGACGCTGTAACATCGGAACGGAATACGTCTGTAAGGACGGGCCGGTCTTTACGCTGGAAAAGCTGGCGACCCTGCCCAATGAGTACTAGCTTCGGTGAATCAATAGGGCATGCCGCACGGGATGCGGGGCGCCACCAGTTCCAAAAAAGGCTTTAAAACCAAGGATTCGTGTGTTATAGGTTGATGGCCGAGTATTAAAATGTGAAACACACAAGGGGAGAGAATTTATGGAGCCGTTGTTGTTGTCTAAGCGTGAAAAGCGTAGGTTGGCGGGCCAGTATGCCGACTTGTGCTTGACATGCGGAACATGTGCGGGCGGTTGTCCGGTTACGGGAGTAGCTGGGCTGGATGTCCGGAAGGTGGTTCGTTTGGCCCTTTTGGGAATGGACCAGGAAGTCATCGATTCCAAATGGCCCTGGGTCTGCACGCTGTGTGGGCGCTGCGAGCATGCCTGCCCCATGAACATTGACCTTTTGGCGTTGATTCGGTCTGCCCGTGGCATGAGAGACCGGGAGAAGGTTCCCGGCGTCCTCCACAAGGGTGTCGCCATGTGTTTGAAGACCGGAAACAATGTGGGAATTCCCAAGGAAGACTTCCTGTTCCTCTTGGAAGACATGGGGGCGGAGCTGGCCGAGGAGCTCCCCGGCTTTGAAGTTCCGGTAGACAAGAAGGGTGCGAAGTACCTCTTCACCATCAACTCCAAAGAGCCTTTTGGAGAGCCCGAAGACATGATGTTCTGGTGGCGCATCCTTTACGCCGCCAAAGAATCCTGGACGACCACCTCCGAAAACTGGGAAGGCGTCAACTGGGGCCTGTTCACGGGTGACGATGCCTCCATGAAAGAGGTTGTGGGACGCATCGTTAAGAACTACAAAGAGTTGGGGTGCGAATATCTCGTCTTACCCGAATGAGGGCATGCATATTATGCGACCAGGCTTGGTCTGCAAAAATGGTATGCGAATGAAGGCGTGAAGTTCGTAAGCGTTCACGATCTGCTGAAAATGTACATCGAAGAAAGCCGGATTAAGTTGGATAAGTCCATTCATGAAGAATTGACGACCTACCATGATCCCTGTAATTACGGACGCAAAGGCGAGCGCGCGTTCGGCCATGGCTATTACGAAGAACCGCGCTGGGTGACGCAGCAATGCTGTGAGAATTTTGTGGACATGTATCCCAACCGGGCCAACAACTTCTGTTGTGGTGCAGGCGGTGGGGCATGGGCCAGTCCGTACGTCGAGGAAAGGATCTTCTACGGCCGTACGAAGGCCAAGCAAATCAAGGATACAGGGGCCAAGCTCCTCATTGCCCCCTGCCACAACTGCCGCGACCAGATCATGAAGAGCCTTCGCAAAGAATACGACATGATGGATGTGGAAGTGAAGTATCTTTGGGAGCTCGTGGCGGATTCTCTGGTCATTGAACCGCAGGAAGAAGCGGAAGAATAAGTTTTACTTCTATCCAACTGAATGGAAGCCCCCGAATCGCGCGACCCGCGCGTGAAAGGGGCTTTTTTATTGGCGGCTTCTGTTGTAATAAAGGATCCATGTGCAGTGATCTCCCGGTGCATATCTCCTCATACTGGTTTGCATCCGGTATCATCGGACAGGAAATGCCGCCCTATGCGCCGACGCTGAAGGTGCCTCCGCCGCATTACCTCTAAGGCTCTGTTCTGGGGCAAAGGGGATGGACCATAAATTCGACAGAGAGAACGATGAGCAAGAAGCAGGATCTCAAGAAGAGCAAAAAAGTTGAATTCAATCTGAGCCCGGAAGAAGTCCATGAACTGGGAATGATTGCCGATCGACTGGCGGTCCAGGATCCCGAGGGCGAGAGCCTCGGGAACTATCTCCGGAGCCTGCGTCAGGCCCTCTCCGGGAGAGAGCACCTGATCGCGGCGCTGATGGAAAAATTGAGCAGAAATCCCTCCCTGGTGAGCTTCAAGGCGTACCTCACCTTTCGGGACAGCATCGGACAAAAAAACCTGCAAAAGACCATCAAACAGGCGGCTTATCGTTTTTCTCAAAAAGGGTACGTGGAGGAACGGGATGAGGCGCCTGAAACGGTGGTGCTCATCCAGAAGGAGGTCAGAAAGCCCCTGTCCTATGTCATTCCTGCTGAAGGGACATACGGATTTTTCGCAGCCCTCATTCCCGAGAGTCGCTATCCGGCACCCGTGGCCGTGACGGCCTTTTTTGAGGATAGCTTCGAACAGTTGCATGTCCGCGTGGTGGAAACCTCTTTTCGGAGCTTCAGAGAATATCTGCAAAAAATTGCCGACGATCTCAAAGACCGGAAGCTCGGAGAAGTGCCCCTCTGGCATGCTGCGAGACTCTTTTTTGAAATGCTCGATCTCTACTCGGTGAGGACCACCAGCCCCCAAATCGAGGAGGCGAAGAGGCTTCTGGAGCCTTATCACGATCCGGGTCGTAAGCCTTATGTGTATGAATTGATGGAAGAGATTCCCGATCCGGAGGTGCAGATTCATTCCGCCGACCTCGATGCTCTATCGGAGGCGGTGGATCTCTTGTATCTCATTTTGCCCCGAAAGGAATTGCAGCCTTACTACGAAAGAATCCAGGAGCTGAGCAACCCGGTGCTGGTGGTTTCCCCGGAGGTTCAGCGGGAGCGGTCCGAGGATTGGATCCGAAAGGCTGCGGAAGAGTTGTGCTCCGGGAGCAGGCGGCTTGTTTACCAGCGTTTTTTTGAAGAGCAGGCGCTGCTTTTCAAACTGTCTTCCGACGACGTACTCGCCATGTCCTGCTGGATCATTGCGCAGCACTTGAAAAGCGGGGCACAGGTCTCGGAAAACCCTGTCCTCCTCGATCTCATCGTTGTGTCCATGGCAAAGCACTGGCCGGAGGAATTTCGATTTGAGAGCGGCGAGGAGAACGACCTGCCGCCATCGCAATCAGGGCTGATCCTTGCGCCTTGAAGTGCCCGGCAGGAAATGTGGGGAATCGCGGGCAGCGGAAATTCGACCGACTCCGGCCACCGGAGGATTTTTCTTCAGGCGTTCTAAAGTGAACAGGGAGATTGAGCCATGCTGGAAACCATACAGGTGAACACTCCGGATCATGCAGCCATGGTGGATGTGACGGATTTGATCGCTCGCAAGGTGAAGGACAGCGGCGTCAAAAGCGGACTGTGCGTTGTGTACATGCCCCATACGACAGCCGGTGTGACGGTGAATGAGGGAGCAGACCCCGCCGTGGCTCAAGATATCCTCGATACATTGGCGAAGATGGTTCCCTGGCGTGGGGAATACCAGCACACCGAAGGCAATGCGGCGGCGCATGTCAAGGCTTTACTGGTGGGGAGCAGCAGTTCCATCATCATCGACAACGGCCGGCTCTTGTTGGGAACGTGGCAGCGTATTTTCCTTTGCGAGTTCGATGGACCCCGCACCCGAAAGATTCGCATCAAAATTTTGAAAGATTGAAGGGCTTCCCAGGATTTGCCGGCGTGGATTTGTAGGAGCGGCATCCTGCCGCGACTGGCTCACTGCCGCGGCAGGATGCCGCTCCTACAAGAGACAGGGAGCTATCAGGCCCAAAGCTTTCTAACTTATCGAGTATAGCTCCACAAGGGTGGAATTCAATTTTTCAGTGACTATATTGCAGGCTGTTGATGTGGTGGAAGTGCAGTGGTGAACCGATCATTGAAGGAGAATATTCGTGGCTGAAAGACTACAGGTTTACAAATGTGAATTGTGCGGCAATGTGGTGGAAGTCCTCAATGGTGGGGGAGGAGAACTGGTGTGCTGCGGGCAGCCAATGAATCTGCTCGATGCCAAGACGGCGGATACCGGCAAGGAAAAGCATGTCCCCGTTGTCGAAAAGACGGATACTGGGTTCAAGGTGACGGTGGGGAGCGTTCCGCATCCCATGGAAGAGGCGCATTTCATCCAGTGGATTGAATTGATCGACGACAGCGGGAAGGCTTATCGCCAGTTCCTCAAAGCGGGTCAGGCTCCGGAGGCGGTATTCTGTGTCGATGCAAAGACGGTGACGGTCCGGGAGCATTGTAATCTTCACGGTGTCTGGAAGGGCTAGGGAGCAGGCCTCCTGAGCCCATTGAATTCATCCAAAAGGTATCCGGTGTTTTTGCAGCCCTCGTATGGGATTCAAATGGATCCCACCCGAGCGGCTTTCCGGAAGGTTTCCAATCAACAGAGGGAGTCGGCCATGGCAGAAGGTCCGATTCCCTCTGCATCTCTTGACCGGACTCCAATGCCATGCTGCCTGCGGAAATAAAAGAAACGCTGCTCCAGCGCATTGCCCATGCGATACATCCCCGTGAGCAGGCGATCGATGTCATGACCATCATGCAATCGCATTATGGGTACATGAGTGACGAGGCGATGGAAGAAGCCGGCGGGCTCCTGGACATGACGCCTCTGGAACTGGAAGAACTGGCCACGTTCTACAATTTCATCTATCGTCGGCCGGTGGGGAGATATGTCCTCCACATCTGCGATAGCACTGTCTGCTGGATGAATGGGCATGAATCGCTTTTGCAGCATCTCTGTACTCTCCTGCAGGTGGAGATGGGAGGGACGAGCCCGGACGGTTTGTTCACCTTGCTGCCTGTCTGCTGCCTGGGGTACTGTGACCACTCGCCCGCGATGATCATCAATCAAGTGATTTATGGAGATTTGACGCGAGAAAAAATAGACAGTGTCATTCATAAACTGAGGGAACAGGCACATGCTTCCTAAGAGGGGATGACCGAGTGAGCCGTTATCCGCAAGTGCTCTTTCAAAACCGTAAGCTCAAACGCATCAACACCCTGGAGGAATACTGTCAAAGCGGCGGCTACCAGGCCCTTGCCGATGTCCTGAGGGAATACACTCCCCAGGGAGTCTGTGCTGCTGTCCAGGAAGCCGGGCTGCGTGGACGGGGGGGGGCAGGGTTTCCCGCAGCCAAAAAATGGGAGTCCGTTCCGGCGGATGGGGCTTTTCCCAGGTTTCTCGTGGCCAATTCCGACGAGATGGAACCGGGAACTTTTAAGGATCGGGTGCTGATCCATGCAGAGCCTCATACCATCATCGAAGGCATCGCCATCGCGGCCTATACCATTCAGGCTTCCAAGGCCTTTATCTTTGTGCGCCCCAATTATGAGGGCAGCGCCGCAATCCTGGAAAGAGAGATAAAGAGGGCCGAAGAGGCCGGCTATTTGGGAAGGCGCATTCTGGGAAGCGACTTCTCCCTGGAGATCATTGTGCATCTCAGCGGGGGGCGCTATATATGCGGTGAAGGCACGGCTCTCCTCAACGCCCTCATGGGGAAACGCCCCAACCCCATCAAGCCTCCGCCATATCCCACCGTCAAAGGCCTGTGGGATCGCCCAACGGTCGTGAACAACATTGAAACACTGGCCAACGTCCCCCACATCATCCGCAATGGACCCGACTGGTTCAAAGGGCTTTCCCTGGTGGAAAAATCTCCAGGAACAAAGCTCTTCTGTGTCAGCGGCAAGGTGAAGAGCCCCGGTTGCTTCGAGCTGCCCATGGGGACTCCCCTGAGAGAAATCATCGAGGAGCATGCGGGAGGACTGCTGGAAGGGTCCGAATTCAAAGCCTGCCTGCCGGGTGGGGCAAGCACGCGCTTCCTGATTCCCGAGCAGTTGGATGTCCGCATGGACTTTGACAGCATGGGGGAAATCGGACACAGGATGGGAACGGGGGCTATCATCGTCTTCGATCAGAAGACCTGCCTGGTGGGAGCCACCTTAAATCTGATCCAGTTTTTTGCCCGGGAATCCTGTGGGTGGTGTACTCCCTGCCGCGAGGGACTGCCCTATCTGAGGGACCTGCTGTGGCGCATCGAAAACGGCGAGGGAAAAGAAGAATACATTCCCACCATCCGGAGCATGTGCAAGGACATGTGGAATTCATTCTGTGCATTGGCTCCCGGCGCGGCCTCCCCTGTGGAAAGTCTTTTGACCTACTTTGAGGATGAAGTGCACGAGCATATCGTTCAAAGGAAGTGCCCTTTCCAGTGATGCCCGGTGTGGATTGGGGTTGAAGCGTAGAGTGGAATGAAGGGCGAAAGTTGGTTCTGCCCATACCGCCTCCCTACGGAAATGACCGAAGGATTGCCATGCCCAAGTTGACCATCGACGATTTGGAAATTGAAGTCCCGCCCGGAACCAAGGTGATTGATGCTGCCGAGCAGCTGGGCATCATGATTCCCCGCTTTTGTTATCTGAAGGAGCTGGGGCCGGCCGGGGCCTGTCGCATGTGCGCCGTGAAATTTTTGCAAGGCCCCTTCAAGGGCGTCCAGATGAGCTGCATGGTGGATGCTCAGGACGGCATGGTGGTATCCACGAACGATCCTGAAGCTGTGGCGTTTCGGAAACAGGTCATCGAATGGCTGATGCTGAACCACCCTCATGACTGCCCCGTCTGCGACGAGGGAGGGCAGTGCCTGCTCCAGGACGAGACCGTTTCCGGAGGGCACGGACTGCGCCGCTACCTGGGCCGCAAGCGAACCTATCGGGACCAGTACCTGGGTCCTTTCATTGCCCATGAGATGAACCGCTGCATCCATTGCTACCGGTGCTCGAGATTTTACCAGGAGTACGCCGGCTACCGGGATCTTGGCCCGCTGCAGATTGCCGACCGGGTTTACTTCGGCCGGTTCAAGGATGGGCCTCTTGAAAGCCCCTTTTCCGGGAATCTCGTGGACATCTGCCCCACGGGAGTCTACACGGACAAAACGGCTCGGTTTCGCGTGAGGCATTGGGACCTGGAAAGAGCGCCGTCCCTCTGCATTCACTGTTCCCTCGGATGCCACACGGTGGCCAATGCCCGCTACCGGGAAGTGGTCCGCATCGAAGGCCGTTCCAGCGGCAAGGTCAACGCCGGCTTCCTCTGCGATCGGGGGCGTTTCGGATTCGGTTATGCCGCACATCCCGAACGGCCGCGGAATGCGAAGATCGCCGCTCAGAACGTGCCCATGAGTGCCGCGGTTCGGGAGGCTGGGCGGAGACTCCTGGAGATTCGCGAGAGCAGCGGGGCCGAAGCCATCGCTGTCCTGGGGTCTGGGCGAAGCTGCCTGGAAACGCTGGGGATGGTGCAGCACCTTTCCAGGGTGGGGAAGTGGACCGCCCCGGATTTTTTTGAAAATCCGCAGATGGAGCGCAAAGTGAAAGCCATCGTGTCCCAGTTGGACGCTCGACTGGCTGTCTCCCTGCGTGACGTCGAGAAGGCGGATTGCATACTGGCCATCGGGGTGGATCCGGTCAATGAGGCCCCCATGCTGGCTCTCGCCATGCGGCAGGCGTTCCGCAAAGACGCGAAGGTTGTCGTCGTGGACCCGAGGCCGATTTTCCTTCCCATGAGATTCGAGCACCTGGCGGTGAGCTCTGCCCGGATCGAGACCCTGCTTCAGGTCCTCCTGCAGGTCCTGAGGCAGACGGATCTTGCAGCCCCCCCCGCTCCCTTGCCGCAACCGATTCAGCTCTCCGAAGGGCTTTTGTCGGAAGTTGCTTTTGATTCATCAGTGCAGGCCCAATTTCATGCCCTTGTGGAGACATTGGTCGGGAGTCGGAATCCTGTCATCCTTTGCGGCTCCGGGGTTGTGGGAGAATCCGTGTCCTCCCTGGCAGCCGACTGTGCCGAGGTGCTTCAGAACGCGAAAGGGAAGGGAGGCATCTTCTACGTGCTCCCGTCAGCCAATGCTTTCGGCGCGGCATTGCTCGCGTCTTCTCCCGAGCATTCCTTCCTGGATACTGTCGAAGGGATAGAAAACGGAACCATCCAGGCGCTCGTGGTGGTGGAAAGCGATCCCCTCCGTCATTTCCCCGACGGACCGAGACTTCAGGCGGCTCTAACGAAACTCCAATTTTTGCTGGTGCTCGATTACTTGCCGTCTGAAACAGTTCGTCGGGCCGATATTTTCCTGCCGACCTGCACCCTTTTCGAAGTGGGAGGAAGCTTCATCAACCAGCAAGGCCGACTACAGGCGGCGGAAAAGGTGCATGCCGTCGGGACACCCATTCATCAAGCCACTGATGAGGCCATGAGGTCGGCACGTGGCGAAGAGGGAGGAGGAAAACACCCGCCCAGAATGTACGACCTCGGGATTCCCGGCGGCGAGCCCAAAGCAGCGTGGGAGGTGCTGGACGCTCTGATGGAGGCCCTCGTTCCTGTAGCCGAGGGCACCTGGAGAGAAGATCCCTGGGAGGTCCTCAAGCAGGAGATTCCCCTGCTCGCTTCATGGAATGGTCGGGGATATCCGGCGGACGGCCTGCATGTCGTGCCGGAGAAAAGACCGGGTGCCGCTGTCGCTCTTCCGTTGGAAACCGAAGCCCACACCTCCCCTTCCGAGGCCAGCCTCCAGCTTCTCCTGGTGGATTGGACTTTCGGGACGGAAGAGCTCTCCCAATATGCCGCCGTCATGCGGCAGGTGGAAGGTGAGCCGTTCCTGTGCATGCATCCCCAAGATGCCGAACGCTGTGGCCTGGCCCATGGAGACGCCCTGGAGGTTCGACTGGAGGAAGGCTCGATTCGGGCATCCTTGAAAGTGAGAGAGAATATGGCGTGCGGGGTGATGGTTTTGCCACGACACGGCAGGATTCAATGGCAGGAGCTGCGAAATCTCTCGGGAAGAGTGCCCTTTGAGTGTATTCAAAAAATAAGTACCGATACCCAGGTTATCGAAGACTTGAGATAGCCTCGTACCTTTGCGTCATTCCGGCATGTTTCCAGCCGGAATTCAGTCTTTGCGCCGGCCAGGATTCAGGCTTAAGGCTGCCGCGATGACGTGAAAGTGTTCGGAATGAATTATCTTTCCCCCTGGAGAAACGATGAGAAAACTCTCGGCATCAATTCTTTCCGCCGATTTCGGTCGACTTGCGGACGAGGTGCGGGCGGTGGAAGCCGCTGGAACGGATTGGATCCACGTGGACGTCATGGATGGGCATTTCGTCCCCAACATCACCATCGGTCCCGATGTGGTGCGTGCTCTTCGCAAGGTGACACATCTTCCCTTCGATGTGCACCTGATGATCGAAAAGCCCGAACGCACCCTGGAGGCCTTTGTAGACGCGGGGGCCGATTGGCTGGGGGTCCATGTGGAAACGTGCCCACACCTGCACCGTACCATTCAAAACATCAAGGAACTGGGGGCCAAAGCCATCGTGACCCTGAATCCGGCGACGCCTCTCGTCAGCATCGAAGACATTCTGCCTGACGTGGACATGGTACTCATCATGACAGTGAATCCAGGCTTCGGCGGGCAGAAGTTTATCGATGGCGCACTGCCCAAGATCCGCAAGTGCCGGCAATGGATCGATGAACGCAAGTGCTCTGCGCTGCTGGAAGTGGATGGGGGCGTGAATTCCGACACCATCGATGGTCTCGTGGCGGCGGGAGTGGATGTTTTTGTGGCGGGGTCGGCAGTGTTCAATGGTGGGGATTACGTCAAAAACATCAAGGTGTTGAAAGATCGCATGTAACAGCTGCCTCTTTCAGCGTCCCCGTCCCGGCAGTATCTTGATTTTCATGCCTCCTTGACGAGCACGGCAAGCAATCCAACCCCTTTGACCTCCAGGGAATCCACCATGTTCAGGCCCGCCGCTGCGAGGGCGGCCCGGAAATCGCGGCTTCCAAACCGATCTTCGGTGGGGTGCAGCAGAATGTGCCTGGTGATAAAGTTTTGGTAAAGGGTGGGGTAGAGCTCTTCCACATAAAAGGTCCCGCCCGGTTTGAGGATCCTGCAGATCTCCGAGACGGCGCTTCGCCAGTCCGGCACGTGGTGCAGGACTCCGAAGTCGTAGACAGCGTCCAGGCTGCCGTCTCCATAAGGAAGGTGCAGCACGTCTCCGACGTACATGAAAATGCTCTGCTTCTCACGGGACGAAAGAAAACGTTTTCCCAGGCGGATCATCTTCCAATCCAGGTCCATGGCATGGAGGGCGGCCGGTTGAAATTCCTTGAGAATCAGGCTCGCTCCGGCCCCGCGTCCGCACCCTATTTCCAGAACGACGGATTCCGGCGGCAGGGGCAGGGTCCGTCTCAGCCAACGAATTTCAAACCGCTGCTCCATGACTCGGCAGGGATTGTTGACCACCAGTCGTTCCGCCCAGTTCAGCTTCATGGCTCGCTCCCTATCCTTTCCTTCCCACATGAACGACTGCGATGCCGTCCGTCAGTCTGCGGTAAGATACCTTTTCGAACCCGATTTCCTCGAGGATCTCTTTCAGTCGTTGAGCGCCTGGGAACATGCGAATGGATTCGGGCAGATACGTATAGGCATGCCGGGACCCTCCCAGTACTTTTCCCACGGCGGGCATGATGTAGAAGGAATAGAAATCGTAGAGGAATCGAAACCAGGGGGTGACGGGCTCTGAAAATTCGAGGCACATGAGCTTTCCGCCGGGCTTCAGCACACGGTACATTTCTTTGAAACCCTCTTCCATGTGTGTCAGGTTCCTGATTCCAAAACCCACCATGGCCGCATCGAAGCTGGCATCGTCAAAGGAAATCTTTTCGGCATCTCCCTGGATGTAGTGAATCTGTTGTGCGTAAGGCGTGGCGGCAACCTTGGGGATTCCCGTCTTCATCATGGCCCAGTTGATATCGTACAGGAAAACACGGCCCGAGGGACCGATGAGGGGGGCGGCCATCAAGGCAAGATCGGCAGTGCCGCCGCACACGTCAATGATGCGGTCTCCCTCACGGAGGTCCATCATGCGGACGGCAATGCGCTTCCAGATGTAATGCGCTCCGAAGCTGAGGAGCGTGTTCATGAAATCGTATTTGCAGGCCACGGTATTGAAGTGGCGCCTGACCCAGCGGACCTTGTCGTCCTCAGGAACTGTCAGGAAGCCAAAATGGGTCGATGGTTCCTGATTTTCGGGCAAAGGGATCGCTTCTTGCGAACGGGCAGCGTTAAGAGGCTCCATATGCTTTTCCTGTAAGGTCCCTGGGGAAAGAAGACCATCGGACGGGATGCGGGAATGCAGCAGCGGGGTCGTGACGCATCCCCTGGAATGACGACTCCGGATGCGCCGGCAATCCATGGGGAACGAGCTGCTCACACGACCATCTTCGGGGAGGGCGACTGGCCGGACGTCGGTATCCGGAACGGTTTAGAGCGACGACAGGCCGGTCCAACTGGTGCGCATCAACATCATCCCCTGTACAAGCGGTTTCGAGTCTCCATCGGAACCGATTGTACAGGGGATGAAACCATGACGGGAAAACGCATCAGGCCGGCTTGACGACGAGGCCGCTTCGAATGCAACGCGTGCATACGCGGACGCGACGCACCGAGCCGTCTTTATCCACATGGCGCACCTGCTGCAGGTTGGGGAGCCACAAACGTTTGGTCTTATTGTTCGCGTGGCTGACATTGTTGCCAACCTGGGGGGTTTTTCCGCAGAATTCACATTTCCTGCTCATGATCATGCTTCCTTTCTCTCTCAAAGTACCCTTGGATATGAGTGAATCCAGTATTTTCAGATGCTTATCTTCTTTCTGAACGGTGCGGCTTCACGAAAAGAACTTTCTACCACATAGCCGCCGCGAGGGCAAGCCATTTTAAGGTTCAAGGGACTGATGTCGGGTCCTCCCTGGGCATGCTGTCCCGAAAGGGGAGAAGGTCGGCTTACAACATGTTCTCTGGACGCAGGGAAGCAGGGATTTCTCCGGATCTCCCGAAGGGAATGTTCAATTTTCTCATGCGACTGCGAAGCGTATTGGGATTGATCTGAAGCAGTTCCGCCGCTCCACCTGTCCCATATATTTTTCCATTGGTCATGGTCAACAGCTTCTGGATGTGATGTGTGACGGCCTGGTCCAGAGACAATACCGGCTGCCCCGATTCGCAGAATGGTTGTACATCCTTCCGTGCTTCCCAATCACACAGGAATTCGATCTCCAGGTCGGTATTGCCATGGCGGCCGCAGCTCAGTATCAGGGCACGCTCCACCAGGTTTTCGAGTTCTCGCACATTCCCGGGCCACGGATAGGATTGAAGCCGCTCTATGCTCCTGGCGGTAACGGGAGGAATTGTATGAATTTTCAGCTCCTTTGATTTTCTACGCATAAAGTGATGAAACAGCATGGGGATGTCTTCTTTCCGGTGCCTCAATGGCGGAATCGTGATGGGAAAAATGTTGAGCCGAAACCACAAATCTTCTCTAAAGAGTCCGGTCTTGATCATGTCTTCCAGATTGCGATGGGTTGCCGTGATGATCCTTACATCCACCGGTACGGGCCGAGTCCCCCCCACACGGTGGATCTCCTTTTCTTGAAGGACCCGGAGCAGACGGACCTGGGCCTGCAGTGGAAGCTCTCCGATTTCATCCAGAAAAATAGTCCCCGTGTGGGCTCTTTCGAAGTATCCGCGCTTCAGCGTCGCGGCGCCTGTAAAAGCCCCTTTTTCGTGCCCGAACAGTTCGCTGTCGAAAAGAGTATCGGGAATCGCCCCACAATTGACTTTTATGAACGGTCCGTTCTTGCGGGGTGAAGTGTAATGGATAGCGTTGGCAATGATCTCCTTGCCGACTCCGGTTTCACCCAGGAGCATGACCGGGCTGTTGAGATGCGCCACCTGGCGGGCCATCTCCAAGACTCCTTTCAAGCCGGAATCCGCCCCAATGATCTCATCCAGGGACACGTGCGACAATTCCCTGTTCAAACGCCGATTTTCGGCATCCAGCATGTCTTTGAGTCTGATGGCTTCCATATACCGGAGGGCATTGGATACCGCTATGTCAAAGGGTTCCCTGAGCAGGCCGAGCAAGTCTGCGTGAGTTTGATCGTAGCAATTTTTCGATTCGGCTATGAGTGTCAGCGCCCCCAGCCTCTGTTCCTCGATGACCAGACGCATGACCAGGAGTGAAATATCGGCTTTTCCCGTCTGCTGATATACGGCCCAGGAAACTGCATCATGCTCTGGGTTGCCGACAATCTTGACCCCCTGCCATTTGGAAAACTCGTCCTCGATTTGCATGATGGCGTTTTGGGGCAGCACGACGGGTGGGAGCGGCGTGATGCTTCCCCTGCTCGATACGGTGGCGAGATTTGAAAGGATACCGGTTTCCTGCTCGTACAGGTACAATGACATCCATGAGACCGGCATATAGTGCTCGATATATTGCAGGCAGCGCTGCATGGCTTTTTTGATGTCGAGGCTGCTGCAAATGTGAATCGTTGCTTGTCGGAAAAATTCATTGGCATCCACTTTCATGGCATTCTCCTCTCAGTCCTCATGGCTCCGGAATTCACAACGGGGCATGCGTCATCCCCCGATTTTGCAAATTTACCACGATATTTGACAGTAGACACGATATTTAGCGCATGAAGTCGTTTAATATCGTGCAAGTCGAGGGGTATTCAGATTAACATCTTGATATATTGATATATTGTTCATTGGCACGCGTTTCGCTCTTTATCCGCTGAAAACCATGAATGTGTCATTGACAGGCAGGGAAGGAGTCGATCATGCCGTTGACGAGGAAGACCGCTTTTATTGATTTGAGCACCAGGCAGGTGGAAGTTCAGGAAGTCCCGTCAGGCCTGCGCAGAGACTATCTCGGTGGCAGGGGATTGAACATGTATTACCTGAAGCATTTGACACCCCGGGGGGCGGATCCTTTCGATGCCCGCAACCCGCTGATATTCGGCGCCGGACTTCTCACAGGCGTCCTGGGGGGCAGATCCAACGTTTCCGGCAGATCCCCGGAAAGTGGTTACCTGGGGGATTCCAATGTAGGCGGGTACTTCGGGGCCGAGTTGGCCGGTACCGGGTATAGTCATCTCGTCATCACCGGGAAAAGCGATCGTCCGGTTTATCTCTACATCGAAAATGAAAAAATATCCTTCATGGATGCTGCACACCTGTGGGGCAGGAACACCGCGGAAACCCAGACCATGATCAGCGATGAGCTCGGGGATGACAGAGTCAAAACCATGTGCATCGGTCCCGCCGGTGAAAACAAGGTCCGGTTTGCCTGCATCATCACGGGACCGAAGAATGCAGCCGGTAGGACAGGCCTGGGCGCTCTCATGGGATCTAAACAGCTCAAGGCGGTGGCGGTGCGCGGCAACAGGCCCTTTTCCATCGAGGATCCCACGGGGTATATCGACCTCCTTAGAGCCACGAGTCAAAAAACCGCTGGAAGCAAGTGGGGAAAAGCCCTGGGGCTCTATGGTACTCCCATCTTGTTCAAAAATGCCAACACGCGGGGCTGGACCAGCTACAGGTACCATCAGAGAACCACCGTGGGAGAACTGGGAGAGCCTCTCCATGCCGAGAATTTATATTCCAAAATGTCCAAGGGCTCAGTGTCGTGCTTCGGCTGTCCCATCCACTGCCGACACCGTTTCGAAATCAAGGAAGGTAAATTCAAGGGCACCCGGGGGGAAGGCCCCGAGTATGCCAGCATCGCATCCCTTGGCCCCACGCTGGGAAATTTGAATCTGGAATCGGTGGTGTACCTGTCCGAGCTTTGCAATCAATACGGCATTGATACCATCTCCGGCGGCAATTATCTGGGCTATGCGTTCACCCTCTTTGAAAAGGGGATCATCTCCAGGGAGGATGTGGGATATGCCCTCCAGTGGGGAGACCATGACGCCATTGAACGCTTGATGACCGATACGGTGTACCGGAGAAATTTCGGCAATGTCGTTGCCGAGGGAAGCTTTGCACCTGCGAGGCTCAGTCCCGAAGCCGGAAAACACATGATGACCATAAAAAATGTGTCCATAGAAATGACCGATGAACGTGCGGCCAAGGCCTTTGGTTTTGGATTGGCCGTGGCAACCCGGGGGACTTGCCACATGAGAAGTCGTCCATCCACCGATGTCGTTCAATATCCACGAGAACTGCTCAACAACTTTTACGGCGCCGATGTGGGCGAGGATTTCAAAGACTACAGGGGAAAGGCACGCATGGTCTGGTGGCACGAACTGTTCAATGCCGTCATGGACTCGGTGGGCATCTGCCGGTTTGCCGGCGTTTTCAGCAGCATCAACGCCCTCGGATACCTGGATATCTGTGAGCTGTTGAAGAAAACCGTGGGCTTCGATCTGACGGATAAAGACCTTTACGCCCTCGGAGAAAGAATCTACACCACCGAACGCCTCTTCATCAATGGCGAGGGGATTTCACGAAAAGATGACACCCTGCCGGACCTGTATTATGACGCGCCGGTTCCCGATGGCCCCACTCAGGGCGAACATATCGACCGGGAAAAATTCGAGGAAATGCTGGATGATTACTATCAGCTCCACGGCTGGGACAGCAACGGAGTGCCCACGCCTGCCACAGTCAACCGTTTGAGGATAGACGAGTCTTTCCAGGAGGAGTACCGACATGCGGGTTAAAGTGGATCAACACAAATGCACCGGTTGTCTGCTCTGTGAAATCACCTGTTCCCTCGTGCATGGCGGTCAGGTGCAGCGTGAGGCCTCCGCCATCCGGGTTCATCTCAGCTTTCTGGACCATGGTCACCATCGGCCGGTGGTTTGCAGGCAGTGCAAGAAGATGCAGTGCCTGAAATCCCTGGGGAGGGGTGCGGATGACGCCCTGAGAAAAGCTTTCATCTGGGAAGGTGATGCACAAATAAAGGAGAACTGCGCATTCAAGGCACTGTTCGCCATCGATGGCAAATTGATTCACTGCGACCTGTGCGGCGGGGACCCTCACTGCGTCAAAAGCTGCCCTACCGGTGCGTTAGCCCTGAGCGATGCGGCATGATATGACAACGAGGGTTCTTGTGTGTGGGCTTTTCCCCACCGGGGAATGCTTCGGGCATGAAATCGTGGGCAAAAGTTCACACTGCAAGGAAAAACAGCTTCTCATTCCCGGATTCGAAAAGGTCCATGCGGTATGTACCAGACGGATGAGATCGTGACTTATTGATGATCCTGTAGGAGCGGCTTCCAGCCGCGATGGAAATAGCTGGATTCTTGAAAATCGCGGCTGGAAGCCACTCCTACAACAGTCAAGATTTTACCCGTTCGAACTATAAAATCACCTCAAAATTCTCTCATCCGGTTTCTAAGCCGGCTGAGGGAATGGCGGGTCGCCTCCCGGTCTCCGTAGTAGATGGCCTCGAAATCCTCCACGAACCTTTGCGCTTTCTCCCGGAGGGGTTCTTCCTCGATCCTTGCCACAAACTCCTCCAGTCCTTCCGCCTTGCCCTTTTGGTAGCCGTGTGCGGCCATTTTTCTGGTGAAGCGGGCGGCGATTCTGTCCAGGGGTTTTTTCCTTTCGGTGAGGAATCGGTAAAGGCAGAAGCAGGCGAGAAGGCAGAGCAGGGGGAATCCCGCATAGTGCAGGAGGCTTCGTTTATTCAAGGTCGGCTTCCAGGAGGTGATTGCGGGCTTTTCGAGGCTCGACCGGAGCCATTCCAGCAGTGCCATTTGCCTGCTCAGATCATAGGTGATGACGAGGCGATTCCAATAGTAGTTGACGGTATCCATGGCAAGCTTGAGCTGCATGCTGGAATCCCGAGCCCCTCCCGCCGGAAGCCCCTCGTGCAGGGGGGGTGTGGGGTCCAAGCGCAGCCATCCGTCCTTGAGATAGGCTTCCACCCAGACATGTGCGTTGCTCTGCAGCACCAGGTAATACCCACCGGCTCGATTGTAGAATCCTCCCTTGTATCCCCCCACCACGCGCGAGGGGATTCCTCCGGCTCTCAGCATGGCGGCCAGTGCGGAAGCGAAATATTCACAGTTGCCACGCTTCTGCACGAAAAGAAAATCCTCCAGGGGATTTTCAGAGACGGGAAGGCTCTGGAGAGAATACTGATAATCTCCCCCCGTGAAAATCCGCTGAAGAGCTCCCACCCATTGGTCCCCGGGGGCGGCCTTCTTCAGGGCTCCTACAAGCTTTTCAACCCTGGGGGAAAAGCCCGGAGGCAACTGCAGATAATGGGATGCTTCCGTCGAGGGGTCCGGCAGGAAAGGAGAAAGAACGGAGACGGCCGTGTATTTTATTCTCCTTTCCAGGGGTGCGCGAAGGGTGTAGGTCGCATCCTGAGATCTCCGTGCTCCCCCCGCCACGATATGGACCGGCTTGTCCAAGGCGAAGAGATACCGATTTCCATAAGGTTCCAGGTAGACCGTCTGATGCACGGGATCCCCTGCGGGGGGATTCAGGGCGGTTCCCCATTTGAAGGTCTTCCCGACACTCCACGCGGAACCGTCGAAGGTATCCATGACGATGCCTCGCCAGTAAAGATCCCGCTCCTCTACCCGGGGCATTTCTGCCCGCAGGACGACTTGATTGTTTTCTTGAATCTCCGAAACCTGTCCCAGGGTGACCGTATCCGTGAAACCTGTTCGGCTGACTTCCCTTTTCTGCAGAAAATTCAGGAGAGGATAGCTGGTTCGAGGAAGGATGATGAAAAAAACGGCCGTCAGGGGAAGGGCTATGCCGGAGATGAGAAGCGCATGGCGGGCCAGTTTCAGGACATTGTCCCAGGTGAGAATGAGATCCTCGCTTTGCGAGAAGTATGCGAGCAGCAGGAGGGAAAAAGTGGCAAGCGTAACCAGGAGAAAGAAATAAACCAGAAAGACGGCACTGAGGGACAAAAGGCTGGAACCGACCAGGAGGAACATGCAGAGAAGATAAACCTGCATGTAATCCCGGGGTCGCTTTTCTTCCAGGAGCTTGACGGCCACGAGGAGAAGCAGTGCATTGAGGATGGGCTCAATGAGATAGGTCGCACTGATCCTCGAGAAGAAAAATCCGAGAATCCCGACCGAGCAGGCATTCAGCAGCCACCGCGGGGGCTTGAAGGGGAGGGGGGAGGGCCTCCTGGAATCCAGGCCGGCAGCGAGAATCAGCAGGCCGGCAAACAGGAGTGCAGTGGCCTTCTCCACGTGCTGGATGACGGATGCATACCCCGTGAGGGCGCATGCATAGGTCGAGATTTTGAGGGTATCCTTAATCTTCACCATAAAGAGCGAGCTTTGTCAGGATTCTCAGTCGATGGGCGGCACTGACGTCAGGCTTGAGGGTCTCTCCGTCCAGGTGGAGCCCCACAGGGGTGCGCGTCCGGAGCAGCTTGAGGATGGTGTAGGTCACACAGGAAACAGCGTGCTCGAGGTCTCTTTTTTCCATGCGGTCCATATCGATGATACAGTGCTCCCTCTCGATGGAAGAGAGCTCCTTTGTCTTCAGCAGACCCGTTTTCGCTGTGGATTTCCAGCTGATGTACTTGACCGGGTCTCCGGAAACGTAGTTTCTGATGGAGCGCAGGTCCTCCTCGAAACCCGCCAGGTCCGACAAGGCTTCTCCCTTGGATGGATTCTGGGAATGACTTTGTCGCGTCAACCTGCATGCGACGGGTTGAGGGAATACCACGAGATCCAGATCCAGAGGGATGGTACGAAATCGCGTAAAAAAATTGAAGGGGAATACTGAAGAAAGGCGAAGATACTGAACGCTGTGCCGTCCTCGGCGTTGGAAGCCCAGTTGGAGGCTTTGCTGCACCGTCGATCGGGCATTGATGAAAGGAATGAGGATTTCCCGCTCGTTCACGATGATCCGGATGAGGAAGGCGGGCATGAGCTTCCGGCGATTCACCAGCCGCACCCTCACGGGTACGTTCGTACCTGCGTAGATCTCCCCGGGGAATTCCAGGGAGGCCTCCACGGCATGCAGATTTCTACTGCCGAAGATGCCCGAGATCACCATGTAGCTCAGGAGCGCCGATGTCACGATATAGACGAGATTGTTTCCCGTGTTCACGGCCGAGAAACCGATCAGTAAGGTCAAGAGGATGTAGAGGAAGCCGGCCTTGTTGATCTGAATCACACGGGGACGGGAAGGTCTCGGAGTATCGATAGCAGGATCTCCTTTTTGCTCTCGCCGTCGTACTCCTCCCGGAAGAGCACCCGGTGAGGAATGACATACGGAGCCACTGCCTTGACATTTTCCGGAACGACGAAGTCTTTTCCCTGCAGGTAAGCATTGGCCTTGGCCGTTTGGGTGAGGGCCAGGGCGCCGCGCGTGGAGAGTCCCGCCTGGATGAACGGATTGCTGCGGGTGGCTCCGATGAGGTCGAGGAAGTAGTCCAGCATCTCGTCGGAAACTCTGATGCCGTTCCGTATATGCTCCTGAATCGCCAGAACCTCCGCTTCCTCCAGAATGGGCTCGATGGAGTAAATTTCCTTCCTCCTGCTGCCTCCCTTCAGGATCTCCCGTTCCGCCGCCCGCGGAGGGTAGCCGATGCTGATTTTCATCATGAAGCGATCGAGCTGAGACTCGGGCAGGGGAAACGTACCGAACTGCTCCCCCGGGTTCTGCGTGGCAATGACAAAGAAGGGGCGCGGAAGATCGTAGGTCCTCCCCTCGATGGTGACCTGCTTTTCACCCATGGCTTCCAGCAGGGCGCTCTGGGTCTTGGGGGTGGCTCGGTTGATTTCATCCACCAGCACGATGTGGTTGAAGATGGGACCGGGGTGGAATTCAAACGCACCGCTGTTGTTGTCAAAAATGGAAAGTCCCGTAATGTCCGACGGGAGCAGGTCGCTGGTGAACTGGATCCGGCCGAAGGAAAGGCCCAGGATCTTGGCGATGGCTATGGCAAGGGTTGTCTTTCCAAGACCGGGCATGTCCTCGATGAGCAGATGGCCTCGGGCGAAGACACACATGAGGGCGAGCCTCAAGGCGGCTTCCTTCCCGTGGATGTAGTTGGAGAGGAGTTTGATGGCTTCGTCAATCTTTCCACTTTCAACGGGCAGCTTCTTCAAAGGCCATACACTCCCGGCAGGTTCAACGGAGTCTCTCTCAGCGCTCCACGATGCGGACGGCGGGAGAATTTTCGTCTCGGGGAGCCACCTCGCCGATGCGGTAGGCCCTCTGCCCCATGGCATTGAGGAGCTCGATGATGTCCTGGGTATCCCTGGGCTCGGTGACGAGGATGTAACCGATTCCATTGTTGAACACATGGTACATTTCGTCGTCGGGAATCCGGGCCTGTTCCTGCAGATAGGTAAAGATGGGAGGGACATCCCAGGAGCCTTTGTAAATCATCGCCTGGCAGGCCCGGGGCAGGATGCGGGGAATGTTGTCGTAAAAGCCTCCCCCCGTCACGTGCACCATCCCGGAAATGGAAAACTGGCGGAGGATTTTCATGACGGGCTCGACGTAAATGCGGGTGGGCTCCAGGAGCTCCTCGGCGGCCGTCCGGTTGCATTCCGGGATGAGGCTGTCGGGATTGAGCTTGAGCTGATCGAAAACGACGCGGCGCACCAGGCTGTAGCCGTTGGAATGGAGACCGCTCGAGGAGATGCCGACGATGTCGTTTCCCACGTGGATCGTGGAGCCGTCGATGATCTGCCCGTTGTCCACCAGCCCCACGGAAAAACCGGCCATATCGTATTCGTCCGCCCCGTAGAAATCCGGCATTTCGGCCGTTTCTCCACCAATGAGGGAGCAGCCGGCTTCCTTGCATCCCGCCACGATGCCCGTGATGAGCTGTTCCACCAGGTCCAGGTCCAATCGTCCCATGGCAAGATAGTCCAGGAAGAACAGGGGCCGTGCCCCCTGAACGATGATGTCGTTCACGCACATGGCCACCAGGTCGATCCCCACCGTATTGTGACGGTTGGACCAGAACGCCACTTTCAACTTCGTCCCGACGCCATCCGTCGAAGACACCAGGACGGGCTTGTTCATCTCATGGCAGTTGATGGAATAAAGGCCGCCAAACCCCCCGATGTCCGTAATGACGCCGCTGTTAAACGTGGTGCGCACCAGAGGCTTGATGCGCTTGACCAGTTCATTGGCCTTGTCCAGATCCACTCCGGCTTGCCGATACATGTGCATGCTCATGGATAACGAACTCCCCCCGCGAATTAAAAGTCTTTCAGTTGGAAAAATCTTCACCCCACATATAGCATGTATTCGCCTCAGCTCCAAAGACTCTGAAATAAATTGTTGTTTTTTGAGGCTCGATGGGTTCTCAAGTGTCTGCAATACTTTAGGAATCCCGGGTAGATGCAATTGGGGGAACTGCCTCCGGCGTGCCGAAGCATCGGGAGGCTATGGGTTGACAACCCATGCCGGGGCAGTGCATAAAATCGGAATCGAGCCCACGCATGAGGATCTGCTGATCCATACCCAAAGCACATTGACACAACTTCTCCATACTGAGAGGGAAAAAGAGAGCATTCATTGAAAGCGCGCCACACTATCTATTGCTTTTTAGTCGGCTTCATGGGGCTGGTCTCCATCGTTGTCTGCCTCCTGCTCTTCGATTTCTGGCTTTTTCTCCGCCTTCCCGCGAGCGCGGATCGGACCCTCCGGGAGATCATTGTCCGGCCCGGCATGAATGTCACCGCTGTCGCCCGGCTCCTTCACGATGAAGGGATCATTTCCGACCCGCGGAAATTTTATTATTTATGCCGGTATCGCCAGGCAGGGCAGAGGCTGAAGGCGGGCGAATATGCCTTTTACGCCTTTTCCACTCCGGAGCAGGTCCTGGACCGGATTGTCGAGGGCAGAGTGGCGCTGCACCGCGTGACGGTGCCCGAAGGGTTTACCGTGCGGGAAATCGCCAGGACTTTAAACGAGAAAGGCCTGGCTTCCGAGGCAATGGTCATGCGGTATGCTGCAGACCCTGGTTGGATCCGATCCCTGGGAATCGAGAGCTCCAGCCTTGAGGGATATCTCTTTCCCGATACCTACCATTTCAGCCGGTCCCAAGGCGAAGAGGTTATGTTGAAGGCCATGGTGACTCAGTTTCGGCGCCGACTTCCAGCAGACTGGGAGCAGCGCTCCCAAGAGCTGGGGATGACGCTCCATGAGATCGTGACACTGGCGTCCCTCGTGGAAAAAGAGGCCATAGTGGATGCGGAGCGGACGCGCATCGCCGGAGTATTTTTCAATCGTCTGGGGCGCGGGATGCCTCTCCAGAGCGATCCCACGGCCGTTTACGATCTGGAGAATTTCTCCGGCCCGATCCTCTGGAGTCACCTGAAGCGGGAGAGCCCTTACAACACCTATCGCAACAAGGGATTGCCCCTGGGGCCCATCTGCAATCCCGGGAGCAAATCCATTCAGGCCGTCCTCCACCCCGAAAAGGTTCCGTACCTGTACTTCGTGAGCAACAACGACGGGACGCACTCTTTTTCGGAGAACCTCCAGGAGCATTCCCGGGCTGTCTCGCGCTACCGGGAGCTGAGAAAGGCTGCCGCCTCCAAAGGGGAGAGCCCGCCGGGCGGCTTTGAGCCTTCGGGTCCGGGGACCGTCTCTGCGGTTCAGTCCAAACCATGAATCCTCGAAAGGATCGATCCCATATGATGCATTCACAGTCCGGTGAAGTGGTCAGTGTCGTGTTTGCGGCAGGCAAGGGGAGCCGCATGCTGGGGTTCCAGGGCAACAAGACCCTTCTTCCCCTCATTCCGAAAGGATCGCTCTACCAGGGCGATCGACCGCTTTTAGTGGAAGTTCTGACAAACCTGCCTCCAGGGCCCAAAGGAGTCGTGGTGCATCATTGTGCTGCCGATGTGGATGCGGCGACTGAAGGATTTGGAGCCTCCTGCCTGATGCAGCCGGTCACCAACGGAACGGGCGGTGCCCTGCTGGCTGCCCGGACATTTCTCGAATCCGTCGATTCCCCCGCTGTTGTCATCACCATGGGGGATGTCCCCATGATCGCGCCGGCTACCTACAGCCGGCTGGTGGACGGGCTCAGGGAGCATGAGCTCATGGTGCTGGCCTTCGCTCCGGAGCAGAAGGGCCAGTACGGCATGCTGGAAATGAACGGGGGCCGGGTCGAGCGCATTGTGGAATGGAAGTACTGGAAGAACTTTTCGCCCGCTGAACAGGAAAAGCTGCAGTTTTGCAATGCGGGAGTCTACGCGGCCCGGCGGGAATCGCTGCTCCGCTATATGGACCGGATGGCGAGCCACCCCCACCAGGTGCGAAAGCAGCGTGGGGAGGAATGGGTCACCATCGATGAATACTTCCTGACGGACCTCGTGGAATGGATGGCCGCTGACGGGCTCTCCATCGGTGTGGTGGAAGCCCTCGAAGAGGAAGTCATGGGAGTGGACACTCCCGAAGCGCTGGAGCGGGCTCAAATCCTCTACGCCCGGAAGGCCGGCGGGTGAGGGATCTCCAAATTTCCACTCTGTCCCGTGCATCAACCATCAGGCGAGGGCTCACCCAGCATCCGAAAAGGCCTTATGCCCAAACCCGATCATTCACGACACCCACCCAGAGTTGGCTAAAAGTCCAGGAATCTCCTGCTCGACAAGGGCTGCGTCAAGGGAGCATAAAATCAGATGCTCCCTTAGATTGGATGTTCTATGCAAAAACTGCTTGGAACGTATCCTGAATCGCTGAGTGGGGTGGAGACGTGGCTCAGTCAATCACTTCTTCAGTTTCTCCAGTTCCTCGGCCAACTTTTCTATGCCGGGAGACTCATTGATATCATGAACGTCCACGTATCGGATGATGCCCTTCTTGTCGATCATGAAGATCGCCCGCTCGGATGTTCCAGAAGATCTCAGCACACCGTACTTCCTGGCCACCGCTCCATGGGGCCAGAAGTCGGACAGGACTGGGAACCAGACGCCGCCCATGTCTTTGATCCAGGCGTAAAGAGCCGGGATGTTATCCACGGTGATACCCAGCAGAATGGTGTCGCTCTCCTCAAAGAGCTGTTTAGCCTGATCATAATGAGGCCACTGCGCGGAACAGACCGGCGTGTAGCATGCCGGCACGAAAGAAATTACAACGTTCTTCCTGCCTTTGTACTGTCTCAAAGAGACCTTCTCTCCTGTGATGGATGGAAGGGTGAAATCAGGAGCCATGACTCCAGCTTTGAGCCCCCCCGCGCTGTCTCGGGGCTTTATTTTGCCCACCTGATAAATCTTATCCCCGAAATTGTCCGGTCCCTTCTCGGCCGCATCACAGACTGCCAAACCCATAAAAACCAGCACTGCGCATCCCAAAATAGTTAACATTCTGGTGTGAAATCGAACGAGCATGCTCACCTCCTTCAGGAGATTCTCCAGGCAGCCCTATTCATTTGGGCTCCGTGGGGTACTTGGCGACGAACCAGCCAATCCATCCACCTTTCAGGGCATAAACGTTGTTGAAACCTTTCATACTGAGCTCTCGTCTCACCCGGAGACTTGTGGCCTCATTACTTCAGCTGCAATAGAGAACGATGGTCTTGTCCTTGGAATACTTGGCCGCCCAATTGTTCACATCGATGGGATTCTCACGCAGCGCCCCCTGGATTTTGATAGGGCTGGACCTGTAATCGCCACCCGTTCTGACATCCAGTACGATGACGTCTGGATTCCCAAGGAGGGATTTCAATTCATCCTTGGTCATCAACTCATTCTCTCCTGCATTGCACAAATGCCAGGTCACCATGAAAACAGCAAAAAATGCAATACCTGCTAGCCATTTTCGATTCATCGTCTTCTCCTTCGTCAAAAGCCGCTCGTCCTTTTCAATTTCCGGGCAGCGCCTCCCCTGGAGCAGCCCTTGTAGGGTGATCATCTCGAGCTCCATCTCATGTTTTCAGGGACTTGGAGGTCACCAGGATACCACTTTTCGTCATTCCGGCATGTTTTAAGCCGGAATCTAGAGCAGTGTGTGGCTGGATTCCGGCTTAACGGTCACGAACACTGTGGAGTTCACCCCCATCAAATGAAATCCGCCCTTCGCCCCTTTGCCAAAGGGGGGAAACACAACTCATCCCCCTTCATCAAAGGAGGATGGAGGGGGACTTTCATAGAAAATATTTGTATCCCTGTGCATTCAAAAATGGAGAACGGCAATGATCCAGTGGAATGATAATGGAATAGTGAGAGTAATGCATCCGATTTGTTGCGGTCTCGATGTTCACAAGGAGATGATTGCTGCGAAGTGTCCGGCCGAGCTATCGTTGCAGAGGTCGCCCTGTCGAAAGAGCTTTTCAGAACCGATATTGCTCTTTCTTCCCAGGCGGGTCTTTCTGCGGGGAACGTCGAAAGTGCGGGGAAACGCCATAGCGGCAGAAGTCCGGTGCGAAAAAATCACCTCAAGACCATCATGACTGAAGCGGCCCGGGCGGCTACCAAAGTGAAGAAGCCGGGAAGGGGGCGTGTGTCCTTCGTGGATAGCGAAAACAGTGCTTCTTGAAAGCAATTCAATGAAAATAAAAGAAATAATGATTATAAGAGTACTGTAAGATATGAGGTAATGATATGCGTTATGAGAGAATTGATCACCTCAAGTTTTTGAAAGGGAGGAGATCTTATGGAAGATCAGAAGAAAAGACGATGCTTCCACGACGGCAGGAGCTACTCAAATGGCTCTGAAATCTGCAGTCATGGAGAATGCAAGCTTTGCAGCGACGGAAAATGGCAGGCCATGGACGAAGCCCGTTCCAGGGAATCGAAACCAAGCCTTGCTTATTTTTACCACTGATAGAATCGATCCAATCGTGCTGGGAATCGGGAGCAGCTCCCGGATCTCTGAAGCATTGGTACCGTATGAAAGGGAAGTAAAATGGAAGAACAGAAGTGCAGCTATGAAGGTCGAAAATATCCAAATGGGTCTGAGCTGTGCGATTCACTGAGCAATGCATGGTTTTCAAGGAGGGCACGTGGTAGGTGACGTGGCTGTCCACCTTCGGTCCCTGATCGAATGAGAGGGGGGATCGATTTGCTTTCTGAACTTGTCTGATTCAACTCGAGCTCCCGACGGGTAAGTGCAATGTGTGTGGAACAGTGGGCGTGGACGCCGAGTTGATCTCCAGGTATGCGAAGTACCGGGAGGAGACAGCGAAAGCAGCAGAGAACCGAAGCTCTTAACCGCTTATCCCCTTTACAAGGGCGTAATCGAAGCCGGCCTCCTCGGGGTCGGTTGTTTATTTTTGCGAGATTCCCCCTGAGGCGGAGCAATACCGTGTCTCACTTTTCAGAAAACCACCCTTCTGCCGCTATGCCGGCAGGCAAAAGAGCTCCGAAGAGACAAAAGACGTCTATCTCCAAATGAGGTCACCCGCTCGAGCGAGCGTTTGGCAGGCGATGGAGCGTTCGGAAGGGCTCAAGAAATTGGTGATGGAGGTCAGGAGAAGATTGGGATTGTCAAATGCGTGGATCCGAACCCTCATTTTTTGACTTAGGTCAATGAAGCCCTTTTCAGAATCATGTAGAGCAAGGCAGCAGGAAATGATTCACTATGATGGTCCTAACCGCAATGCATCGGAGGAGGGGTCCAATGAAAATGGATAGACGCGACTTCATGAAGGCGGGAGCAGCAGCAGGGGCACTCGCCGCCTTCCAGCCCAGACTTTTTCATTATATGGGAGAAGCTGCCGCAACGGAGCTCGATGCGGGAGAGCGAGTAGTCCGTTCGACCTGCTCTCCCAACTGCACCGGGGCCTGCGGCTTCAATGCCCATGTATCGGACGGGAGAATCAGGACTCTGATACAAAGCGCCGACTACCCTGAAAAGGAATACAACCCCAGGGGCTGCCTGCGTGGCCTTTCGATGATGAACCTCATCTATGGCAAGGATCGACTCAAGTACCCGCTCATACGAACCGGGCAACGGGGCGACGGCGAATTCAAGAAGGTCTCCTGGGAGGAGGCGCTGGATCATACGGCAAAGCGTCTCAAGGAGATCATGGACAAAAACGGCCCCGAAGCTGTTGCAATGACCATTCAGGTCCCGGGCACGGGTTATGTCAACAAGGGAGCGTTCGTCCGCCTGGCGTCCCTCGCCCGATGGACCATGCATCACGGCTACGATCAAAACGGGGATCTGCCCATGTTCTGGCCCATGACCTTCGGTGTGCAAACCGAGGAGATGGAATCGTTGGAGTGGCGCAACGCCCGCTACACCATGATCCACGGGTCGAATATCATACAGACCCGTCTCCCGGACGCGCAGCACCTCCTGCACGCCAAAAGGAACGGCAAGGTTGTCGTCTTCGATCCGGACTTCTGCTCGACTGCCGCCAAAGCCGACGAGTGGGTTCCCATCAAACCGGACACGGATGCCGCCATGGGCTTGGGGATTGCGAAGGTGATCATCGACAGAGGCCTGTATGATGCCGAGTTCCTGCGGGATTTTACTGACATGCCGATCCTGGTGAGAAAGGATAACGGAAAGAGGCTTCTCGCTTCACAAATGAAGGATCTCGCCGAAGCTGCAACGCAGAGAAAAATTCCCGATTACCGAAGTCTTTTCGTCATTCATAACGTCAAGGGTTTTTCCATCCTGGACCCCGAAAATCTCCAACCCACGGGTGCCGATCTCGAAGGTGAATATGCAGTGGAACTGACCGATGGAAGCCGGGTCGAAGTCCGGACTGCCATGACCGCCCTCAGGGAGGTTCTGCGAGATTATACTCTCGATCGAGTATCGGCCATCACCGAGGTCCCCTCCGAGCAGATCGAGCGCATCGCCGTCGAAGCAGCCACCAACACCCCGGTCCACGTCGTTTACGGTGCAAGCAATTACCAGTGGTACAATGGAGACCTCAAGGGCCGCGCACTCTCCCTCATTCCCGTCCTGACCGGCAGCATAGGGAAAAGCGGCGGGGGCATATGCACCCTTGCGGGACAGTACCGCATCCGCTTTGATCTCAGCCAGTGGTGGTTTCCCAGGGAAGGGGGGCTCAACTGGGTACCCTACCTTCACTTCCTGCAGGGAGGTGGGCCGCGCTACCCCAAAAACGGCATCAAGGCCATGATCGGCGGATGGGGAAATCCTTTCGACCAGCACAACATGGCCAATCGATTGAAAGATCGATCTGCGTCGGGGGACATCGAGTTTGTGGTGACCTTCGACTTTCAGATGACCACCTCCTGCCAATGGTCGGACGTCGTTTTTCCGGCCACGAGCTGGTACGAGAATCACGAGCTTGTAGCGACCATCCTTCATCCCTATCTGCAACTGCAGCAGCCCGCCATCAAGCCCATGTTCGAAAGCAAGCCGGCCTTCTGGGTCGCCAGGGAGCTGGCCAAACGGTTGAATCCGGAATTCGAAAAATATTTCTTCCCGGAGCTTGACACGGATCAGGCGAGCCTCAAGGTCATCGAAATTCTCCTGGCCAATGGTGGCGCCGAGACCAAGGGCATCACCCTCGAAATGCTTCAGAAAGGTCCCGTTCGCCTCCACTCGCCCGCCCCCAACGATAGACAAATTCCATTCTGGGAGCAGATCCACGATCGAGTGCCCTTCCCGCCACGAAGCTATCCGCCTCCACTTGCGGCAACGGCCAAATTCCTGAGAAGCGGGCGCATCGAATTCTACAAGGACGAAGACCTGTTCATCGCAACCGGCGAACAGCTCCCCGTGCACAAAGAGACTTTCGTTGAGACCGAATACAAGCAGGATCCGAGTGTGCGCGAAAAATACAAGCTCCGGTTCGTAACCAAGAATTCGCTCTACAGGGTTCATTCGACCCATTCCAACAATGTCTGGCTGAACGAGCTTCAGGGCAACAAGCCCAAACTGCTGCTGAACGAAGCGGACGCGAAGGAGAGGGGGATCAAGACGGGAGATTTTGTGGAGATTTACAACAATCGCGGCAAGACAAAGGCTTACGCGGTCATTGATCCGGGATGCCGCATGGGGACGGCGATCTTCGAAGAGGGGTGGTGGGCCAGGTACCTCAAGAACGAGTCCTATAACTCGCTCACCATGCCGTGGATCAAACCCCTCCACGAGATCTACTTCGTTCCGGGCATCTGGTCTCCCACCACGGTGTGGAACGAATGCCTGGTCGACGTCAGGAGGGTCAGCGCATGAGAAGAGGAATGGTGATCGATCTTGAAAAGTGTATCGGATGCCGCAGCTGCGCCGTGGCCTGCAAACAGCACAACGCTCAGCCCGCTGGAAATTGGTGGAACCGGGTGGTCACTCCGGGAAGCGAGTTCCATGGCGTGGCGCCCGTCAAGGGAAAGGAGCTCTTTCTTCCCGTCTCCTGCCAGCATTGCGCGAATGCCCCATGCGAAAAAGTCTGCCCGGTGGATGCTACGTTCCGGCATACGGACGGCTCCATTCTCGTGGATCTCGAACGGTGCGTCGGCTGCCGCTACTGCATGGCGGCCTGCCCTTATGGAGTACGCCAGTTCAACTGGGAGGACCCGACCAGATCCGTCCAGCGCTATGAATACCAGGATGGCTACACCTATGGACACCCGAAACAATACCGGCTGAACGGCCGACTGGTCTACGCGCCGCTTCGCGCCAAGGGTGTTGTTGAAAAGTGTAACTTCTGCGTTCATTACCAGGCTCAGGGACTCGATCCCGCCTGTGTCCGGGCCTGCCCGGGAAAAGCGCGTTTTGTAGGAGACCTGGATGACCCCAATAGCGAAGTATCGCGAATGATCCGCGAAATGAACGGATTCAACCTGCTCCCCGAGAAGGGGACGAAACCGAGCGTTTTCTATCTTCCTCCCAAAAGAAAGGAGGTTTGAGCCATGAGCAAGAAAATCGTGCTGGTGCTGACAGGCCTGATGATGATCGCAGGCTTTGCGGCCTGGGTGCTGCAATACAGGGAAGGGCTCATCCTGACCGACCTTCGGAATTCCTATTCGTGGGGCCTCTATGTCTCAGGGCTTGCCTTCTTTGTAGGTAATGCGGCGGGGGGCCTCGTCCTGAGCTCGCTCATCTATCTTTTTGGAGTCACTGCCCTCAAGCCCTTCGCGCGAATCGGGGCTCTCACGGCTTTTGCCAACGTAACGGCGGCCATGCTGGCGATTCTTCCCGACATAGGACAGCCGGTAAGGCTCTACAACATGCTCCTGCACCCCAAGCTCTCTTCTCCCCTCGTGTGGGACGTGGGCGTCTTGAACCTCTATGCCATCCTGTCCCTCGTGTATCTCTATCTTCTCATGCTGCCCGACCTCAAAGGCCCTCTCGCAAGGATCGCCCTCAAGGTGGAAAACCCCTCCGAGTTCTCAGAGAAGTGGGCCAGGCGCATCGCCCCGTTTTCCCTGATCGCGGCTATCGGCATCCACGTCGTCACGGCCTGGATTTTTTCCACGCAGGGCGCCCGGGAATGGTGGCATTCGGCCGTGCTGGCCCCTGACTTCGTGGCGGCAGCTATCGCGTCCGGAACGTCGGTCGTCATGGTGGTGGCGGTCCTCGTGTATGGCGTAAAGGAAGAATTCCGAGAGGCCTACCGCATCATGTCGCTCATGATCACCGTGTCGCTCCTGGTTCACATCTTCTTCATGTACAACGACTACTTCATCCAGGCATGGTACGGTGCAAGCGAGTCCATGGAGACTCTGTCCATCACTTTCAAAGATTATCTGTGGGCGCATGCCTTTGAAGTCCTGGCTCCCCTTGCAGCTGTTTTGCTGCTCTCCCGCGAGAAGGTGCGCACCAGCGCATCCGCCGTGGTCGTGAGCTGCCTGCTTCTGATTGCCGGAATTTTCACCCATCGATTCCTGCTCATGCCGGCAGCCTTTGGAAAGATTCCGCTCACATTCCCTCCCATGGGTCTCCAAGGAGTCGAGTGGTCCGTTCCTATCGCTTCCGGGAGGTACGACCCGACGGTGGATACCTTTGTGACCCACGCCCATTATTTTCCGACCGGCATCGAAATCACCATCTTTCTGGCGGTCCTGGCCTTCGCGTGCTTTCTGATTACGCTGGCTGTTGACAGGCTGCCTATCGTGAAGAAGGTGCAATCATGATGCAAAACCATTCCATCGAGGCGGACGACCTGAAGCTTCTGTCCAGGTCGTTCCGCTATCCCGAGGAGATGCCCGACTGGTTCGCGCTCGCAGGAATCGGGATCGCCTTCGATCCGGACCTGGAAACGGTCGGACTGACAAAGCTTCAAAACGAATATGTGAGGCTCTTCATCAATGCTCTGCCGCAGGTGCCCTGCCCACCTTATGGGTCATTTTACATCGAGGGCTCCCTGATGGGAGCGTCTACGGTACGACTGCAAAATCTCTATCAAACCTACGGGGTCCTTGCCGACGATATACCGGATCACATATCTGTGGAGCTCGAATTCCTGGCGTTCTTATCGATTCTCTCCCCCATGCACCCCATCGAGGAGGATTACCGGTTTCTCCTCGACCATCTGAATCAATGGACACCCGAGTTTTTCACCTGTATCGAGGAACACGACTCGACCGGCTTTTACAGCGAGATCAGTCGTTGCGCAAGAAAAGTACTGGCAGTATGTGGCGTAGCGTGAGCCGCACCCCTGTGGGATGAGGCAGTTGTCCAAAAACCAGGCCGCCTGGTACAAAGTTGTAGACTACGGAAACCACAAGTGCCATACAACCGCGGCCAACCGTGCTCCCATCCATGGCCAACACCAGGGTCTCCCTGGACAGGCATGAGAGGAGAGCTTGTGCGAAAGGCAGAAAGTATGTTTCCAAATCGAACTTCTTGTTTTACTCTAACATACTGTTTTTACAGGAGGCTGTCCGGTGGAGAATGTGTCCGGCAGCAAATCCTTTGAACCGGATCATAGAGACGAATCGGCACGGGTCTTATTCAATCTGCGCGAATAAATTCTTTGCGATAAGTTGAAGATCGATGGTTTCGATGCGAAAAGCGTCATCTCCCGCATAAATCTGGGATCTGCCGTATTTCCCGTCTCTTAATATATATTTTTCAACAAATTTGCTGTCCGGGTCGACCAAAAAATATTCCGAAACCCCAGATCGTTCATACAGTTCCATCTTTTCACGACGGTCCTTGAGAGTCGTTGACGGTGATGCGATCTCGAAGATCACCTCAGGAGCGCCTGACACGTGGGTTCTTTTTATCTTTTGCCGATCGCACACGATCAACACATCGGGTTGCACTATCTGGTCTTCTGCGAAAACGACATCAAGCGGGGCATCGAATACCTGGCAGATGTGACCGTGTTCTCTAAGATGATTTCGAATCAGCGAGAAGACTTCCCCCGATACAAGCTGGTGCCCGGTGGTTGGGGAGGGGGTCATGTCATAGATCAGCCCGTTTATGATCTCGCACCTGAAATCATCTGGAAAATCCAAGTAATCTTCATAGGTGTAGCGGGTCTTTTTCTTCGCGACTTGTGCTGACATTTTCTCAAGCCTCCCCTCTTGTAGACTTCGAAAGACCATGCCGAAAAAAGCGAGGTCATTTATATACACTCTTTATTGAGCTTCTTCTGAAGCTACTGCATATGCGAGGAATTTTCAATCGGGTCGGATAGGGCGTTTCCGAGTGTGGAAACACCGCCTGACCCGTCCCTGGTGGTTTCAACCATCACAACGATTTTGCAGTGTGCCTATCACCTAATAATACTCGTAATAACGGGTAGTTATTATGAATAGTGACCTCAGTGTGTTTAAGGATTTCCTCCAGCAAATCTTCATTTTCCTGTTCATAGTGTGGAATGACTATGAAATGGCCGACCACAATCGGACCATCAAGTATACCTCGAAGGAGGCGTTGCTTAAGGGTGTGAAAGCCGATCTTGAAGCCAGGGCAGCAGAGGAGAAGGCACGTAGGGAAAGACTTGAAGAAGAGCGGCGAAAGCAAGAAGAGGCCGAACTGAAGGCCGACCCGAATTTCAGGGAGCTGCCAAAAGAGATCCTGGATCGCTTCTTGGCAATCGGGATCACCGTGCGGTTGAACACGACCCCATTTCGCGGACGGGGGATGAAGGGGGAAGGGGGGAGCTTCCAGCGGGTTTTTTTGCAGGACAGGAACGCTAAAGCAGGGGCACTCTTTCGAACGAAGGACACCTACCTGAAACCTGTTTTGGGAGCCACCTTCGAGTCAAACTGGCCAGAGGTTCATGGCGCATGGTGGCATATGCCGATAGCCAAAATCGACGCAAACGGAGGCTTTGAAAAACTGGCTTCTATCTTTGAGAGGAACGTCTAATGCGAAACATCGAAAAGCCCGGCCGTGAGGATGTCGCCGGTATCGTGGCGTCTCTTGGGTCTCTCTCTGATTGGTCGAAGGGATTTTTGCCGCTTCTTGCATCCCACCTTCGGAAAAACCCCGTTCAATACCGGAACTTCGGCCCCTGGTGGTGGGTGGTGAAAAAAGCCATGCTGGATGCCGGTTTTGCACCCTTCGGGCAGGATGTTGACGCTGAAATGCTCGAAGCCATGCTCGACCCGGAAGACCCCGCCTTCTCGTTGCTGCTGGCTCAGATCTATTACGAGTTCAGCTTGGAAAACCATTTCGTAGGGCAGGCCACGCACACCATGGTCGATAATGGCGAAGACGTGGAATACACGGTCTACGACCATGACGCCGAAGCCTTCATCCGGGCCGGGGGCTTTTTGTAATGGCAAAGAAAAAGAAAGCGCCCGACCCCCGAGCCCTCGGGTCGAAAGTGCTCGATCTGCTTTTCCCCGCACGGAAGTCCATAACGGACTACGATGCGAGGAACGTGGATTTACCGGCTCAAACAGCCGGTTTTTTCGGTGATTTCGGGGATCAGGTCATTGATCCGGTTCAACACGTTTTTGCGCTCACGACCGATGAAGACAAGCTGATTCACAGTCTGCCTTCCGACCGCATTTCAAGGTATGGTTTTCTCGAAGCGATGGCTTCGGACCCCACCGTCGAGAGTGCCATCCAAATGCACATTGCCCATGCCATGAGCGCGGATCTCAACAGCGGGCAGATTTTAAGGATCGAATCCTCCACGGATGCTGAAAACGCCTTTGTAAAAGACTTGAAAGAGATTTTCGAGGAAGACCTCAATTCAAAAGTAAAGTCATGGGTGTACCCGGCTGCAATTTATGGCGTGAACTATATGCGCGTCTACTCCGGGCAAGGGAAGGGAGTTCTTCATATCCGAAACGACTTCTACACGCACCCGAGGCATGTGAGAGAGTATGAACACGCCGGGCGTCTTGCCGGTTTCACGACGGCCTACCAGGGCACACAAAAAACGGTGATGCTCATGCCGCCCTGGTCCATGGTTGCGGTGAAAATCCCCTACTGGCGAAAAGATGCCGTGGTCGAGCCCTACAGGGTGGACGCCAAAGGGGTGGACCTCTCCAACGAAGACTTTGACGCAGAAGGCATGATCGAGACGCAAAACTACGGCACCAGTCTCATCGAAACCGCTTACGGGCCTTGGTTCGACCTCATGGAAGCCATCTTGAGCCTCAACATGAGCCGCAAGAACGCGGCAAGGCTGGAACGGCTCATCGGCGTGAACATGGGGAAGCTCGATCCGGTCCGAAGCGCTAAATACCTGAACGCCATCACGAATCAGATGCAAAAAGCCGACAAGGAAATGGCGCGCCGTTCACTTCGCAAGGGCTTTGTCCAAACCGTTTTGAACCACATCATTCCCATTTGGGGCGACAGCAAAGGGCGGCTCGACATCAACAGTTTGCAGGGCACCCCGGACATCAATGGTCTCGAGGACGTTCTTTTCCACGTCAAGCGCCTCGGTTCGGCGCTCGGTGTCGATCCGGCGCTTTTGGGGTTCGGGGATCTCATGGCGGGCGGTCTCGGAGAAGGGGGTTGGTTCCGGATTTCCGTCATCGCGGCCATGAAGGCGCAGCAGATCCGAACAGCCGTTCGCAACGCGATTGAACGCATTTTTGACATCCACATCGCTCAGAAGTACGGAAAGATTTTTCTTCCAGGCCAAAAGCCATGGCGCATCGTTTTCAATTCGGTCTCGACCGCTATGGAACGTGAAGAGCGGGAAAATCTCGAGGGACGAGCCAACCTTGCCACCATGATTGTCGGAATGATGGCCGGGATGGATCAGGAGTTCAGTCATCTGGACCGGCTTTCCTTCTACAATTACCTGTTTACCGACATTTTAAAAATGGACGAGCAGAAATTTTCAGAAGTTTTCCCCGAAGAGATTGTAAACAAAAAGCCCGACCCGCAGGAAGGCGAAGAGGGCGGCAAGGGGAGGGGGCCTTTTGAATCTGCAGGCTCAGAAGCGATAAAACGCATGATATACGAAACGGTCGATGAATTTTACAGGCAGGAGGTGGAGTAGTGGGGCAGATCTTGGAATGCTCGTTCAACCTTTTTAACGAGGGGAGAAAGTACACCGGGAACCATCGCAAGTATGTGCTGGAAAATGCCCGCGAGATAGCCGAGATGGAAGCCACCCGGGAACGAATCAGGCTGAGGGAGGCCCTTGGCTACTACGGGCACGGACGGCGCATCCTGGCAGGCAAGATGAACCTGGGGGAAGTCGAAGCGGTACGGATGCCGGACGGTTCCAGCGTGATCGTCTCCAATATCCCGAGCAACGTCACAACTTGCCTTTCGATTGAAGATGACGGAACGGTCAAGCACAAGCAGGAGATTCTTGCAACCGAAACGGGCCGGATCGTGGAAAGCCTGCACAAGAGCCGTGTGGGTGGTTTTTCGTGGGCCTGCCCAGGTTCTGACGGGGGGGCCGGCAAAACGACACGACTCTCGGGGTTTGCGGGGTTTGACTATGTGTTGAACCCCGGTTTTGCACTGAATCGCGGGTATATCCTGGAATCCGCCTTCGACCGCAGTGCAATCCTCGAGTCCATTTCCGCAGTGGTCCACGACGATGCAAAGGCCGAAGGGTTGCTTGCCGGCTGGCAGGCTGACGCCCACTTCAAAGCCATCGAGCTTGCAGAGCGCCTCGATCATGCGGAGCTCTTTGAGAGTGCGTTGCTTGAGAAAATGACGGCAAGGGAAAAGGATTTTCTTGAACTCGAGGAGAAACTTCAAATCGCGGTCAAGGCCCGGGAAGAAGAGAAAGCCCGTATGAAGAGCCTCTGCGATTTTCTTCTCGAGTCAGCCCCGTTCTTTATTCCGGAGGATATCAAACATGCCCTGATGGAATCGAGGTTTGACAAGGTGGTCGGTATCTTCGAGTCGGCAAAGCGGGTTGACTTTTCGCAATATCCCCTTGCCGGACATGCTGCAAAGCCCCCACGGAAAGAGGCTTACGAGGAGCCGACCGGATGGGAGATTTGAGGTTTTTTGCCTTGAAGCAAGCGAATATTGCTAGCCTGGGTCATGACAAGCCGTGCCCGAATGCGCGGACAAGGGAAAACAACACATCCTGGAATCAAAATGTCTGACGACCGCGATAGAGACGACCTGATCCTTGACTTGATCATGCGGCAACAGAAGGCATCCGAGCAAACTGGAAATTTGCTTGAAAGCCTCATGTCCGAAATGGCGCGGATACGCAGGCAATGCGAGGGGATTGGTGCGCTTGCGGCACGCATTGAAAACGTCGAGCGGTTTTTGAGAAGCGTGGATCAACAGCGGCTTGATACGATGGCAAAATGTGCGGACGAGTTCCGCGAATTGAACCGCAAAAGGGAAGAAATCAAAGATGGATTGGCCTCGGTTGAGCGGAGCCTTGAGAGGCAGATTTCGGCCTTTCGTGACGACTTGGTTAAGGACTTGGACCTGAGGGATAGAGAGCTTCGGGCCAAAATAGAGGCCATCGAATCCCCTCTTTCAAAATCCATTAACGAGCTGCGTGAGAAGATGGCCTACTCTGCCGGAAAATACGGTGGGATCGCCGCGGTGCTGGTTTTGGTGGCACAATGGGTTTTGGGATGGATGAAGGGGAAAATGTAAAGGAACGCTTATGGCAGGATCATGTCTTGTTGTGGATAGGACGGAAACACCTTCTGCGTGGCAGAAAGGTGCGAGAATCGTTGTTCAATTGCTGACCACCATCGGGTGAACGCCAAAATTGGCGGCAACCTCATTGATCGTCTTCAATTTCTTAAAAAGCTTCAGGATTCCCCTTATCTTGAATGGTGCATCATACTTTTGCTTCGATTCTGTTCACTTCAAACAAGAAAATCTGAACTTCCAATCTAAGCTTACCCTGCTGTCTAAAATCTGTGGGGAATTATAAAAACCGAATTGAGTATCCCATCTGGATTTATTAGTTTTTGGGGCTGCCTGAGCATAGTAAACATTAATTAATTCATAATGTTAATGTATCTTTCTGCGCACTGTCGGTAAAAAGTTCGTCTTTGTTCGACTCAAAACGCTTTATTTTGGGAGTCCGCAAGAGTAGTTTATTTTGCTCGGTACGGCCTCGTATTGGTTATGCCTCTCGAAGTTGTTTTATGCCCCATCTATGCCGGTGCTCCTGATATCGATGTTGGCTGGACATGGTCCGAAGCTCATTATGTCAAGGGAAGTAGCCCATGGAAGAAAGATGGCTGAAAGTCGATGACATTTGCAGGTACCTGAGCGTCACGAACGAGACGGTTTACAAGTGGATTGAACATCGCGGCATGCCTGCTCATCGCGTCGGTCGCCGCTGGATGTTCAAACAGGGAGAGGTGGATAACTGGGTCCAGACCGGCGGAGCAGGAGACAAATCCAACAGGCGCAAGAGTGAGTCATGAGGAGCGGCTATGGCCAAACCGATACAGGAAAAAATAATACGATCCATTCAGGCAGCCGAAAGAATGTACCACCGCCTGGTTTTATTGGTGGGCGAGACGGGCTCCGGCAAGACCGGCGTGCTTCGTGACGTTGCACTTCATCTGGATAGCCAGGTCGTCAATGTGAATCTTGCCCTTTCGGCTGCATTGCTGGAACTTACCACCAGGCAGCGAGCATTGCGGCTGCCGGCAATACTGGGCCAGATCGCTATGGATGTACAGTCCACGGTGATGTTCGACAACCTTGAAATCCTCTTCGACAAGAGACTCAAGCAAGATCCTCTGCGTCTCCTGCAAGGTATTTCGAGAAACCGGACTGTCGTAGCATCTTGGAACGGCATCGCTGCCGGTGGAAGACTTACCTATGCCGAGAACGGTCATCCCGAATATCGGAGCTATGAGGCAGTAGATGCTCTGATCGTCACCATGGATGGGACGGCAACGGTCGATTCGGCAACAGACAAATAGAGAGACAGGTCAGGCATGAAATACGGAGACCTTATACAATTTGATCCCATTGAGTCGGTCGTTCAATTGCGTGACGCGGATAAAACCGGCTCCGCACAGCAACTCGTAAGAACCTACGTTATTTCCCAGGAAATGGCGGAACGGCTCACTCAGCTCGTCATTCCTCAGATGCAGTTCGACCAGCCCGCCGACAACAGAGGCATTCTGGTCGTCGGCAATTATGGAACTGGTAAATCGCACTTGATGTCTGTGGTTTCCAGTCTTGCCGCCGATGACTCACTGCTGGAAGAGCTGAGTCACTCTGCCGTCCGTGAGGCAGCCAGGCAGATCGCCGGTCGATTCAAGGTCGTTCGGACGGAAATCGGTGCGACCACCATGTCCTTGCGTGACATCCTGGTGGCCGAGCTGGAAGAGAATCTCGACAAGCTCGGTGTAAAATACGTTTTTCCTGATGCGGGAACGATCACAGGTCACAAGAAAGCTCTGGAGGATATGGAAGAGGCATTCCTCCAGAAATATCCCAACCACGGTCTGATGCTGGTGGTCGATGAACTGCTGGATTATCTGCGAACACGCAAAGATCAGGAATTGATTTTAGATCTCAATTTCCTTCGAGAGCTGGGTGAATACTGCAAATCGTCACGCTTCCGCTTCATAGCCGGTGTTCAGGAGGCCATTTTCGACAGCCCCCGCTTTGCCTTTGTCGCCGACAGCATCCGCAGAGTGAAGGACCGCTTCGAGCAGATCCTGATCGCCCGCAACGACGTCAAGTTTGTGGTGGCCGAGCGTCTGCTCAAAAAGACCGCCGAGCAGCAAGCCAAGATCCGCGAGTACCTGACTCCCTTCACCAGGTTTTACGGCAACATGAACGAACGGATGGACGAATTCGTCCGACTCTTCCCGGTGCACCCCGATTACATCGACACCTTCGAGCGCGTCACTGTCGCAGAAAAACGTGAAGTGCTCAAGACTCTCTCCATGGGCATGAAGGGCATTCTGAACAAGGACGTGCCGCACGACACACCCGGCTTGGTCGCCTTCGACAGCTATTGGGGCACTCTCAAGCAGAACGCCTCCTTTCGCGCCATTCCTGAAATACGGGCTGTCATCGACTGCAGCCAGGTGCTGGAATCCCGCATCGAAAACGCCATCACTCGCAAGCAATACAAGCCGATGGCCCTTCGCCTGATCCATGCTCTGTCGGTTCACCGCCTCACCACCGGCGACATTTACGCCCCCATGGGAGCGTCTGCTCAGGAGCTGCGCGATCGCCTGTGTCTCTTCGATCCCCTGATTGCCGAGCTGGGCAGCGATGAGCCCGACAAAGACCTGCAGACCCATGTGGAAACGGTCCTGCGCGAGATCCACAAAACGGTGAGCGGTCAGTTCATCTCTTTCAACACCGACAACCGTCAATTTTATCTCGATTTGAAGAAAACCGACGATTTTGATGCGTTGATCGAGCGCAAGGCCGAGACCTTGAGCGACTCTCAGCTCGACCGCTTCTATTACGAAGCCCTCAAACGGGTCATGGAGTGCCAGGATGCGACCTATGTCACCGGCTACAAGATCTGGCAGCACGAGCTGGTCTGGCAGGAACGTAAGGCCGCCCGCACCGGCTACCTGTTTTTCGGGGCTCCCAATGAACGTTCCACCGCGGTGCCTCAGCGGGACTTCTATCTTTACTTCATCCAGCCAAACGATCCCCCCCGTTTCAAGGACGAGAAGCAAAGCGACGAAGTATTCTTCCGCATCAAGGAAATCGATGAACCCTTTCGAACGGCGCTCAAGAGTTATGCAGCTGCCCTGGATCTGGCCTCAACAGCCTCGGGCCATGCCAAGGCCACCTATGAGGCCAAGGCCAATAGCTTTCTTCGCCTCCTGGTGCAGTGGCTCCAAAAGAATATGACTTCGGCGTTCGAGGTGACCTACCAGGGACGCACCAAATCGATGGCGGCCTGGGCAAAGGAAAAGGGTGGCAATATCCGAACGTTATCAGGCATTGCTCCCCACGAAACCATCAACTTCCGCGACCTGGTCAACACCATCGCCGGTGTCTGCCTGGCCCCGAACTTCGAGAACCAGGCCCCGGACTACCCGTTCTTCTCGGTGCTGATCACCGGCAACAACCGCGCCCAGGCCGCGCAGGACGCCCTGCGGGCCATCGCCGGGCAGAACCGCACCAAGCAGGCCACCGCCGTGATGGATGCGCTGGAACTCCTCGACGGCGAGAAGATCGACCCCTACAAATCGAAATACACCAAGTTCATCCTCGATGCCGTAAAGGCCAAGGGCCACGGCCAGGTGGTCAACCGCAGCGAGATCATCCAGGACGATCACGGACTTGAGTACATGAACCCGGGCGGTTCGCGCCTGGAGCCGGAATGGGTGACCGTCCTGGTGGCGGCGCTGGTCTATTCCGGAGACATCGTGCTCGCCATCCCGGGCAAGAAATTCGACGCCACCGGATTGCAGCAGCTTGCCGCGACCGGCATGGACGAGCTGGTCCGCTTCAAGCACCTGGAGCAGCCCAAGGAATGGAACCTTCCCGCGCTCAAGGCGCTGTTCGAACTCCTCGGCATGACGCCGGGCATGGCCCAGCTTGTCACCCAGGGCAAAGACGAACCGGTGCAGAACCTGCAGCAGGCGTTGGGTAAGATCGTCAAGCGCATCGTCATGACCCGGCAGACCCTGCGCGAGGGGCTTTCCTTCTGGGGCCTGGATCTGCTCGCGGGCACCGACATGGCTGACCAGGCCAGCGGACTGGACGAGGCCAAGGGCTTCTTTGAATCGCTGCAGGCCTACTCCTCGCCTGGCAAGCTGAAAAACTTCCGCTACAGCGCTCCCGAGGTACTGGCCCATGAAAAGGCCGTGAAGGCGCTGGATGAACTGGACGCCCTGCGCGAGTTCATCATGGACCACAGCCCGACGGCGTCCTGGCTCTCCACCGCCGAGGCGGTGCTGCCCGCCGAGCATGACTGGGTGGATCGCATGAAGACCACCCGGCAGGATGTGCTGGATGCCCTCAAGCAGGCCGACCTGACCGAGCTGGCCAGCCAGTCCCAGAGCATCGGGGCCAAGCTGCAGAAGCTGAAGAAGGATTACACCGTCGCCTACATCGGCCTGCACACCAAGGCCCGGCTGGGCGTGAACGACGACAAGCGCAAGGCAGGACTGCTCAACGATCAGCGGCTGCAAACCCTGCTCAAGCTGGCCGGTATCGATCTGATGCCCCGGCAGCAGCTCACCGATTATCAGAACCGTTTGGCCGGGCTGAAGAGCTGTTTCGCACTGACCGAGCAAAATCTCAATACCTCGCCCATCTGCCCGCATTGCGGGTTCCGGCCTTCGGTGGAAACCGACACGGCGGCAGGCTCGCAGATGATCGACCAGATGGACGCCCAGCTCGACGCCATGGTGACGGCCTGGACCTCCACCCTCCTCAGCAACCTGGAGGACCCGATCACTCAGGCCAACCTGGATCTTTTGAAGATCGACGACCGCGAACCGCTGGAGGCCTTCATCAAATCGAAGGAACTGCCGATACCGCTTTCCAGCAACTTCGTGCATGCTCTCAAAGAGGTGCTCTCCGGCCTGGTCAAGGTCACTGTCAGGGTGAAGGACCTGCAAAACGCTCTGCAGGTTGAGGCTGGTCCCGCCACTCCCTCGGAGATGAAGAAACGCTTTGAGGAGTACATCGATCAACTCACCAAGGGCAAGGACCCGGCCAAAGTGCGGATCGTCATGGAGTAAACCGTGAACAGGGATGAGCTGATCACCCGCTTAAAGGGATACGAATGGACCGATTTCGAGTGCAAGAAGGCTCAACGGGATGTGCCCAAGGACGCCTACATAACCGTGAGTGCCTTTGTCAATACACAGGGTGGCTGGTTGTTGTTCGGCGTATCGGAAAACAAAGGGCAACTCGAAATCTCAGGAGTGGACCCTGCCGCATTTGACCGGATGCAGGATGCCTTTTTGACCACACTGCGGAGCGGACAAAAACTGAATCACATTGTTGATGCCGAGCCCCGGGTCTATGAACTGGAGGGCAAGCGTATCCTGGCCTTTTTCATCCCGGAAGCGAATCGTCATCACAAGCCGATCTATCTCAATGGTAATCCTCGTGATAGTTATCTGCGCCGTGCCGCGCGCGACGAGCGAATGACCGATAATGAGCTTCGACGCTTCCTGCGCGATTCAGCCCAACAGTCCTGGGATGGCGAGGGAATGCCGGATTTTCCCCTCGCGTCCAGCATCGATCCGGAAACTTTGAGTTGGTACCAGGACCAGTTCACCCGCCGCAATCCGGAACATCGGCACATACCCGATCCACAGGAATTTTTGCTGGAATGGAATTTTGTCGTGCATGATGCGGGCACGCCGGTTCTGACCCGCGCCGGTATATTGCTGTTTGGCATCGACCGCTGCGTCCGGGCTTTGCTGCCCCGTCCTGTGCTGGATTACCAGCGTATCGATACCCGCTTCGACGACTGGTCTTCGGATCAGCGCTGGCATGATCGACTGGTTTTTGAAGAAAATCTTTTCAAAACGTGGCGCGGGCTGGTTGCCAAATATTCCCGCATCGCAGAGCACCCTTTTTCGGTCGATCCGGCGACTCTGCGCCGAAATGATGACCCTCCCGATTACATCGCCTTTCGGGAAGCAGCGATCAACCTGCTGATCCATCAGGATTATGGCGACCACAATCGCAAAGCCTCACTGAAGTGGTTTACCGATCGACTGATCTTCTGGAACCCGGGCGACGCCTTTGCCACCACGGCCCAGTTGCTGGAATCTAACGAGAAGGACATCCGCAATCCACTTATCGTCAATGCGTTCCGTCGCATCGGTCTCAGTGACCAGGCAGGCACCGGTATTCGCTCCATTCTCCGCAACTGGCGCGAACTGGGACGCAGGCCGCCACAGATCAACAATGACAAAACGGACAAAGCCTTTGAGCTCATCCTGGTGAACGAACCGCTGATCACGGAAGCCATGCAGCGTTTTCAGTCCGATCTGGGGGTGGCGCTCACCGCTGAACAGGCGGCCATCCTGGCCATGGCGGCAGCACAAACGAGCATGAACCTGACCGATGCCGCCATCGCCTCCGGCGGCAACATCCGCATCGCGCACCAAGCGCTGGACTACCTGTGCCACCAGCAGTTGCTGGCATCGCCGGACCAGGCCACCTACAGCCTGCCCACAGCCATTAGAGGCAGACTGGAATGGATCGAGAACCAGGCGATGGACCAGGCCCCGAAGTCCGGAAAAGCCACCCCCGAAGTCACCCCCGAAGTCACCCCCGAAGTCATGCGAATGCTGAGTATCATGCAGGGCGACATGAACAGGGCGCAAATCATGGCTGCTCTGGAGTTGAAGGATGAAAAGCATTTTCGGGAGCATTACCAGCAGGCAGGAATGGCACATGGGGTCATCGAAATGACGATTCCCGACAAACCCCGCAGCAGCAAACAAAAATACCGGATAACCGCTAAGGGCAAGACCTTACTGGAGCAAACACATGATGGAACAGCTACGTCTTGATCTACATTCACACGAAAAGAACCGAGAACACTCCGGACCTGTGACTTGTCTCGGAATGACCTTTGAAAACGACGAGGCCCGCCGCGCTCACTTCACCGAGGAACTGCGCAAGAAGCTGCAGGACCCGGAATTCCGCAAGATCGAAGGATTCCCCATCGGCAGTGACGAGGACATCCTGAACCTGAGCGATCCGCCGTATTACACCGCCTGTCCGAACCCTTGGATCGCCGACTTCATCGCCGAGTGGGAGGCGCAAAAGCGGGAGCAACCTGAAGGCAACCAATACCATAGAGAGCCATTTGCGGCCGACGTGAGCGAGGGTAAATACGACCCTGTTTACAGAATGCATCCATATCACACCAAGGTGCCGCACAAGGCTATCATGCGTTACATCCTCCACTACACGCAGCCGGGGGATATCGTGTTCGACGGATTCTGCGGGACCGGCATGACTGGAGTGGCTGCGCGTCTATGTGGAGATCGAGCTGAGGTATTAGCACTTGGTTATCAAGTGAAACCCGATGGGACTATTCTGCAGGAAGAACTTGACGAAAATGGCAAAAGGGTTTGGAGACCGTTTTCAAAGCTCGGTGCTCGGAAAGCCATACTAAATGATCTATCTCCCGCAGCCACCTATATCTCGAGTAGTTACAACACTCCAGCCGATGGAGAGTCGCTTAAGAGTGCAATTTATAAAGTTATTGACATGGTAGAGGAAAGATGGGGCTGGCTGTTTGAAACAACGCATAAAAATGGCAAAAAAGGGAAAATCAATTCGGTAATTTGGTCAGATGTTTTTGTTTGTCCGGAATGTTCTGCTGATATTGTTTTCTGGGAAAATGCCGTAGACATTGAAAACGGAAAAGTGCTCGACGAGTTTGAGTGCTCTGAGTGTGGGGCTAATTTGACAAAGAGAAGTATCGAACGGCGCTGGACAACATCATATGATCCGCTAATTGGAAAATCAGTTACTCAAGCGAAACAAGTACCCGTTCGTATTAATTACGTTTTTGGAGGCAAGAAATACGACAAGAAGGCATCCAAAGACGACTTGGAGCTGCTCGATAATATCGCAAGCTATGAACACAATATTGAACATCCTATAACAGAAATTATAGATGGGGATAAGACCGGTGAGGCGCTAAAAATCGGGTTCACACATGTTCATCATCTATACTCTACGAGGAATTATATAGCTCTCTCGGAGTTTAAAAATTTATGCAAAGATTCAAGGCTCTGGATACCGTTAACAATTGTCGCCTTTAGGATAACAAAAAGGTATGGGCTGACCTATCAGTCTGGAACTTGGGGGGCTGGTGGTGGCCCACAGAATGGCACATACTACATTCCATCGCTTATTAAAGAGTTGAACATCCTGAGAATGCTGCGCGATGCGGTTGAAAAAATCGTATTCCACTCTGGTCAAGTTCGTAATTGCATAACAACACAATCTTCATCAAAGGTGGCGATTCCCGATAACATACTTGACTATGTATTTATCGATCCACCTTTTGGTTCAAATCTTAATTACTCTGAATTGAATTTAGTTTGGGAGTCTTGGCTTGGCGCTAAAACCAATAACAAGGAAGAAGCGATAGAGAACAAATCTCAGAATAAGGGTTCTGTTGAATATCGTGACTTAATGACACGATGCTTCCAAGAGGTTTATAGAATTCTGGCACCTGGCAGATGGATGACTATTGAATTTTCAAATACTAAGGCTTCTGTGTGGAACAACATTCAGACATCAATAACCGATGCAGGGTTTGTTATAGCTAATGTTTCTGCCTTAGATAAAAAGAAAGGCAGTTTTAACGCCCAAACAAACCCTACTTCCGTCAAACAAGACCTCGTCATCTCAGCCTACAAACCCAATGGCGGCTTTGAAGAGCGTTTCCAAAAAGAGGCGCAAACCGAAGAAGGCGTGTGGGATTTTGTTCGTACGCACTTGAAGTATCTTCCGGTCACTAAGCAACAGGGAGCCTTGCTGCAGTTCGTCCCGGAACGTGATCCACGCATCCTGTTCGACCAGATGGTGGCCTATTACGTCCGCAAGGGCTACCCCGTGCCGATCTCAAGCCAGGAATTCCAGAACGGTCTGGCGCTGCGCTTCATCGAGCGTGACGGCATGTTTTTCCTGCCGGATCAGGTGGCCGAATACGACCGCAAGAAAATGACCTCGGGCGAACTCAAGCAGATGTCCATTTTCGTTTCCGACGAGGCATCCGCCATTCAGTGGCTTCGCCAGCTCATCAAGGAAAAGCCGCAGACCTTCTCCGACATCAACCCGCAGTTCATGCAGCAGCTCGGTGGCTGGAGCAAGAACGAGGCCCAGCTCGATCTGCGTGAACTGCTGAACCAGAACTTCCTCTGCTACGACGGCAAAGGCCCGGTGCCGGAGCAGATCCACGCCTACCTCTCTACCAACTGGAAAGAACTGCGCAACCTGCCCAAGGAAGATCCGACCCTCGTCGCCAAGGCCCGCGACCGCTGGTACGTGCCCGATCCCAACAAGGCAGGCGACCTAGAGAAACTGCGCGAGAAGGCTCTGCTCAAGGAGTTCGAGGAATACAAAGAGGTCAAGAAGAAGCTCAAGGTCTTCCGCCTGGAAGCTGTCCGCGCCGGATTCAAGAAAGCCTGGCAGGAACGCGACTATGCCGTCATCGTCGCCGTGGCCGACAAGATCCCCAACAACGTCCTGGAAGAAGATCCCAAACTGCTCATGTGGTATGACCAGGCAGCCACAAGGATGGGAGGCGATAATTCATGAAAATACTTAGTGTTATTAAAGATGATCGTATTAGCGCAACAAGTGTCCTCGTCGAAATGCACACAGAGGCATATCTTAATTTGGTAAGCGGCGCTGAAGACAATCTCGAGATACAGAGAAAAGTAATCAAGGGATTCAAGCCGTATGAACGACTAAGGCAAGATCTCAAAGAGGGGTGTTTAATTCCACCTGTTGTTTTGGGAATACGAAAGGGCCGAATCGACACTCCTGATAATCCTAGCGACGAAAAATTCATCCCTGCACTTAAGTTAATTCCGCCTGGAGATGTTTTCGTTATCGATGGTCTTCAGAGAACCACAGCGATCCAAAACGTTAGAGATTCGCTCGAAGGCGAAGAATTGACGAGATTCCTGTCTAGGCCATTAAGGGTTGAAATTTGGCCTGACATTAAACTCTCTGCTCTTACCTATAGAATGATTTTGCTGAATGCAGGGCAAAAACCAATGAGTCTCAAGCATCAGCTTGAGGTTGTCAGTCGTCCACTTTGTGAAAATCTTGCTGAAAAATATGATGGAAGGATTTCCATTTATAGAGAAAAAGACTCAAACAGAAGAAGTGGCCATGGTCAGTATCAATTTTCAGTCATTGCCCAAGCATTTCAAGCCTTTGTTCAAAAATCTCCTCATATTGATGTCCGTAATGAGGTGATTGCAGAATTAAACCAAATTGATGTTTTAACCAACTATGGCGACTCTCTGGAGAAGTCGTCTGGAAAAACTGACCTAACAACAGAATTTGAAAGCTATATAGGCTTTCTTGTCGATTTTGATGAAGAATTGTGTCGGAAATACACTGAACGAAAGGAAACTAACGAAGGAGTTATTATACCTACAGGGGTGAATCTTCTCTCACGCGACACATTTCATCTTGGGCTGGCAGCGGCGTATGGGTGGTGCATTGAACATAAGAAGGATGCTCTTGAGACAGCCAAATACAAGCTATTTAATTTGCTCAAAGAGGATGCGGATGACCCGCTTGCGATTGAACGATTGGAGAGAATCCAAACAGGCTTTAGAAGAAAGGATAATACTGGCGAGCAAACCCGGAACTTAATATTTAATGGCTTTAAAGAGTATTTCCGTTCTGAAGGGCTAACGCCATTTGAGCAATGTTGGATGCAGGCATAAATAGGATATTCCTTACAATGAGTCTCTTAGGAAGTTTTATACAAAGGATTGCATCATTAGCCCAAGTTGATGACCCCTCTCATATCCAAATAGAAACTGACGGAATTTTAATCGGATCAAAGACTCTGCCACTAATAAATGTTTTCTTTAGTGAAAATAACATTCAGGATCAACAAGGGAGCCCGTTATCAGACTATTTAGATCAATTTGAAGTAAGTCCAGAAAACGACCTGATGCTGCAGAGCAAAACAGATGAGACGATTCGTTATAAAGTTACCAGGCTAAGAGTAGGGCGTCCAAATTGGCGAACGCCCGTTGACCGGTATTTGACTCCAGCACTGGGAAGCAATGCTCCTGCCATTCTAAAACGGTTCATGCGAGGGCATTTTGCGCCTGGCCGTGCCCTGTTTGACAG
>NZ_BQXM01000002.1 GCF_022836495.1 Desulforhabdus sp. TSK
CATGCGGGCTCGACGAGATGAGTGGTGCTCACACATTTCTCGAAGTGTGATCAATTCGGCTTCGGATAATGGCTTTACGTACTTCACGCAGGCTCCTCGTAGAGGCTTTGACATTAACATCGTAATACCACTTATCCGATTTCGTTCATCATATCAACTTTGTTTGAAAATATTTGCTTGGGTACTTAGGAATATGGATCGAAAACTCATCATGCGGACCGGGAAACCGCGTCCCGAGCCCAATCAACCTTTATCAATCACTTGTATTGATCCTGTGCTTCAGCATATCCGGGCTGGTTTTTTGCCTCCCCATTCAGCAGCACCGAAATGAGATCCTGAAAGCTGAACTGCCTTTCCACCATCCTCTTTCAGCATGCCCCGGAGAACAGATCCCCTGCAAGGAGGTACGGTCCATGGTCATTCGCCCACAAGGGTCTTGGTTGCACAAATAACACATGCTATATCATAAATTGAGCCATTTGGGACACTCTTGAGGAGGATGCTGCAATGCCCAAAATTATATGCCCGGTATGCAACAGCAGAAAGGGCAAAAGGTTCTGCAAGAAGAGAGAGAACCAGGCCATCTGCTCCATATGCTGCCCTGAATTGAGAAACGAAGAGTGCATCGGTTGCCACTACTACGATACCGCCGCAGCCTATCATGCGGAGAAAATCCAAAGAAGCTCCGCACCGGCAAAGAAGCCGAAGAAGGATTTCATCATCGAGTTGGATGAAGAATTGGAGGATCAGGTCGATCAAGCCCTGGCTCTCTCCGAGCGTGGGAGGACAAAAGAGGCTGCGAGCACACTTGAAGGCCTTGTCAGGAATCATCCGAAAAACCACACGGTCCATTTCGGGCTCGGTGTCGTGGCCGCTCAGGAGGAACGCTACGAAGAGGCGCTGAAACACTTCGATCTCTCCGTGTCCATTTTTCCCTACTTCACGGCTGCCTGGTTCAACAAAGCGACCACCCAGTTCAAGCTCGGCGATTACACAGGGGCTATTCGTTCACTACAGGAAACGGTCTCCAGCGGCATGGACAAAGACATCGTGAAAATGGCCAGGGATCGCCTGTCGGAGCTGGAGTTGAGCATACGAAAAGACAGGGGGCTCAGTCTGGAGGACTACCTGAAGGCGGCGGACCTCTTCGAGAAGGCCTTCTCGCTCATGGAGAAGAGGCAATGGCGAGAGGCAAACAAGCTCTTTCAGGATGTCCTCGAAATTGACCCCGGGCATGTGCAGTCCTGGGGCAATCTGGGCCTCGTCCATGGGGCTGTGGGAGAGAAGGAAAAAGCTCTTGACTGCCTCGACCGGGCGCTCGCCCTCGATCCCCGCTATGAGCCGGCACGAATGAACCGCATTGCAATAGAGAGAATCGAAGAAGGTGAGCCACTGGAAGTTCCAACCATTACCGTAGAGTATTACAAGGAAGTCCAAGAGAAGCGGAAAAAACGTTCATTGTGGCCGTTCAGGAGAGGATAGCAGAATCCGTGAGCGAGAGGAGCTTTGTAGGTATGAATGATGGGAAAAGAATCGCTGGTAAATGTCCTCTCCATGATTCCCCTACATGCCGGCCCGATTCAGTTCTTCTTTCAGAGCCGAAAGGCGCCGGTTTTTGTCCCTAAGATCGGTGATAAAGTTCTGCCACGTTTTCTCTTCACCCAAATCCCGGTACAATTCCCGCACTCGACCGAGGTATCCGACCGCCTCGGCATAACTCTTCCGGTCCCGGGCCTTGATGATACGATCAGCCGCTTCGACGTAAAGGGTGATAGCCTCGCGAGGCCGACTCTTCTCAGCTGCCTTGGCGGTACGAATGCTCAATGGGGAGCCGCCCCATCCTCCTGGCCCACCGGAAGACTGTCGCAAGGTCTTTAGAGCGGCATCGATCTCGTCTTCAAGAAGATGAATTTCTGTGAGCAAAGAAGACTGCCGGCCCCTTTCCAGGCGATTCATCAGCTGAGGACGCATCCCTTCCCAATGACTCAGTTGTTGAGCCAGGCTCTTTATTTCCTTATAGCCTGCAATGGATGAACCGGCCCAGAAGAGCTGCTCTGCAAGCCTCAGTCCTTCCGGGATGTCGCCTTTCTTGATCGCCCACTGCTTCAACCACTCGACCAGGCGTCTGTCCTGGCTGGCTTTCGAGCGGTCGCGGATGAGCTCTTCAACACGCTCGCCATGGTTTTCGATTTCGAATAGCTCGGCCAGGCGGAGGAGATCATTGTCACTGGCCGCACGGGCCTGGGTCACGGCCTCATCTATTCTATGAAGCTCAAGCAACCGAGCCACCAGGTCCTGAAGGCGCCCTGTCTTGCGGCAGATCTCAAGGAAGCTCTCATCGTCAAGAGTATCCCTCTTGAGATCCAGCAGAAAGCCTCCGAAGATTTGCCGATGGTAATCCTGGCTCCACGTTCCTCCAGCAGGCATGGCTTCCTGCACCCATTCTGAAATGAGCTCCTTCTCCTCATGAGTCGCCAGTTCGAGGATGATCCCGGGGACTTCTTCTCCCACCGTTATGCCTCCATAATCCACATCCCACCGGTAGACATCGAAAAGGCCTCTCAGAATGACCTCTCGTTCAGCCGGGTCGCTTGCAGCGGCTAGACACGGCTTGAGGTTTTCGACGCACCGATTTACGATATCGACAAGCTCGCTTTCCTCTTCATGGACTGTTTCATAATTCCGCAGGATCTCCCACGCCGCGGTTTGGTAAACGATCTGTGCATTACGCCAGTCCCCGGCCTGGGAATAGTCATCACCCAGCTTAAGAACTCCCTCAAGCTGCAGGGAAATGTTCCAGGCATCTTCCCAATCACCTCGAGCCGTGCCGAAGGCACTCACCACTTGGCGTCGGATCAATTCCGGATCAATCTGCCTCCCGGCTTCCGTTCCATCGGCTGAAGGCAGCTCAAGGAGTGATTCAAGATCGGGGTGGCGCTCGATCATCCTGCAGGCGAGGCGAATGAGATCCTCCTTGCTGCGCTTCCGCAAAAGGGTTTGCAGGTCTTCCATCTCCAGGAAATCCTCGGGTCTATCGAGCCAGGTGAGAAGCAGAGCAGCAGCATGCTTACACCTTCCGTCCCCTCCAACCGGGCAGGAACAGCGGCCGGTGACTATCCCTTCCGATCCCAGCTCGATCTCCACGCGATAGGGCTCCGGCTGAGAGCCCATGCATTGGGCTTTCAGAGTTGAGACCTGGCAGAGGGGATTGTATATCGCGCCCTCACGGAAGTAGGTTCGACCTCGTTCAAAGGACCTTCCTCCGGTCCACCGGCTGATGTCGGATTCTGTCAGTCTGGGTAGTTGGGCCATTTTCTTGATACCTCTCATACTCTACAAATTTTAGTCACCGGCTGAGATGATGGCATCGTTTTGATTGCCGGCAGTTCTTCCAGATAATTAGAATTTCGAATTTTAGCACTCTTCAAGACTCTGGTTTCCCGTCAGATTGAGCACACCTTGCTCATTTCCTTCTATCAAATGCGGAAGGTTGCAAGCTTCAATGACAAAGTAGTCGTTATGATGCCAACGGGAGTGACACGAAAAAATCCACTTTGGAATCGATGTCTTCCTTCCTGAGATTCTTTCGTAACTCTTCTACTATTCCCTCACCGATCTTCGCCTCCACGGCATAGGTCAGCCTCACCAATCGATCAGCGGCTCTCGATGGCTTCTCGTGTTCGTTTTCCCATCTGGAGACGGTCACCCGATCCACTCCGAGCAATTGAGCGAATTCGTTGATTTTCAAATGGAGATTCTTGCGGAGGAATCGGATCTCGGCACCGTTAAGACTTGTGGGTTTGAGCAGGATGCTTTCACCGATCAGTCTCATGAGCTCGGTTGGATGTGGAATGGAAACGACTTTTTCGCCGCAATCGGCACATGTCCCGATTTCAACGTTGGTCAGGTGAACATTGTCCAGTCCACTTTCAAGAAAATGGTGGTGTGATTTCTCGAAAAGAAAATGTTCACTCCCGCATGTTGGGCATTTCTCTGGACGATCCAATATCGTCTCCTCAAAAGATGGTCACTGCCAAGACCGCACGGTCGCTCACGATGACAGTTACCGCTACGGCTGAATCACCATCAATGCTGTTGCCCTCGACCCGGTACTTGTACTGACCGTGTGCTTCATCATATTCGGGCTGGTCTCTTACCTCCCCATTCAGCAGCACCGAAATGAGATCCTGAAAGCTGAACTGCCTTTCCACCATCCTCTTTCGGCAGTGACCGGTTGTTTGTACATCACCGAACCTTGCAATCTCACGCACGAGCTTGGTGGCTTCCGAACTGGTAAACGACTCACCCAAATGATAATCCTGAAAAATGGAAGTGGTCAAGAGGAATGTAACATATTGTTACATCTAATGGGTGAGCCACATTCTAGCATTGCTCCGGTGTCATTGGCTACTTGACTAAATCCCATCACTTCGTTCGTTAAAAGCTGACCTCGTAAAAGAGCCCCCAGGGGATAGTGCAGGCGTCATGAACCAGCGCGACAAGGCAGGGAAAACTCCCGTACCGGCCTTCGACGAGATTCCAAGCGAGATGGTAGCCTTATGGCTTGTCCACATTCAGGACTGCCTCCTTATAGAAAATACTTCACGTTGTCATAATCTCCATAACAAGACAAAGCGAGACGTACCCAAAGCGTGCCCCCGACCTTTGGTGGTCTCTGCCATTGGAGATCCCTCACGGGGCAACTGAATTTCTGTTGTGTGGAATCTTCCTCTGATACCTCCCAGATGATCGCAAGTCATGGAATACCCTGTGGACAACTCCGGTGTGCTTAACGGCGAATTTCATGCCGGCAACCTCCGCTATGGTTGAGACCACGGAGGACGGGTCAGGGGAGGAAAAATCAGCAGGCGAGGTGCCTTTGCCCAGCGCCCGCGAATGAGGCATACGCAGGTCGGGTCCGAATTCCACCAGAAGTTCGACCATCCGGGCAAAATCAGCCAGAATGCCGACCGGCCAAGCCTCGATTTCCTGACAGACGCGAGCGTGAAAGCTTACCGAGTTTATTGTAAGCGAAGACTATATTTCACAGGTCAACCCATGCATGGATGAGACCTACCTCGAAGCGCAAGGTGCTCGAATAATCGAACTTATTACAAGTGGCTTCTGAAGGAGAGTACAACCAATATCGATGAACTTGACGATGCGCAACCATCCGCAACCTATCCGCAACCACAAATGCAAAAAGGACTCAACCAGTCTGGCTAAGTCCTTGATTTTGCTTGGCGGGCGACCCGGGGATCGAACCCGGGACCTTTGGTTCCGGAGACCAACGCTCTATCCACTGAGCTAGTCGCCCTTTAAAACTGTCCGGTAGACTGCGGGGAGTTTTTCCAAACTCCTTCGATGGGGTTTTGGTACCATACGGTCCCCGCATTGTCAACGGATTCATCCAGCCGCTTCGCATCGTAGGGAACCTGATCCCGGGACCGGGAAGACTCCCCCTGGAGGCACAAGGCCTCCAGGGATGAGGGGTTGCTGCCGGAGACCCGGAGAGGGCCTCGCCATCCTTGTCATTCAGGAGTGGATTCCTCGTGTTCCGTAGCGGATTCTCTCACTACTGCTCGGCACCGCAAGACCCGCATTTCATGCCTGCATGGGGATGGTTCATTCCGTCATGATTTCCGGACCGCGGGCGCAGGAGGGGCGCAGCTCTTCCTTGGTGGCTTCACGAAGGTCTTTGATGATAATGTCGAATTCCGCCGAGGTGCCGACCTTGGGATCATTGAAGTCGGCGACGATGACATCGTCCCGCAGTTCCTTCACCATGAACTGAACCAGGGTCTTCTTTTTCATTTCCCGGTACATCCTGCCTTCGGCGAGACGTTCCTGCTTGTAGTCCTCGCGCGGGAGCTCCCGCACCAGGGATTCATCGTAGACTCCGAACAATTCTTCGGGGGGGACGTAGACATGGACGCGGTCACCGCATTTTTTATTTTGCAGAGCGGCTTCCACCGAGGGGTACTGCGCGTCGACTCCGTAGACGAATCGAGACGTTTGGGGAGGCAGTTCGGCGATTTCACCGTGAGGGCTCTTCGTCTTGATGCTGAACTCGATCGTCAGCATCATCAATTCTTTCACCTGTGGCATGAGTGTTTTCTCCTTCTTTTACGATCCTTCATGTGCATTTGTCATGGGAGGAAAGCTAAGGGTATGGCGTCCATTGTCAATAAAACTTGCTCTCAAATAAATTTGGCGGTAAGCAGGGGAGGGGTGCCAGGGGGAATGATGGATATCAGACAAGATAATGAAAGCCATGCAATGATGGAAACAGAGAAAGGCCCTTCCTGTCATGTCTTCAAGAACCTCTCGGGAGTAGCCGGCCTCACTCACGGAGTCTTCACGCGGCATGGAGGGGTCAGCGCGCCGCCGTTCGCTTCCCTGAATGCCGCATGGAATATCGGCGATTCCCACGAGGCGGTGCGGGAAAATCTCTCCCGCATCGGCAAAGCGCTGGGCGTCGACGTGCTCGTGGCCGCCCCCCAGGTGCACGGGGACACCATCCATGTACTGGATGCGGAATCCCTGGCCCGTACGGAAGACCGTTTTCCCGTGCGGGTGACTCCCCCCGGCGACGCACTGGTGACCGATCTGCCCGGAGTGGGTCTGATGATCAAGGTGGCGGACTGCCAGGCCATTTTCCTGGTGGACCCCGTGAAGCGGGTCATTGCCAATGTGCACAGTGGATGGCGCGGGAGCGTCGGTGCGCTTGCCTGTAAAGCCGTCGGGGTCATGCGGGAGCGCTTCGGCTGCCGTCCGGAAGATATGCTCGCAGCCATTGGGCCTTCCCTGGGGCCGTGCTGTGCCGAGTTCAAGAACTACCGGGACGAGCTTCCCCCCGAGTTTTGGGACTTTCAGGTGAGGCCCCGGTATTTCGATTTTTGGGCCATCAGCCGCCATCAGCTGGTCCAGGCCGGGCTGCGCCTGGAGAACATCGAGGACGCCCAGCGCTGTACCGTGTGTGAGAAAGGGGAATTCTTTTCCTATCGGGGCGAAGGCACGATGGGGCGCCTGGCGGCCGTGGTGGCGTGGGAGAGGTAGAAAATCCATGCAGAAATTCCTGGAAGAAGGCCGGGTGCTGGAGCAGCAGGAAGTCGCCCGCCAAACCCACCGCCTGCGGCTGGAGGCTCCCCGCATGGCCGGGGCCGCCCGCGCCGGGCAGTTTTTCATGCTCCAGGTGCGGGAAGGGATGGACCCACTCCTGCGGCGCCCGTTCTCTTTTCACCGAATCCTCCCCGAGGAGGGGATCGTGGAAGTGCTCTACCGGGTGGTGGGGAAGGGTACCTGGTGGCTGTCGCGGTGTGCTCCCGGTACGCCGCTGAGCCTTCTCGGGCCCCTGGGAAACGGTTTCGAGCTGCCGCCGATCGCCGCCGGCCCTGTCGTTGTCGTTGCCGGAGGCATCGGCATCGCCCCCCTTCAGGAGCTCATTCAGCAGCTTCTGGCAAAGGGAGGGGTCGGTAGGCCCGCGGATATCCATCTCTTTTACGGGGCGCGCACCGGGGCGGAGCAGCTTCCTGAAAACCTGCTGGAGGATTTGGGGATTTCCGTATATCGGAGCACGGACGACGGCAGCCTGGGGTATGGCGGCTTCGTCACGGACCTGCTCCGCCGGGTTGTCCAGGAAAAGAATCTGCAGCCTTCGCAGCTCTACGCCTGCGGACCTCTGGCCATGCAGTACCACGTCGCCCGGTGGGCTCTGGAGCACAAAGTCCCTTCCCAGCTTTCCCTGGAATCCCTCATGGCCTGCGGGATCGGGGCCTGCCTGGGCTGTGCCCTGCCGGCCGCGCAGGCGGACGCATCCTCCCAGGACCATTACCTGCATGTCTGCAAAGACGGACCCATTTTTGGAGCGGAATCCATCCAATGGCACAAAATCCAGACGCACGGGGCGCCTCCCACGATCTTTCTGTACAGCTAGGACCTCTGCGCCTCAAGAATCCCGTCATGGTGGCTTCGGGCACCTTCGGCTACGGGGAAGAATACGCGGATTTTCTGGACCTCACGGCACTCGGAGCCGTGGTGGTGAAGGGCATTTCTCTGGCTCCCCGTCCGGGGAATCCGCCGCCCCGCCTGGTGGAAACCCCCGCAGGCATGATCAATGCCATTGGCCTTGAAAATGTCGGGGTGGATGCCTTCCTGCAATCCAAGCTGCCCTACCTGAGGGACCGGCAGGTGCCGGTGATCGTCAACATTTTCGGCAACCTGCTGGAAGAATATGCCGAGCTGGCTGCGCGGCTGGAGGGGGTCCCGGGGATCGTCGCCCTGGAAATCAATATCAGCTGCCCCAATGTGAAAAGCGGCGGGATGATCTTCGGGACGGAGCCCTCCATGGCGGCACGGGTGGTGGAGGCCGTGCGGCGCGCGACGACGCTCCCCCTCATCACCAAGCTGACCCCCAATGTCACGCACATCGGAGAAATCGCCAAAGCCGCTGTGGGGGCGGGGAGCGATATGCTGTCGTGCATCAACACCGTGGCGGCCATGGCCGTGGACATCTTTTCACGCCGCCCCAAGCTGGCCAACGTCTTCGGGGGGCTTTCGGGGCCAGCCATCAAGCCCATTGCCCTGCGCTGCACGTACGAGGTGCTCCAGGCCGTGGACTGTCCGGTCATCGGCATCGGGGGAATTGCCAACGCCACGGATGCCCTGGAATTTCTCCTCCTGGGAGCCAGGGCCGTCCAGGTGGGTACCGCCAATTTCGTTCATCCGGCGGTGACCCGGGAAATCATCGAGGGTATGAGGCGCTTTCTGGAGGTGGAACGGCTCGGGGGCGTGGAAGAGTACATCGGATCTCTGAACAGGGAATGCCTGTTCCCCTTCGCCGAAATCGCCTGTGAAATGACGGACCTTCCCTGAGGCGGGAGCGGATTTCTTGGGGTGGGACGCTGAAGAACGCTGACTGAAGCGCTGACTTGCGCTGATCGCCCAGGTCATGGGGCTTCATGGCTTGGGGCTCATTGTAGGAGCGGCATCCTGCCGCGACCAGTTGACCGTCGCGGCAGGATGCCGCTCCTACAATGAGGGAAGCTCTAAATCCCTGATGTATGTATGTGCGTCAAGTCTTCAGCGGCCGTCGGGTCAGGGGCCGGCGAGAAAGTCTTTGCCGGCCTGCCGGCAGGTTTCCAGCATCACGGGGTGCTGAAGGATGGCCCCTCTTTCCTCCAGTTCCCGGAAGCAGAGCTCCCCGGCATAATCCATGTGGAGGGCATCGAAGAAGTACTTGGCCGTCAGGACGGCGCATTCGAAGAGGCGCTTCCCCCGTGTGGCGCCGGCGCTCAACAGAAATCCTTTGCGGCTTTCCTTGGGAGGCAGTTCACGGCCTTCCCTTTTTGCCACTTCCTGGCTCATGAAGCACGCCTGAGAGCGGTCGATGAGCAGCTTCAACTGGCCGGTAACGCCGTAAAAATAGATGGGAGAGGCCACGGCAATGCGGGGAGCGCTCTCCAGGAGAGGGTACAAGCCGGTCATATCGTCCTTCTGAATGCAGACGCCCTTCTTGTCGCAGTGCCCGCATCCCAGGCATCCGTTCAGCTTCATATCCCGGACGTAAATCTTCTGCACCTCGCCCCCGGCCGCTGAGGCGCCTTCGACAAATGCATCCAGCATGAGATCCGTATTTCCCCCTTTGCGGGGGGATCCGTAAATGGCCAGCAACTGCATATGCACTCTCTCCTTTCTCTGGGAAATCCCGTGAGCTGCGATTCTTTACAGCTCTACACATCTTTGATACTCTAGCAGCGTTGCTCCGATCCCTCAATATGAATTGCAGCGGCCTGCAGCCGATGGCTCTGAAGGCACTCTTTTGGGAAGAGGCAGTACGACTTCAAATGGGTGGGGATCACCCCCTCCGCCCTGAGCAATGGAGGACACCATGACGGATTGTATTTTCTGCAAGATCGTCCGAGGCGAAATTCCCTGCGCCAAACTGTACGAAGACGAACGGGTCATCAGTTTTCTCGATATCAATCCCATCAACGCCGGTCACGCCCTCGTTCTTCCCAGGAATCATTACGCCACCCTCTTTGAGACTCCTGCAGAAGACCTGCACGCCTGCATCGAGGCGGCAAAAAATGTGGGGGAGGCCATCCATCGAGCCATGGGAGCGGACGGCTTCAATCTGCTGCAGAACAATTTCCGGGCGGCCGGTCAGCTCATCGACCACATCCATTTTCACTTGATTCCCAGAAAGGTGGAAGACGGCTTCATCACGTCCTGGCGGTCGAGACCCTATGGGGAAGGGGGCCTGCAGAGCACCCTGGAAAAGATCAAAGCCGAGCTCTGAGGCTGTGCGCGTGCTCCGTTGAAGCAGGGACCATCACCTTTCAGAACCCATAATCTCCCGTGGTGATTTCCACGAGGCGGCTGTTTTCGAAGCGCAGGATCCGTACGAATCGGGTGGGGCCGGAGTTGTAGACCCATTCTTCAATGAGGACGTAGACGACTGCGCCAAAGGGGATGCGTGTTTGAAGGGAGCTGTCCCAGTCGCCATACGGGGCACCGTAGACGTGCTCCAAGCGCTTCTCTTCCCAGGCGTCTCTGAAATTGGGGGGGCCGCACTTTTGGAAGACATCCCACTTCATGTCGCCTATATGGACAAGGTGCGTGCCGCAGCGGAAGGCTCCTGCCTCGTCCGTCGACACAAAGGCCATGAGGAAGAAAAGGGCCATGGCGAGACAGAGTTTTTTCATGAAGTTTGCCTTTCCTTTGAGCACGGAGAGCATGTCCGCAGTTTTTCGAGGATTGTTGTAAAGATGCAAAGGATTCAGCATTTGCGGCCACCGACTCTTATGAATAGTAAATACTAAAGCCCCGGACTTCAAGATGAACGACTGATTGCTGAAGTGATATGGAAATGAAAAAGTCTCGCATATATTTTGGGGGAGCGCTTTCACTGGTGCTGGCCGGAACCTTGTTCCTGCTTTCCTGCACAGCCCCTTCCAAGCCTCTTGCATCACAGAGCAACCCTGTTCGGGAAACAAGCCCGCAGATGGACAAACCCCTCGATGGGGAGACCGCCCGAAAGCTCTACCAACTGGTGAGCCGTGAAAACAGTGCGCTCAGGTGGGACGACTGCCTCGCTCGCAAAGCGCACCTGCGAGCCAGGTACCTGGTGGGGAATCATCGTTTTACCCATAAAGATCCTCGGACGGGGAGAAATCCTGTTTGGGACATGGTGAAATCCTGCTGCGAATTCAGGTATGCCGGTGAAAACCTTGTCAAGGGCTACCTGCCCCCCCGAGCCCTTCATGATGCCCTCATGGATAGCCCTTCCCATCGGGAGAATATCCTGGATCGTCGTTACGACCGCATTGGCATCGGTTGCTATGAGAACATCTGTGTTCAGCTCTTTGCGGGTCTCTGACGGACCGGCGGCGTGCGGTGGGGATGCATTTGAATGAGTGCCGGAGGCACGGGGGAACGAGGATAAAATCCACTGTACAGAGCTTACGGTATTTTAGGGTCGCCCTGTCCAATGGCATGAGAGAACCATTGGGCAGGGTTCGTTGCACGTGGGTTCATTCCACTGCGATATTGACGGCCCCTTCCAAGGCCTCCTTGAAGGGGAGTTCAATTTTCAGCAGTCCGTTTTCATATTTTGCCCTGGCTTCTTCCGCCTTCACGGGGCAGCACAGGGCGTAACTGGTGGAATATTCCATGTAGCCATCCCGGCGCGCCGCTGTCAGATAGAAGCTGTCTTCATGAACGGTGAGCTTGATGCCTTCTTTGTCCACTCCTGGGAGCTCGACTTCCAGGTAGATCTTATTTTTTTGGTCGTCCACGCATGATGCCACGCATGGAGAGACTCTGATCGTTTCATGTGCCATGGTGATTACCTCCCTGCCACGCCTTGCTTTCAACCGTTCAGCATGGCTTTGTTTTATGCTAAATTCATAAAATAACTTAAGATATATAGTGTGCAGCTGTCAAGGAGGAGGTGCTCGCCGGGCGCTCCAAAGGGGCGTCCCTTTTCTATCCGGATGCCGAATAGGTCCGGATGCGCAGTCCGCTGTGCTGGATCAAAAAAAGGCTTGTCCGGTCGTACGGGTTGTATTCCACGACGACCACCTCCTGGATTCCGGCATTGATGATTTCGCACAGGCAGGACTTGCAGGGCAGGATTTCGCAGGAAAGGTACATGGAGCTGCCATAGGTGGCGATCCCTTGCCGCGCGGCGTTGTTGATGCAATTGACTTCAGCGTGGCTCGCGATGCAGAAATGCAGTCCCTCGCCGCTTTGAAAACCCATGGCCCGGCGTGGGCATACCTTGGGATCGTAGACACGGGGGCCGTTGATTTTTTCGAGGCTTTCCATCAGGTAGGCATCGCAGGTGTACCGCTCGTCGCAATGGGGCACGCCTCGCGGGGGGCCGTTGTAGCCCGTGGAAATGATGGACTTGTCTTTCACCAGGATGGCGCCGATCTGCCGTGACAGGCACTTGGATTCCGACGCCACAGCCTGGGCGATGCGCAGATAATATGTGTCTTTGCTCATGGAAACTTCCTTCTCTCGCAGGGTGTTTCATATTTATACTCCAAACGGTTGAGATCTTGACTTATTGATGCTCCTGTAGGAGCGGCTTCCAGCCGCGACAGAAATAGCGGGCTCCCACTAGAATCGCGGCTGGAAGCCGCTCCTACGAAAGTCAAGATTTGAACCGTTCGCAGTGTATATTCGAAAATAATTCATTTGCACCCTGTCCATCAACAGGCAATCGGGATATTCTGCTATCGTATCTGGAATGACGGGTTAGGTGAAGCCGGGAATGTTTAATTTCTTTTGCCAAGGAGCTGATCATGCACGCCCAAAATGCCGGAAGAGTCTGCAGCATGTGTCATCGGCCCCCATTCTTTACGTCCTGTTCGGGATGCGGGGTGCCTTTGTGCCAGGAGTGCGCCCGCTTCGAGCTCTACGGCCATGGCTGCGGAACGGTCATGCCCCTCTACTACTGCCGGGAATGTGCGCAGGATCCTCATATCAACCCCAATGCCATGCTGCGTGAGCCGGAGCCTTGATGGGGGGAGTCGTCTTCCGCGCCAACAACTGCGGGATTGCCGGGTTTTCCATGGGAGAAAGAAAGGCAGATGCATCACCTGGAGAAAAAAACGGGTTGCCTTTTGGAAATGCCGGGGTATAATCCGCCCAATTGTTTGAGACCCCGGCGAAAATGGTTTTGCGGACTGCTTTCGCTTTTTCTTGCACTAGCAATATGACTTCCATCGATCACTGACCCCTTGCCCTCAGAGAGATTTACTGACTGCGGCAGCGCACCTGGTTGGCGGCGATGTTTCGTTTCATGCCGGTCCATTTTAGGGTGTTGTAGCCGCAAGCGCCTTGTTCTGCGCGGGTATTCCTCTACAGCCTGATTGTCTCAATCCCCACAACCGATTTTCTGCTTCAGTATCCGCCCCGCTCTGCGATTTTTGCGGAGCGAGGTGGACATGCCGTGCTGCGCCGGATCCGCGGGTTTTTCCCGCTCCCGGGGGAATGGCCTGTTTCTGAAGCCGAAAAAAAGAAGGATTATACGCTTAATGTCTTTTGAAACTCTGCAGTTGTGCCCCCCCATCCTCAAAGCCCTTGCCCAGTGTGGCCACCAGAAACCGACCCAGATTCAGATGGACGCCATTCCCAAGGCCCTCGCCGGGCACGACGTCATCGCGTCTGCGCAGACGGGCACCGGCAAAACCGCCGCTTTCGTCCTGCCCGCCCTCCAGCGGCTTTCCATGGAAAGGGCGGAGCGTACTCCCGGACCCCGCGTCCTCGTCATCACTCCCACTCGGGAACTGGCCGATCAGGTGACTCAGGCCGCCCGCATGTACGGTAAATTCCTGCATGTGAAGAGCGTTGCCATTTTTGGAGGCATGCCCTTCCCGGAGCAGATTCGGGCGCTTTCTCAGAGGCCCGAGATGATCGTGGCCACCCCCGGGCGGCTGCTGGATCATATGGAACGTGGGCGCATCGACCTTTCCCGTCTTGAAATGTTTGTCATGGATGAAGCCGACCGCATGCTGGACATGGGATTCATCGACGATGTGAAGCGGATTGCATCCTCTGTGCCCAAGCATTGCCAGATCCTGCTGTTCGCGGCCACGGTGAGCAGCGCCACGACTCAATTGGCCGGGGAATTGATGAAAAATCCCGAACGGGTCCAGGTCGCCCCCGGTGAGATCACTCATGACCGTATCGAGCAGCGACTGCACGTGGCGGACAACCTGCAGCACAAGACCCGCATGCTGGAGCACCTGTGTGCGGACAGCACCGTGACGAAAGCCATTATTTTCTCCGCCACCAAGCGTGACGCAGACAGCCTGGCCCATGTCCTGAACGGCCAGGGTTATGCAGCGGCGGCACTCCACGGCGATATGACTCAAAATGCGCGCAACCGCACCATGCTGAACATGCGGCGCGGCAAAATCAGACTCCTGGTGGCCACGGATGTGGCCGCTCGCGGTCTGGATGTGACAGGGATCAGCCACGTCATCAATTTCGATCTTCCGCGTTTTGCGGAAGACTACGTCCATCGTATCGGTCGGACAGGGCGGGCTGGAGAATCCGGTGTGGCGATTTCTTTCGCTTCCCGAGTGGATCTCCCTTATCTTGCCCGCATCGAGCGGTATATGGGGCAGAGCCTGCCCCAGCATGTCATTCCCGGGCTGGAGCCGGCTTACCCTCTGCATAAGCCCCGGGATGCCGGTGGGAGGCGCTCCGCCGACACGGCGCGCCTCGGCGCGGGAAATGAAAAGGGCCATAGGGGAAGCCATGCACCTTCACCCCGTCCCTTCCGGTCCAGGGATGGTGGCGCCCCGGCCGGTTCCGCCGGGCCTGGAAGGCGCGTTGGGATGAGCTCCGGAAGGGAAGTGGCCGTGGAATATCGGAGCGCCAAAACGCCGACGGGAGTCGGTTCTGAGAATGTCAGGCCCAGGAAGAGAATTTTTATGTAGCGCTCCGAAGGTGATGGATGCCTTAAATCCGGCTCAGGATGGAAATATAACACATGCCGGTTCGATCAGAACGGTGGCAGGCGCATCGCAAGATGCCTGTTCAAACCTGCCGGTTAATACGTCAATCACTGCTTGAGTGATGCGACGCCAGGGGGGTGCGGGAGAGAGATCTCTCGGCACCCCTTTTTTGTGCCCTTCAGAGCTCCGCCGCCTTTTGACGGGTTTCTCCGGCAATAGGTCTTTATCTCCCGAGGCATTTGATTTAAAGAGGGACGTGATTTGAAACGCGGATCTTTCCCGTCGCGTGACGGCATGTACCCTGGTTGAGGATAACTTTTCGACAGCGCCTGGCAGGCAAAAAGCCGGGAGAGGCAGGAATTTCCCGATGCAAATGGAAGACAACAGCCGGAGGATGTTCTGGTTCCTCCTCCTCATGACGATCTCGTCGACAGCGGGACTCCAGGCCTGGCAGATCCTCATCAATAACTTTGCCGTGGAGGTCGCCCACCTGGATGCCGCCCAGATGGGGCTGGTTCAGTCCATACGGGAAGTTCCGGGCTTCCTGTCCCTGTTGGTGATCTATGTGCTGCTGATCATGAGTGAGCACAAGCTGGCGGCTTTCTCGGTGGCTTTGCTGGGGGCCGGCCTGGCCCTCACCGGCTTCTTCCCGAGCTTCTGGGGCGTTACGCTGACGACCCTGCTCATGTCCTTTGGGTTTCATTATTACGAAACGGTCAACCAGTCTTTGATCCTCCAATATTTCGACCTGAAGGTCTCGCCCCTCGTCATGGGAAAGCTTCGCTCCACCGCAGCGGCGGCCAGCATAGCTATCGGGGCCCTCATTTATCTCATGTCCCAGTTCATGGATTTCACCCAGATGTTCGGAATTTTGGGGCTTCTCATTGTTTTGACCGGATGCTGGGGGCTGGTCCAGGACCCTTCCCGGAAGGACCTGCATCCCCAGATGAAAAAGATGGTTCTCAAGAAGCGGTACTGGCTCTATTACACCCTGACTTTTCTTGCAGGAGCAAGGCGCCAGATTTTCATCGTTTTTGCGGTGTTTCTCCTGGTGAAGCGGTTCGATTATTCCGTCCAGGCCGTCACGGCGCTTTTCGTCATCAACAACATCGTCAATTACTTTGCCAACCCGGTCATCGGCCGCATGATCAACCGCTTCGGCGAGCGGACCCTTCTGAGCCTTGAATACATCGTGCTCATTCTGGTTTTCCTGACGTATGCCTACACCGGCAGTAATATCCTGGCGGGCTTCATGTACGTCGTGGATCACCTGGTGTTCAATTTTGCCGTGGCCATCCGGACCTACTACCAGAAGATCGCCGATCCCCGGGACATGGCGGCCGGGGCGGCCGTGGGATTCACCATCAATCACATTGCCGCCGTCTTCGTGCCCGCCCTCGGCGGATTTCTCTGGATGTACAGCTACGAGATCCCTTTTCTCATCGGTGCGGCATTGAGTCTCTTATCATTCATCTTTACCCAGTTCATACGACTTCCGGCGCAGGCGAAAGGCTGATGCAGGAACTCTGAGCAATGACAATAAGTTCGAGAAGGAAGCAATATGCCATCTTTCAAAAGAGACCCGGTGTTTTGGGCTCGGTTGGTCCTGGGAGGGATCTTCATCTGGGCCGGGGCCGACAAAATCCTCCATCCCGCGGCCTTCGCCCAGGCCATCTATAATTACCAGATCCTGCCGGGGGAAACGATCAACCTCACCGCGCTGATTTTGCCCTGGGTGGAAGTGCTGCTGGGGATGCTTCTCGTCCTGGGCGTCTGGCTGCCTGGCGCTGTTGCTCTCGCCAATGTACTCCTGCTGGTATTCCTGGGGGCCCTCGTTTTCAACGTGGCTCGAGGCCTGGACGTCCACTGCGGCTGCTTCAGCTCCAGCACGGAGGGAGACCCCGCTACCCTGTGGTATCTCCTGCGCGATACAGTATTTCTGTGCCTGGGCGGGTACCTTTTTGTGAAGGTCTTCCTGCGCCGAGGCGCGATACGGGATAGTGCCGCACCTTGAGTGCCGAAGATTGTAAATACGCGGCCATTCCTTTGCAGGACCAGCGCAAAACGTCAGAAGTACCCTTTCAGAAAAGCGGCAAGCTTCTCCGGGCGCTGAATGATGATTTCGTTTTTGAGGAGCTTTTGAAAATAGTAGTCGTCGGTCCGGTGGTGGGGCATGGCGTTCTGGCGATTTACCAGACGCAGAAGGCACCGGAATTCCGGCAGCGAGGAGTCGACCGGGCCGCTGAAGCAGGAGAAATTAAAGCTGGAAAATTTCATATCGTGATAGGCACAGAGTGCCCGTGATAATCCATCCGCCATCTGTCGAATCTCTTCCGGCCCCCATTCCAGAAAATGAGAGCGCTCGGTCCAGACCGCGTTGATCTCGTTGGCTCCTCCCGGCGCGTAGGCCGCAAACCACGTGCTGCCGCCGATCTGTGCGATGAGGCGCTCCCCGAGGGCTTTCTCCTCCTCCACGAGATCCGTCCAGTAGCATGAGCCGTGACGCTTGTAATAGGCGAGGCCTTTCTCCAGCAGCAGCTCTTGGTAGGTCCCCGGAAAGGGGGACCCGAGCAACTGAAGGTGTGGATGGATGATGCTCGCTCCTGCGGGAAGCAGGAAGTTGACGTTGATGGTGAAATAGCGGATGGAGGGATGGCGGCGGTGGTATTGTCGGAAGGATTCGATGGAGACTGTGAAAGCGTCTTCGAGAAGATCGGCGGAAATTTCGTTGGGCAGTCGAAAATGGCGATCCCCCACCTTGACGACGGCATGGAATGCCGACACGGGAAAGAGATTGGGGAAGAGGGCGACCTCGCCCCGCTGCAATCGACCTTCGGGAAGGATATCGGTGCTGTAGGTGGGGGTGGCCGTGCGCCAGCGGTCATCACACAGGAAGCACTGCCCGCGGGTCGCCTCCGCGCGTTGTTCAAGATAGGCGTAGTCCGTTTCGGGAAAGAGGATCGACATCTTGCCTTCCAGTCCTGGATTGAAGGTGCTCTGATGTCTGGTGAGAGGATCAATGCGTACCTCAATTTCCTGGGTATCGAGCTGTCCGTCTTTCAGAGGGTTGTGAAAAAATGAGGTTTGTCGCCAAGACTCGAAGTGGATCTTTCCCATGAACTGTCTCCTTCTGCACCGTCTACGCCATTGCCTGTGCCCTCAAATCCTGCATCCGGTGAAGCCGGTTCGCAGCAGCGATTCACGGCTCACCATTCCTTTATAGTAGCCCTGGGAATCCAGTACGGGTAACCGCTTGAGATTGTGCTCCGTCATGAGCCGGATGGCTTCCTCCATGGGAGCCTCCTCCAAGACCGTGATGTGTTTGACGGACATCAGCTCCCCAGCCGTCCCGGCCTGCAGATGGTCCAGGAATTCCTTGTGCTTTCGCCCCATTTCAGTGAAAGACATTTTGCTCACGACGTAATCCCATAGACTCGCACTGTGACGGTTGAATACCGTGAGGAGGTCTTCGTCGGAGATGAGTCCCAGGTAGCGGCCTTCGGCGTCCACCACGGCAACCCTTTGGATGTCGTTGGAATCGATGATGCGCATGACCTCGTCCAGGGGAGTGTCGGGCTTCACAGCGTGAGTGTCTCGCCTCATGATATCGGAGACGGAATGGAGATTCTCCACCTGAATGTCCAGCTTTTTGAATGTTTGCCAGTCGGGGGATTCCTTCATGATGGTCCGGAAGAGGTCCATGCGTGAAACAATCCCCACCAGCCTGCCGCCGCTGTCGACCACGGGGAGGCGTTTCAGCCCTTTTTGGAGCATCAAATCGACGGCTTCCGTCAGTTGGCGGTCTTCATGGATGGACATGACGGGGCGGGTCATGATTTCAGCGGCGGTTTTGGATGCCATGGAATCGAGAAAAGCCTTCAGCCGGCTCTCCTCGGACGCTGCGAGCAGGCAGAGCCTCAAGGGCATTCCCGCGCGATAGATGAGGTCCCCCTGGGAGATGATCCCCACGGGGCGATGGTCCGAGTCCACCACCGGGAGCCCTGTGAAGATGCTGCACAGCAGGATACGCACCACTTCATCCAATGGCGTCGAAGGGGTGACGGTCCTGGGATTGACGGTCATCACGTCTCGCACCTTGATCTGCGGGGGGATGAGGCGATTCTGGGTTTTGTGGCTGATCACATCCAGGGAGTGCAGCACCACGATGCCGTCGGTGACCATCCGCTCGATGTCCGGGAGGACACGATCCAAAGCGCCCGCGGGCAGGATGATGGTGATGCGCAGCGGCATATTGTAAGAGAGGACTTCCAGTTTTCTGGTGGCGATCTCTCCGGTCTCGTAGCACCCGTCTGTTCCACGGGTCACCATGCAGCGCGCTGCGGTCTTCAGGCCGGCGATGAAATGCACAATGGCGTCGCTCAGGGGCTTGCCCTGCCAGCGGGCTTCTTCGCTGGTGAATATCTCGATGGCCTTATATTCCAACATGCCGTAGATCCTCTCTGCGCTGGCGCCCAATCCACATTCCCAGAAAAACCAGGATCAAAAAAACTTGAGGAGTTCCTCGCTGCTTAACCCTTGGGGACGAGTCTTTAACGCAGGGAATACCGCCGATGCGGGGGAGGCAATGGCTGGCATCCTTTCTTCTTGATCTGTTGGAAATGATCAGGATTTCTGAAAAACCTGATGGCCCCATAGCCATTCGTCCTTCCAGACTTCGACACAGCCGAGCTCCTCAAGGCGCCTGAGAGTTGGAGCAAAGTCCTGGATGATATGATGGGGACGGTCTTCATCAGGTTCTGAGTGGAACCGGCCGAAAAGGTATCCCCCCGGTTTCATAGCCTGCCAGATGACATCCACGGTTTCCACGGGGTCAACGAGATGTTCGAAGACATCCATGGCAGTAACTATGTCGAAGGTGTTGTCCGGCAGGTTATCCGACTTGAGGTCGATGAAACAGGCGGAGAGCTTTCTCAATTCAAATCGCCATTGGCAAAAACTCAGCATGGTTGAGCTGATATCTGCCAGAGCGGTCTCCAGCCCATTCTTGGCAAAGAGTATCCCCCCTGACCCCACTCCTGCTCCAAAGTCAAGATAGTGATGGCATCCGTGGAGTGTGGCAAAATGCAATGCCAGCACATAGGCGAGTGGAGAATTGTCCTCGGCCAAGGTGTGCCACCACATGAGCTCATAGATCATCGCCTGGCTCTCGTCGTAGAACTGTTCCACCGAGTGACGGTTTCCAGGATCAACTATGCCATGCCATTCCCCCTTGACTCCAGCCAATGCGCGTGTACACCTGAGCTCGACCTCAGCGAGTTGCTCACATCCCAGATATAGTCCAAGCTCCGAAAGAAGGCTGAGTTTAAGGTTGCCGTACCCGACTAGGCGCAACGCATCCTCCCAGGTGGCCTGATACCCGGCAAGCGCACGTTTCTGTGCATCTTGGAATTCTGCCGCGGTGAGCCTTTCCTGTTCAACGGATTGCCACAGTTTCTTCAAATGGTCGGGCAATAACTTTGTGGCGTTCTCATGGATAACCATCATTCTGACCTCTTCCAACGTTCTGAGCCTGGGGTGAATGTATATTGAATCCTAGCGTGGAATGGTAATTTTTGTAAATCAAAATCAATATATTACGATGAAAAAGGTCCTTCCTCCCCCTCGATATCGCAATGAGAAGTGTTGGTTCCATGAGAATTTTGGATGTTTTTCTAGCCTCTTATGATATTTTAACCACTTTGTCGACGGCGAGGAGGTGTCAGCATTATTCTGTCGGAGCATGTGCTATGAGACAGCGCGGCTGTGCATGCCATGCGTCTGCGGGAGACGGCGTTCAAGGCGTGAAACGTTGCCTACTCTTTTGGCCTTGATGAGTTCATGAATCATGCAAGAAAAGGTCGGGACGTCGAGCATGGCATGTCTACCGCTTCAGGTTCAGGGGAGGAAAAGGATGGGATCTTCGCGGCTGCGTATCATTGTGACCGGTCTGGTGGGGCTTTATCCCGTGGGCGGCGTCGCCTGGGATTATCTGCAGTATGTTGTCGGTTTCGCCCGCATGGGGCATGATGTCTATTATCATGAGGATACCTGGAGCTGGCCCTATCATCCTGTGGAAAAAACCTATACCGAAGATCCCGGCTATTCCGTGAAGTACCTGGAAAATTTTTTCAGAGATTATGCTCCGGATCTCAGCGAACGCTGGCACTATTGCCATCTGCATGAAACCAGCTACGGGATGAAACGATCGGATTTCGATGCGGTGGCCCGAACAGCCGACCTTTTCATCAACGTCAGCGGGGCCTGCATGATTCCCCAGGAGTTGTCCCCGGGATGCGCCAAGATTTTTCTGGATACGGATCCCGGCTACAACCAGATCATGTTGAGCGAGCGGTTGGAATGGTCTGAAAATGTGGACCGGTGGTGCCACGGCGTCGCGCAGCACGACCAGCACTTCACCTATGCCGAAAACATTTACGGGGCCGATTGCACGGCGCCCCGCATGCATTTCAACTGGAAGACCACCCGCATGCCCGTGGTGATGGACCTGTGGGAGCCCCTGACGAGGAAGGAAGCGCCGCCCCGTGCGCCCTGGACCACCATCATGACCTGGAATGCCTTCAAGGGAAAGCTCATCTACAAGGGGATCGAATACGCCAGCAAGGGTGCGGAATTCGAGAAGCTGATGGGACTTCCATGCCAGGTCGAGGCGCCCCTCAAGGTGGCCGTAGGGGGGGTGAACGCGCCCCTGGATCGGCTGGCTGAGGCCGGCTGGGCGGTGGCCGACGGACCGGCGGCTACCGTGACTCCCGCCATGTATCAGGAGTTCATCGAGGGCTCCCGCGGAGAAATTTCACCGGCCAAGCAGGTCTATGTGGCCATGCGTACGGGCTGGTTCAGTTGCCGATCCGCATGCTACCTTGCGGCGGCGCGCCCGGTGGTGGTCCAGGACACGGGGTTTTCATCCCTCATTCCCTGCGGAGAAGGCCTTCTCGTTTTCAACACGGCGGAAGAGGCGGCGGACGCACTCCGCAGGGTGGAAAAAGACTACCCGCATCATGCCAGGGCTGCCCTTGCCGCCGCCCACGAGCATTTCGATGCTTCGAAAGTACTCGGAAAAATGATTCAGGATGCATTATAATTCGCTCACAGACTGCAATAGAACGGGAATGGAATCCATGAGCTCGGAAAAGCCCCATAAGGGAAAAATCATCGTTTTTGGAATCATTTTCTGGTACCCGCTGGCGGGAGTGACTTTCCAATTCCTGCATTATCTGCTGGGATTGCGGCGCCTGGGGTATGATCCGTATTATGTGGAAGATTCGGGGCGTTGGATCTATAATGCCCGGAAATTTGAATTTTCTCCCGATGCATCGGAAAATATCGCGGCGGTGGCCCCCATCCTGGAGCGTTATGGCTTCAAAGACCGTTGGGTGTTTCGGGGCAATTACGAAGGCGGGCAGTGCTACGGGATGACCGAGACTCAACTGCTGCAGCTCTACAAGGAGGCCGATGCCTTCCTCAATGTCACGGCATCCCAGGAACTGCGCGAAGAGCACCTGTCCATTCCCCGCCGCATCTACGTGGAATCGGACCCCTTCGCCGTGCAGGTGAAAGTGGCCCGGGGGGACCAGCCCACCCTGGATGCCCTGGCGGCTCATGATACCCATTTCAGTTTCGGGGAGAACTTCGGGGCACCCGACTGCGACCTCCCCCTGGAGGGCGTGAACTGGCTCCCCACGCGCCAGCCGGTCTTTCTCGACTTGTGGGAAAACCCTTACCCTCCCTCCCGGGATGCGGCTTTCAGCACCATCACCACCTGGCACAACAAAGGGAAGAATATCGAATATCGCGGGCGGACCTATTACTGGACGAAGGATCGAGAATTCCTCAAGTTCCTCGACCTGCCCCAGCGGCGGAGCGTGCCTTTTGAGCTTGCCCTCGAAGTAGATGAGCCCACCCATCACCTTTTGACATCCAACGGGTGGCGGTTGGTGCATTCCCTGGATGTTTCCAGGGAGATCGATGGCTACCGCAAATACATTCAGCAGTCGCGGGGAGAATTCACCGTCGCCAAGGAGCAGGTCGTGCTGCCGCGGACCGGGTGGTTCAGCGACCGCAGCTGCTGCTACCTGGCGGCAGGCCGGCCCGTCATCACCCAGGAAACGGGATTCAGCAAGATCCTGCCCACCGGCAAGGGACTCTTCGGGTTCCTCACCATGGAGGACATCCTGGCGGCCGTCGATGTCATCGAGAGCGACTATGAAGGAAGCTGCCGTGCCGCCCGCGAGATTGCCGAGGAATGCTTTGCCGCCGAAAAGGTGCTGGGGAGTCTCATGGAGCGTGCCGGTCTGGCGTGAGAATGATTCAGCTGGTTTGGAATTTTGTTCCCCTGGAGAAATGAGTGAACCAACCCGTAGCCGCGCCCTCCGTGCAGAGGCTCACCTGGCTCGACACCATGCGCGGCCTGTCCATCTTGTGGATCGCGTTCTTCCACTTTTTCATTACCTATGACAACGGACGGTTTCCGTGGCCCGTCAACCTGAAAACATTTCCCCCCTTCCTGTCCCAGTGCAGCGCCACGGCCAGCGGGCTCAGCTGCACGGTGGATGCCTTGATGGCGGGCCTTTTTCAGCGTGGGCCTCAGGCCGTCGGCGTTTTTATTATCTTGAGCGGCTTTGGCCTGACCTATTCCCTCACCAAAACGGGCTTTCCCCAGGGCGGCTGGATTCAGTGGTACGGAAAGCGCTTCATGCGCCTTTTTCCCCTCTACTGGCTGGCTCACCTGATCTATCTCGTGTCCCCCTTTGTCTACAGGCATGATTCCGTGGATTACCGCTTTCTCCTGAGCTTTCTGGGGGACCGCTTCATTCCCGTAGATACCATGTTTTACTATCTCAACCCCGCGTGGTGGTATTTCGGCATGATCCTGCAGCTCTGCCTGGTCTACCCGCTGCTCTTCCGCATGATGCAGAAAACCGGGGTGGTATGGTTCCTGGTGATCGTGGGAGTGATGAGCCTGGGAAGCCGTTACCTGCTCCATTTCGTCCTGCATGCTCACTGGAATTATGTGCAGGGGGGCTTTTTCGGTTCGCGTGTCTGGGAGTTCGGGATGGGGATGGCCCTGGCTCTCGTCTTCAGGCGTCAGCCCCAGTCGGTGCTGCGGAGCCTCTTTTCCTGGCCGGTCCTACTGGCAGGGATCGCCATCTACAGCCTGGGAGCCTTCTGCTATCAGCCCAATATCGCCTTCATTTTCAGTGACGGACTCATGGGTATGGGGCTCTTCGTCATCATGGCGCACGTGGCCCGGGGGGTGAGCAGGGTTCCTTATCTGAACCGGGGGATTACTCTTGTCGGTGTCTATTGCTACGGAGTCTACCTGCTGCATCAACCCTATGTGATGTATTGTGGAAGGCTCCTGGTGGACTGGAGCATGCCCCTCTACGTGCTGGCCGCCGCGGGGATACTGACGGGAATCTGCTGGGGAGCCATCGGCCTGGAGCGGCTCACGAACCGAGGGGTGGGTTTCCTGGAAGCGCGATACAAACTCTTCTCCCCTTCCTCACCCCCCACTGGTTGAAAGCTGCGACGAAGGCTACGGCACGACCGAACCGGAGGAGGACTCAGCGCGCAGCCCTTCCTGCGTATCACGCAGGATCACCGCCCGCAGCCCTTCCGAGCCTCCACCCTCTCCGAGCCCGGGAGCACCAGTCCAGCTCATGGTCATTTCCCTGTAAAAGCTCACCAGGGTCAGGTTCATCCGGAGCGGCATTCCTTCCACCAACTCCGGCATGCCGAGCCATTCCGCCGGGAGAAAAGCTTCCAGGAGCATATGAGGCAGGGATTTGTGGATCCGCTGCACGTGCCCGTCATTGGGCATGAGCTCCATGGCGCCGTTTTCTGTCTTGCGGTAAAGCTTCGGGATGATTTCAAAGCCGTCGGGCAGGGCAGAGTTTTCCTGGGGTACGAGGTAGATGACAAACTGATGGAGCCTGCCGGCTGCCTCTACCTGGACGTGGAGCTGAAAGGCTTCGGAGAGAGGGAAATCCCCCTGGTAATCGAGTAGCCTGGGATCCACGTAGGTGTTGGCGATGCTTGCCACGTATAGCCCTTCGGGCTTCCAAGCCAGGTGGATGTCTCCAAAGGGGACATAGGGATCGACGGCTTGAAGGTCCGTCAGCCGCGTCCTGCTCTTGTCCCAGTCCACCAGGGATTGGTCCGTCACATCCAGTGGTCTGACGGCCCGTGGGAGAGGGGTCGGATCCTGGCGGCCGGTGGACGTGCTCACCGGCAGGATGGATGCCGTGCTGCCTGCGAGAGGTCCCTCGGGGCTTCGGCCCTCGCGGTGGTAGGTTTCGAGGACGGGGTTGAGGCGGCGGAAGACTTCCGTGACCTCTTCATAGGGCCGATCGGCGGTATCCACCAGCCCCATATTGTAGTCTTCGCCATCTTCCCGTCCCCCCAGGGGCTCGTCGGCGTACTGAAACCAGTGGATGCCCACGACATTGGGGAACCGGGCAAAATTTACGAGGGCGTTGGCCGCTCCCCAGGCGCGTTGTGCCTGGGTCTCCACCGTCATCAGGTGCCCGGGCTTGGCGTGTGCGCTGCGGGCGGTTTCATTGCGGTTGCCGCTGCGGTTTTCTTCCGCCGCAAAGAAGAACTCCGTGACGATGACAGGCTTTCCCGTCAGGCGCTGCAGACCTTCGAAGTAATAGGGAGCTACCCAGCCGTCGGGCGTATCCACGTTGTAGTTGGTGGAGATGACATCCACGGCGTCACCCATGGTCCGGATGGCATCCTGGTGGTAGTAGAGGGGAAGGCGGTCTCCCATGACCAGGGCTCCCGGGTGCGCCGCACGAAGGGAGCGGGCCATCAGTTGGTAATAGTGCCCTGCACACAGGGCCATGAACCGGTTCACCAGTCGGATGCCCTCTCCACCCTGCCGCAGTTTGAGCTGAACGTCCGGCTGTTTCAGTTCTTCGAAGCTCCCCAGGCTGCCCTGAGGCACCCAATCCCGCTTCAGGCGATTCCAGTCGCCGGCATAGTGATCGTAGAGCAATTGCCAGAGCACCCGCTTCGTGTGATTTTCCCATCCTGCCTTGAGATACCAGCAAAAAAGGGAAGAATTCCACCATCCCACTTCATTGTCGGAATAATAGCCCATGAGATTTGGGTCATTCAGGTAAGGGGCGGTGAGCTTCCTGGCCCATTCCAGGGTTTTCGCCTCCATGGCGGGATCGAAGGGGTCAAACCAGTGGAATTTTGAATTCCTGCCGAGCTCCAGGTCCACCGTGAGGGCAAGGCCCATGTCCGGTGAAGGGTCGGACCATCCGCCTCGGGTGTTGAAGCCCCATGCGTTCAGCCGGTCTCCAACGGAGCGCCGCCATTCATCGAGGGTTGGGTAGAAGTTCTGCCAGTAATAGGCCTCGCTGCGGCGGCTCTTTTCCGTCTCCTTGGCCCCTGAAACGATGTTCACTCCCTTGGAGTAAAACACCTTTCCATCCGGGCTCTGGAGCCAGTGCACTCCCTGATTTTCTATCGTTTTCCAGCCGCGAGGGGAGCTCTCGGGGGAGTCGGCGGCGCGGGCAGGGGCTGCTGCAAAAAAGGTGAGGAGTAAAAAGAGGATCAGGCGAACTTTTGGCTTGCTAAGTCTCGAAAGCATCAATCTCATGAGTCATCCTGGAGTCGGGGCAGGCCGGGGTGCACACTGCCCCAAAAAGTCATATGCTGTAGTATGGCCTCCGAATCGTGCCCTTTCGGCCGGCAAAGGGAGAGGGCGGAGCCTCATGCTGCCGTGCTGGGCTCAGCTGCTGGGCCGTTTAAAATATGCGGCGTATTCCAGGGGAATATGCAGTGCCTGACCAGGGCTCAAGCGGCAGAAGAGCTCATTGGGGCGCATGAATTCCTTCAGGAAGTTTCCCAATGCTTCAACCTGTGTTCGATGTTCAGCCAGAGCCTGCTTTTTGGTTGCCAGCTCTTCCGGGGTCAAATCAAAATTCACCCACTGGGTGGAAGCCAGCACCTGGCCGGCGGTCTTGGTACCGCCGACGCCTCTGGCATTCACTTCTTTGATCCACTGGGGCGAAGACGGGTAGTCGAAGAAATGGACGAGATAGGTGAGAATCTGAGTGTCCTCCAGGGAGATTTCATTTTCTTCCTTCAACTGCCGCAGAGCTTCCAGAACGAAAACTCCCGTAGTGCAGTGGTCCGGGTGATAGTCGCGGGGATCGGGGGAAACTATCCAATCGGGCATGAAACTGACCACGGCTTCGGCAATCTCTTCTTTGAGGTCTGTGCCTGCGTACCGGGTCCAGATGTTGAAGCTCTCCTTGTATTCCGGACGGTCGAACTGGGTATAGGGTGAGGTATACGGCTTGATTTTGGACCAGTTTTTCGCCCACAGGTCATCGATGCCGTCATCCGGGAATCCGAGGAAAATACCGTCTTCGGGCTGAAGTCCCAGGATGCGCAGGGCTCCCAGGGCTTCATCATGGCGCTTTTCACCATACTCGATGAAATCGTTGGCAGACGTCTGCAGTTTCTTGACGCGGGTGCGTACCCCTTTCATATAACCGTCGCCGTTGGTCACGAACACGACCCGGACGGTGCCGCCGTTTGCCAGCACGCGCTGAATGAGTCCCCCGGCGACGAGGGTTTCATCGTCGGGATGCGGGGAAAATACCATCAACCTCACACCCACTGGGACATCCAGGTCTTTCCCTGTAATGCCGGGTGTTTGCTCCTTTGAGGGTGTCGGGGCAGGAGGAAGACCGATGCGGCCCGCGGATGCATTGAAACCCGATGCGGTTGGTGTGGTCTGCAGCGGAGCTGAATGGGGTAAACTAGAAACCGGATGAACGCTGGGCAGCCAGTACAAAAACAACAGGAACAAAAGTCCGGAGAACAATGCGACGATGGTTGCCCGCATATGCTTGCGCCTTCCGAAAAAGGTGTTGAATTCCATACGACCCTCAGCCCACTTGCACGCTGAAATATAATGGGTAGGGAACAAGCTGGGAAGAGGAAATTCATACTCTCCTTCCCATCTGATTCTTCATTCACTCATCCAGGCTGAACTGGCTGTGGTAGAGGGATGCGAATGGCCCGCCGGCATGCACCAGTTGGTCGAAGGGACCCTTTTCCACGATCTCTCCGCCCTTCACCACGATGATGAAATCGGCCTGCCGAACGGTGGAGAGACGGTGAGCGATGATAAAGGTCGTGCGTCCTTTGGTGAGTTGCTGGAGTCCTTCCATGATGAAGGCTTCCGTTTCTGCGTCCACCGAAGAAGTGGGTTCGTCGAGGATCAGGATGGGGGCGTTCCGCAGAATGGCGCGGGCGATGGTGATGCGCTGTCTTTCTCCCTCGGAGAGCGTGGCGCCCTGCTCCCCGATGATGGTGTCGTATTTGTTGGGCAACCGGTCGATGGATTCATGAATGCGCGCCAGGCGCGCCGCCTCGATGACTTCTTCCAGGGTTGCTTCGGGACGGCCGTAGGCGATGTTCTCCCTGACGGACATGGGAAAGACCAGGGGGGGCTGGAGCACCATGGCGATCTGCCGGCGCAGGGATTTGAGCTGAAACTCCCGCACATCCGTCCCATCGATGAGAACCCGTCCCTCCTGGGGCTGATAGAAGCGGGGAAGGAGGCTCACCAGGGTGGATTTGCCCACGCCCGTGGGGCCGACAATGGCTACCCTTTGCCCGGCTTGAACGTGCAGATCGATTTTTTTGAGAACGCTCTGCCCCTCGACATATTGAAAGGAAATGCCTTCCCAGGTGACTTCTCCGCGCGCCCCGGACTTGGGAAAGGTTTTTGTTCCCTCCTGGATATCCCGCTCCACGTCCAGGATTTCAAAGACACGCTGCACCCCCACCTTGGCCCCCTGGATCACCCCCCAGGTCTGGCTGATGGTGTTGATGGGGGCGTACAGGGAGGCCAGGTATGTCGTGAAAACCACGATTTCCCCCACCGTGAGGGATCCGGACATGACGTGGTTCGCTCCCACCCACACCACGAAAGCCGTTCCCAGGGCCATGACGACATTGATGACACCGGAATAAAAGGTCTGGAGGGTATAAAGCTTCAGGCTGGCGTCCAGGCTGAGGTCACTGGCCGTCATGAATTTGCGGTGCTCGTCCTCCTCCTTGGTGAAAGCCTGGACGATGCGCATGGCGGACATGGCCCGCTGCACGACGGAGTAGACTTCACTCTCGTGCTGCCGGGCCAGGGTTGCCGCCGTGGAGATACGGCCGCTCAGAAGGGAGATGGCCGCAAAGAGTGCGGGAACCACGGCGAGGGACAGGAGGGTGAGCTGCCAGTCGATCTTGACCATGACGAAAAACATCCCGCCGAGCAGTGCCGCAGCCGTGACGATGGGGAAAACGCCGTTCATGGTGAGGCTCTGAATGGCGTAGGTGTCCGCCGTGACCCTGTACATGAGGTCACCCACCTGGCGGCGGCTGTGAAAGGCCAGGGAGAGGCGCTGCAGGTGGCTGTAGAGGTCCCGGCGCAGGTCGTTCACCATGCGCTGGCCGATCCGGATGGTGGTGTAGTTGTTGAGGAGAGTGATCCCTCCCAGGATGAGGTAGATGATCACCAGTCCCAGGCAGGCGAAAATGAGAAGCGTCGGCCGGGAAATCGCCCCTGCAAATTCCCAGGGGATGGGCTTGTCGCCGAGAACATTGTCAATGACGATCTTGAGAGGCCAGGGCTTCAGGATTTCGCAGGCGCTCATGAGGAAAACCTGAGTCAATGCGAAAAGGAAGGGCAAGCGGTAAGGTCTGAGATAAGGCAGGATCTTGCGCAGCATTTGGTTTCAACCTTTCGGGGCCAAGCGCTATGCGGCCCCCTGGGGAAAAGCGCATCCATCGTGGAAAAATCAATTGCCGATCTATCGAGCACGCATGCTAGAGTCGGGTGCAGCCATCGTTGCCATATTTCCAGGGTGCACAGGAGCCTCCTGCTCCCCAATAGAACGATAGCCTTTGATTTCTTTGTAAAACCGGGAGGATTTCTAACTCAATACCCTGAGGGAATCAACGGGAATTTTGGATCGGATCCCCAAGGGGCTTCACCTGCAGGGAGGCATCTTGGGAAGGGTGCCGACTCTGCTGCCAGGTGACCTTGAAGGAAAATCTACGGCAGGATTCTTCGCGCCCCCAGGTAGTGTTCTGCCCAATATCCCTTCGAGAGTTTGTCTTCCCGCACGCCGCCTTTTGGACTCGAACAGTGGATGAACCGGCCGTCATCCGCATAAATGCCGACATGGGAAACCCCTCGTTTATCCGTCGCGAAAAACACCAGGTCCCCCCGCCGGAGCTGATCCACATTCACCTGCCGCCCCCATTGATACTGATCCCGGGACTGCCGGGGAAGCGATATTCCCTGCTGCAGGAAAACCCACTGGATGAAGCCCGAACAGTCGAAGCCCGACGCTGGTGAACAGCCTCCCGGAAGGTAGCAGGCTCCCAGTTGGCTGCGGGCCGTCTGGATGAGTCTTGAGGCATCGATACCGGGAATTTCCGTTGGTGCATACCGCTTGCCTCCCGTGCAGCCGCCTGCAGTCATCAGAAGGAGGCAAAGGCCGGCCATCGCGAGGATGGTCGGGCAGCAGCCGGATCTACGGAAAATCTGTGCGGATGGCGCACGTTTCCGTGCTCTTTTCCTGTGATTTCCCAAGGCTGTCATTTTCCCTGCGTCCGATACAAAAGGCATTGTCAAAAGTCGGCAGAAGAATTACAGTGAGCCCGAAAAAAAGTTGTGGTGGTTATGACTGTGCTCTCCATAGATATCAATGACTTTTAAGGGTTAACCTGTCGGCGTTGCCGGCGGGTTCTTTTCTTTTCTATCCTTTGGGAAAGGAATTTAAATGCATCTGCGTAAACGTTGTGCTGTGACCGGCGGCGCTGGATTTCTGGGCTCTCACCTGTGCGAAAGACTGCTGAAGGAAGGCTACGATGTGCTCTGCATCGACAACTTCTACACGGGGAGCAAGCGCAACATCCTTCACCTTCTGGACAATCCGTATTTTGAGCTTTACCGGCACGATATCACGTATCCTCTGTATGTGGAAGTGGATGAAGTCTACAATCTGGCCTGCCCGGCTTCCCCCATTCACTACCAGAACGATCCCGTGCAGACCACGAAGGTGAATGTCCACGGAACCATCAACATGCTGGGGCTGGCCAAGAGAGTTCGGGCCAAAATCATGCAGGCTTCCACCTCCGAAGTCTACGGCGACCCACAGGTGCACCCGCAGCAGGAGAGCTACTGGGGGCATGTGAACCCCATCGGAAGGCGTTCCTGCTATGACGAGGGAAAGCGTTGCGCAGAGACGCTCTTCTTTGACTACCATCGCCAGCACAAGCTGCTCATCAAGGTGGCCCGCATCTTCAATACCTATGGCCCCCGCATGCATCCCCAGGATGGTCGTGTTGTGTCCAATTTCATCGTCCAGGCGCTGGAAGGCGAGCCCATTACCATCTACGGGAAGGGGACTCAGACCCGCTCGTTCTGCTATGTGGACGATCTCGTTGAAGGCTTCATTCGCCTCATGCGCACGCCGGACGGTTTCACCGGTCCTGTGAATCTCGGGAATCCCGGCGAGTTCACCATCCTCGAACTGGCGGAAAAAGTCATCGCCATGACGAAATCCAAGTCCGAGCTCATTTTCAAGCCTTTGCCCGAGGATGATCCCACCATGCGCAAGCCCGACATCACTCTCGCCAGGGAGAACCTGGGTTGGGAGCCGAGGGTCCCGCTGGAAGAAGGGCTGCGCAAGACCATCGATTATTTCGATGACCTCATGCGCACGATGCAGTCGAAGAGCTGATTTCCATGCAGGACAGGATTCTTGCCGTCGAAGAGAAGCTGGCGCAGTCCAAGCGGGTGGTGGTCCTGACGGGTGCGGGCATTTCTGCTGAATCAGGAGTTCCCACATTCAGAGGGGAGGGAGGTTTGTGGCGGCAATTTCGGGCCACGGACCTTGCCACCCCCGAGTCCTTCGCGCGCGACCCCAAGCTGGTGTGGGAATTCTACAACTGGCGCCGCGAGCTCCTGGCGCCTCTGCGTCCCAACGCAGCCCACCTGGCCTTGGTGGAGCTGGAGAAGCAGGTCCCTCATTTCACCCTCATCACCCAAAATATCGACGGCCTCCACCAGAAAGCCGGCAGTCGAAACATCATCGAGCTCCACGGCAACATCTGGTGGCTGCGCTGTACCCAGTGCGGCCGGCTGGGGGAAGACCGCACGGTGCCCCTTCCGGCGCTCCCACGGTGCGCGGCGTGCAATGGGCTCCTGCGCCCTCATGTGGTCTGGTTTGGGGAAATGCTGGATGCCGCTGTAATAGAAAAAGCGTATGGGGAGATTCAGACCTGCGACCTGATGCTCGTCATCGGGACTTCAGGGACAGTGCAGCCGGCCGCTTCCATGGGAATGCACGCCAAGGGCGCCGGCGCCATGGTGGTGGAGATCAACCTCGAACCGACACCCTACACGGATTCCTTTCATATCAGCCTCACCGGAAAGGCGGGAGACATCGTTCCGCTGTTGACATAGCTTCCGGTGCAAAGCCGCTATGGGGAGGCCGGAATGGAGCGCTTTACCTCGCTGATGAACTTTTCGCGCTCCTGAGGGTCGGGAATGGCGAGGGTGACCACCTGGTCCAGCCCGTCGAGGATTTTCTCCATTGTCGCGGCTTCCTGCTTGTTGGCCGGTTCGGGCTTCAAGGCCATCTGCAGATAGATGAGGTGAGTGAGGGTGAGAGCCAGCTCGGAGGTGGCCTCATGGACGGCCATCATTTCATCACGGGTGCGCTCCGATGAGTCCAGAATCTCCTGCATACGGCGTTCCTGTACCTTGAGACTTTCCCCCAGTTTCCTGGACGCCTCACCCAGGGTCTCTTCGGTTCTTTTCTGAGTATTCAGCTTTTCCGATGCCCCTGCCATCTGCTCCTGCACCAAGTTCGCCAAAGAGGCCCGCTGAGCCTCGGTCTCCTTCACAATCGCCGCTATGGCATCCTGCTTCATGGCCGAAACCTGGGCCTCGATATCCTTCGTTCCGGGGAGCTTCCACTCCACCTCCCGGAGTTGGTCGTAGTTTGCAATGGCCCCCCCGGAAAGCAATGCAAATACCAGGAAAATGGTCGTGACGCCCTTCCCCAGCTGCTTTTTCACACAGAGTACAATGACGCTGGCGGTCAAAATCACAAAGACCGCCAGCCCGATGATCTCTTTCATGGTGGAAGCCTTTACCCCCTGAACGATCCGGGATGACGGATTCAGCGACGGCTCGACAGCGCTCTGAGGGCATTGACGCGGCCGGCTCCGAAGAAAACGTCGCGGCCCGAGGCGCCCAGGTCATCGGCCGATGCCTGGAGGCGATCTTCGATCTGGGTATTGGTGAGGGTGCCATTGGCTGCCTTCACCAATGCCGCTACCCCCGATACGAAAGCCGCCGCCTGTGAGGTTCCCGACGCATACCCATATCCTCCGCCCACCGTGGCGCTGAGGATCCCCACACCGGGGGCGGCGAGGTCCACAAAGCTGCCGAAGTTCGAGTAGCTCCATTTTTCGTCTGCTTCCCCCGTTGCGGTGACACCCAGGACGCCGGGAAGAGCAGCCGGATAAATGGGATAATTGCCCCCGTCATTACCTGCGCCGGCCACGATGACGACATTCTTGTCGTGCGCATACTGAACGGCATCTCTCATCGCCTCCGAGTAGGCGTATCCGCCAAGACTCAGGTTGATGATGTCGGCGCCATGGTCCGCCGCGTAGATCAATCCTTCCATGATGTCCGCGTAGGCTCCCGCTCCGCTGGCGTCCAGCACCTTGATGGGCATGATCCTGGACTTCCAGCTCACCCCGGCGACTCCCAGTGCATTGTTGCCTTCCGCGGCAATGATGGCCGCCATTTGAGTTCCATGGCCGTTGTCGTCGGCCGGGATGCCCTGCGTGCCGGTCAGGACGTCATAACCCTGTTGAAGCTGATGCGCCAGGTCGGGATGCTCGGCATCGACGCCCGTGTCCACGACTGCAACGACGACATCCGGAGACCCTGCGGAGATGCTCCATGCTTCGGGAACCCTGGCTTTCTGGAGGCTCCATTGCTCTCCGGATTTCGGGTCATTGACTTTTTGCGCAGGGATGCGCGCCACGTAGTTGGGCTCGACCTTTTGAATCAGGGAGGATTCCGCATAACGCTGTTTGACGGCGTCCATGTCACTGCCGGCGGGGAAGCTCAGGCGGTAAATTTTCAGCTGAGGGATCTGCTTCACGACGCTGGCAGCGCTTGCCTCGTTAAGCGCCGCAATCTGCTCGGCAGTCGCCTGGGGAGAAAAACGAATGAGGAGCTCGTTAGGCACCCGCTCTACCCTTGGGTCGGCCGACCGTTGAGCGGAACCACTGTGGGCGTTCTTCCTCGAAGCCGGAATATTCGGGAGGGAATAGGGATCCATCGCCAAGGCCGGATGGGACGGGCCGGCGCTCATATCCGAGCCTTCCTGTGGGGATTCGGCGCTTCCCGAGGGCAGCAGGTAGAGCATTTTCGAGGGGGAACCGTCCCTCTCGGAGCCTTCGATGTAGGCATAATTGATGGAGAGCGCTTTCAAAAGCTCCGGGAGCTTCACACCCCTTTTGTCGACCGTAACCAGTGCATCGCTGCTTCGACGAAATTTGACCTGCATGTCCGAGGCTTCGGCAATGTCGTGGAAGATTTGCATCAGGGGGACGCTCCGGGCCCTGAGGGTGATGAGGTCCCTCTCCACCTGCAACTGATAACGGCTGGAGCCGACGGCATCCGGAAGCGCCGCTTCCGAAGGGCCAAAGGCCCCGAGAACCACGGCCGGGATCAGAATGACGAAAAAGGAAACGAGGTATCTTTTTTGTAACGACATGGCTTCACCTCCCTATACACGACGCGCGGGCCTGAATCCGTCCTTGATGGCGGCAAACGTCATAAAAGCAAGCTAATCGCTGTTCCCTGTCAAATCCACTCGTCCTCAAATTTCAGCGCATGTGGAAATACGGGAAAGGGTAACACACCAAATTTATTAATTTCACCCATTTTTCACGCCTTGCCGTCAGCCGCCAGCATGATCCTCGCGTCGGCGATGACGCAGGCGTTTTCCGAAGCGATGACAGGGTTCAGATCGATGGAAGCGATCTGCCCCTCAAGATCCATCACCATATGGGAAAAGCTCACCAGCAGGCGGGAGAGGCGCTCCATGGAGACGACTGTTCCCCCGCGATACCCCTGGATGAGAGCGCGCCCCTTGAGGGAATCCACCATGTCGGCCACTTCCTTTTCAGTAATGGGGGCCATGCGTACGGCGGTGTCCTTGTAGATTTCCACGGATGTTCCCCCGATGCCGAGCAGCACCACCGGGCCGAACTGGGCATCCACCACGGAGCCGATGATGAGCTCAACGCCCCTGGCCATGGCTTCCACGTGCATCCCGAGGAAACCGTCGATCTTGCAAAAGCGTTCGAAAACCTCCGTCAGGGCTTCCACACTGTCGATCCCCACAGCCACTCCCCCCACGTCGGACTTGTGCACGACCTTCGGAGAGACCACTTTCGCGGCAAGGGGAAAACCGAGCTGCTCCGCCGCGGTCTTCACCTCGGTGTGGCTGCGCACCCAGGCGTACGGGGGAATCTCGATTCCGTAAAGGCTCATGAGCCGCTTGGCCTCCGGCTCCATGATCCAGCCCATGTCCCGGGAGCTTTCGATAATCGCGTGCATTGCATCGGTCAACATGATTGGCACCTCCGCAGGGCATCGGCCATGAGCACCGCTCCTTCGATGGAAGCAGCCACCGGCACCCGGTTCAATTGAAATCCCTCGATGAGCATGGCGTATTTGGATTCGTGGGGCACATAGGCAATGAGGGGCTTGCCCTCTCTCTGGTAGACCTGGCTCAACCGCGCCCCTAGGTCCAGGCTGAGTCCGGGGGAATAGGGCAAAAGGAGCAGCAGGACGCAGTCGAGATCGGGGGATCGGCTCAAGCCCTGGGCCGCTTCCACGAAGTCATCGTCAGTGGCGCTGCCTGTGAGATCCACAGGGTTTGCCACCGATGCAATGGAGCGCACACTCTCTGAAAGCCTTTCCCGGATCGCCGCCTGAATTGCGTCGGGCAGGATGGGAACTTCCATGTGTCGCGCCGCGCAGGCATCGCTTGCCAGGGCACCGTGACCCCCGCTGACGGAAATGATCCCCATGCGATTTCCGATGCGCTGGTGATAGCAGCTCAGGGACTCGCAGTAAGCCACCAATTCGGAGGCGTCTGTCGCTTCTACGACTCCATGCTGGGCCATCACCTGGGAGAAAACCGCGTAGTCTCCGGCCAGTGACGCGGTGTGGCTCGATACGGCCCGGGTGCCGGCCGCCGTTTTTCCGGCTTTGAGGACGACGACGGGCTTGCCGCACGATTGGGCCTTCTGAACGAAGGCACGGCCTTCGTTGGGTCCGAAACCTTCCACGTAAAAGGAAATGACGCGCGTGGCAGGGTCCCTGGAAAGGTAGTCGAGGAGGTCGAGCTCATTCACCACGGCCTTGTTGCCGATACTCACCGCCACGGAAAGTCCGACACTCTGCTCGGTGAACTGAACCATCTGGTCCACCAGGACCCCGCCGCTCTGGCTGACCAGAGCCACGCTCCCGACATCCGGACGAACGAGCCGTTCACCGGGCAGAAAAAAGGTGTCGAATCGGTCGGGGCTGTAAACCCCCAGGCAGTTGGGGCCGATGAAGGGGAAATCGGCCTCCCGGGCGATGCGCTTCATACGCTCCTGGAGCTCCGGTCGACCCACCTCGGCGAATCCGCCGGATATGACCGTCGCCCCGCCGACGCCTGCCGCGATGCACTGCTCCAGGATGTTGGGAACAAACTCCGCCTTGGCGGCAATGACGGCGAGATCCACTTTTCGGGGCACATCGGCGATGGACGGATAGATGGGCTCCCGCAGTATGGAGCCGCCCTGGGGGTTCACGGCGAAGACCTTCACGGGATATCGCAGGTGGAGCTTGTTGTAAATGACATTGGCCGGATGGCGGTCATTTTTTCGGGACACACCGATCACAGCCACGGTTTCCGGCTTGAACAACGGATCGAAATTCATGGGCATCGCCCTTTCTCAATGGGTGAAGAACTGTAATATGCCCCAGGGGGCAGCGGGGCCCGCGCGGCGACCCGGTTGAAGTCGTCGGATGGGCCGGGCCGTTTGTCTCGTACTGCACAAATTGTGCAACATCGCATCCCGGCATGCCGGAATAACAAATGCCGGAATGCCTCCCCCCGTTTTCTCTTCCTGTGAGGACGGAGCAGTCCTTCAAGACATACCACACCCCTTCGACCAGCGCCAGTCAGAGTGGTAATATCATGCATACACCGGTGTTCCGTCGGCTACCCGTTGTCTGAGCAGAGCGAGCATTTCCTTTTCTTTCAGTCCTCCTGCCCATGCGGGGCGCAGCTGAAAGTGAGGCTCGTCAACGATCGTCTTCCAGTTGCCGCCCCACTCCAGACCGAGATCCATGCCCAAAACACCAACCGCCTTGTACTTCGGAGATTCCTCCATGTATTTATTGCCTTCGAATACACCGATATCGAAGGCGATGCCGAAATTGTGGTTGGAATACCCCCCCTTGGCGTTTGTCACTGTTTTGCCCGGTGCCGACCTGCCCTGTGCGTAGAGAGCGTCCTGCTCCTCATAAGTCCTGAGTCCGCTGATGATTTTGATCCCGATGCCCGCAGCCGCCGCCTTGTGAACCAGCGCCCGGGCAAGGGGCCTCACTTCTTCCTGCAGCGTGAGAATATTCTTTTCACTTCGTGTATCGACGTCGGTCATCTCGGGTGGTGCCTGGCTGCCCGTCAGTGTCGGAATGACCACCGCCTTGTAAATGGCCGACCAGGTTTCCGGCCCGGCTTTCCCGTCGATGTGAATGCCCAAAACTCTTTGAACTGCCGTGACGATCTCTTCTAAGGTCATGTTCGCCTCCTGCATTCAGGATGTTGAAGACTTTTCATGACATGACGACGACCAAGAAAACCATGCGGAGCCGGGGCATGCCGCTGTCGTTATGGGAAATAGGTTGATTTGCCCTTATGTTAGGCACGAACATGCCGGAATCAATCATTCAATGGGAAGGTGAGCAGACCCGGTGGGATTTGCCCGTCCCAAAGCATCTCTATCCTTGCCGGACACTTCCAGTTCTTTGATTTGCCTGTATCTAAAGCAGTCTGTGGTGTGATCGTTCACCATTCCCACGGCCTGCATGAATGCATAGCAAATCGTTGATCCCACAAATCTGAAACCACGTTTCTTCAGGTCTCTGCTCATGGCATCGGAAAGATCCGTTTTAGCCGGCACCTCGTCGATGGTTTTCCATGTGTTTTGGATGGGGGTTCCGCCGACGTAACGCCAGAGGAAAGTGTCGAACGATCCGATCTCTTCAATGATGGTAAGCGTAGCCTGTGCGTTTTTGACAGTGGACTGGATTTTGAGGCGGTTGCGTACAATGTCGGGGTTGCTGAGCAGACGATCGATGTCTTTAACAGTGTAAGAGGCGACTGTTTGGATGTCAAAATGCTGAAATGCTTTACGGTAACCCTCCCGCTTTTTGAGGATGGTCTGCCAGCTCAGTCCGGCTTGAGCGCCTTCGAGGATGAGAAATTCAAACAAAAGGCGGTCATCATGAACGGGTACGCCCCATTCATTGTCATGGTACGCTTTATAAAGCGGACTCTCTCCACACCATTGGCATCTCGTCGTCATCTCTTTTTCTCTTGCCCGACCGTATAGCTTGAGGTTCGCACGGCGGCAAAGCCCACCGGGAACTGAGAGGCGCAGCTTTTCGGCGGTCCCATCGAAGCCTTTGCCGCCGAGGTCACGATGTCGGCTGGATCAATTGGTTGGCCGCCCCTTCAGCGGACTTTGCCAGCACTACCGAGGTTTCAATCTGACGTTCCGGAATATTCCAGTACCGCCTGAGGTCTCGATCCGTCTCTTTTCGGGATTGAATCAAGTAGCCGTTGCGCTCATAGAAATCAATCGCCCAGATCGCCGCCCGCCATGTACCGATCAAGATTGGCTTTGTTGTAAGACCTTCAAGATGTTTCAGCAATTGGGTGCCTATCCCACCGTGCCGACGCGATGTTCTCACGTAGGCATGTCGAATGAGCACGACGTCCCCCTTGTCTTGGATGCCCATCACGCCGATCAGCTGCCCGTCCTCCTCCAAGCACCAGAAGACCACTCGGTCACGAATTTCTGCCTCCAGTTCCTCCATTGGTATGTAGGGCTCATGCCAACGATCGTCCGGGATGACTCCCTTGTATGCCTGAGCGGCGTCGTTGATGGCAGCATGCATTTGCTGGAGGTCAGATGGCGTACATCTGCGAATCATGATGATAAATCCTTTGGCCAACGCCTAAAATCAGCGATAGGCGGACTGGGAGCAAGAAGAAAGAACCAGGCATCCCCGCCCGTCCGCTGCATTTTGCTGGTAGCTCATGGCTACGGTGTGAACATTTCCTGCAAAATTGCCAAAGCATGCGCAAGGGTAGAGGGAGCGAGTCTTCCAAGTCGCCGTACAAGGCGCTCACGATCAACAGTGCGAATCTGGTCAAGAACTATGTGGCCTGAACGGCCCTGGAACTTGCAGACCACGCGAAAGGGATAGGGATGACCTCCGGTGGTAAGAGGGGCTACAATAAATGTTCGCAAGTTGGCATTGAGCTCGTCCGGTGAGACGATAACACAAGGACGGGTCTTCTGGATCTCATCCCCACGAGTAGGGTCGAGGCTGATCAGGAATACATCACCTCTGCGAATATCTCCACCCGCTACCATTCCCATTCCTCTTCTTCAAATCGGGTCGAATCAGAAGGGTCCAATAGTTGATCTTGATCTCGTTCGTGCATTTCTTTGGCAGCTTGAGCCCACCCAGCCCGTGGTATGGAAGCACGCTCGATCACTATGGCTCCATCCCTTACATGCAACTCTACCTCGTCTGTCAGCCCAGCTTCAATAATCAGTGCCTTTGGCAGTCGGATGCCACGGGAATTCCCAATACGAACTAAACGGGTCTTCATCAGATAATCCTCCTGCTAAAATGTAATTACATAATAACCCCGTATTGAACGTTATGTCAACGATGGACTGGAGGGGCTAACGCTGCAGGCATCGGTGGGGATGGTGCGGCAGAAACAAAGTGGGACGCTCTTAATTTACCCCATGTGCAACTTTTGACAGCAGGCCTTTCCTTTCTCGAGGAGAAGTTATTAACCTCTTCTTAGAGAGATCGAGAAAGGAAGGAGAGGCCACACTGTCCATGAAAAAGTCTATCATCGAAGGTACTGTTGTGTAGATGATCACCTCAAGGCCATCTCTCAAGGTAAAGGACTCCGTAGCCGGGGATCTGAGCCTGCATTGAGTGATGCGGAAGTGATCACGATGGAAGTTGTCGGTGAGTTCCTCGGTATCGATACGCATAAGGGGATCTTCGAGTACTTTCACCGCTACTGGCTCCACTTTTTCCCAGAGCTTTATGCTTCCCCCGCAGAGCTCCACAGAAAGGGGCGCCCATTTCCATTTCGTCAAGCTGGCGAAAGCCGGCATCCAGCAGCTCTTCCAGATTCCGGATCAAGGCCGGAATAACGAACGAGCCTTTCGGACATGCATTGGTTTGTAACGCTGCTCAGTAACACGGCAGCTCGCGCGCCATGCGATCGGCCTGCCGGTCCAGCGCCTCACGGGCCTGCGGTGAGAGGTACCAGCCGAGAGGAGCCAATGCCTCTTCCAGGTACTGGTCGATGAGGAGCACATTCCCTTCGAAGGCCAAACTGCGTAAAAAATCCGCATAGTCCGGCACTTCCAGGTACTGATCGATCAAGGGTGCATTTCCTTCGATCTCTGCGCTCAATTGCGCAACGGCGCGCCTTCCATTGGCGCCGGTGCCCGAGACGTTCAAGACGGCAACTGCCGGTCCCAGCGCGTCAGCGTACAGATTCCAGCTGCGGCGGCTGACCGGTTTGTTCAACTCGGCCGGGTCTGTAAGGCTCCGGCGCCCGGGCACGATGCAATCCTCTGGCGGCCCATCGTCGGGCACGTTTTCACAGGCAGCCTTTTTCACACCGTTCCGGATCAGCAGCAGTGTCGCCCCCCATTGATTTCGATCCAGCGACCGCAATCCATTCATCGCCCGCCACACGTGCGCCACACTGACGGCGCCGCTGTTGTCGAAGTAGCCGCCATCGGCCAAATGACCCTGCAACTTCACCGATTCGGGTTGCACCCCTGCGAGCGGGTTGATGTAAGGAAAACGGGCCGCCACATGCGCAGCGGCCATCAGGTTGAGATCAGCGCCCAGTCGTTTCTGCACGTCGCGCGCGCCTGGAAAGTGCGCTTCATCCAGCTTGATCGTGCCGGCCACAGCCAGTTCGCCGGTTTCAACCCAGGTGCTGTTGAGCAGCAGGTGCGGCAGGCCCTTCCCGCGGGAATACAACGGCTCGGCCAAGTCCGGGAAAACGCGCAGCCATTCACGCTCGAAGCCCAGTGCACGGCTCATATGTCCGCAGCCGGGCTGCCGGCACCACTTGTCCAGCGACGTCGGCAGCAGGCGCGCAAGGCTGTCCTCGAACAACCATGCGGCGAGCAGCGGCGTCAAGGCATCCATCCGGCTGAAGCCGTCGGACAGGCACTCCTGCAGGAACTCGTCGGTCTGGCCGGCGCCTCCCTTGCGGAGGCAAGCACTGTAGACGGCCGCACCCACCGCACCGCCGGATACGCCGGAGATCACGAAGGTGCGGCGGTCGAAGTTCTTGAATTTGCGGCGTAACTGACGCAGCACCTGCGCCGTCCAATAGGCGCTGCGTATACCGCCCCCTTCGCTGGCCACCAGGAATACCCTTTCCGGCTCTCGACTTTCCGGCAACTGCTTCACCCAGTCTTCAAGGGCCAAATCGAGAGTGGGACGGTTCGCACCAGGCGCTCGGCAGGCGTCACCTTTAGCCCCCGGCACGGCCCGATCAAAGCCATGCAGCCCCAGCATCGCAATCACGAGAGCGACCAGCATACCGATGAATTTTATCCAGCCAGACTTTAGCCAGTCGGGCAGCCTGTCGCCATGGGCGGTGAACAGCCACCACAGCAGGGCCGCGAGCAGCGCGAGCAGAGTCAGCAGCGACGCATTGTGCAGGCGAAGCTGAGCCAGCGCCGCTTCGTCGACCCGCGGGAGCGCGAGGGGCAGCAGGTGGTTCTCGCTCCATCCAAGAAAGGCGACGAGGCCCATCACCGCCACGGCCAGAAGCACCCAGGGGCGAGCCTGGGCGTGCTCCGCCAGGGACAAGGCCCCCAGCACGCCCAGCCACCAGATCAGGACAAGCGCCATCAGCGCCAACGCCGCAGGGGCCTGAGCGGTAGTGTCCGGCCACAGCGCCATGAACCAGCGGATGGCCACCATCAGGCCCAGCGCCACCAACGGCAACCGGGTCGGCGTCATCCAGCTCAGCCCCCTGCGCAGTCGATGCGCCAAGTCCTTTTCGTTCTTTTTAACGGGGGGAGTTTCCTGGGAGTGCAGCAGTTTGTAAACGCTCTTCTCGCGGTTGTAATGCTCATAGTCGCCCAATCCCGGTCGACCCCGCACCCAGAGGAAGAATCCGCCCAGTCCTACCGTGGCGCCACCGAACAGCACCAGCATGATCCAGGTCTCGGTGAGGGTCGGAATGTCTTTGCCTGGCGCAACCCCTCCCATAGCGGCTGCGTCGAGGATGGCGTCGCTCAGGGCATAGGCCGTCAGCGCATACGTAAACAGCAGCGGCAAGATCGACAGGAAACGAGCCCACGCGCGGGCAAACCGGTTCAGCCAGTGGAGAGCTTTGAAGCGCTCCGGGTCCTCTGCTATCAGAATCTCCAGGTCTTCGACATCGCCAGGCCCATGCACGCGGCAGACCAGCCGGGTCCACAACCAGCAGGAATACACGAACAGCGCATTGGCCAGCGCTGTCATGATCTGCACCACAGGTAACCACCACCCCTTCAGCTCGGACAGGTCTTTCAGCGGCGAGCGGGCCAGGCCTAGAATCACGTCGCGGCACTGGTCCATCCCCAGCGACAGCCCGCCGAAAAGGCCCAGAGCCACGAGCACATAACGGCTCCGCCAGATGATGCCGGCCGCCCCGCGGACTCTCGCCACGCGGCCGGCATGTTTTTTACTTGTCGTGTCCAGTTCCAGGCCGAAAAGCCAAATCGTCCCCCCAACCAGCAAAGGGAGCAACGCCCCAAGCAGAAGCCAACCCTTCCCGCGATGTGCCCAGAAACCCCACCAGTCGGCTGCCGGAACCTGAAAGGGGCAGAAATAGGCCACTACAGGCACCACCAACAGCAGGCCGGTGATCACGGTCCAGGAAGTCCAGCTTCGGCCCCGATCCAGCCAATTATTGGAGTTGGCCAGGCGCCAGCAGCCCAACGCCACACCCAGCGCTGTGCCGAAAAGCAGTGTCGTTGCGTACAGCCACCCGCTTATCCCTATGCGCCTTGCGCCGCCGTAGTTTTCAACCGCGTCGGCCGCCAGCAGCAGCCCCACCGGCAGAAAGACCAGCACAGCCGTCAAGAGGGTCAGCAAGCACGGGCGCTCCTGGTCCGTACCGCCGTCCAGTTCCCTGGCCAATAGATGGCCAGCCCCCAGAATCAAGACACCATACAGCGGCATGAACAGAAAGGTGTCCAGGAGTACGTAGATGGCTGCGATATGCCGGCGTGAAATGGACATGCCCATAATGTCTCTCGCATTTTCACCCCAATAGCCGACCGCGGCTTTCACCGAATCCGCATTGCTCCAGCCCAGCACATCCTCGACCCCGTACCCGCCCGGCAGTCGCAGAGCCTGCGCAAAGCCCAGCAAACTCAGCATGATGGCGCCACAGACCAAGGCCAACCAGGCCAGTGAGACTTGTTGAATTGCATCACTCCCTTGATTCTGTGCGGCGAGTTGTGTGGTGTCGCTGTCCATCGCTCACTCCTGCGTAGAAGGTGGATTGAGAGCAAATGCCATTTTGCGATTTTGCCGATAGGGGTTGAAAGCAGTCGCTCATGGCTGCGTGCGGCACATGAGCCGTCAAAGGAAGGAGAAACTGCATGAAGAAGGAGCCAGGCAGTATCCGCTTCGTCGTTGTGTTGTCGAGCACCCATTGGCTTACCCTTGCCAGGTGTGAAGGCCTCATCCTCACGTACTTGGGAAAAACACTTGGGATGCCGCCAATTGGCCTGCGGTCTCCCATGGATGAAAAGGCTTTGCTCGCTGTGGTAGTTATAAGATCGTGCCTTGGCTGCCTTGTTCCACTTCAGGAGATTGAGCCTGTAAGCCCGGATTGAAGACTCACGCCCGTGTCCGAGGCACAGAGTCAAAAGAGGGCTCGTTCCCAACGCTGAAGAAAGGGGTGGACCGAAAAGGATCGGAAATTGGCCCAAAGATGTGGTTGCGTCGCCCTCTACTATAAGATTTTTAAATAACTACGTTATTTGGCAAAGTTCGCGTGATGGCGTAACCAAGTGCTCGGTATGCCTTAAACTGATCCTCATCAAAATACTGGTCGACAGTGGACTCGTGGGGGAACTCTCTTTTTGTCTTGTCGTCTTTCTTAGCGTATGCATTGATGGTCTCCGCCTGATCCCTCAGCAAGCTGTCATGCTTCGAGAGCTTGATGTATAAAATCTTACCATAGGGCTTGCCGTTTTCCGTTGTTACCCCCTCCATGATTGGCTTGTCGGAAGTGAATGCGTCAATGGGTACATTGATTTCGATGCCGAGGTCGCGATCCTTCTCCATTTCTTGCTTTAGATTGTTATACGAATCAAATTTATACAAACCAGATGATTTGTCGGGGGGATCATACCCCGCATCGACTATCAGGATCGTCCGGCATTTGCGGCGAAGGAGGGCGTAAGCGCCAAGATTGTCGGAATACCCTCCATCACTCAGCCAGACTACGTCCTGCCGCTTCGCCGGACATGGCACCGCGTAATCGTTCTCCAGATTCAAGAGTTGCAGCAACCGGCTTTTCCATCCTTCTTCAATGTTACCAGCGCTGAGGATTGCGCCCGACATGGCCGAAGCGACGTTAAAGTTTCGGATTGTGGCATAAGGCGACCCTAATAAATCATCAAGCATTTCTTCCTCTCCAGGCTTGTGCTTCAATTTGAACCACTTCCAAAACCCGCCAATTTTCCATGGATCTCCATGATCCCTGCCGAATCTCTCGGTTTTGTTCCATGTGAGATAGCCGCACGAATCCGACCCGAAGCCTATTGAGCCAAGTTCGAAAATTCGCTGCCGCATGGGGACACGAGCGTCGCGGGAGGGCGGGACGACCGTGGTATTGATGACGAAGCTTGGGAGTCCAATCCCGCGTGCAAAATCGCTTAATCTTGGAAACGTCACGGGTGTCAGGTCGTGGCATGTCAGGTCGAGGATTATTCTGGCCTGTATTTCATCAGAAGATGGCTTACTGGCGGAAGCCTGATTGTCTGCACTGGGGGGGGGGTAGCTGATAGGCTTTTTGTATACCTTTGCAATATAGGTTGCGAGATATATTCCCTTTGTTGAGCAGAGCCGCATTATTAGTGGGTATTATACGTAGCACATTGTTCCATACTGCATCGATAGGCAAAAGTAAGAGCACTTTTGCGAAAAGTTCCGACCAATGCTGGACTCCAAGAAGTTTTGCATTCTCTTCAAGATATCGCTGAAAAGGCCCTCCAAAATCGAGCATCTCCCCCTGAAACGTCTCGAGGCCATCCTTGGAGACTTTGTGATAGTAAGGCTGCAACAGGAGCCATGACAAGGCATATGAGCCCCCCGATACGGCAGAGATCACATCGACATTGCGCAGAAGCTCACGTTCGTGCAAAGCACGGAGCACGCCCATCGCGAACGCCGCGGATCGATGTCCACCGCCGGAAAGGCAAACACCAAACTGCGGTGGGGAGGAAGTGTCTTGCTTGTTAAACTTCCGTTCGAGCTCATAGAGGGGCTCAGGTGATTTCATCATGTCGCTCATATGTCGTTACCTCCTATGCCACCTGTCGGCCATTCCTGGAAATGTGCGGGTCATGCAAGCTCGTGCTCAGTCCCTCACTAGGGAGAGTTACACAAGCGCCTTCCCCTCACGTAAAATGACGGTAACGTGAAACTCGATTTTTTCTGAACCACATAGCGCACGAACAGAAAAATTGATTCCTCCGGCCCTCATTGGCCGGGGAGTCCAGTCAATGAACCACATAAAACAACTATTTAGTCCATCTTCGCTGTTGGATAAATTTTGGGGCGAATTTTAATCTGCTCCTGTAAATGGAACAAAATGCCCTTGCGTTTGTGTGCTCTGTTGATTCGATGCATTGAGCCTAAAGATAGCTTGCAACATATCTAAAGTATAAAAGCAACTTGACCATTTTTCAACGTTTAATTCTCTGAGTATAAGTTTTTTGTTCTTCAGCAGTTCCGTCTTTGGATGATATGCTATGAATAGTCACATCAACACATCCTGCGGAGTATTGGGAGTAATATTGGGGCGTCCAAAAAGGGGCAAAATCGCCCGAATTTCTTGCCCGGTTCTTGGCCCTCCTGATCCCGGAGGGATCACAGCCATTAGCCGGTGGTTGAGCCAGCAAAGGCGATACCACCGGTAGGCTGGTAGCATGATCATGCACCCTGAAGGGGTGCCAGCAAGGGCATTCTGCGACCCCTCCAGGGTCGTTTCCTTCTTTTTCATTCTTATTCATTCTTAACCGGGGGTATCGGCCTTAAGGCCTCACCCCCCGCTAATAGCTGTGAGCCCTCCGGGCTCTGGAGGGTGAAAAAACCGGCAACAATCGAGATTCAATTTGGACGCCCTAGAGTAATATCGACAGGGTCAAGGAATGGGACGATGAGCGAAGATTTTCTGCAAATCGGCGGGGAGTCTTTTTTGGTACAAAAAGCTAAACTTAAGTAGTTCAATATATTTTATAATATTCTTAGATCTTTATACCAGCGAAAACCGGAACCATACGGGACGCCCTTAATTTATTAACTTATGTCAGGACCAGCCCGTCTTTCCGATATGTCAAATTAACGAATTAAGGGCGTCCCCTGATATTTCAAACAAAAACGAAGGGGCTACGATTTCTCGTAACCCCTTGTAATTTGTGGTGCCCCCGACAGGACTCGAACCTGTGGCACCAAGATTAGGAATCTTGTGCTCTATCCGCCTGAGCTACGGGGGCTTTTCAGCAGGACCAGCCTGTCAATAGCATAGGGCGCGTCAGGCTGTCAATAAAACTCCATCGGGTGACCTTTGGGGATGCCGATAGAATATTTCTATTAAAAGCAATAGATTATAATTTTTTGTCGTCTCGCCTCCCCAGCCTTCACACACCCTAAAAGAAGTAATTGGAGCGGCGTTTTTTTCCCTGGCGGCCAGTGATCCATCCGATGAACCATCCGGCGAGGAGGACCATTCCTCCTGCTGCAAACCATTTGATGCGCTGGGAAAGCTTTAGGCTGTCGTTCTCCTGCTTGAGGGTCTGAAATTCCTCCTGGGCACTTTCCAGGTTCGATTTGGCGGAATCGTACTGCTCCTTCAGCTTCAAATAGTCTGTCGAGCCGGTCTTGAGCGAATCGTAGGCATGCTCCACCTTGCTCAGTTTCGTTGCCACGTCATTCTGCTTTTGTGCCAGCTCGGTTTTTTCCCGTTCCAGGGAGGCAACTCTCTCCTTCAAGAGAGTATTTTCCTCTTCAAGCTCCTTCGTCAGTTGTGCCTCAGGGGGGCGGGCTCCCAGTGCGGCTGTGGGGACCCAGCCGTTCAGGGGAGTGCCCGATGCCTGCGTGTAACGCACAAGCGTCCATTCTTCGCCCTTCAGGATTTCCACGCCGGCACCCGACGGAATGTTCACGAGGATCTTCTTCTGCTTCCCGGGGGCTGCCCGCAAGGGCACATCCTGGGGATCGGTGATGTAAGCTTTTGCGGCCCAGCTTGCCTGACATGTCAGAACCATGGTAAATAGGGCGGCGAGTATAAAAGAAATGAGGGTCTTTTGCATAAAGAACAGTCCCGTCGGTTCATGGGTTATCGTTAGAAATCTCGAAGGGTCGCTCCTTTTGAAACGACCCGCATTATAGATGGAGATGGAAAGGCGGGCAAGGCAAAAAGCGGACGCACGCCTGCTCGCCATTTGTTGAACATTGGCCCCGATGTGCTTGCCGGGGAAAGGGTCATGGGGGGTACCGCCAATGTTGTTGACTCAACGTCACCCCGGTGAAAGCCGGGGTCCAGACTGTCTTCATCTTCCTGGATCCCGGCTTTCTCCGGAATAACGGAAGTGGGTTAAGTCAACGCTATTGGGTGGCACCACTCACCCGTCATGACACCTTTATCTTTCAGGTAAGTTGAAGCAGGAAGGGGCTCCCAGAAGAAAGAGACGTCTTGGAAGCACTCATCGATACACATGCACACCTGGATTTTCCGGAGTTTTCAGACCTGGAGGCGGTCCTTTCCCGTGCCGCCCAAAAAGGGGTCGCTGAAATCATCACCATAGGAATAGACCTTCCTTCCAGCGCCAAAGCCGTGGAGCTGGCTCAAAGCCGTCCCGAGCTCTACGCCACGGTGGGTATCCATCCCCACGATGCCTTCGATCTCGATCCGCGTTCCCTGGATCGCCTGCGGGATCTGGCTCGTCGAGACCGGGTCCTGGCTGTGGGAGAAATCGGGCTCGACTACTATCGCGATCGTCAACCGCGACCGCTCCAGAGGGAATGCCTCCACCGCCAATTGGAACTGGCCTGTGAAGTCGGTCTCCCTGTCGTTTTTCATATCCGCGACGCCTATGACGATTTCATGTCCATCATCAAGACTTACGTGGGATCGCTCCAGGGTGTGGTTCTCCACTGCTTTTCCGGCGACTGGGCGATTGCACGGCGATGCCTGGATCTGGGGTTCTATCTGTCGGTTCCCGGCACCGTCACCTTTCCCAAAGCGACCAAGCTGCAGGAAGTCGTGCGCCGGGCTCCCCTCGATCGCCTGCTCCTGGAAACGGACGCTCCTTATTTGACTCCCGTGCCCTTCCGCGGAAAGCCCAATGAGCCGTCCTACGTGTTTCACACCGCTGAAAAGGTGGCCGAACTGCGGGGCGCTTCCCTGACAGAGGTCGCCCGGCAGACCACCCGCAATGCGCATGGAGTGTTTCGGATGGAAGAGACCCAATCCTCGCGATGGGTGTCCGCATGAGCCCCTCAGAAACCGGGGGAAAAGCCCTCTTTCGCAACCTGCACCCCCTGGTTTTGGCTTCGTCCTCGCCCCGCCGAAGGGAAATGCTCACCGCCATGGGGCTTTCCTTCGAGGTCGTTCCCAGCGAAATCGACGAAACGGGCGGGGAAGGGGAAGCTCCCCGAACCCTGGTGGAGGGGTGGGCGAAAGAAAAGGCGCAGGTTGTCTCCCGACAGTTTCCGGACCGCTGGGTCCTGGCTGCCGATACGATCGTCGTGCTGGGAGGGACGATTTTCGGAAAGCCGCAAAACGTTGATGACGCAGTCGGCATGCTGCGGCAACTGTCGGGCCGGAGGCATGAAGTCATCAGCGGCGTTTGTCTCGTGCATGGGCTGAGGCATTTCGTCCACGTCCGCTCCATCCGGACGCTCGTGCATTTCAAGCCCCTGGATGCCGCCGAAATCGCTGCCTACGTCGCCACCGGGGAGCCCATGGACAAAGCCGGGGCCTACGGCATCCAGGGAATGGGGGCCTTTCTCGTGCGGTCCATCGAGGGGTCCTACACCAACGTGGTGGGGCTTCCCCTGTGCGAAACCCTGGAGGATCTCACGGCAAACGGAGTCATCGCGCCGGCTGCTTCTGCCACGTGAAAAAGGAATGAAGGACTATGAGCACCATTGCTGAAAATCTTGCCGACATACGGTCCCGCATGGAGGCCGCCTGCCTGCGGTCCGGCCGCGATCCCGGGGGAGTGCGCCTGGTGGGGGTGACCAAGACCGTTCCCGTGGACCGTGTCCGGGAAGGGGTTGAGGCCGGGATCACGATTCTCGGCGAAAATTATATCCAGGAAGCCGCCGGGAAGATCGAAGCCTTTTCAGGCATGCAGATCAGCTGGCATTTCATCGGTCATCTGCAGTCCAACAAGGCCAGAGTGGCTGCGGATTGCTGCGACTGGGTGGAGACGGTGGATCGGGATAGCCTGGCCAAGGAGCTGAACCGGCAGGTGCTCAAACGGGGGAGAACGATACCGGTTCTCATCCAGGTGAATGTCGGGGATGAGGTCAGCAAAAGCGGGGTTTCTCCTGAAGGACTGCTGCAGCTCTTCCGGGCGGTTGCCCAGTACGAAGGGCTTGAGGTGCGGGGCCTCATGACCCTGCCTCCCTATTTGGAAAATCCTGAAGACGTTCGCCCCTATTTTCAGATGCTGCGGAGGCTCCTGGGAGAATTGCGGCAGGAGGCTCCGCACCCCGAATTGTTGACGGAGCTTTCCATGGGCATGAGCCATGACTTTGAAGTCGCCATCGAGGAGGGAGCGACGCTGATTCGCGTCGGCACGGCCCTGTTTGGGAGCAGGGCTGCTTTCCCCGCATGAGGCGCTGCCGCGACTGGGTCAGGTTGTGCAAAACCCCGGCAGCAGCTACTTTCCCTTCATGAGGCGCTGCCGCTGGACTTCCGCCAGTGCCACGGCGCCGGCGGTGGCGGCATTGAGGGACTGAATGGCCCCCAGGGCTGGAATTTGCACCAGAAAGTCACAGTGCTTGCGCACGAGGGAACGCAGCCCTTTCTGCTCGTTTCCCACCACCAGGCCGAGAGGCAGAGTCAGGTCCGCTTCATAAATGGATTGGGTCCCTCCCACATCCAGCCCGACGATCCAGAGTCCGGATGCTTTCATGGCGTCCAATGCCCGCGCCAGGTTGGTGGCTTGTACAATGGGCAGGTAGGATGTGGCCCCAGCAGCGACCTTGACAACCGCCGCCGTGACCCTGGCTGAGCGATCGGCGGGCAGCACGATGCCCTTTGCACCGAGGAAACAGGCGCTTCTGAGGAGAGCCCCCAGGTTTTGGGGATCCTGAATGCAATCGAGGACGATGAGGGGCTCCCGTTCCCGGGGCGGCGCTTCGAGCATCGATTCCAGGGAGGCGTAAGGGTATTCGCCCGCCAGGACGGCTATCCCCTGGTGGTGCTCGTGCCCGACCTGCCCCGAAAGGAATTCCCGGCTGACCTGCCTCCAGGGAATGTTCTTACCGGCGGCCCATTCCATGAGCTCCCGGCCCCTCTGATCCGACCGGGCCAGGACCATCTCCCGGATCATCATGCGATCCGCCCGGAGGGCTTCCCGCACCGGATTGATTCCCGAGATCCACAATTCTTGAGGTGCGCGCGACCGACTTTCCTGCCGGTGTCCTCCACCGCCTGATGTCTTGTGCTTTTCCTTCCCTGGAGAGGGCATGGTGCTGGAATCCCTTTTGTGATGGAGCGTGAGGCGGGCAATTGTTTGAGTCAATGGGCGATGAGGTAGGGTCTCACTCTCTCCAGCTGAAGCCTCCTCAGGCAGCGGCAGGAACGGAAGATAGCCTGCAGGTCCGCGGCGGCCTCCTGGACGACGTCGTTCACGACAATGTAATCGTACCAGTGAGCCTCCTGGATTTCCCTCCTGGCGGCGGCCAGCCGTGTGGCCATTTGCTCCCGCGATTCGGTGCCCCGGCCTCGGAGCCTCTCTTCCAATGCTTCCAGGGAGGGAGGCAGGATGAAGATGGTGTGGGCCTGAGGATGGGCACAGCGCACCTGGCGGGCCCCCTGAACATCGATGTCCAGGAGCACGTCCTCTCCGTCGATGAGCCATTCCTCGATCTGCTCCCCGTCCGTCCCGTAGTACTTCCCGTGCACGTGGGCCCATTCCAGGAAGCGACCGGCCTGTATCCCGCTTTCGAACTCTTCCCGGCTCAGGAAGTGATAGTCCCTGCCGGGGATTTCACCCTGCCGAGGCAGGCGGGTCGTGCAGGAGACGGAAAAACGCAGGGAAGCCCCCTCCGACAGGATGGAGCGGATGATGGTGGTCTTGCCGACCCCCGATGGAGCGGAAATGACGAAGAGCTGACCCCTTTGATCTTGTGGAGGCATGGTCCTATTCTTTTTCCGCTTTGAGAGTGTTGGCGTCTTTCGGGCTGGTATCCGTGAGGAGCCGTTGAGCGATGGTTTCGGCCTGAACGCCCGAGAGAATGACGTGGTCGCTGTCCGTGATGATGATGGATCGCGTCCGGCGCCCCATGGTGGCATCCACCAGCTTATTGGCCAGCTTGGCGTCTTCTTTGAGCCGCTTCATGGGGGCCGATGCCGGCGACACGATGGCGACGACACGATTGGCGAGCACGGTGTTTCCGAAACCGATGTTCAGCAATTTTACTTCCATAAAACCCTCACTTTGGCTTGTGTTGCATCGTCTGAACCTTTCCTGCGGGTGCCGGTTGTTGTTTCCTTCCGGCAGGTGCTGACCGTCCGTTGGAAAGGTCGTGGCGTCACCGTCGAGACGGGCCGCCCGGGTTGGCGCTATTCCACGTTCTGAACCTGCTCCTTCAGTTTGCCGATCTCGCTCTTCATGCGGACGACCGCCTGCAGGGCCTCCAGATCACCGGTTTTGGAGCCGATGGTATTGACTTCCCGGTGCAATTCCTGGGTGAGGAAGTCGAGCTTTCTTCCGTCCGCTTCCCCGGGAGCGGTCAGCATTGCCTCCATCTGCTGGAAGTGGCTCTTCAAACGAACGATTTCCTCGTTGATGTCCGCCCGTTCCGCCGAGCACGCCGCCTCCTGCAGAATGCGGTTCTCGTCCACCTGCACTTCTCCGAGCAGTTCCTGGATCCGATCCCGGAGCCTCTGTTGGTATTCTTCCAGGATGAGGTCCTTGCGGCTGTCGATGACGGACAGGTCCTGCCGCAGGATTTTCAGGCGGTCCAGGCAGTCCTGCAGGAGGGCTTCCCCTTCGCGGCACCGCATGTCGTGCACCTGCTTCAGAGTTTCCGCAACGGCTTCGGAAAGGATACTGCGCAGAGATTCCCGGTCTCCCTCGACTTTGCGCGATTCGAAAATGTAGGGAATGCTGAGAAGATGCTTCAATTTGGGAGGATCGATCCCCGGGAGCTCCCGCTGCAGCTCCTGCAGCTGTCCCCAGTAGTAGCGGGCCAGGGGGATGTCGAGACGGGGAGCTTTTTGCTCGATTTCCGTGGATTCTATCTGGACAAAAACTTCGATGCGGCCGCGCCGCGCCGCCTGGGAAATCTGCTTCCGAAGGGGCTCCTCGAGCTCCAGGTAGTTCTTGGGCAGCCGCAGGACGATGTCCAGGTAACGGCCGTTGAGGGTGCGGATTTCCACGGTGATGGAATAGCCGCCTGCTTCTTTTTGAGTTCGCCCAAAGGCGGTCATGCTGCAGATCAAGAAGTTTCTCCTTTTGGGAAGTACTTGCGGGGCAACCGCCCGCTCCGCTGATAGGCGAGCTTCATCCTCAGGATACCCAGGAAATGGCGCAGCGCCGGATTTTGATAGTCGGGATAGGTCCAGGGAAGCGGCTGATAGGCCCCTCCCTGGTAGATGAGGGTCAAATCGGCGTAAACGCCGTTCTGGAGGTGGACGCGGTGCGTGTAGTTCTTTCCCGTTGCGAGGATGAGGCGCTCTTCACTGAGGAGCCCGGGATCGACATTGATCCCGCGCTTTCCTTCCGGCGCACTCTCTTTTTCCAGGGCGTTGGTGAAGCGTTTGATGGCCGGCAGGGCTTCCACGGGAACCAGATGGAGAAAGCTGCCCGTCTGGCGATGGATTCCGGGGCCCATTTCCCGTTCGTAATACTGAGTATATGTAAAAAGCTCAGGTTCCGTCAGAAAATCCATGGGGCCGTATTCCAGGGTCAAACGTTCCAGCACCTGGCACTGCAGTTGAAAATCACGGAAGAGAAACCCCATGATGAGCTTCGCCGGCAGAGGTGGCCTGGGCTCACTCATGGTCTATCTTCCAGTATGGCCTGGAGCTGGCGGGCTGAAACAGCGGTCGTTCCCACTTCGCCCACCACGATCCCGGCGGCGAGATTGGCCAGCAGGGCCGAATCCACCATGGATAAGCCCGCCACATAGCCCAGAGTCAAAGCCGCGATGACCGTGTCTCCCGCTCCCGTCACATCGAAGACGCGTCGGGCCACCGTGGGAATGTGGATCACCCGCCCGTCCCGGTGGAAGAGACTCATGCCCTCCTTCCCGCGCGTGATGAGGACTGTTCGGCATTGAAGCCGGTCCAGGAGGCTCCGTCCCGCCTCGATGAGTGTCTGCTCATCGCGAATGTCCACTCCGCTCATGCGTGACGCTTCGTGGTGGTTGGGAGTGATCATGGTGACTTCCCGGTAGAGGTCGGCATGCTGCACCTTGGGGTCCACGATGACGGGCAGGTCGCTTCCGGCCGTAATGGATCGCAGCGCGTCCATGAATTCCGGGGAGACGACGCCTTTGGCGTAATCCGAAATGATGATGCCGTCCGTCTGGGCCAGGCTGTCTTCGATGTAGGCCAGGATGCGCCGAACGGATTCCTTCTGCAGCGGGCTTTTGCATTCGCGGTCCAGCCGGACCACCTGCTGATTTTGAGCGATGATGCGTGTTTTAAGGGTGGTCTGGCGGTCCGGTTCGACAATGAGGCTCTCGGTGGGAACATGAATGCCCTGCAGCAGCCGGGTGAGGGCCTCTCCTGCCAAGTCGTCGCCGATGACTCCCGCCACGGCCGCCTTGCCGCCGAGCGCTGCCACGTTATGGACCACATTGGCCGTTCCCCCCAGAAGCTGGGTTTCTTCGCGGACTTCCACGACCGGTACCGGCGCTTCCGGCGAAATCCGGTGCACCTCTCCCCAGATGAAGCGGTCCAGCATGAGATCGCCCGCCACCAGGATGCGGCAGCGGGGAAAGCGTTCAATGGCTTCCAGGAGATGCTTCTTTTGTTCCCGCGAAAGTTGCAAAGGGTTGTGCATTCAGAAGGACCTTAGTCTTGCAGCGGCTTGGCCTCATCGATGAGCATGATGGGGATCCCGTCCCGAATTTCATAGAGCAGCCTGCACTGGTTGCAGATCAATCCATCCCCGGCTTCCGTCAGGATAATGGATCCCTTGCACTTGGGACAGGCCAAAATATCCAATAACTCTTTGCTGATCGTCATCTTTTCCCCATGTGTCGGTGCCGGGTTCATCGGCTCAAGAGTGTCACTTTGTTCGGTTGCTCCAACTCGTCTTCATCCCCTTTTTCCATATCAAGAAGCTGCTGATACGATTCCAGGACGGATCGCAGCTTTGCCTCCAGCTGCATGCGGTGGCGCTTCAATTCGTTGATCTCTGCATGGAGCCGCGTCAGGCGCTCGTTGGCTTCCCTCAGGATATTCTCGCCGTTGAGCTCCGCCTGGGCCACGATGAGCTTCGCCTCCTTCTCCGCGCTTTCCTTGATCTGCTCGGCGCTCTTGTGGACCGTCATGAGGACATTGCGGATCGCTTTCTCGCGCCCTTTGTATTCCTTGAGCTCTTCATCGCGTTCTTGAAGATCTTTGCGCAATGCGGCGTTTTCCAGCTTGATGCGCTGTGTTTCTTCGGCCATCTGCTGAACGAGGGTTTCCACTTCCCGGGGGTCCAGGCCCATCCAGCGGGTGCGAAAACGCCTGTGCTGTATTTCAACCGTATCCCATGCCATAACGCTGCTGCTCCCCGACGGGCTAGATCCCAAGTCTCACGGCCAACTGAGCCAGGGTTCCCACCACAAAATTATCCAGGAAAACGATGGCAAGCAGTACGATCATGGGTGAGAAATCGATTCCGCCGAAGTTGACGGGCAGCCGCCTCCGTATCGTCAAAAGTACGGGCTCCGTTATGCTGTAGAGAAAACGGACAATGGGATTATAGGGGTCCGGATTTACCCATGACAGGATGGCCCGCGCAACGATGATCCACATGTAGCCATTGAGAACAATGTGGAGGATTGTGGCCAATGCGCTGAAGAGATTGCTGATTACGAACATGTTTCACCTGTTTTCAGTGTAAAAAGCAAATTACCGACCGTTTAGCCTCTCGCATTCGAAGGTTGAAACTACTTTTTTTCTGCGAGACTGTCAACTTCAACTCCGGAGGAATTGCACGGGGATATTCCTCCGGCGGCGTCGGCCGGCACGTCTTCACAGATGGTCGGAGCAGCCGGTGGTTGTGTGCTCAAAACAATGCCGGTGCACAATACGGCGAGCCCTATTCCCTTCAGGGGGGACACGGTTTCTCCCAGGAAAACGGCGGCGAGTAGGGTGGCCCCAATGGGCTCCCCCAGGATCAGGGCGGCTACGGAGGTGGGGGAGAGGTATTTCAATGTCCAGTTGAAGCTGGTATGGCCGATCAACTGGGGAACCAGGGCCAGCAGGATCAGCACCGTGTATGTCTTCGTGGAAAAACCGTCCAGGGGGCTGCCTGTCAGGAGACAAAATGAGAGAAGTATTGTCCCCGCAGAGCCGTAGCTCCCGAAGGTGTAGGCGGTCAGCCCGAGAGATCGCCTGGCGATTCTCCCCGCCAGGAGGTAGCCGGTGGCCATCCAGGCTCCCGCCAGCGCCAGGAAATCCCCCCACAGGGCCGTCCTCGAAAGAGAGAAATCGTTGCCGGCGACGAAGGCGCTGCCCAGGAGCGTGCAGAATATGCCGGGGACGAGGCGGCGTCCCGCGGGCTCTTTGAGGATGGCATATGAAAAGACAGCGGAAAAGAGCGGCGTGGTGCTCACCAGGGTTGCGGAACTGGCCACGGAGGTCATCTGGAGAGAGTGGATCCAGAAGACGAAATGGAGAGCCAGGAAGACCCCGGAAAGGAGGGTGAGCCTGACCGTCCTGGGCTCCCGGGGCCGGCGGGTTTTGGGCGCGCCCAACAGAAACGCGGGGCTCAGCGCCAGAGCGGCCAGGGTGACGCGGTAGGCGGCGATCGTCACGGCGGGGGCATCCGCCAGGCGGATCAGCAGGGAGGCGATGGAGATGGAAGCGATCCCCAGGACGACGACAGGCCACAAAATATAAGGGGCAGGCCGGGACAGAGGGTTGTCTTCTTTCACGATTCATGCTCTATAAAAAGGCCTTGACAGCCGGTGGAGCTCTCAACTATATAAAAGCGCTTGAATATTTTTTAGGAGGTAACAGGATGCTCAAAAGCCCGTGCATAACTTGTGATCGTGCCAACGAAGACAAGAACAAGTGCCTGGAAGAATGCGAGAAGTTGCGAGAATATCAGGAACAGATCCTAAAGCAAGGTATTTATGCAACGATGTGATGACAGTGTGGTTCCGCCATCCGCTTCGGGCGGCCGGAAGGCCGCTTTTTTTGTCGAGTTGATGGCAGGTACTGCCGGAAAACCGGAGCAGTGGTAGAGAGACAAGGTTGGAGGATATCCCCATGTATGCAATTTTCAAATCGGGTGGCAGGCAGTACGAAGCCACGCCCGGGGCGGTGCTCAAGCTGGAAAAGCTCCCTGGCGAAGTCGGCGAAAGTGTAACCCTGGATGAGGTCCTTTTGTTTTCCGACGGCGAGCAGGTTCAGGTGGGACAGCCTTTGGTGCGGAATGTGGCCATCCAGGCCCGCATTGTGGAGCAGGGGCGGCATCGCAAGATCGTCGTGTTCAAGTCCAAGCGCCGCAAGGATTATCAGAAAAAACAGGGGCACCGGCAGTATTTTACGGCGGTGCGGATTGACGGAATCGAAAAGCAGGCCTAGGCGTTTTGCAGATTCTCCTGCAGATGAGCTGCCGCTTTCAAGCGAAATGGAAGGAATAGACCATGGCACATAAAAAAGCGGGCGGAAGTTCCCGGAATGGCCGTGACAGCGCCGGCCAGCGGCGTGGTGTCAAACGGTTCGGAGGGGAGTTGGTTCGGGCCGGAAACATTCTGGTGCGGCAGGTGGGAACCCACTTTCACCCGGGCAAGAATGTCGGAATGGGCAGCGATTATACGATCTTCGCCCTGATCGACGGCGTGGTGACGTTCGAGTACAAGGACAAAACGCGCCAGAAGATCAGCGTTTATCCCGTTCCCGCTCAAGGATAACCCCTTTTCCCTTCCCGTAACTCTGGAGGCGGTCCGGCATAGATCCCCTGGAAGCAATAGATTTCAAGGTCGTGCTGTTCTTCTCCTTGAATCTTTTTCCTTCTCTTCCTGCCCGAAAAGGAAGAGAAGGAAAAAGGTCGGTATCCTTTTTCCCTCCCCAACCCGGAAGCCGGCGGCGCAGATCTGATTCCACAGCGTGGCGGTCTGACCATGGGCACAAAAACTTCTCGCAGCCCGACTGCAGATTCGCTACCAAGACCGTCCGAACCCTGTTCTGCCCGCATCAAGATCCCAGGCGCCAGGCAAGAAATAGAGGTCCGTCCTCCCCATCCCTCCGTCACGTCACATGCTACAGGCGGGTGGCGAAGGGTGGTCTTTGGCAGGATCCGCCTAGGGGCATGACGGTGGGCGTGCGTGCCGCTGGTTTCATATGAGAAGATGGTGATGCGTCATGAAATTTGTCGATGAAGTGAAAATTCGGCTCAAGGCTGGGAACGGGGGGCATGGGTGCGTGAGCTTCCGCCGTGAAAAATATGTCCCCAAAGGCGGTCCCGATGGGGGCGATGGAGGCCAGGGCGGGGATGTCGTCCTGGAAGCCACCGACAGGAAACATACACTTCTGGATTTTCGGTACCGGCATCTCTTTCAGGCCGGGTCCGGAAAGCACGGCTCGGGGCAGAACCGACACGGGAAGAGCGGTGAAGACCTTGTGCTGGAAGTGCCTCTCGGCACCGTGGTGAAGGAGGTGGACAGCGGGGAATCCCTGGCGGACCTGACGGAGCTGGGACAGCGCTGGGTCGCCGCTCGCGGCGGCCTGGGAGGGCGTGGGAATGCGCGATTCGCCTCTTCGACCCGGCAGGTGCCGCGATTTGCCCAGGAAGGGCAGGAAGGGGAAGAACGGGAGCTCATCCTGGAGCTCAAGCTCATTGCGGACGTGGGGCTCGTGGGGCTGCCCAATGCGGGCAAGTCTACATTGATCATGGCCATTTCGGCTGCACGGCCCAAAGTCGCGGACTATCCCTTCACCACCCTCGTTCCGAACCTGGGCGTCGTGCAGTACGGCGAGGCGCCGCCCTTTGTGGTGGCGGACATCCCCGGCCTCATCGAAGGCGCCCACCTGGGGGCGGGACTGGGGACCCGTTTTCTCCGCCACATCGAAAGGACGCGCATCCTGGTACATCTCGTGGACGTTTCGCAGCTCTCCGAAGCGGATCCCCTGCGGCCCTACCACGAAGTCGAAAATGAGCTCAACTGTTTTTCCCGGGACATCCTGAAAAAAGCGAAAATCATCGTTCTCAACAAGGTGGATATGGTTCCCGAGGCGGAAAAGCTCCAGAGGATCACGGAGGTCTACGCTGGATTGGGCTACCCGCTTTTTCTGATTTCCGCCCTCAGAAAAGACGGAGTCAAAGACCTGGTACGGCTTTTGACGCAGATGCTTTTCGAGGCCGGGGAGAGTGCATCGGGAAAAGGGGTCGAGGTGGCCTGGCGCCAGGGAAGGGGAGGAGAATAAAAGGTGACGTCGGATCTAACGGATCGAAAGGCGTTCTTCGGCAGCTGCCGGCGGCTGGTCATCAAAGTGGGAAGTGCGGTGCTGACCGGTCCCCAGGGTTTGAACCGGGTCATGGTGCACCGCCTCAGCGACCAGGTGGCGGAACTGCGGGAGAGAAACAAGGATCGGGAAATTGTTGTCGTCACTTCGGGTGCCGTCGCTTCAGGCGTGCGGAAAATAGGCCTCACGGAAAGGCCCCGCACCATTCCCCATAAACAGGCGACAGCCGCCGTGGGGCAGGGCGTGCTCATGGAGGCCTGGGAAGCGGCGTTTGACAAGTACGAGCTGCTGGTGGCCCAACTGCTCCTCACCAGTGAGGATCTGGCGCACCGCCACCGCTACCTGAACGCGCGCAACACCCTGGAAACCTTGCTGGATTGGGGAATATTGCCCATCATCAATGAAAATGATACGGTGGTTGTCGAAGAAATCAAGTTTGGAGACAACGATCAACTTTCCGCCATGATCGCAGGACTCATCGGTGCGGATTTGGTGATCAACCTGACGGACACTCAGGGCTTGTACGACTGCGACCCGCGCCTCAATGCTTCGGCGTCCCTCATCCCCGTGGTGTACCGGGTGGATGCGAAGGTGCTTGCCTGCGCCACGCCGCAGCCCGGTGCCGTGGGAACCGGGGGGATGTTGAGCAAGATCAACGCCGCCAGGAAATGCCTCGCTTCGGGCATTCCCATGGTCATCGCGCCGGGAAAAGAGCGTGACATTCTTTTGAGGCTTTTCGAAGGGGAGGAGCTGGGGACGCTCTTCCTCCCGCGCAAGCGCCTCTACCAGGGTAAGAAGCTCTGGCTTGCCAATCTGCCCAAACCCGCGGGGGACCTCATCCTGGATGACGGTGCGGTGCTGGCCCTGCAGAAGCGGGGCAAATCGCTCCTGCCCATCGGCGTTCGTGAAGTGCGGGGGACTTTTGGCGTGGGGGCGCCCGTGCGCTGCCTGGATACGGCGGGAACGGTCGTGGGCATCGGTCTGAGCAACTACAAGTCCGGAGAAATCCAGCAGATCAAGGGTCACCATACGGAAGAGATCGAGGCCATCATCGGCTACAGGCATTCGGATGAAGTCATTCACCGGAACAACTTTGTGCTTTTTGGAGAAGGCATGGAAGAAGAACCGATCGAGGGAGGAACCGATGCGTGAAGAAATCCTCTTGATGGGCAGGCGGGCGCGTGAATCCGCCCGGCAAATGGCGAATGTGAACAGCGATGTCAAGCGTCAGGTCCTGGAGCGCATGGCCGTGGCCCTGGAGAGAGAAAGCCGGGCTATCGCTTCCGCCAACGAAAAGGACATCCAGGCGGCCCTGGAAAAGGGGCTTTCCAAGCCCAAGGTGGACCGGCTGCGCTTGACTCCGAAGGTCGTCGATGAGATGATGACCGGTTTGCGTGAAGTGGCCCTGCTGCCCGATCCCGTGGGAGAAATCACGCGCATGTGGACTCGCCCCAACGGGTTGCGCGTGGGGCGGATGCGGATTCCCCTGGGAGTCATCGGCATCATTTACGAATCGAGGCCCAACGTGACCGTGGATGCCGCAGCCCTCTGCATCAAGGCCGGCAACGCCGTTTTTCTCCGGGGCGGGTCCGAAGCCTTTCATTCCAATCACTGCCTGGCAAAGATTCTCCAGACGGCGCTCCGTGAGACGGAGCTCCCCGAAACGGTGGTCCAACTGGTGGAAACGACGGACCGGGATGCTGTCCTGGACATGCTCAAATTGGAAGAGCACATCGACGTCATGATCCCCCGCGGGGGGGAAGATCTCATCCGCTTCGTGACGGAGCATGCCCACATGCCCGTTCTGAAGCACTACAAAGGGGTCTGCCATCTTTACGTCGATGCCTCGGCGAACCTGGAAATGGCCGAAGAGATCGCACTGAACGGAAAAGTGCAGCGCCCCAGCGCGTGCAATGCGCTGGAAACACTCCTGGTGCACCAGGAAATCGCCCCAGCGTTTCTCCCCCGCATGGCGGAATCTTTCCGAAAGGCCGGCGTCGAGCTTCGAGGGTGCCCGCGCACGCGAGAGATTCTTCCCGACGCCATCCCCGCCACGGAAGACGACTGGTATGCGGAATATCTGGATCTCATTTTAGCGGTTCGAGTGGTGGACAGCATGGATGAGGCCATCCGGCATATTGCAGCCTACGGCTCGGACCATACCGAAGCCATCATCACCGAAAACTTTGCGCGGGGACACCGGTTCCTGCAGGAAGTACAGTCTTCCCTGGTGCTGGTCAACGCGTCCACACGCTTCAATGACGGGCAGCAGCTGGGGCTCGGCGCTGAGATCGGGATTTCCACGTCCCGTCTGCACGCCTATGGCCCTATGGGCATCGAAGAGCTCACCACCACCAAATTCATCGCTCTCGGGAACGGACAGGTGCGAAGCTGACGAAGAGGACAGGGGAGGCGATGCCTCAACGCGTGGGGATACTGGGGGGAACCTTCGATCCCGTACACATCGGGCACCTCAGGGCGGCGGAGGAAACGGCGGAGGCATTGGGCCTGGAGACGCTTCTTTTCATTCCGGCCGCCGACCCCCCCCACAAGACGGGAAAGAGGGTGCAGCCGTACCTGCATCGGCGGCGCATGTTGGAGCTGTCCCTGGAGGGGCATCCCTTCTTTCGGATCTCGGACATCGAGCAGCAGATGCAGGGCAAATCCTATTCCGTCCTGACTTTGCGCAAATTGCGCCGGGAAGTCCTTCCGGATGCGCAGCTTTACTTCCTGGTGGGCCTCGACGCTTTCCTGGAGCTGAACACCTGGTGGCACTACCGGGAGCTCTTCCAGCTGGCCCACTTGGCGGTGCTGCGCAGACCCGGCTACGATGAGCGTCGGATGGCTGATTTTTTGACGCAGAACGTGTCGTCTTTGTACGTTGGGGACGCCTGTCATGCCCGGTTTGACCATCCTGAGCTCTGTTCCGTTCACTACCTCCACAACACTCACCTGGAAATTTCTTCAACCCGTATCCGGAGGCTCTTTCAGGATGGGCGGTCCATCCGGTATCTGGTTCTCCCCGGGGTGATGGGTTATATTCAAGCCAATCAATTATATTGTTCAGAAAGAACGATCTTTTCATGAGGAGAGGAAGCAAAGTCTATGCTGGAAGCGGAAACGGAGGGGCAGGTAAAGCCGGCCAGGGAAAGCCTGAAAAAGTCGGGGAAGGAGATGAGCGCCAGGGAGAAAGCCCTGCTGTGTGCTCGGGTGGGCGCGGAGTACAAGGCGCTCGATCTGGTCGTCCTGGAAGTGTCCCCGTTCACGTCGTTTGCAGATTACTTCATCATTGCCAGCGGAAAATCGAGCCGGCAGGTTCAGGGAATTGCCGACAATCTGGAAAAAAATCTTCGAGAACACGGGATCAAGCCGCTGGGTGTGGAAGGACGGGGGGAAGGGCAGTGGGTTTTGATGGATTACGGGGACGTGATCCTGCATATTTTTTACGAGCCCATTCGTCATTTCTATGACCTGGAGAGTCTTTGGTCCGAAGCGGCAAGAATTCCCTGGGAGCAGGACCTGCAATCCTGAGGGGACGAACGAAGGAATGTGTATGTGTTTTCTCCGGTGCTTTTCGATGCGGTGGCGTCGCTGGATAGCCGTGGCAACCCTGGCTTCTTTCTGCTGGGCGGTGGGAGGGCTGGCTCCCGGTCGCAGCTGGGCTCTCAGTCTCTCCGAGGAAAAAGAGCTTGGAGAAAAGCTCCTGGAAAAGATCCGGGAGGTGCTGCCCCTGGTGGAGGACGGGGAAATCTTTACGTATGTCCAGGCCGTAGGGAATCGCATCGTCAAGCAAATGGGGACGACCTCCTACGACTACAAATTTTTCGTGGTGGATCAGCCGGTTCCCAATGCCTTTGCCATTCCGGGAGGGAATATCTTCATTTACCGGGGCATCATGGAGCTGATGAGCTCCGAAGGCGAATTGGCCAGTATTCTTGCTCATGAGCTGGCGCATATCGAGGCCCGCCACATTTACCGGCGCATCGAAGACAGTCGTATGGTCAATGTGGCGGCCATTGCCGGTATGCTGGCGGGGATCCTGCTCGGGGGGGGAGAGGCCGCACAGGCTGTCGTCATGGGGAGCCTGGCCGGGGCCAAGAGCTTTGAGCTCAAATACAGCCGGGACAATGAAACAGAGGCCGATCAGCTGGGATTCCGATATTTTTGCGCGGCGGGGTATCCTCCCGAGGATATGGCAAGCATCATGCAAAAGATGGCCCAGGGGAGCTGGCGCAGCGGCGGCTCCAGGATACCGTCTTATCTGTCCACCCACCCTGCCTTGGGGGAGCGTGTACAGTATCTGAATGAACTTGCGGCGCAGCAGCGGAAAAAGATGGGGAAAAAGGGGACTCCCACGATCAATACAGGTGATTTTCCCGTCATGCAGGCGGCTCTCGTCGCCCAATACGGCGACCCACGGGCCGCGCAGGCCCGCTTTCAGGAAGGGGTACAAAAAGGGGATACGGCGGCGCTCTACGGAATGGGCACACTCCATCTGCGGCAGGGGAACGTCAAGGAGGCCCTCCCGCTTCTTCAGCAGGCTGCACGCGGGAATTCGGCCAATCCCTTCATCCTCAGCACTCTCGGATCGGCCTATATCCGGGCCGGGCAGCCCCTGGAGGCGCGGAAAGTCCTCGAGTCGGCGCTGCTGCTGGAACCTTCGGCCTTTATCGCTCATTTCCGGCTGGCTCTGGTCTTGCAAGATCTGGGAGAGAAGGATCTGGCCCTGGAGCACCTGCAGCAAATCAGCGATATGGCTCCCATATTTCCGGAAATCGATTATCGCCTGGGGGTGCTCCTGGGGCAGATGAATCGCCTGGGACCCGCGCACCTTCACCTGGGGCGCTATTACGAACGGAAGCAGGATTGGAGCCTGGCATTGTTTCATTACGAAAAGGCGAGAGCGCTGTTGCGGGAATCGCCCGACAAGATGCAGGATCTCGATAAGACCTTGAAGGAAGTGGAAAAGAAAAAGAAGGAAGCTCAGTGGAGGAATGTTCGAAAATGATTCGGTATGAGCTCTTTTGGGAGATGCAGACGCGCTGCCCGCAGGCTCCATGTGGTTCGCTCTGTTCTTTTTCGATTTTTTGATATCGTTTTGGGAGGCAGGATACTGAGACCATGCTGAGTGAAACGTCGAGATTCAGAATGTTTTGGATTCTTGGTCTGCTGGGCCTTTTCATCTCTTTGCTGGCCGGTCTGGCCGGGTATTTTCCCTGGCTCCAGTCGCTGTGCACCGGCTTTGGCGGAGGCTGCAAAGAAACGGTGGAGGTGTCTCTGCTCTATCTGCCCCTGTGGGTGTGGGGGGCGGGATTCTATCTAGTGCTGACGCTGTCGGCCCTGCGCTTCAGAGGATGGCTCCCCTGGGTGCTTGCCGCCGGGATCGGCGTGGAAATCGCCCTCGTCTGGTTCATGATTTCCTTGAAGATGCTTTGCATCATTTGCGTGGGCAATTTTCTCGTTCTGGTGCTCCTATTTATCGTGGCCGCATCGACGCTGCAGTTCTGGCAGACAGTCTCCATCGTGCAGATCTTTTTTATCGCCGGCTTTTTTATCCTTTCCCATGAAAACAAAGGGATGGGGTCTCATGGATCCCCGGCCGAGAATGGGCTTCGCGTGGTGGCGCGCATCGGGGAGGAAGTCATCACGCGCCAGGAACTGGAAGGGCCCTTGAACGCCAGGATTTTTCCCATGGAACAGGAAGTCTATCGCTTGAAGCGAGAGCGCCTCGATGAACTGATCCGGGAAAAACTGCTGGAGAAGGCCGCACAGGAGCAGGGTGTTCCGCCGGAGAAATTTATCGAGGCCAACGTTTTGAACAAACCCATCGAGGTGAGTGACGAGGAAATCGAGGGATACCAGCAGGAAAACGCGGAACGGCTGAAGTCCTGGAGGGGATCGCCGGAGGAGCTCAGAGGGCGGATCAAGGGCTATCTGGAGCAGCTCAAAAAGATTCAGCAGGTCAAAGAATATGCAAGGACTCTGGAGCCCAGGTACGGTGTGACGGTGCTTCTCGAGGAGCCGAAACCGGTCCTCACCCAGGTGGACCTGGAGGGAAGCCCCTCCCTGGGGCCGGATGACGCAAAGATCCTGGTGGTGGAATATTCCGATTATCAGTGCTCGGCCTGCCGGAGCAGCCATGGGGTCGTCCGACAGATCCGGGAGGCTTTCGCCGGCAAGATTCGTTGGGTTTTTAAAGACCTGCCCCTGAAAATGCACAAGGATGCCAAGAAGGCGGCTCAAGCGGCGCACTGTGCGGCAGAACAAAACAAATTCTGGGAATATCAGGATATTTTATACACTACTCCCGATGGACTTGGGCAGGAGCAGTTGGAGAAAGCTGCGGTGCAGGTGGGGCTGGCCCCCGAAGCCTTCCGACAGTGCCTTGAAAGCGGCAGGCATGCCGAGGCCATAGAACGGGAGGTCGCGGAGGCGAAAAAGGTGGGCATCGAGAGTACGCCGTCCTTCATCATCAATGGCAAGATCATTGTGGGGGGGCCCAGTTTCGAGGGGTTCAAGCAGTACATCGAGGAAGAACTGAAAGCCGTTCAGGCGGGGTCCTGATGGTTCCGAAGGGTTTGGCAGGGCATGTGCTGAAGGCTCTGCGTGGGGTGGCATCAAAAATACTGAGCATTGTTCTACGTTTGAGTGTCTGAGCCGTGGTTTTAGCTCTTGACGACTGATTCCCTGTGGTGCTAGCGTAACCGTTTCAGTGTTTCAAATTTCCTGAGATGTTCGAATCTTTTTTTAAAATCAAATAGGTTACGGAGAAATTTTAGCCAATTTCATAGGGGGTCAGGAGGAATAGATGAAAGTTTTGGTCAGTGACAATCTGGCGGACTCGGGTGTCGAAAAACTGATGAACATTCCTGAGTTCGAAGTGGAAGTGAATACCAGCCTCACCACGGAGGAATTTCGCCAGATCATCAAGGAATATGACGCACTGGTCATTCGGAGCGCCACGAAGGTGACCGCCGACGTGATCGAGGCGGCCGACCATTTGAAGGTGATCGCGCGGGCCGGGATAGGCCTTGACAATGTGGACATCGAGGCCGCCAGCAAGCGGGGCATCGTGGTCATGAATACCCCCGAAGGGAACGTGATCACCACGGCCGAGCACACCATCGCCATGATGCTGTCCCTGAGCCGCAACATTCCCCAGGCGACGCGGTCCCTCAAAGAGGGGAAGTGGGAAAAGAAGCGCTTCAGAGGCAGGGAGGTTTTCAACAAGGCCCTGGGAATCATCGGTGTGGGGCGCATCGGGCGTGTCGTGGCCGATCGCGCCAAGGGGCTCAAGATGAACGTGATCGCCTACGATCCCTACATCAGCAAGGAAGTCATCGATAGAATGGGGATCGAAGGGGTGCAGCTGGATGAGCTCTTTGCCCGTGCAGACTATATCACCGTGCATACCCCCATGACGCAGGAAACCCGAAACATCATCAATGCCGACGCCTTCGCCAAAATGAAGAAGGGGGTTTACATCCTGAACTGCGCCCGGGGCGGGATCGTCAACGAGGCAGACCTGCTCAAGGCCATCGAATCCGGGATTGTGGCGGGAGCGGCCATGGATGTGTTTGTCGTGGAACCTCCCAAAGACAACCCGTTGCTTGCCCTGGATCAGGTGATCGCTACGCCGCATTTGGGGGCTTCGACGGATGAAGCGCAGGAAAACGTGGCCATCGCGGTGGCCGACCAGGTGATCGACTACCTGTTGCGCGGTACCATTCGCAATGCCGTCAATGCTCCCAACATCGACGGCGCTGTGCTGGCCCGCCTGCGTCCTTACCTGACGCTTGCCGAAAAACTGGGGAGTATGGTGGCCCAGATTACGGGTGGCGCCATACAGGAAATTTCCATAGAATATGTGGGCGAGGTCACCAAGGAAGATACCCAGCCGCTCACCATATCGATTCTCAAAGGTCTGCTGACCCCCATCCTCGGCGATATGGTCAACTTTGTGAATGTGCCCGTCATTGTCAAGGAGCGCAACATCAAGGTGACCGAATCCATGCGGAAGGAAGCGGAAGATTTTACGACTCTCATCAGCCTCTCGGTGAAGACGTCCGAGGAGCAGAACGTCGTTTCCGGGACAATCTTCGGCAAAAAGGATCCGCGCATTGTCAGGATCAATGATTTCCGCCTGGAAGCCGCCATGGAAGGCAATGTCTGCGTCATCTACAATATCGACACTCCGGGGACGATCGGGGCCATCGGTACCTGTCTGGGACGGCACAGGATCAACATTTCCATGATGGATGTCGGGCAGGTCCTGGAACGGGGCCAGAATATCATTTTCCTCCAGACCGATATCCCTGTTCCCAAAGAGGTTGTGCAAGAGCTGCTGGCCATGGACAACGTCAATGTGGTGCAGACCGTTAAACTCTGATGCGTGGGGAAGGAGGGCAAATATGGCAGAGAAAGAAGAAGACAAAGGTTTTGTCGTGAAAGATCGCCGAACGTTTTCTCTGGATGAGGCTGAGGCCGTTCAGGAGCCCTCTGGAGAAAGGGCGGAGGCCCCGAAGGATGCCGAGGAAGAGAAGGCGAAGGCTGAGTTCCGGGAGGCTTCGCGCAGGGACGAGCAGGCCCGTCCTCCCCTCCCTGAAGTGTCGCTGTCGACTTTTGTGTTTTCTCTCAGCTCTTCGGCCCTGGTTCACCTGGGTGAGATCCCGGAGCCGGATACCCAGAGAGTGCACGTGGATCTGCCCATGGCCAAACAGATCATCGACACCCTGGGGATGTTGCAGGAAAAGACCCGGGGAAACCTGGATGCGGACGAGGACCATCTCCTGAAGACGGTGCTCTACGATCTAAGATTACGGTATGTTCAGAAGAGCAATCGGTAAGACGGGGGCAGAGGACATGAGGTGGGGCGGTTGAATCTTTCCATCGATGTTCCTGGCAAAATCAACCTTTGGCTCGAAGTGCTGCGGAGGCGGCCCGATGGCTACCATGAGCTCTCCAGCCTCATGCTGCCCATCAGCGTGTATGACCGGCTGGAAATCAGTCTGCAGAGCCATTCAGGGATCGAGCTGGAGTGTGACCATCCCGACGTACCGTCCGACGCGGGCAACCTGGCCTGGAAGGCTGCCGAATCCTGGATCCGAGCCACAGGGTGGAAAGGAGGGGTGCATCTCCACCTGTCCAAATCCATCCCCGTGGGGGCAGGGCTGGGAGGGGGCAGTGCGGATGCCGCGGCAGTTTTGAAAGGCATGAACCGACTGATGGAGGATCGCCTCCCCAAGGAAAGGCTCTACCAACTGGCCGGGGAGCTGGGAGCGGATGTTCCGTTCTTCCTGGACGGGCGTCCGGCACTGGCGACGGGGATTGGCGAAAGGCTGCGGGATGTGGAAGGTGTTCCTCCCTACCCCCTGGTGCTCCTCAAGCCTTCTGTTTCCGTTTCTACCCGCTGGGTGTACCAAAGTTTAAAGTTGACAAGAGGGGAAAGCCACATTAAACTCGCGTCGTTTTTGACTCTCCCCTGGCGGCTGCAAGAAGTCATGATCAATGATCTCGAAACCGTGACCTTAAACGCATATCCCGTACTGGTGGACATGAAGGCGTGGCTGCTCCGTCAGGGAGCGCTGGGAGCCCTCATGAGCGGCAGCGGGCCGACGGTTTTTGGGGTCTTCTCCGAAATGGAGGCGGCCCGGAGAGTGTCGGAACTGGCTGAAAGGGAATGGGAAGGCTGTTATTGTGCTGCCGCGGAAGTATTGAGCCATTCCGCGGTCTGTGAAAAATAGTATTGAGCTCTTGGGGCGTCGCCAAGCGGTAAGGCACGGGTCTTTGGCACCCGCACTCGGAGGTTCGAATCCTCCCGCCCCAGCCAGTGCACTCGGCACTGTGGACCCGGAAGGCGTACGGCGTCTGCCTGCCGCGGGAAGGATGAGATCGGGTGGTGCATGCAAAGCCGGCTTGTGATTCTTTCGGGCAATTCCAACCCCGATCTCGCTCGCAAAGTCTGTTCAAATCTTGGAGTGCAGCCGGCTCAGGCGCTGATCGGCCGCTTCAGTGACGGCGAAGTGCGTGTCGAGATTCAGGACAATGTCAGGGGGAAAGACGTTTACGTCGTCCAGTCGACGTCGCCGCCTGTCAATGAGAATCTCGTCGAACTGCTGGTGATGCTGGACGCCCTGAAAAGGGCTTCGCCGCGGTGCATCAATGCGGTGATTCCTTATTATGCTTACGGGCGCAAGGACAAAAAAGACAAACCGCGGGTCTCCATCACAGCAAGGATGGTGGCGGACCTGCTGACGGTCGCCGGCGCCGCGCGGGTCATTACCGTCAATCTCCATGCGGATCAGATCCAGGGGTTTTTCGATATACCCGTGGATCATTTGTTTGGAGAGAGAGCGCTTCTGGAAGACGTCAAGAAAAGTATGCGGGGAGATGAAGTCGTTGTTGCCCCCGATGCGGGTGGGGTGGCTCGAGCCCGAGCCTTTGCCAGTCGTCTCAACGCCGATCTGGCCATTTTGGATAGCAGGGATAAGAATCAGGCCCGTCGTTCGTTCATTGTCGGAGACGTGAAGGGGCGCCGGGTGATCATCCTGGATGATATGGTGGATACGGGGCGGACATTGCTCCGTACAGTCGAAGGCGCTGCAGCGGCCGGGGCTGCTTCCATCGTCGCCTACTGCGTCCACCCGGTCTTGTCCGGTGGGGCTGTGGAGCGGCTGGAGTCTTCTCCGCTTGAAGCGCTTACGGTGATGGATACGGTTCCTCTCTCCCGGAAGGTTTTGGCGTGGGGCAGGATACGAACGGTGAGTATCGCGCCGATACTCGCTGAGGCGATTCGCAGGGTGCATTTGGAGGAATCGGTGAGTTCCCTTTTTCATGGGTAATGAGCACACGGGTTGCGTGTGCTTTCTCATTTTTAGGAGGCGAATGTGTCATGGATGTAGAACTGGTCAGTCAGTTGAGAAGTGAAACAGGCAAGGGTGCTGCACGCAGGCTGCGCAGTCAACAGATGGTTCCGGCGATTGTGTACGGTCCAAAGATGGAGAGTGTTTCTGTGGCAGTTTCTTCCAAGCGAATGGAAAAATTGTTGCGGGACATGGGGGAAGAGAGCAGACTGTTGAGTCTTTCCATCGAAGGCGATGGCGAGCCCCGCACAAAGCAGGTGCTCATTCGGGAGATTCAGGTCCATCCATCGCGCCGCCGGTTTCTTCATGTAGATTTTTATGAAGTGCCCATGGATCATCCCATCGTCGTGGTGGTTCCCGTCGAGCTGGTGGGGGAATCGGTCGGGGTGAAGAAGGGCGGAACAGTGGATCTCGTGCGCCGTACGGTGTCGGTGCGCTGTCTTCCGGGTGAAATTCCTGAAAAGATCGAAGTGGACATCAAGAAGTTGGATCTCGGTGGAGCCATTCATGTGGGCGATCTGGCGAAGATGGTTCCCTATGAGCTGGTGGACGACAAGCACCTCTCCATCGTGAACATCCTTGCTCCTGAGGGCGCAGCCAAGGAGGAAGAAGTAAAGAAGAAATAGCGGAGGCTTCTCCTCGTGCCATGAATTTCCAGGGAGCGTTCGGAATACGGATGATCAATGTGTAGTCAGACCGATGGCGAGGAGCGCATCGCTGTCGTGGCAGGGTTGGGGAATCCCGGGAAGCAGTACCAGTTGACACGCCACAATGTGGGGTTTCATGTGGTCGATCTGCTGGCCCGGGAAGCTCGTATGGAATGGAGGGGAGGGAGGTTTCGAGCCCTTTGGGGGGTCGCGGGGATCGAAGGGCACAACGTCCTGCTTTTCAAACCCCAGACCTTCATGAACTTGAGCGGTGAAGCCGTCGTGGGAATGCTCCGGCATTTTGAGTATTCCAGCAGACAGGTTCTGGTCGTCCACGATGACCTCGATCTCCCGTGCGGGCGCATTCGGCTGGTCCGGAAAGGGGGTGCGGGCGGGCATCGCGGAGTTTCCTCCCTCATTCAACATTTGGAACAGAGCGACTTTCCACGATTGAAGCTTGGCATAGGGAGGCCGTTGCACGGGGAGCCCATCGAGTCCTTCGTCCTCCAACCCCCCTATCCCGAAGATGAGGAAATTTTCCAGCATATGGTGAAGCTGGGCGCCGAGGCCGTGAGAACAGTCCTGCGCTCAGGTCTTGGGGAAGCCATGAATCGCTGCAATCGGCGTGAACCGACTTCAGGCTGAGCCTCTTTGGAAAGTTTTCGTTCCCTTTCATGAAGGTTCTGATGCGCGTCGTGTCACCTTCCACTGAAGCCTCCACAGGGTACTTGGCAATGCTGTTTCTCTGAAAAGCCCATCAGGAGGCTTTCATCCTTCGCTGTGGGCGAAAGCCCATGAGGGGTGACTCAACCTAACTTCCGTCATTCCGGCGAAAGCGGAATCCAGGAAAATAAAGACGTTTCGGACCCCGGTTTTCATCGGGGTGGCGCTGAGTCAACAGCAATAAACCGACTGGCTTTCAGTCGTAGCGGGGCTTCAGGGGGGCGAGACCGCCGATTCCTTGTTTGCCTGCCTCATTTTCGGCCGGATTCAACCGGTAATCTCCATTTAATATTAATAAAGCTTATCCTTTCTCGATCTTACCCCTCTTGCATCTCTTTATTCTTCGCTTAGGTCTTTGCACGTCCTTAGACTGGTGATAGAATTAAAATCGTTTGAAATCTTTTAGAGATAAGCCTTGAATGACCGAGAGCACGGAGGAAGTGATGTTTAAGCTTGGTGATTTAGCTGTTTATCCTGCTCATGGTGTGGGGAGAATCGAGTCCATTGAAACGAAGAGCATTGGTGGGAAGAAACAGGACTTTTATATCATGCGCATATTGGAAAATGACATGAAGATCCTGATCCCCATACACAATGCGGAGGCTGTGGGCCTGAGAGAATTGCTGGATACCAGTGATATTTCAAGAGTGTATGAAATCCTCAAATCCAGAGAGGTCTCGGTCAATGGCGGAACCTGGAATCGACGCTACCGTGAGTACATGGAAAAGATCAAGACCGGGTCCATTTATGAACTGGCCGAGGTGCTTCGCGACCTGACAGTTCTCAAAGGGGATAAGGAGCTGTCTTTCGGCGAAAGAAAAATGCTGGATACTGCCAGGACCCTTCTCTTGAAAGAGCTCTCCATTGTCCAGGACATTCCCGAGGAAGAGGTGGAACGGGAAATCTTCGAAATACTGAAGTGATTTGTGCATGTGAACCCTTGATCCTCCAGGCTGCAGATCTAACCTTCCGGCAGGGCAGTCTCGTTGCTGAATCGTTGTTCCGTAAAAGTGTTATAGACCAGATAGAAAGGGGGTGATACGATTGAGATGGGCTTGGCTCGTACTGAAAGTGCTGCTGTTTATCATCTGCAGCGCGGGGGGGTATTTTATTGCCGATCAATTAGAAGGTTTAAAGCATTTCTCCTGGGCTCCCTGGGCGCCGTGGGTCGGCTTGATGGTTGGTATTCTTTTCGCATTATTGGCATTATCCGTTGAGAAAATCATCAAACATCTTCCTCTGAAAATTCTTTTTGGTGGAACCATCGGCCTGATGCTGGGACTGTTCGTGGCAAAACTCATCGGCTTTGGCCTGACAGGACTGCAGAACAATACGATCAGTGTTTCCATTTATATCGTTTTAACATGTATTTTCGGCTACATCGGAATGGTGCTCGGCACTATCAAGATTGAAGAAATACGGATGCCCAACTGGTCCTGGCCCATGCGCGGAACATCCAGAAGCAGTCATTACATTCAAATCCTGGACACGAGCGTCATCATCGATGGTCGGATTGCGGATATCGTGGAAACGGGCTTCCTGGGAGGGGTCCTGGTGATTCCGGAATTTGTCCTTCAGGAACTGCAGCATATTGCCGACAGCCCCGATCCGACACGCCGTGTTCGCGGCAGGCGGGGATTGGACATCATCAAAAGGCTTCAGCAGGAAAATATGGTGGAGATCCGCATTGATCGGCAGGATTTTGAGAACCTGAGCGAGGTGGATGCAAAACTGGTGGCTCTGGCCCTGCGCCTGAACGCCAAGATCGTCACCAATGACTACAACCTCTCCAAGGTGGCGGAGGTTCAGGGAATCCGGATCTTGAACATCAACCAGCTGGCGAGTGCGCTGAAACCGGTGGTTTTGCCCGGTGAAATCCTTCGACTGCAGATCCTCAAAGAGGGCAAAGAGCACGGACAGGGAATCGCCTATTTGGAAGACGGGACCATGGTCGTGGTGGAAAATGCCAGCAGGCATCTTGGCAAGGAAGTGGACGTCTCTGTCACCAGTATCCTGCAAACCACTGCGGGCCGTCTGATCTTTACGACCCTCAAGGATGGAGACCATTCCCGGCAGCAGCATTGAAGGATGCCGCCGCTCCAGCCTCTGGATGGATGTTCATGGCCTCCATCGCCATCAGCTGCCAGGTTTTGGTTCAATAAGGTTTTTTTCAGTGAGTACAGCAGGTCGTGAGGCATTGCCCGATCCGGATCTCTCCTGCACGTTCAGAGGGGAGCCCCAGCGCCTGGACCTCTATCTGAGTCTTCAGAGCCAGGACCATTCCCGCAGCCAATTCAAAAAGCTCATTCAAGAGGGCTCCGTTTTGGTGAACGGGGTTTCGGTAAAAGCGAGCTATGAACTGCGCTACGGTGATAAAATTTCCGTCTGGTTGCCGGCTCCAGGGTCCGAGGAACGGCTGACACCCGAGCCCATGCCCCTGGAAGTGCTTTACGAAGATGAAGACATCATCGTCGTCAACAAGGCGCCAGGGGTTGTGGTGCACCCTGGGGCCGGCCATGAAACCGGGACGCTTGTCCACGGCCTCCTGGCCCATTGCGCACACCTGGCCATGCAGGGGGGGCCCCTGAGGCCGGGCATCGTCCATCGCCTCGATCAGGATACGTCCGGGGCTCTTGTGGCTGCCAAGAGCGAGCGGGCTTACCTCAATCTCATTCAGCAATTCAAAGACCACACCGTCCAAAAAGAATATCTGGCTTTGGTGTATGGACAGGTGCTTCCGGTGGAGGGTGAAATCCGGACACAGCTGGACAGGCACCCCGTCGATCGAAAGAAGATGGCGGTTTCACGGATAAAAGGGCGCGAGGCCATTTCCCGCTGGAAGGTGGAAAAGGCATGGGAGGAACTGACCCTCGTGCGCGTTGCCATCGAAACCGGCCGGACCCATCAGATTCGAGTGCATTTCAGTCACATGGGCCATCCCATCGTTGGGGACGAGACATACGGAGGGGGCAGAAGGCGGGCGCGCTCCGTGAAATGCCAAAGTGTGCAGTCGATACTGCTGAACGTGGAGCGCCAGATGCTGCACGCCCGGCGCCTGGCTTTCCATCACCCCATCACCCAGGCGGCGTTAAGCTTTGATGCTCCGATCCCTTCAGATTTCTCTCAACTCCTTGCGCAGCTGGCATGAGCATATCCCGGAAGCATCTCCTGCAGAGGCTTCCGGGCTCTCCTGCACTCTATCCTTCGACGTGTTTGCGAAGTTTCTTCAGCTGCTCCAGGAACTCCCTGGAACTGCCGCCGGTTTCTCGATGATCCACCACATGCGGTGTGATGGCAATGATGAGCTCCGTGCGGATTTTCTTCTTGCCTTTCGAGGAAAATAGGGGAGAAATAACAGGGATATCCTGTAGAAGCGGGATTCCGCTCTTTTGGTCACTGTCGGTTTGCTCGATGATGCCGCCGATGACGACGGTGGAGCCGTTTTGAGCCAGCAGTGTGGTCTTGACATTTCGCTCTGTAAATCGAGGAGCCGTATTGTTGGCTCCAACAGTCACAGATTGCTGATCCGTTCTCCGGATGGTTTGTTCCACCTCGAGCCGCACCAGTCCTCCTTCATTGATATGTGGAACGACGTTCAGGATGATACCCGTTTCCTCGTATTGAATCGTGGTGAAAGCGTTGTTGGTGTTCGTGTCGCTGCTGTAAGAACCGGTGGGAACCGGTTCGCGACCGCCCACCTGGATGGATGCTTCCTTGTTGTCCGTGGCAAGCAGGGTAGGAGTCGACAGCACATTGACATCCGTTTTGCTGGCGAGCAAATTGATGAGGGCTGCGATTTTCCCATCGACGCTCCCCCAGAAAAGGCTGAGTCCCCCGGAAGCGGCGCCAGTCAGGGCTGAGCCGTCAGCCGTCCCATGGGCTGCGGTGAATTTGCCGCCTTTGCCTCCGATGTCCATTCCGATGTCTTTAAAAAACCATTCCAGTCCGTACTCGATGTTTTTGTTCAGGGCAACCTCTGCAATCAATACTTCGATGAGCACGGCGCGGGGCAGAATATCCAAAGTCTCCATGGTTTTCTTGATCCTGGCGTAATCGGCCGCATTGCTCCGTACCACGATGGCGTTGTTCACTTCATCAGGAATGATGGCCACCTCGCCCGTCAGCGACGTGCCCGTTGCGTCCCCATTCGAAACCCTCGTGTAGGCGCCGCCGGTTCTCACGCTGCCCCCCCGGGCCCCTTGCCGAGATTGTGATGAAGTCCCCGAAGAAAGGGAGCCCCCCGTCGTGCCCATGGAAGAGGATGAACCGCCGAACCCTCCGCCGGATAAGGAGGAACCTGAAGTTCCATAACCGCTGCGGCTGGTGGAGCCCCCGAAGCTGGATCCACCAAAGCCGCTCGATCCCGAACCGAAAGAGCTCCTGCTGGAGGATGAGCCAAAGGGCCGTCCCGACTGGACGATCTGCTGATCCAGCCGTCCGGCGCCAGAGGGAGCCTCGAGGCCATAGGATTGAGTGAGAATGCCTGCCAGGTCGACCGCGAGTCCATTCTTCACAAAGTACACGTAAATCTGCTCTCCGCTTTCCTGGCTGTGGACATCCAGAGCCGTCAGCCAATACTTGGCAGTCTTGAGCAGCTCGGCGCTCTGGGCCAGAACGAGCACGCCGCCGAAGTTTTGCAGGGGGATGAACGCGATGTTGTTCTTGATGGAGCTCTCTTTGACGAGGTTCAGCTTGCCCAGCAGCGACTCCATCCCCTGCACGGCATCCTGCGCCGTGATGGCCTGCAGGGGAATGATTTCCATGCTGACTTCCTGGAGAATATTGATGTCGAGAGACTTGAGGATGTCGACAATGGTTCTGGCATTGTCCGTGTCGTCCACGAAAATGACGCTGTTGGTCATGCTGTCCGACGTGATGGGGCGTCCGGGGGTCAGAAAAAATTTGATGGTGTTGACCGCCTGCTTCACATCCAAGAAGAGCAGTCTGTAAATAACGATAACGGGCTGTGCGCCGTTGGCCGCCGTTTTGAGGGTGAATTCGCTGGCAAGGGGAAGACTGCTGCTGGCGCTCCTCTGGAGCGGTTGAATGTAGTAGACTCCGTTACGGGCGACGACCGATATGTTGTTGGCAGCATAAGCTCTTGTAATCATTTGGAACAGATCTTCTTTGGAAAATTCTCCCTCCAGATAGAAGCTGATGCGTCCCTGCAGAGTCGGGTCCAGGACATAGTTCAGTTTGAGGTAGTCTCCAAATATCTGGCTGGTGACTTCGGCCACATCGACCTTTTCGAACAGAAAGCTGATCTTCTGCCTGTCCCTTTCAGGAAAGGTGGTCTTCGGTGCCTTTGTCTGGGAGGTGAACCCCAAGAGGCCCGTTTGGATGGTTCCGGTTAAGCTCGGCAGGGGAGGGCGTTTGGGTGCTGCCTTGGGCTCTTCTTCGTTGGTGGATTCGGCCGGGGCGGCAGCCTCGGACACATGAGGCGGAGTGAGAAGGGACCTGTTGGTCGTGGCTTTGGTGTAAGGACCCTGAGTCGTACTTGCACAAGCCTGAATGACAAAAGCCAGCATAGCGAGTGGGACGGCCTGGCGTATTTTCATAAACGAACCTCTCCTGGGGGTATACGAAAAGTGAGCTTTGTTTTAAGATTTTTCTTTCTTTTCCATCAAGGCCGCAAGTATCACGTTGATCACAAGGTCGGGGCCCGACTTGCGCTGGATCCTCTGAATATTGATCTCCTGTACCTGCATCGCCGTTTCAAACTTTCGCACACGGTCGAGAAAATACTGGAGTCCTTCAATGGTGGTCATGAAATTGAACCGCAAATGGACTTCCTGGTATAGACCATATTCTTTGCTCTCCAAAACCTGGTAGGTTTTGATGTCGAGCTTCTGTTGGCTGTCCCCTTTGGAGGAAAGCCTCTCTCCCAGGGATGCCGCCAGCTGATAAGGGTCGTTGCCGCGAAAGAGGCGCTTCTGCATTTCCTGGAGCTCGCTCTCTTTCTTTACCAGGTTGTCCTTGATGGTTTGAGCCTGTTCCAGCTTCTCCCTGTATTTCTTGATGATTTCCGTCTGCTGTTTGACCTTCGCCTGGAGATCGTTCTTTTCGGATTCAACCGGCGCCAGCCAGATGACGTAGACCACCATCAGCAACAGCAGGGTGGCGAAGGAGATGAGCAGAACAAGACGCTGTTTTTTGAGCTCCGTCCAGGACGGGAAACGGTATACCATGATTTTAGTTGCCTTTCGGTGCTTCCGGAACTTCTGCGGTCTCAGCAGCGGGTTGCTCCTCGGCCCCAGCTCCTTCCGCCGCTTCCGCCGGTACTGAACTTGCCGTGCCCTGCGGGATTTCCTCAACGGTCTTGTCAATCTGCAGGTCGGAGATCGTTTTTTTCAGCTTCTCCAGGTTGACCTCCAGTTGAAGGTTGAACCGCTCCTGGTCCGATGTGGGGTTGCGCGTAACGGGGGAGGCAAACTTCACATCCTGGAAGCCCTCGACTTTCGACAGCTCGGAAAGGTACTTGATGGCGGATTTGCTCTCACCGCGCAGCATCATCTGCCCCTTTTTCAAGGAAAAATAGTTCAGCCACGTCTCTTCGTTGGTAACTTGGGTAAGCAGGGTCAGCAATTCCAGGAGGGGATACCCCTGGGCGTTGAATTCGGAAAGGGTTTTCTGATCCTGCTCGAATTTCGAGATGCGCGTCTGGAGCTCTTCGATGGGCTTCCATTGAGTCTCCAACTGCATCGTCTGCCGCTTCAGCACGCGCGATTCCTCCTGCAGCTTGCTGGAGGCGTGGAATTGGAAGAAGGCGTACGTGGCGAAAATGCCCACCATCGCCAGTACCGGATAAACGATTTTGGGGACTTCCCATGGCTTCAGGAGCAGCTGGGTGTCAAAGGCCTTCACCTGATCCTGCGTGAGGAGATCCTTGACCCAGGGCAGCACCATGGCGCCCCGCACCGGAAGCTCCTGGAGGGGAAGGGCTTCCACGTTCCAGTTCTCTCGGAGACCTTCACCGTCTTCTTCGTCGGAGCAAATGACCTGGATGGGGATGGGGCCCTCTTCCCTTCCTTCCTGAGCGCACAGCAGATTTTCCTGGAAAAGGGCGAGGCTGTACAATTGCCTCCCTACCATCATGGAATCCAGAAACTGCCCCCCGTAAAAACGGTGAATCTCCATGTGCTCCGGGTCAAGGACACGCCCGAGAATCTGGAGGGCTGGCGCCTCCTGGTCGCCCCCGGCGGGGGGCAGGAAGGTGGTGTAAAGGAACGCGGCGGGCATCACGGCAAATGTCTGAAAGGCTTCTCCATTCAGGGCTTGCTGGAATTTATCGCGGAGATCGTTCTGTAAAGAGAAGATGGGAACAGAGATCTGGTGGTCCAGGCGCAGGGGCTGTCCTGCAAAATGAATGGTGCGTCCCTGTTCGTAGAAGATGTTTTCCTGCCAGTCAAATTCGAGGGCATCATCCAGTTGGTCTTCAAGGGTCGAGGGGTAATGCTCCCGGTGAAAGTTGTAGAAAAGATGGGGCAAAAACAGCAGGAGCGACGTACCTGCCCGGCCTTTCGGGCGTACGTTCAGCCGCTGTAGAGCATCGAGCACGTTCTCGCCGGGGGCGATGGGAAATGTTTCTACGGAATCGATCACCCAGGACCGCCATTGCCGGTGAGCGCGGAGGAGCTCCATGCGCCGGGGCTCGACATAGACGGCCACGAGCTCTTTGGTTCGATGCTTGGTGGAGCCTTTCAGCATCCTTTTTCCCTTTCACGTCGTCTTGCTGCTAAAGGATCTTGCGGTACAGCACTTCATAGCCTTCCTCCTTTTCAGGAGCCGATCGGACGGTAAGCCAGATGATCACGGCCGGTGGGCCTGAGGATGTGATGCCTGCGGAGAGAATGCGATAAATTCCTCCATTCTCCCAGGTGATGTTCTCCCTGATGGCTTCTTGATCTTCTTCGTTGTCTTGTAAGAAGGTGTTTTTACCATAAACCGTCAGCACCTGAAATAGAGAATGGGGTCTGGGCAGGGCAGGGGGAATGTAAATCCCCGATTCATATTCCTCCTGGAGGGTGTCATCCCGGCTTCCATAACCATAAAAGATCTGCTGGGTGATCCCCGGAACCAGGAGCAGCTGGTCCAGGCTGGTGAGGGGCCCGTTGAAGGGGCCGTACGACAGCCCCTCGGCTGCGTAGCGGTCTTTTTCCGCACCTTTCAATCCAGGGATATCGTCCTGATCGATAAAATCCCGGATGCGGTCGGCCAGGACGTCGGCGTCGCCTTCGTTCAAACCGGCTTTCTCCAGGGCTGCCTTCAACTGTTCGTGGCCGGCCAGGTTCACGTTGACTTTCCGGTTTTCAGATTCAATCATCACCATGGCCTGACCGGTGCGGTAGTCTACGACGTGGGGCACTCCGTTGGGCTGCCAGTCCTGTTCCGACGTCTCCTCAAAACCCGACGGTGGGGCTGATCCCATGCGGGCCAGGGCTTCGTAGCACCCGCCCGTGGCCAGGTAGAATGCCTGGGACCACCGGAGGTGATGCAGTTCCTCTTCTCCCTGCAGCCTGGTTTCTGCGCCGATTTGAAGGGCAAACCACATGATGAGGGCGCAGATCCACAAAACGGAAATGATCACCACGCCCTCTTCTCCCTGGAGGCGCATGTGCCCGAGGGGGGCAGTCTTTTTTTCAGTCGTGTACTGGTCTTGACACGGCATCATGCTGAGCTGACTTCCTTTGCCTTCGGTTCCTATTGAAAGGATCCCGATCCTTTCAAACCGCCCTGCTCGGGAACCCGCCGGAAGAAGGAGTTGGGCCGAATCAGGGCGTAGTGAGGCGATGCATCCTCATCGGCACTCCACGTGACAACAATGGCATCGGGGTACACGCCGTCCGTATTCGGAGAACCGAACCCCTCTCGTTCGGCTTGTTCATAACTCAATGAAAAACTTGTCATTCCAACGGAATGAAACAGGGAGCCTTTTTTGCTCTCCCTGCCGGGCTGCAGGTTCAGGAAGCCGTCGACGGCATCACCGTGGTAGGGATCGAGGGGAATTTCCGCATAATAGAGCAGCCGTTCTCCAGGGTCATAAAAGTACCGCACCACGACCGGAGCGCCCTTGGAAATGGCTCTGACCGAATAGGCGGTTGTGAAGGTGATGGAATGTTCGTCACCCTGGAACAACGGGCGGGATTCACCTGCGGAAAGGATATTCACGGGATCCGCATTGGCCAGCTGCCTTTTGAGCAGCTCGATCATGCTCGGTGCTTCGTTCCCTTTGCGGCTTTGCTCACGTTCCCAGACGCGGAGGGAAAAGGTCAGGGCCGAGGCCAGGATCCCCATGACAAGAGAGGCAATGAGGGTGGCCAGGACCAGTTCCAGGAGTGTGAAGCCCGCCGGGCCCTGGACTGTTTCCTTTCCGCTGCTTCCGCTGGGGAAAGCGGCTCCTTCCCGTGGGTGATGTCTCATGACGCTCCGGAATTCCATGCCGCCTCACTGAAATTCAGACCGGGGAATGATGACGCTGAATTCCAGCATTTGCCCCTTGCAGGCCAGAAGGACACGATAGAGCTGATCCATGCGATTGCTGCCGCTTTGCTGCCTTTCGGCCACTCTGACGACTGAAATGTCTACGGGAGGAGCGTCCTTCAGGGCGCTCAGGTTCAGGTTGCCTTCGGCTGCCTGTCTCGGGTCGGCGAGAATGGCCTGGGCCACAGCTTCCAGGACGGGCTGAATCCGGCTTTTTTCCTTCAGCCTTTGTTTGTACTGCAAGGAGACCGAAATGAGTCCCATGACTCCACCGGCAACGATGGTCCCCACGATGAGACCCACCATGACTTCCAGGAGTGTGAAACCCTTGGCTCTGCCTTGGAAAAGAGACGAGAGGCTCATGGGTCAGCGCGACTCGGATCGAGACAGTTTAACGGTCCCGAAGAGCGGATGGATCGCAATGCGAAAGCTGCGCTGCTGGTCAAAGACCACCTCTAGATCGCTTCCGGAAATGCTTCCATCGGGGTAAAAGAGGATGACATGGTCGCCGGTTTCAGGGTCTTGCTCCAGGTGATCCGCGAAAATATCCACATTTTCAGGAATGCGATGCGCCGGAGGAAGCTCCAGACCGAAAAGCTTTTCGGAGCCGCGGATCCTGAAAGCGATGATTTCCCCGGAATTCATCGCACGGAGCCTTCCCCTTTTGAGGGTCTGAGTGATGTCCTGCAGGACGTCGCGGTCCTCCATGCGCTTCCACCCGGCACCAATTCTGGGAATGATCAGCCCGATGGTCAGGGTGAGGATAATGAGGACGAGCATGAGCTCCATGAGGGTGAACCCCAAGGATCGCTTCAGGGATGCGAGCCGCATATCTTTAATCCGTTTCCATAAATGGATCGGAAAGATCCGTCTTTCAATGAAAAAAATAAGGCGCCTGCCCTCTGCGTCACCTCGGTTCCCCGGAGGAGAGGCGGGACCAGGGCTGTCTTCATTTCAAAACTGAATCTCGTTGATGCCGAAAATTGCCGTGAACATGCTGAGAACCATCACTCCGATGACGAGGCCCGTGGCGAGGATCACGACGGGCTCCATCAATGTCATCAGGCGTTGGAGGCTGCGCTGCAGCTCCTTTTCGAAATGATCGCCCAGTCCCAGGAGCCCCTCGCCCAGGTTCCCCTGCTCCTCGGCAATGCGCAGCATGGTTCCCATGCGCGCGGGAAAGGCCTGTTGAGCCCGGAAGAAATTGCTCATGGAATGCCCTACCTTGATTTCCCTGTGGAGAGACCCGAGGGTTTCCTTCAATACGGTATTGAAGAGCAGTTCCTGTCCCAGGCTGAGGGCGCGCAGGAGGGGAACACCCGACTGGAGCATCGTTCCCAGGGTTCGACAAAACCGCGTCAGCTCACTGTGGACGATGAAATACCGCGTGAAGGGCACCCGAAAGAGGATTTGATCCATTTTTTTGCGCACCGTGGGATTCCGGTAGAGGGCGCGGCCTCCAAAAAAGGCGATGCCCATCAGCAAAGGAATCACCCAGCCATACTCTTTGAGGAGGATCCCCGTCTGGAGGAGTATCTCCGTCAGGAACGGAACCTTCTGATTGAGATCGTGAAAGATCTGGGCGAATTTTGGGATGACATAGACGAGGAGCACGACCATGGAGAGCATGCTGGTGCCGAAAAGTATGGCGGGATAGATCATGGAGGAAATGAGGCTCTGTCTGAAGGTGCGGCGCTGTTCCAGGTATTGCGCCAGCCGCTTCAGGATGGGACCCAGGGTGCCGCTGGCTTCTCCCGCTCGAACCATGTGATCCGAAAGATCTCCAAAAATGTCCCGGTACTTGCCGAGTGCCCCCGACAGGTCGCTTCCCCCCTGAACCTCCTCCAGGAGGTCCTTGACCACGCGCTGAAAGACTTTGTGTGTCTGGTTGGTGCTGATGAGCGCCAGGGCGCGGTCCAGGGGAAGCCCCGCGGAAAGCAGGTCCGAGAGATCATAAAAGAACCGGATGATATGCTCCTCGGGGACTCTGCGCCCTCTGCCGCTCTTGACGGCCTTGATTTTGACGGGATAGAGCCGCCCCGACTTGAGCTTCCTGGCCGCATCCTGTTCCGAAAGGGCTTCCAGGACGCCCTTGTGCATCTCACCCTGCCCATCTCTTGCCTGGTATTGAAAATAACCCATAAACTGTCACTCATCCCCCGCCATTGAACGGTTTGGGCCTGCCGGGCGCCATGCCTTGCTCTGACGATTCACTCTCATGGACTATCCCGCCAGGGAGAGACTCGTGACCCGCAGGACTTCGGACAAGGTGGTGATGCCCTCGATCGCCTTGCGATATCCATGGTGGAGCAGCGGACGGTAGGTTTCCTTGAAGGCGAGATGGGAAATGTCTCCGGCGGCCTTTTCCGCCACGATGGCAGAGCGGATGGCCTCGCTCACGCGGAGGACCTCAAAAATGCCCTGCCTCCCTCGGAAGCCGGTGTATCCGCATTTTTCACATCCCTTGTTTTGATAGAGAGTCACGGAGTCCGGAAGGTCGGGCAGGACCTGGCGCATGCGCATCATGTCCACTTCCCTCGCCGGATAGGCATCCTTGCAGTGGGGGCAGAGGACCCGCACCAGGCGCTGGGCCATGATGGCCAGGAGGCTGTCCGCCATGAGAAAAGACTCGATGCCGAGGTCTCTCATGCGCGTGATGGCCCCGGGAGCATCGTTGGTGTGGAGCGTGGAAAGAACGAGGTGTCCCGTGAGCGCCGATTCGATGGCGATGTCGGCGGTTTCCTTGTCGCGGATTTCACCGATGAGCAGGACATCGGGGTCCTGGCGGACGAGAGAACGGAGCGTGTTGGCGAAGGTGAGGTCGATCTGGGGCTTCACCTGGATCTGGTTGATCCCGTTGATCTGGTATTCCACGGGATCCTCCACGGTGATGATCTTTCGCGTGATGTTGTTCAGCTTCTTCAGCACCCCGTAAAGGGTCGTCGTCTTCCCCGACCCCGTCGGCCCTGTCACCAGAATCATGCCGAAAGGCCGTTCGATCAGCTCTTCGATGATCTTCAGCTGCTCGGGATCCATGCCCACCGAAGTCAGGCTGTAATCCACCGATTCCTGGGCGAGAAGCCGCAGGACAATGCTCTCGCCGTATATGGTCGGGACTGTGGAAACGCGTATGTCCACTTCCCGGTTGCCGAATTTCAGTTTGATTTTACCATCCTGCGGGAGGCGTCTCTCCGCGATATTGAGATTGGCCATGAGCTTCAAACGACTGATGATGGCGGCCTGCATGGTCTTGGGGGGCTGGTCCAGGTCGAAGAGCACCCCGTCCACCCGACCTCGAACCTGGAAAGAATGTTCGAAAGGCTCGAAGTGAATATCCGAAGCACGCATGTCGAGGGCGCGGGAGATGAGCACATTGACCAGCCTGACGATGGGAGCTTCCTGGGCCAGGCCTTTGAGGTGCTCGAGGTCCTCTTCGAACAGGTCGGTATTGAGGAGATTTCCTTCTCCATTTCTGGAGAGGGCTTCCGCCTCTCGCGCCGCAGTCCCGTACAGGCGGTCGATGGCGGTGCGGATTTCTTCACGCTGCCCGAGGCAGAGATTCAGCTCCATGCCCGCAAAATAATTCCCCAGTATGTTCAAGACGGGAAGATTCAGGGGGTTGTTCACGACCACCCGCACGCGCCCGCTGTCTACCTGGATGGGCAGCACAGCGTGCTTGCGCAGGAAGAACATGGACACTCCCTCCAGGAGCACCGGCTTCTCGGGATAATCCTCCCGTTCCAGGAGCGGGATCTGCAGCCGGTCGGCGAGCACACGAAGTATCCGGTTCTCGTCGGTGATGGCGACCTGCTCGAAGGCATCCATCAGCGAAATGCCCTGCGTGAAATATGCCTTCTGCAGTTGCTTGACCTGATCGTCCTGCAGAGAAAATTCCTTTTGAAACAATCCGAGCAACGACGCGGAATCGGGCATATAAGCTTAAGCTCCATGAAAGATTAACGATTGAGGCTTACATGATTAACAAATCCGCCGGGAAAAGTAAACTTATTGCCACGATGGGGGATCGGGCACATAAGTGCTTTGAATAAAAAATAATTATTTCATGAGCTGTACAATTCTCCCTGCGGCTTGCTGCGACCGCATCGGCACTTCCCGGAAGGGGGATCGCCCGGATTTTCGGGTCGTTGACGCTGAAAATGGGGAGTTGCCAAAACCGGTCCAAGCAGGATATCTTTGCTTGACCGAGCGCCATTGTGGACTGACGGAAATTCCGGAGGAGAGTCATGAGAAAAGGTCGGCATTTAGCTCTTCTGTGTACAGTGTTTTTCATCCTGGCGGGCTTCACATCCGGGGGCTTTGCCGGGACGATGGTGGAGAAAAACCTCTTTGCGCCGGACAGGAAGCCCCCTTCCCCCGAAACGGTTGAAGCGCCCCCTCAGAAAAGCCAGCCCGGAGTTTCCCTCAAGGCCATCCAACTGGACGGCGTCATGATTCAGGGTGCCACCCGGAAAGCGATCATCCGCCACAAAGGGAAAATGCCCGACAGCACTGGAAAAAAAGGGGAATCTCCCTATACAACGATTCAGGAAGGAGAATCGGTCGGCGACTACAAGGTCGTCAAGATAAATACCAAAAGCATCACCCTGGAAAAAGACGGAAAACAGGAGGATGTGAACCTGTTTGCCGAGGGCAAAGTGGTTCCTCCCGCTCCGCGCCTGCCGGCGGTTCCTCCCCCAAATGTTCAGCAGGAATCTCCTCCCCCTGTGCAGAACAGGGGAGCTATGCCGCCTGGAGGCCAGCCCGTGCCGGTCATGGGAGGGAACGACCCCGCTAACCGTTTTCCCCAGCAAAACAACCCCGCCATGGGGATGGTACAGCCACCGCCAGGCCAGTTCGTGGAAGGAGTGCAGCAGGCTCCCGAAGAGGGGATGGCCCCTGAAGATGGGATGAACCCCAACGATGATGGCGGAGGGCCTGGTGACGGGCAATGAGCCTGCTCACATTTTGAAAAACCTGGTGAGCCACTGGTGGAGGAATGCGCCCAGCAGCCAGGAGGCAAAACCCGCGGACAAGGCAAGAGAAAAGGGAAGGCGCTTCCTGAAGCATAGGAAGGCCGCCAGGAAAAAGAGGACCGTCGGGAAAATGCCCAGCAGAGCGCCTTTCGAATACTCCTCCATCAAAGCATGATCACCTGAATGCTCCGCATAGAGCCAGATCATGACGAGGAGCGCCGTTGACGGCATCGTGGCGATGAGTCCACCGAGAGAAGGAACTTTCCTGCCGATATAGGTCGCGGTCACGATGAAGGTCATACTGAGTACAATCTTCAAAAAGAATTGGATCATATCGAACATTCCGGGGATGAATTCATGAGCGACCTGAGGGAAAAGGCCTGTGTGCCGCAGGCGGTCTTCGGGGAGCCCGTCATTCCCAATGCTCGTCCTCACCCGCATAGCCTCGCTTTTTGATCCATAGTCTCACAAAGGCTCCCACCGCAAGAAGGGCACACAGAAAAAAGAGAATTTCATAGAGATTTCGGCTGAGCCAAACGAGCCAAATGCTCCCCTTGCCGCGCTGTTCTCGCCATTGGGATTCAATGGCATGGAGCGGAAGGGCCAGGGACGACTGAACCGCGTACTCCAGGATCTCTCCCTCCCGCAGGCGATTCAAGAGGGTGAGAAGCCCCTGCCTTTGGTAGCGGGTCACGAGATATTCGACAAACTCCCTGCTTTCCCGGTAAGCCAGGAGCAGTGCTCCCCGGTCAGCAGGGAAAGTGTCTACCAGGCGACTGAGAGGGATAGAGCGGTTGACCAGCTCTGCTGCCGGGTAGGAGCTTTCCCATCCGCCGGCCAGGATCTCTCCCAGGCTGCCGCTCACCCACTGGCATACCCCTTCGTCGAGCCATCTGGGAAGCAGGTCCGAGCGGATATGGTCGTGAAGGACGAGGTGACACAGTTCGTGCTCGAGGGTTTCTTTCCAGACATAGGCGCTGGGGAAGGGCCTCGGCGCCAGCATGACGATCATTTGCCTCTGGGGAACGGCAAAGGCCGAGATGAACGGGCTGCCGCTCATCTGCCTGAAGTCCTCCGGGCTCGCCACGAGAAAGAGCGTCGGCTGAGACTTGAGCCTCCACCCCAGGGTGCCCTCAACATTGGCCCGCATGTCGTCGTAGGCCCTCAGAATCGTTTTGGCCCAGTCCTCCAGTACACCGTCAAAAACGATGATGACTTCGCTGCCTCTCAATACGGCGTGCTCCTGGGCATTTGCCGGCGGGGGCGTGAGAGATAGACAGAGAAGACTCAGGATGAGGGCGCATTTTAGGGCCATGGTATCTCCTGGACGGCAGGGGAGCAAAGTTGCGCTCCCGCGCTTCGGAAAGTGTGCAGTGGCTCCTTGCGGTATCGAGCATAAAGAGTCTACCAGATTTCTTAAACTTTTTCTCCGATTCCCTCGCGGAAGGACCCGTGGGCGCTGAAATAACGTCAGGCCGGTGAAAACGTGGATCCAAAAAGCTTGCATTTTCAATGAAAACTTTCGCGAACCTGAAGTGGATTTCGAGGCCCTCGGCCTATACATACTGTCCGGCGGCGAACCCCGAAGCCCAGGCCCAGTGGAGATTGTAGCCGCCCAGCTGCCCGGTGACGTCCAGGACCTCACCCGGGAAATAGAGTCCGGGAACAGATGTGGATTCCATCCTTTGTGAGGAGATTCCCCGGGTGTCCACTCCCCCCAGGGTCACTTCGGCCTTGTTGAAGCCCTCCCGGTCCATGGGCTCTATCTCCCACCCGTGCAGGCTGCGCGCAATGGCCTGGAGCTCCCCGGGGCTGTACTGGTTGAGGGGGCGGGATTGGAAATGGCCTTCACACCAGGCCTTCACGAGACGTGCCGGCAGGTGTTGCCCCAGGAGTGTCGCGAGATGCATCCTGCTCCCTCGTTTTTCCAGCAGGAAGGCATGGGCGTCGAGACCGGGAAGAAGGTCCAGCGTGAAACTGCTGCCGCGCTCCCAGTAGGATGAAACCTGCAGAATGGCCGGGCCGCTCAGCCCCCTGTGAGTGAAGAGCACATTCTCCCGGAAGCTCAACCCCTTGTATGCAACCGTCGCATTCACGGCGATGCCGCTCAGGGGGCCGAACACCTCCAGGTCTCCGGGACTGAACTTGAGGGGCGTGAGTGCGGGATGGAGAGGGGTGACCTTCATCCCGAACTGCCTGGCAATGGAGTATCCCAAAGGGGTTGCCCCCAGCTGGGGATAGGAGAGTCCTCCCGTGGCGACCACGAGAGACTCGCCATGGAAGGTGCCCTGACTGGTATCGACGACGAAAAGGCCGTTTTTCCGTACCTCGGAAATGCGGCATTCCATGACAAACCTGACTGACACGCGTTGGCATTCGGCTACAAGCATGTCGACCACGGCCTGTGCGCTTTCGTCACAGAAGAGCTGGCCGGCGCTCCGCTCATGATAGGGGATGCCATGCTCGTGGAGCATGGCCATGAAATGCTCGGGCCTGAAGCGGGCCAGGGCGGATGTGACAAAGTGAGGATTCTGTGAGAGATAATTTTCCCGACTGACCTGGCGGTTGGTAAAGTTGCACCGGCCTCCCCCCGAGACGCGTATCTTGCTGCCGATTTTCGGCGTATGATCGAGAATCAGGACCAATCTGCCCCGCCTGCCGGCTTCGAGGGCGCACATGAGCCCCGACGCCCCTGCGCCGATGATGATGACATCCGTCTTCATGAGTGATCCTGGCAAATCCTTTCAATCCAGCCTTGACCATTTCCCAGGCCATGGGGCAAACCGGCGATCCATGAACCGGGCTCAGGGTTGCATGTTCTTCAGAGCGACGAGCTTCACAAAGACCAGCTCCTTTTCGGGATGGCGCCGGCTCTCCGCGGAGCTCAGAACGACATTCTCGAAACGGCTGCTGAAGCTGGCAAGTTCAAGTTTTGGAAGAATTGCATACACCCTGTGTGTCCCCTGGTTCTCCTGGAAATAGGTCGCCAGCCTGCCCTCATCCTCGACTTGTGGCACTGGCCGTTTGGCATAGAAGGGGATCATGTAGGAGTCTGATTTCCACTGAACAACCAAATCTCCGGCCTGAAGGGTGGTCCCGATGGATTCAGCGAATGACTGCTCGGACCTGCGCCATTGGTTCTGGCCGAATGGGAAGTAGGTGAGGCAGGTCGTGACCAGGATGATCAGTACGACCGAGGTCTTCATCAGTTGAGTGGAGAAAAGCGTCTGGTCCCAGCTTGAATCCTGCAGTTCCCGTCGGAGCAGCAGCCAGAGAGGGATTGAGTTCAAGAAAATCCAGAGGAGGGAGGGGTAGCCCTTTCCCCAGGTTATCAGCCCCAGGCACAGGATCGTGCCCAATGCAACGAGGACCATCATGCCGCGTCTTCGATTGCCCTGCAGCTGGGGAAATGCCGCTGCCTGGATGCCATGGGCCAGAACGATGGAAAATGTCGGGAGCAGCGGCAGGAGATAGTGTTTGCGGTAGTGCCCGCCCAACGTGAAGAGGACGAGGAAGGTCGTGCTTGCATAGAGCAGCATCGACATGGGGGGAGACGCTTCTTTCAGGGCTTTCCAGATCCAGGGGATCATGAAAGGAATGACCAGGCTTGCGGGAATCATCAGGCTGAACAGGTTCAGGGGATAGTAAAAGCTCAGAATCTCCTGCCAGCTTGCGATGTTGTGGAGCAGAGAACCGGAAATCTGCGTTTCCGAAAGGGCGATCCGGATCTCATTCAAATGCTGTTGCAAAAGAACCCACCAGGGGAGCACCAGCAGGCACCAAATCGCAATCCCGGCAAATGGTCGAAGGATCCTCAGTGTCCGCTTCCGTTCCGGACTCTGCAGCAGGAACACCAGCACACCAGCCAGGAAAACAGCGGGGACCTGAGGTCCCTTTGTCAAGGTAGCGAGACCGGCCATTGCCCATCCGAGCCATCCGTAGAGACGCTGTCGTGCCGTGCCGTCCTCGGCTTTCCATGCATACGTCCAGGCGAACAGCTGCAATGCGCAAAAGGTGGAATACAGGAAGTCCGGTCGTGCGTGGTGGGAAAAGGAGATGTAGCCCTGCATGCTCAGCAGCAGCAATGAGGCGAGCTTCCCGATGAAAGGATTGAACAATGTCTTACCGGCGTGGTACGTAGCGAAGACCATGACAAGGCCGGCCAACAGAGAGATCAATCGCCCGTGCCAAATCTGGACATCCTTGCTTGTCGGGTCCAGGTGTGAGAGCATAGTCACCGCCCAGTAGCTGAAGGGGGGCTTGTTCAGCCTCGGTTCGTAGTTGAAACTGGGCAGGATCCATTCCCCCTGTGATTCCATCTCACGGCTGGTCTCGATCACGAGCACCTCATGGCTTTCCAGCGGGATGGAATGGATTCCAGTCAGCGTGATCATCCAAAGGTTGAGCAGAATCAGTGGCCATCGCCAGGTTTTCCATGCCATTCAAATCACTCCATGTTTTTATTACATTCAGACAACATGGCATACGGATGTGTCGCCATACGACCACGCCGCCTGTACAAAGCGATGGGATCCGATTGAGCCGGCATGCCACATTGCTTCATTGCACGGTGGGGGCGGGAAATTCTGCAGTAAGGATCTTCGCGGCGATGGCCGGATAGTTCCCATCGAAGTGATGCCCTCCGGGCAGCATGATCCGTGCCGCATGCGAAGGATCGAGGCTGGGGCAGAGGCTTTCGCCTTCCTCTTTTCCGTAAATACATAGAATATTTTGGCTTTTCATATGCTGTGCCTCGGGGAGCGTGGGGATAGAATCCCTCGATTCCCCCTCGAACCAGTTGCTCAAATGGAACTGGAACTGGGCGCTCAGACTGGGGCCCATGAGGACAACCCGATCGACTCGGGCCTTCAGGTCTTCTGGAAGGCGGTTTACCACGAAGGGCAAAACATCCGCCCCGAAGGAATAACCGATCAGGATGGCCTTCGCCTTTTTCCAAGAAGCCAAATAATGCCGGAGAATGAGAGCGACGTCCATGGCGGTTTTTTCAGGTGTTTTGGGATTCCAGAAATACCGCAGGCTGTTCAGTCCCACGACGGGGATGCCCTGTTTTGCAAGGGCATTGCCCACCTCGTGATCCAGCCCGGCCCAGCCTCCGTCACCCGAAATAAATACGACCATGTGGTCCGATGAGGGCCCCACGTTCAGTTTTTCCGCGGGGATTTCCACGAGAGGCAGGTCTTTCAGGCTTACCGAAGAGGAGGATGCCCCAGTGGAGGCTTGCTGGTGGTCATTGGCGGCGAGGATGGTGAAAGCAGGGATCAGTGGATCTTTGGGAGGAGCGTCTTTGGCCGTACTTTCTTCCTTCGGTGGTGGAGCCAGAATCGTCACTCCCTTGACCTGGGCAAGGAAGGCGTCGGTCGGAACCGAACAATCCTTTCCTCCTGGCTGGGGCAGCACGATCCAGGGAGTCCGCAGCTCGGGTGCGGGAAGCAGGTGGCGGTCTTCGGGACTCCAATCCAAGCCCAGTCCCTTACACACACCTGCCGTGAGTGGCGCCTCGGGGCAAAACCCCATGCTGATGCCCCCGGCGAAGATGTTTACGGGCGCCTGGACCAGAGTGGCGTAAACAAGTGCCGAACCGAGAGAATAACCTGCCAACACGGGTTGCGTGTATTGTGCAAGCCTCACCTTTTGCTGCACGAAGCGGCTGAGGTTTTCAAAGTCCGAAGCGGGGTAGGTGCAGGTTTTTCCCGCAACGAGGCGGCTGAGGTAGTCCCGGGCATCAACGCCGATCGCCAGGCAACCCAGAGCGGTCATCCTCGTGATGAGCTTCTCAGCCACATCGTCCCACCCCTTTTCACCCGACAGAAGAATCACCACGTGGGACGGAGGCTCCTGAGGCATATAAAGCCGGACAGTCCCGAAAGGCGCCACCTCCAGGGGCGGCAGTTCCCGGGCGTTGGTGCTTCCCGGGGCCAGGAGGAATACCAGGATGAATGTAACGACCATGGTTTGTCTCATTTGGATATTACGCCTTTCATGCCGCCTGAAACGAGGGAAGCGATACTCGCCAGGACACGCGGTAGAGTAAGACCCGAGGGGCATGCCAGGTACCGAGGCTCCCATTGAGGGTCGAACTTCTCCTTGTACTGCCTCAACCCCTGGAAGTTGTAGAAATGCTCCCCGTGCTGGTACAGGAGCGCCCCGAACCTGTTCCAGGCTGGAGCAATCGGGCGCCCGTCCAGGCCGGAGAGGGGCGCCATCCCCAGGTTGAACCTCTGATAACCCTGTTCCTTCCCCCAAAGCATGAGCTCCATGAACAGGTATTCCATGGTATCGGGCGGAGCCTCGGGAAGGTAACGCATCAGGTCAAGAGAAAGCTCTTCTTTTTCGGCTCCCCTCCAGATGTTGCAGAATGCGAGAAGTGCATCGTCTTTTCGCACAATGCCCAATGGGTAATGCCGAAGGTAGTCCGGGTTGAAAGAGCCGAGGGAGAACCTCTTCTCGCGTGTATTTTTCTCCCGCAGCCAGGCATCGGAAATCGTCTTCAAGGCCGGGAGCATCGGAGCCACCTTCTCCACTTCGACGATCTCGAAGCGATAGCCTTCCTTTTCAAACCGGTTGCGAATGTGTCGAAAGCTCTTTCGAGATTTTCCCTCCAAAGAGAAATCTCCCAGAGGAACAAGGGCTTCTTCGCCGATTTTAAGGGGTGTCAGCCCTAAATCCAGGTAGAGTGGAATGTTCTCCTTTCCCACTTCATAAAAGACGGTCCAGCCTCCATAACGATCGCACCGTTCGTGAAATTCCCATGCGAGCTCCCCGCATTCCTCTGGTTCTCCCACGGGGTCACCCATGGCGATCCAACTGCGCCCCTCTATCCCGTACATGATGAAGCTCCGTTCGCTCCGACTGAAGAGAAAGATTTTATCGCCCAGGAGGGCCAGATTCGCGGAGGTGTTTCGCGAACGGCCGACAATGGATAGCACCCTTTCGTCCTGGGCGGCATTACCGCTGGGGTGCGACAGCGGGGGCAGCGGCCGGAGAAGACGGACGACAGCAATGAAGAGGCAGGCCATCACCGCCCCGACGAGAGCACGCAGGGCTCGGGGGGCGTTCCCGGAAAAGGCGAACGTCCACCACAGATCCCCAGTGTATTCAACATGCTTGTACGAGAATAAAGTGAGCCACAGCGAGCCGAGAAGGACGATGGCCACGCTGGCCACCCAGCCCGGAGTGAAAGGCTCCGCGAGCAGCGAAGCCTTTCGGTAGAAATGGCTTCGACAGGGCAGGAGCATGAGCAACACACCTCCCAGAATCCCTGCTTCCTCGAAGTCGAGGCCTTTGAGAAGGGAGGTGACCATCCCCGCTCCCAACAGGACGAGGGTAAGAAAATAAGCGGCATCGAGCCTCAGCTGTAGTCCCCGCCCCAGGACGAGGAGCAGGATGCCGATGATGCTCCCCAAAAAGTGTGAAAGCTCCACGAGCGGCAGTGGAATCAGGTAGCGCAGCAGCTCCAGGCGCCATCCCACTGCGGGAGTCGCACCGGAGAAGACGAGGATGGCACCGGCTATGAACGACAGTAAGGCGAACGCCCAGGGTGCCAGATCCGGAACCCATGTGCCCAGAAATCGGAATGCCTTTGCAAGCCCGGCACGCTGAGCGAGCACTTCACGCAATCCCAGGAGCAACATGGCAATGGCGAAGGGAATCAGGTAGTAAATCACCCGGTACGCGAGCAGAGACGCCAGGACTGAATAGGAGGGCAGTGTCGAGCCCAGTCCTATGACGACCACCGATTCAAAAATTCCCAATCCTCCCGGCACCTGGCTGAGCAGCCCCGAAACCTGCGCCAGGAGAAAAATGCTCAGAAAAAAGGGAAAAGTGAGTGACGGGGAGGGCTCCAGCAGGGAGTAGAAGATGCTGCCGGCAAGGCTCCAATCCAGAGCCGAAACGAGGATCTGCAGGGCTGAAAGCCCTGGTGCAGGCAGCTGGATCTTCCATCCCCTGAAGGAAAAGGGGGTCTTTTTCAGGATGCTCGCCGCAAGATGGGAACAGGGCAGGATCAGGAGGAGGAACCCAAAAGGGCGAGACGATGCAAAGGGCAGGTGGAGCCATACGGGGAGGTTTAGCGGCTCCAGAACAAATATCCCTCCGGTAAGAGCGAAAAGCCCGAGCCACAGGGTCAAGGTGTAAAAAGCGACCACCTTGGCGATTTCAAGGGCGGACAGGCCCCAGGCTGAATACAGTCGATAACGGACAGAGCTTCCCGCAAGCATGGAGAGGCCAATATTGTTGCTGAAAGCATAGCCGATGAAAGATGCCAGCGCGATCCGTGGGTAGGGAAGGGGGTGACGGATGTAGCGAAAGGCCAGAAAATCATAGCCTGTAAGCACGACGTAGTTCAGGAAAGTCAGGGCGAGAGCCACACCAAGTTGGACTTTCGGGAGGCGCTTGAAGCTTGTCAGAACCTCCTGGGAAGGGTACTGCGCCAGTTCCAGGTGCAGCACCCAGAGGGCTATACCGAAAAGGCTGACTCCCAGGAGAGGACCCAAATATGAGGCCAGATTCTTTTTGGGCATGAATCAAAGGTCCAATGGAGATGAGAGAGAGTCCATATTCACATTCCATCCCACGGTGTCGATCGAATCAGTCGACAATGATATGCCCCATTACGAGAAGGCTGATGACGCCGATGAAAACGGCAGGCTGTGTGTGTATTTTATATACCTTCTGCAGCAGCGCTCCAGGGCAGAGCTTCAATTTGATGAGCAGACCGAGCAAGGCAATGCAGCACATCAAGAGCAGTCCCCATTCGGGGAGGCTTGTCGTCCTACAGCGCGACAGAGCCCAGTGCGTGACCGCAACCCCCAGAAGCAGAGGGTTGAGGAGATAGTGAAACTGCATGAGGTACTTTTTCTGATGGGAATTGAATCGGCCCAGGGCATTCTTAACGGTCGGAGTGAGCGGAGCAAATCGCCTTATCCCCTTTATTGCCAGGCTCAATGCCACCGTCAGGTTGACCGCCGCCAGACCCCATGCAGCGATTTCCCCTGTTGTTTCATTGCCTTCATCCCGTTTCCCACCATTGAGCCATCCCGAGCTCCCGCTTTTCCAGCCGTGGTCATGCTTTTCGATTCGATCTTTATGATCGTCAGCCGAGCAACTGAAAACAGGGGGCAGAAAACCGGAAAGCATCAAGACACACACCATCATCATGGCTCTGCTTTTAAATCTTCTCACTCTCTGTCTCTTCATCTTTGTCTCCCTCCGGGTTGATCAAGGCCACTCTGAGAATTCGTCTTTCCATCCCTCCAAACTGATGACGGCCTGCGATGAAACAACATGCCGAAGCCTTTGGCTTGCCTCCCCCGCACCTCCATTCCATGACAGCTGCAAGTCGGTCGAAGCGTAAAGGAAGCATCTATCGTCGATCAGGTTAGTGCTGAAAGTTTAAATCATCAAGTGAAAACAGATATATGAACTTTTTTAAACGCGGCAAGCCTTTTTAGGAAGCTCTAATTTTGACCAGCGTCCCATTTCGGAGGGTGCGGGATGATGTTTCCTGTTTAATCAATTAAAATTCTTAATAAATACTGAAAAGGACAGGGAGCCAGCCGAGCTCATGCATTTGTTCTATCACTTCGAGTAAACCCACCGCCCACACGAACATGAGCGCGTCAGCAAGATGGTGTCTGAAAATCTTCGGATTCACGAGGTATGTATCCGGTTCACTGAAATGCTTCAGGTCGGGGAAGAAGCGGGGAGTTCTTGCGATATACTGGCGATAAGTCTCATGGTGGAGCTCCAGCAAGATCTTCTCTTCCTTCTGGATTACATCCGGGTAATACAGTGCAAAGCCGATGATCAACAGGGTGGGTAGCAGGAAAGTCTCGGTACAGAGTCCGACACCGACCGATCCCACGAAGGAAAAGAAATAGAGCGGGTTTCTCGTCAGAGAATAGGGACCCTCGGTGACCAATGCAGTTGTCTTATGGCCGGCAATGTATAGAGAGCACCATACCCGTCCCAGGGAAGTAACTCCGACGAAGAGAATGCCAAGGAGAAACAGCAGGCCGGCAATCAGGGGCTGCTGCTTTTCCCATTGGCTTTCACTGCCAAGGAAAAGGACGAAAGTGAAGAGGCAGAAAAAAATGGTCACGACAATTCTGTATCTTTGAACGCGGAATTTCATACGGATCTCCCGTTATATTTCCTGGTCGGCATGAACGATGTGCTTTTACACGATCCGGGCACGTCGTCAATCATGCATTTTCTCTATCAGACCTGCGAAATGTAAGATTCAGCACCGCAACGTCTCCCAAAAGGAGGCCGATCTTGATGACACGCAGTTCTACCGCGTCATGCGACACGATTTTCTTGGGGGCGCTCCGGCATGGCGATATCGACCCGTGTCCATGCGCCCTGTCGACTGTCAATCAAAACTGTACCCCTGTGGAGCCGAACGATTTCCCTCACCATGGCAAGACCGAGTCCAGCGCCGCCGTATTGTGTCGAGCGAGATTTGTCCACCCGGTAGAACTCATCGAACACCCTGGGTAGATCTTTATCGGGGATGCCCGCGCCGGTATTGTAGAGCGAAATATGTATCCATTCATCCTCTTGGGTCACAGTGAGCTCAATGCACCCGTTCTGTTGGTTGTATTTGACGGCATTGTCCAGGATATTGATGAGCACTCTACGGATCTTCTCTTCGTCGCCCCACATTTCGATCCGCTCCGCAATATTGATTTTCATCCGGATATTGGATCTCTCGGCGAGGGGTGCGAAATCAGCCGCCACCGAACGGGCCAGCTCCGCAATATTGAAGCGTTCGAAGGTCAATGACGGTTTGATCTCGAGCGTGGACAGCTCCAGCAGCGTCCTCACCAAACGGTCCATGCGCAGGACATTGTGCCCCTGGTTGTCAATCTGCCGCAGGAAATCCTCCGGCATATCGTTGCGTTGAAACGCTTCATCAAAAAAGAGCCTCAGCATGGCGATAGGGCTTTTGAGCTCATGGGAAGCGTCGGCAAGAAACTGCTTCTGTCGGTCGAAAGAATACTGCAGCCGATCGAACATCTGGTTGAGGTGTGTGGCGAGCTCATGGATCTCATCGCGGCTCTTGCCCGTGGGAATCCGCTTATCGAGCGTTTTTTCGTCGATCTCGCGGGCAAGCCGGTTGATAGCCAAGATTGGTTTGATGATCTGCCCGGCGAGCAGGTAGCTCAGGCCGACCAGCAGCACGGTTGAAACGGCCAGGCCGGCGGCGATAGCGCTCAGCAGATCGATTGCCTCCTCGTCCATCTCTTCCATGGGCCTGGCGATCTGGACGAAGTATGGCGAACCGGCGATGTTTTCTCGGATCACCCGGATTCTGAAGGTGATTTCGTGCTCATCATCCCGTCCATCTTGGCTATTCGGCTCGTCCCGGTCGTCCGAATCGATCTGGCTGTCTTTTTGGGGAACGTGCGCGTTGGCCATGTAGGCGTCATCCCCCCTGTCCTGAAGCAAGGGGAGGTCGACCGCCTGGGAGAGTTCGGATGAATATATCGGGCGCCGGTACTGATCGTAGACCCTGAACCAGAAACGTTCCGATGAAATAAGCAGCACGCTGGCCCGGTCATCGGGCAATGGCCTTTGCATCGTTCCCAGCTGCTCCGCCACGGTGTGGGCAGCTGTTTGGAGCTGCGAGTCCATCATCTCCAGGTTCTGATCCCGCATTTCCCAAAAAACCACCAGGGAAAAAACGAGGCTCGTGCAAAGTCCGGCTCCGGCGACCCAAAGTATGATCCTGTGGCGGATCTTCATCGGCTGTCTTCCCTGAGGATGTAGCCGACACCCCGGATCGTGCGCAGAATATTTCCTTCGGCATCGCCGATCTTGCGGCGCAGGTTCTTGATGTGAACGTCGATGGTATTGGACATGGTGAAGGGGTCGAAGTCCTCGCCCCAGACATGCTCCGCCAGGCTGAAACGTGATACGGCGCGATTTTTGTTGTAAAGCAGGAGCTCGAGGATGGCAAACTCCTTGGGGGTCAGCTGCACGGCATCCCCGCTGACTGTCACCTCCCGGGCGATGGTGTCGAGCTCAATGTCGCCGATTTCGAGAACCGGCCGTGCATGTTCGGATACCCTTCTGAGCAGGGCGCGTACCCGTGCCAACAGTTCTGCCGTGGAAAATGGCTTGGCCAGGTAATCATCAGCCCCTTGGTCGAGACCTTCGATCTTGTCATCAATCTCGTGCCGAGCTGTCAGCATGAGGACCGGAGTACGATTGCCGTCATTGCGGAGCTCCCGTAATACCGACAATCCATCCCTTTTGGGAAGCATGATGTCGAGGATAATCAGGTCGAAGGATCGGTCGAAAATTTTGTCCAGCGCTTCTTCACCGTCTGCGGCGGTTTCGACGATATATTTTTGCCCGGAGAGCATTGTGCCCAGCTGGCCGCGAATATCGGATTCGTCGTCCACCAAAAGGATTCTCATAATGGGCTTCCCTGTCCTTGATCGATGGTCAGCTGCATCCAGTAGATCTCATAACAATTTTATATGAGATCTCCGGATTCCGAGCAAATGCAAACATCCAACATCGCGAAGTTATGGCGGTGCGTACGCCGATCGTGGCGCACGCGCCGGTGAATGCACGCCGAGACCGTTCAGAAATACAGATCTCTGAACGCCGCAGGCTGGTTAGTCGCGATCCTGATCACCGTCTTCGTGGTCCTCGTCATCCGCTTTGTCTCGTTCCATGGCCAATACCTTGCCGGAGCCTGCATCGATTTTCACATCGACGATGGACTTGTCGGCGGCCACCACTTCGACACCGTAGACCAGAAAGCCGTTTTCGTCTTCGAGCTCCGCTTTGAGCACCTCGCCGGGGACTGTCTCCAGGGCCTTTTGAACGGCCTGATCGTGAGTCAGGCTGGCCATGGATGGAAAATCCGCTTCATTCTGCCTCACGATTGGAATGCTTCCGCCACGGACCTCGGCGTCGTTCGATTTCGCGGAGCTCAGACCTCCCAGGGCCAGCCCGCCGATCAAAGCTCCACATCCAATAAAACCGATCCATTTTTTCTTCATGATGAAACCTCCTGTCTTGAAATGAGCCGGGCGCTTTACCTCGGAAGGCGACCCACGCCTTTCCAGCACCCTTTTCATCCCAACATAAAGGGTCATCCTGAAGAATTCGTGAAGGGATGGTTCCATGTTCATGCCGCTGGTGGAAAGGACACGTTCCTGTTGTATCGCCGTCCGAGATGCGCGCAGCCTTTCGCCGCTTGCCGGGCAGTTCACCAATGCTTGTGATCCCGCTCCGGGTGGACTGTTGACGGAGTTGAGTCGAAAGTACGAATGGAATTTGGGGAGTGTTCCGGAAAATGTAGCTATTAGGAAGGTGCTGCGCTCTATGCGGCGGTTTATGCTTTGCGTGCGGCCAGGAAACAAGGCGGGACGCGGTTGTCCCGCCTTGAAATGGTATTCTACCGGTTGCAGTATGGGCAGTCGCCGGTACAAGCAGGATTTGGACAATTGATTCCGGGCCCATCCTGTTTTCTGTCGTGAGCGCGTTCGGCCGCATAGCTCATCCCAATCCCCATGAACATCACTGCCAAAACTGCCACCATGCTGATCCACTTTTTCATGTTCTTTCCTTTCTTTGGTTGAGAAATCCGCTCACTATACTAATGCCATCTAATACTTATACACATGCAATCGGAACTTGGTCACAGAGTTCATAAAAATTTTTCAAATAGGACGTTGGAGCTCACAAGCTATTGGAATAGTTAAATAAATATTTGTTTTTACGAGGTTTATCGTAGGGAGTGTTGAAAATACTTGCGGTTGAATTGCCTGAAGAGATCAATGCACGGCTTGACCGTCTTTCCGGGAGGACCGGCAGGAGCAAGGTCGATTATGTGGGGACATACCCCAAGATTTCGGGGCAATTGGCAATCGCATAAGATCAAATCGTCGTGATACTCTGCCCGATGAGGAGCCCACCCGAGCAGATTTTACACAATTTACTTGACACTACCCGACTTCATTTGGAAGACCGGAAATATCTGAGGGAATATTCTCCCCAGCGGAACAGCCGCACCACGCCACCGGAAGCGTAGAGCACACCCGTTTGCCGAACGCCGTCCACGCTGGTGCCCTTGGCTCGGGCCAGGATGCCCGCAATGCCAAGGCGCCTTCCTTCCATCCGTACTGCTCGAACCAGTGCAGGCAGAACTGCGAGTCGGCATCGAAGTCGTCTTCAGCCAGGAAGCGGTTGATGAGCTGAAGGGCCGTTCTGACGCTCATGGGCGTCCCGTCGGCTTCCAGTACGGCGGCATACTTGGAGAAGACCGCCATTCCCGGACCGATGATGGCCTGGGACAGGTCCACCGGAGCTACTGGAGAGCGGTCATTCCCTGAACCTCGGGTCATGTCGTCCAGCGCCTCGGGCAGCACCTTGTTCAGTTCACACACCTCGCGCAACGACTTGCGGATTTCGGCGCGGGCCTTCTCCAGCACCGCTTCATTGATGGTGTTCTCCCAGAGCACCAGTTCTTCCATGATGCCGAAAAGGCACTTGCGGCTGCTGGCCCAACTGGCCTTGAGATGGCTGGGAGGCACCTCGCCGCGGTGCTCCATCTCTCACTTCCAGGAGGGATTGTTCACGAACTGGCTGAAAATCACCGCCCGGGCCGCCGCTAAGGGACGGAGCGCCCACCAAAGGTGCAGGGTGCTGGGATGACCGTGTCGAATGGATTTTTCACGTGCTGCGGCGGCCTTGATGGCGTCGAGCGGCAGGGCAACTTCGATGAGCTTCATGCGCCGTTCCTATGCTGCTTCGAAACTCGGCAACTCATAGACGGGGGCGCTGCGGTTCGGCTTCCCGAGGTTGGCGAGGACGGCTTCCATGGCTTCCGCCGTTTCCAGGGACATCAAAACATCACCACAGACTGAGCAGACTTCAACCAGGACATTATCAAAAACGATCATCTCGCCATGGTACTTCACAACGTGGGCGATGCGCCGTTCTTCGTACATTCCGGGGCATGACTGGATGGAACACTTTTTCATGATCCTGGTCCTCTCTCGAAAGGGGTCTTCCACTTTGGGGGCTTGGGCTCATAAACGGTGATGATGATCAGATCGGGACCGGTCGTTGTGCACACGACGTAAAGGAACCTCTCTTTGATCGTTCGGCCGCCAACAAGGCAGCAGGCACCGCGTTTGTGGTCAGGGTAGTTCTCAAGGACCGTGCATTCCTTCAAGCAGGAAAGAATCTCGGAAACAGCAACGTCATCCTCGATCATTTCCTGTTGAGCATGGAGCGTCAGCCGAACCGCTCTTTCTGCCGCCAGTCCTCTTATGTGGTCCTCGATCAATCCGACCTCCTATACTTTCAATGCTACAATCTTTTTGCCCCTATTTGAAATTATATCTCCATTTCTATCCTTTTGCCCAGCAGATCGTCCAGGTTGTAGTTGATGGAAGCCACACCCCAGGCGGGTTCCCGGTCGAAGGGATTGCGGATGTAGTGGGGACCATCCACTTCACCGGCCTCCCCGATCAGCACGATGGCGAGATAGAATTTGTTGTCCTGGTTGAAGGCATAAAGCATCTCGTTGCGGGGCACAGTGATAGTACTTGCCCCTTTCGCGCGGCCCTTTACCTCGATGTGGCGGGGCTCCGGCTGCCTGCCGCCCGCAGCGGCGGGAGGATAGGCGGTGAGGTCCCACCCGCACTTCTGAGGGGAGACGTCCACCGCACGGCAGCCCAGTGATTCCTCGAAACGGCGTCCATGGCAATTTGTTATTTTCCCTCGATAGCGCATGCCCACCTTTCGCTATGGCGAACGGGGGGATAACACAGCCAAAATGGTATCTAGGAGCACTGGCTCTCCGTACCGAACAGGCTTGTGCACCAAATAGACCTTTTTCAAGGGGGGATATTCTTGTCGGTCTGCAGCGATTGGCGCTGCTGCTTCATCGATCTCAGGGGGGGAGCGATGCAGATCAAGAACATGAGACTTTTATGCCTGAAGTGCGGGTCGGAGAACGTCGCCGAAGTCGTCTACGGGTACTTCCCCCAGCCAACAACCGGCAGAATGATCTATGGGGGTTGCTGTGTTCCGATAAAACCTGCCGACTGGGGTTGCTCTGAGTGCGGTTATCAATGGAGTCAGAAGACCAAGGTCTCAAACCCGCAAAAGGCTGGTGAAGAAAAGGACACTCGGCCTCTGATGATCCGCCCGAAGTGCTACTCGCTGAACGTCCTCGAAATCTTCTACGGAACCTACGACGAGCCACTCGACAGGCCGGTGATCTATGGCGGCGGCTGCACCCCCGAGAATGCTCCCAACCGGAGCTGTGGGGACTGCGGTTATCGGTGGCGGCAGAAATAATTTCGATCGATCCACTCGTTTTACGCTTTTTCGATAAAGCCGAAGTACGAATCCAACATCGACATCGAAAGGCAAAATTCCGCACTCTGGTTATCCCTGCAAAAAAAAGGGGCTGCGATTTCTCGCAACCCCTTGAATTTCCTGGTGGGCCGTGAAGGACTCGAACCTTCAACCTCCTGATTAAGAGTCAGCTGCTCTACCATTGAGCTAACGGCCCTCGTGCCGGTTCGCACTGAAGTGGTACGCCCGGCAGGATTCGAACCTGCGGCCTGCGGATTCGAAGTCCGACGCTCTATCCAACTGAGCTACGGGCGCATACGTACCAACCGAAAGAGAACTGCTATCTATCTTAAACCGGCGCGCTCTGTCAAGGTTTTTTTGACGACGGGTTTTTTTGGGCTCGCTCTTTTTAAAGAACACGAAATCTGCCTTGATCCGCGATCCCCCTGGGAGTGTTTTATCGAGTGTCTTTCTCCGGCCTCCCTGTCACGGCTGCCCGATCATGGGGCGGCTTTTTTCCGTGAGGTTTCTTATAGTGTGCATTGTCAAGGTGGCGGGTTTTGATTATGATGCACGACCGCCCGGGAGGTTCTTGCTCCAGGCGGGGAATCATCGGGAAATATCGGGGAAATGGATGCCCTGCCATGGCGGGAGCTTTCAAGACAGCGCGAGGTATAGTGTTTCCTGCTTTTATGATCAGGCAGGATAGACGGGGGGGTTGCCGGACCGACAGGGAGCTGCCCTGGATGAAAACATAAGATTTTATCGTGGTGGAAGCGGTTGTCCCCGTGGATGGCCCTTCCTGAAATTTTGTATCATGCATGGGAGAGTGGGAGAGAAGGATGAATCAGTTTGAAGGAAGCGAACGTTACTATTTGAACCCCGAGCTCAAGGAAATTGTCAATATCGCCATTGCCATGGAGAAGCCGCTTCTCCTGACGGGGGAGGCGGGAACGGGAAAAACTCAGCTGGCTTACGAAGTGTCGCGCACCCTGGGCTTCACCATGGAGGAAGCCCGCTGCAAGTCCACCTTCAAGGGGGAAGAGCTCTGTTATGTCTACGACACCGTTTTGCGCCTGAACGACTCTCGATTCGGAAGCGGGGAGACGGGCCGCGACGTGAACAACATTTGGGATTACCTGCGTTTTGGACCCATCGGCCGCGCATTTCTCTCGGATGACCGACGGGTGCTCCTCCTCGATGAGATCGACAAGACGGATTCGGACACTCAGGACAACCTTCTGGACGTTCTGGAAGACGGGTCCTTCATCATTCGTGAGATCAACCACAAGGTCTCGGCCAGGCAGAAACCGGTCATCATCATCACCAGCAACGCCAAACGGGAGCTCTCCGACCCCTTTCTGCGGCGCTGCTTCTGCCATTACATCCCGTTTCCCCCGCCCGAGGAGATGATGCAGATCGTGCGGCTCCACTATCCCGAGATCCCCGAAGAGTTCCTGGAGGCTTCCCTGACCTCATTTTACCGTCTCCGGGGCCAGGGGTATGAAAAGCCTCCCGCCACGGCGGAGCTTCTCGATTGGGTCGGCTCCATGTGGAAATCGGGCAAACAGAGCCCGGGAGCGGGGAAGGAAACCGCCCACATCGGGACGCTCCTCAAGCGCACTCAGGATATCTTGAAATTCAAGGGGCTCCGACGAGAGAGTCGATTCTAATGAGCGAAAGGCGGGACGAGGTGTTTTCATGATCGGATTCATTTATCAACTGAGGGATGCGGGTATTCCCATCAGTGCACAGTACATTCTCGAATTTTACCGGGCGCTGAAGGGCGGTCTGGCTCCCGATATGGACCGGCTGTTTCTGCTGGCCCGCCTCATCTTCGTGAAGCGAGTGGAGCATTACGACCTGTTTGAACAGGTTTTCGGCGCCTTCTTTCTGGGGGCGGACCCGGCGCAGAGCGTCGCACGGTGGGAAGAACTGCTGGCGGGCAAGCCCTTTCAAGAATGGCTGCGCCAGGAAATAGAGAGTGGGCGTCTCTCTTCCAAAGAGCTCCAGGAATTTGACACGGAAGAGTTGCTGGCCAAGTTCTGGGAAACGGTGCTGGCTCAGAAGGAGGCGCACCACGGAGGCCGCAAGTGGGTCGGCACAGGCGGAAGCTCGCCGTTCGGCCACAGCGGCGCCGGAGGGGGAGGGATCCGTGTTTATGGCAGAGGCCTCCACGGAACCGCCCAGAAGGTCATCGAAAAGCGCGGGTTCGTGGACTACAGTGATAAAGCGACCTTGACGGCAACAAACCTCGGCCAGGTCCTGACCTCCCTGCGAAGCCTCCGTCCCACCGGCCCGGAAGCCGAGCTCGACGTTGACGAAACCATTGCCAAAACCGCCCGCAATGCCGGAGAAATCGAATTCATTTTCAGGCGCGAGCTGCGCAATCGCCTGCGCCTGGTGGTTTTGCTCGACAACGGCGGCTATTCCATGATGCCGTATGTCTCCCTTGTAAAGACCGTGTTCAACAAGATCCGCGGCCTCTTCAGGGATGTGAACACCTATTATTTTCACAACTGCATCTACGGGACGGTGTACAGGGACATCCAGAGGACTCAACCCTTGAAATGGGAGACCTTCCTGGGGGAGAGCAAGAGCACGCGCCTCATTCTCATCGGCGACGCCGACATGGCCCCTGCCGAGCTCATGGCGGCTTTCGGCTCCATCGAATTTTACAACAATGAGCGCAGACCGGGCTGGGAATGGCTGAAGGAGCTGCGCCATGCCTTCCCGGCCAGTGTGTGGCTGAATCCCATTCCCAGGGAGCGTTGGGAGTGGCACAGTCCCACCATCACGCAGATCGGCCGCCTTTTCCACATGGAGGATCTCACCCTGGCGGGCATCAAGAATGCCGTGGAGCACCTCAACGTCCAGGGGTCGGCGTTCGACAAGGTGATGGGCTGAGGGGACGCATGGCATCGCTGGACCGGGAAGTGCGCCGGCTCATGGGTCGGGCCATCCACCAATACGGCTTGATCCAGGGTGAAGAGACGATCGTCGTGGCGGTCTCGGGAGGCAAGGACAGCATGCTTCTCCTCTGGCTGTTGCGGGAGCGTCTGCAGCGGCTTCCCATCCATTACGAGCTCATTGCGGTCCACGTGGACCCCGGGTTCGATGGGGAATCGGCCGACCGGCTGCAGGAGTATTTGATTCGGGAAGGCTTCCGCCACGAAATCATCCGAACGGATCACGGCCTGCAGGCCCATGGCCCCGAGAACCGGGAAAACCCCTGCTTCCTCTGTGCGCGCCTCCGGCGGACAACCCTTTTCAAGGCGGCACAGGCCCTGGGATGCCGTAAAATCGCCTTTGGGCATAACAAGGACGATTTCATAGAAACCTTCCTCATCAACATCTGCTACGGGGGGCAGGTGGCGGGCATGCTTCCCCGGCAGGATTTTTTCGGCGGTGAGGTGACGATCATCCGTCCCCTGGCCCTCGTTTCCTCCGAAACCGTGGAACGGCTGGGGCGCAGGTTGAATGTTCCGGTTTTCCCCAATTGCTGTCCGTCGGTCCGAACGAACAGCCGCCAGGAGATCCGCAGCCTCCTGGAGGCTCTTTATCGGAAGAATTCCAAGGTGCGTGGGAACGTCTTTCATGCCATGAGCCGCGTGAAATTGGATTACCTGCCGCCTCCCCTGGATCAGCCGCGGGAAGCTTCTAACCTTTTGCAGTTCTTGAATGCGGAAAGGGACGGTTCCTGAGCCCATGGGCACGACCAAGAGCTTTTATCTCATCGACGGCAGCTCCTACATCTACCGGGCGTTCTACGCCATCGGGCGACTCAGCAATTCCCGGGGCATGCCCACACAGGCGGTGTATGGCTTCGCTCAGATGCTCCTCAAGGTCATCCGCGAAAAAAAGCCCGACCATGTCTGTGTCGTCTTCGATGCTCCCGGCCCCAATTTTCGGCATGAAATGTACGAGGCCTACAAGGCCACGCGCCAGAAGATGCCCGAAGATCTCGGCATGCAGATTCCCTACATCAAGGAACTGGTCAAATACCACGGCATCCCCCAGATGGAGCAGGAGGGGTACGAAGCGGATGATCTCATCGCGACCCTTGCCCATTGGGGGAAGGAGCAGGGGTTCGAGGTCGTTATCGTTTCCGGGGACAAGGACCTCCATCAGCTGGTGGAAGATCCTCTCGTCTGGCAGTGGGACCCTCAAAAGGACCGGGTTTTCCGGGAGGAGCAGGTGAAGGAAAAGTTCGGAGTCTCCCCGCGGCAGATGGGCGATTACCTTGCCCTCGTGGGAGACAGCTCCGACAATGTTCCGGGTGTCAAAGGCGTGGGGGACAAGTCGGCCCAAAAGCTGCTCCAGCAGTGGGAAAGCCTGGATGGGCTGTACACTCACGTGGACGAGGTTTCGCCTCCCTCCCTGCGAAACAAGCTCCTGGAAAACCGGGAGAACGCCTACCTGTCACGGAAGCTGGTGGCCTTCCGGGAAGATGCGCCCGTGGCAAGGAACCTGGAAGAATTTGCTCCCTCGGACCCGTTGATGCCCGAATTGTTCAAGCTCTACGAAGAACTGGAATTTAGAGGGCTCCTGGACACCCTCCGTCAGGAATGGGGGGACATCCCGGCCGTTCCCGCGGGAGGTGGAGAGAAGGCGGCCGTTCGGAACGACCGGATCATTCGTTCCCAGGGCGAGCTGCAGTCCCTCGTGGAAGAGCTGCGGCAGCAGGAGCATTTTTCGGTGGACCTCGAAACCACTTCCCGGGATGCGATGCAGGCCCGGCTGGTGGGAGTGGCCCTGAGCTGCAAAGATCACCAGGCCTGCTATATTCCCGTCGGCCACAAGGGGAAGGGCTCCGGGGAGCAGCTCCCGGATACGCAGGTGCTGCAGGCTCTCGAACCGTTGCTCGGCAGCGAGAAGCCAGGAAAAATCGGTCAGAACATCAAATACGAATGGGTGGTGTTCAAGCGGCACGGCACCGATCTCAACGGCATCGCGTTCGATACGATGGTGGCCAGCTACCTGCTGGATCCCGGAAAGCATTCCCACAGCCTGGACCGGATCTCCGCAGAGCACCTCGGGGAGAAGATGATCTCCTACGAGGATGTGACGGGAAAAGGAAAAGGCCAGGTGAACTTTGCGGATGTGGAAGTGGATCCCGCTGCGGAATATGCCTGTGAAGACGCCGAAATCACCTGGCGCCTGGTGCCCGTCCTCAAGGGCAAGCTCATGGAAAAAGGTTTCGAAACCCTCTACGAATCCCTGGAATTGCCCCTCATCGAGGTCCTGGCACGCATGGAGTACGATGGGATTCTGGTGGATGCGCGGAAGCTCGAATCCCTGTCCGTCGATTTTGAAAAGGCCCTGGACCGGGAAGCCGGCATCATCTACGAGCTGGCGAAAGAGGAATTCAATATCCAGTCCCCCAAACAGCTTGCTTCCATATTGTTCGACAAGCTGGGGCTTCGGGAAGTGAAGAAGACCAAAACCGGGCCGTCCACGGACGTGAGTGTCCTGGAAGAGCTGGCGGGTGAACACCCCATTGTGGAGCATATCCTGCACCACCGGACCCTGTCGAAATTGAAGGGAACATACGCCGATGCCCTCATCAAGTTGGTGCATCCCGAAACGGGGCGGATTCACACCTCTTACAATCAGACGGTCACCGCGACCGGCCGGCTCAGCAGCTCGGACCCCAATCTGCAAAACATCCCGGTGCGTTCCGAGGAGGGGAGGAAAATCCGCGAGGCCTTCATCGCTCCGTCGGGGAGCGTCCTTCTTTCGGCGGACTATTCCCAGATCGAATTGCGTATCCTGGCGCACTACAGCCAGGACGAGCATCTTCTCGAAGCTTTTGAAGCAGGAGACGATGTGCATCGCCGGACTGCGGCGGAAATGTTCAATATCCCCCCACTCGAAGTCACTCCCGAGATGCGCCGCCAGGCCAAGATGATCAACTTTGGAATCATTTACGGCATGGGGGCCTTCGGGCTGGCTCGCAGGCTGGGGATCAGCAACAAGTTGGCCAAGGCCTCCATCGATCGCTATTTTGAACGCTACAGCGGTGTGAAAAAATTCATCCAGAGTGCCGTCGCCGCGGCGCGGGATCAGGGGTACTGCGAAACGCTTCTCGGCAGGAAGCGGACGATTCCCGAACTGCAGAGCCGCAACTTCACCGTGCGGCAGCAGGGGGAGCGCCTCGCCATCAACACGCCCATCCAGGGGACCGCCGCCGACCTCATCAAAAAAGCCATGATCGATATCCACGGGATCCTTCAAAAGAAGGGATTGAAGACGAAGATGCTTCTGCAGGTGCATGACGAGCTGGTTTTCGAGGTGCCCGGGGAAGAGCTGGAGACAATTCGACAATGGGTGCGGGAAGCAATGGAAGGGGTGTGGCCCCTGTCCGTGCCGCTGGTGGTGGACATGGGATGGGGAGAAAACTGGACGCTGGCCCATTCGTAGCCCCATGAACAGGGGGACCGGCCGCGCGAGGGTTATGATGGAACCTGAAAAGGCCCGTGTGCCCGTTCGGACCTCGGGGTGAAAGGGCTTTTCCATTTGATGACGACAGAAAGCCGGATTCTTTGGGTGTATTCCGGCGAGCGCTTTTTCCATCCGGGAATAAAAAAACCGCCATCGTGGAGACAGGCGGTTTTTTATATGCAGCGAAAGATCGTGTTGCAGCAGGTTTTAGCTTTCGGCCTTGGCCTTGTCGAGCTCGGCCTTCAGTCTTTCGGCTTCCTGTTTGTATTTTTCGGCTTCCTGCTTGTAGGCTGCATCGCCGCCGAACTCTGATTCCTCAGATGCTTTGCTCTTGGAGAACGGGAGCTTCTCTTTGACTTCGTCATAACCGAGATATGCTGCCATGGCGCCGCCGAGCAACAGCATCAGCGGCAGAGCGCCGGCCAGAAGGTGCAGGAACGGACCGAAAAACATCAGTATGCCGATCAGACCCAAGAATGCTGCGATAACCCCACCCAAAAATACCTTCATGATCTTTCCTCCTTAATCCTGTTCGAAATGCAGTAACGTCATGCCCAGTGACTAAAATCTCGTTCCCCGAAAGAGTTTCAGGTCCTCGAACCTACCCTAAATCACGCGAAAATCGAGTAATGCTTAGCATGCTCACTGAAAGAATGCAAGGATAAATCGATGAAGCACAGACAGGTCCAGTATAAAATAGTCTATGGCGGCAGGTATTTATCGTGCTTGTGCTTCCTCGTGCAAAGTCCTTCCCGCTGGTGGGTGTTGCCGCTTTTCTGTTGACTCCCTTCAAAGGGGAAAAGTATAAACGAACGTTTTAGCTTTTTGGTTGTACCTGCCATTTTGCCTTGTGACCGGATCGGAAACAGCCCGGTTTCAGTTGAATTTTGTGAGGTGATCCTGAAAAGTTTTTGTGGAAAAAGGAATGAACGGAGGAAGTCGATCGATGAAGAAAACGCGGATCTATATGGATCATATCGCAGGGACTCCCGTGGCACCGGAAGTTGTGGAGGCCATGCTGCCCTTTTTGCGCGGGCAGTATGGGAACCCTGCGAGCATACACCACGATGGAGAAGAACCTCAGGAGGCCCTCTTTCAAAGCCGAGCCCATGTGGCGCGTTTGATCGGCGCCGAGCCCGAGGAGATCATATTCACTTCGTGCGGTACGGAATCCAACAATCTTGCCATCAAAGGCATCGGGTTCCTGCACATGGGGGAAAAAAAGCATATCGTGGTTTCCGCCGTGGAGCATTATTCCGTGCTGTATGCCGCCAAGGCCTTGGAACGCTTTGGCTTCCAAGTTACGGAAGTTCCCGTGGATGCCTACGGGCAAGTGAATCCCGAGGATGTGAAAAAGGCCCTGCGTGAAGACACGGCTCTCGTTACCATCATGCATGCCAACAACGAGGTGGGCACCATCCAGCCTCTCCAGGAAATTGCCCGGTGCACGAAGGAGCGGGGGATCCCCTTTCATTCGGATGCCATCGCTTCGGTGGGGCGTATTCCGGTGGATGTGAAAGCCTTGGGCGTGGATCTTTTCAGCTTCGCAGCCAGCCAGTTCGGAGGTCCCAAGGGGGTCGGAGCACTCTACTGCCGTAAAGGTCTGGGGATCTGGCCGCTCTTTCACGGCGGGGGGCAGGAAGACGGTCGCCGTACGGGTACGGAAAATGTCCCCGGTATCGTGGGAATGGGAAAAGCGGCTCAGTTGACCCTCGAAAATCTGCCGCAAAGGATGGAAACCTGCAAGCGCCTGGAAGATCTGCTCAGAAAAGGGATCGAGGACTCGGTGGACCTGATCAAGTTCAATGGGCATCCCCAGGAGCATATCCCGGGTCTCGTGAACGTCTCCATGCGCTTTGTGGAAGGGGAAGCACTGCTGTTGCACATGGACTTGAGGGGCGTGAGTGTGGCGGGTGCATCCGCGTGCATGTCCATCACCGCCAAGGCGTCCCACGTCCTGGAAGCCATGGGAGCCCTCGGTGGCGAAGCCCTGGGCACGCTCCTATTTACACTGGGTGAAGAGAACACGGAAGACGAGGTGCGCCGGACCGTGGAGACACTCGCCCAGGTCGTGACCATGCTGCGCGCCATGTCCCCCTTGTATAAGCGGGCATAGTTGAAAGAGATCCCGGAGTTTAGGTTCATGCAGGAAAAGTCGTTGCACGGCATCGAAAAGCCGGGGCGCTATATCGGCGGGGAATTCAATTCCTACGGCAAGAGCTTTGCCGAGGCGCCCGTGCGCTTTGCTCTGGCGTTTCCCGATGTCTATGAAGTGGGGTTGAGCCACCTGGGTCTTCAGCTGCTCTATCACGTTTTGAACAGGATGAGCTCGGTCATGGCCGACCGAGTCTATGCGCCCTGGCAGGACTATGAGCGCAGGCTCCGCGACCTGGGAGAGCCGCTTTGCGGTGTGGAAAGCGGGCAGCCGCTGCACGCATTCGACTTTGTGGGGTTCAGCCTTCAATACGAACTGAGCTACTCCAATATCCTGACGATCTTGGATTTGGGGGGAATCCCCCTGGAATCGGCCGACCGAACCCTGGAACATCCGTGGGTCATCGGCGGGGGGCCTTGTGTCTACAACCCCGAGCCTGTGGCACAGTTTTTTGACTTTTTTGTGCTGGGGGAAGCTGAAGAAGTCCTGGGTGAACTGGTGGTAGCCTTTGAACGGTGGAAGGCTTCCCGGGGGACGCGGCAGGAGTTCCTTCAGGAGATACGAAAAATCGAGGGTGTTTATGTGCCGTCCTTCTTCGAAGTATCCTACGCCACGGACGGCACCGTGTCGGCCGTGACCCCTCGTTTCGACGACTACACATCCGTTCGCAAACGCCTCATTCTGGACCTGGACGGGGATGCCCCCATCCCTGAAACTCCCCTCGTGCCCATGCTCGATATTGTCCACAACCGCCTGGGGCTGGAAATCGCCCGAGGGTGCACGCGCGGATGCCGCTTTTGCCAGGCGAGCTTCATTTATCGCCCGGTTCGAGAGCGAGATCCCCAGGTTCTGCTGGAACGGGCCCAGGCAGCCATCGCTCAGAGTGGTTTCGAGGAGCTGTCGCTCCTTTCTCTGAGCACGGGAGATTACTGCCGGATCCAGCCGCTTCTGGCGGCTCTCATGGAACGGTTTGAAAGGGAGAAAGTGGCGGTTTCCTTCCCGTCCATGCGGGTGGGGACCCTGACGCCGGAGCTCATGGAGCTCATTCGGAAGGTGCGCAAGACGGGCTTCACCCTGGCCCCCGAGGCGGGGAGTGAGCGCCTGCGGCGCGTCATCAACAAGGGAATCCTCGAGGAGGATCTGCTGAGCGCCGCTGAGAGTGCTTTCGGCCTGGGGTGGCGGGTTCTGAAGCTCTACTTCATGACGGGCCTGCCCACGGAAACGGAAGAAGATCTGGACGCCCTGGTGGAGCTTTCCCTGAAGGTCTGGACCCTTGCCAAGCCTTCCCGGTCTTCCGTCAATGTTTCCGTTTCCACCTTTGTCCCCAAGCCCCAGACCCCCTTCCAGTGGGCTCCCCAGATTTCCCGGGAGGCCGTGGAAGCCCGTTTGACGGCATTGAAGGAGCGGCTGAGAAAGCCCGGGCTCCGGTTGAAATGGCATCAGGCGGGCCACAGCATTCTCGAGGGGGTGTTCGCGCGAGGCGACCGCCGCCTTGGGGACACCTTGAAACGTGCCTGGGAGCTGGGAGCCCGATTCGACGGATGGACGGAGCTCTTTCGGGAGGATCTGTGGGAGCGGGCCTTCGAGGAAACGGGGCTCGACCCGGTTTTCTACAACCAGCGCGAGCGCCGGCGCGAGGAAATACTCCCCTGGGACCATTTGTCGGCAGGGGTGGACAAGGAGTTCCTCTGGAAGGAATACGAACGGGCTTTGGGGGAGGAGCTCACTCCCGACTGCCGCTGGAACGTATGCAGTGCGTGCGGGGTGTGCGATCATAAAGCGATTCAGCCCCGGCTGCATTGCGAAGAGGTTCCTCTGGCTGCGGAGCAGCGGGGTGTGGCGGCTCCCGTTGAGGAAGAAGCCTGCGCATACAACTTCAGATACGCCAAGGTGGGTAAAGCCCGTTTCATCGGGCAGCTGGAGGTGGCTCAGGCCTTCAGCCGGGCGGTGCGCCGCGCCGGTCTTCCAGGGGCCTATTCCAGGGGATTTCATCCGCACTTGAAGCTTTCTTTTGCCGATGCTCTGCCCCTGGGCATGGAGAGCCTGGTGGCCGAAGGGCGGCTCACGTTGACGAAAAGACTCGATCCGTTGGTCATCAAATCACGCCTGAACGCCTGTCTGCCTGAGGGGCTGAGGATCGAAGCCGTCCGTCAGGCGACTGCGCGGGCCATGCAGGCGGACAAGCAGCGTGCCGTTTACCGCATTTCCGGACTGACACCCTTTGAGGTTCACCGCCTGCTGGATGGCTGGTCCCGCCGCCTGGACGAGGAGCTGGTGAAGAAAACCAAGAAAGGCGAAAAAAGGGCGCTGCTGAGGGAAATCCTCCTGGATATGCGGCAAGGCGATGCAACCACCCTGGAAATGGATTTGTTCGAGGGGATTCAGATGTTCTTCAGGCCTACCATGATTTTGCAGCATCTTTTGGGGGAGCCATTGGAGCATTTCGCTGGATGTCGGATTTGTAAGACAGCGGTATCCCGCCTGGCGGGAGCGGAGGAAAAAGAAGATGTCGGCAGAGCTCATCATCAATGGTGATTTCTTTGAAACCCGTGTGGCCCTCGTGGAAAACGGGCAGGTCGCGGAATTTTATATTGAGCGGAGCTCGGACCTCGGTATAGGCGGCAACATTTACAAGGGCCGAGTGGTGCGCGTGCTTCCCGGGATGCAGGCCGCTTTTGTGGACATCAACCTGGAAAAGGCTGCGTTCCTGTATGTCAGTGACATACATCACCCCATGGGGGAAATCGAACAGCTCCTCCTCAATTCCTGTGAAGGGAGCGGTGAGAGCGAGCCGTCCGAAGAACCGGCCGAGCCGTCCGAACAGGAATTCAACGACGTTTGCTATCTGCAGAAGCACCTGGTCGACATTCCCATTGAAGATCGTCTGCAGGAGGGGCAGGAAATCCTGGTACAGGTGGCCAAGGAGCCCATTGGAAACAAAGGGGCGCGCATCACCACGCATATTACCCTGCCGGGGCGCCACCTGGTTTTCATGCCCACCATGGACCATGTGGGGGTGTCCCGCCGCATTGAAAACGAAAAGGAACGGAAGCGCCTCCGGGAGATCATGTGCGCCATCAAGCCGCCGCGCTGCGGATTCATCGTGCGCACCGCAGCCGACGGGGTGGAGCCGGAAAAGCTCGAAGCGGAAATGAATTTTCTCATGAAGCTCTGGGAGAACATTCAGCGCCGGGCGGAGCAGGCCCCGGTTCCCTCCCTGATCTACCAGGAGCTGAACGTCACACTGAGGGCTGTTCGGGACCTTTTCACCAAGGAGATCGACCGCCTCATCATCGATTCCGAGAGCGAATATCGGAATATCCTCACTTTCACGGAAACTTTCATGCCCTCCCTGAAGAGCGCCGTCGAGCTGTACCAGGGCGAAGAGCCGATTTTCGATGCCTACGGGATCGAGATGGAAGTGCAGAGGGCCTTGAGCAGGAAGATCTGGCTCAAGTCGGGCGGCTACATCGTCATCGAGCGCACGGAAGCCCTCACGGCCATCGATGTCAACACGGGGCGGTACGTGGGGAAGCGCAACCTGGAAGAAACGATCCTCAAAACCAATCTCGAGGCCGTGAAGGAAATTGCCTACCAGCTGCGGCTGCGCAACATCGGCGGGATCATCATCATCGATTTCATCGACATGGAAAAGGAAAGCAGCCGGGAAAAGGTCTGCAATGCCTTGAAGGAGGCCATGCGCAAGGACAAGAGCAAGACCAACATCCTGAACATGTCAGAGCTGGGCCTCATCGAAATGACACGCAAGCGCACGAAGGAAAGCATCGGGCAGGTGCTGTGTGAGCCGTGCTTTTATTGTGACGGTGAGGGATACCTCAAGTCCAAGCAAACGGTTTGCTACGAAATTCTGAGGGAGCTGGAAAGGGACCGGAAGGATCTCTTTGGGCAGAACATCAACGTGACCATGCATCCTGAGGTGGCGGCCTGTTTTTACGATGAGGAGCGGGTGCATCTGGAAAAGGTTGAAGAGCGGCTGCATTCCTGCATTGTCGTGAAGGGGGATTCTGCTTTTCACCTGGATCAATTTGAAATCACGGTCCTGGATCTGCAGGGTGAAGGTTAAAGGGCAGCGTGCCCGCGTTCATCCCCTGCCATGGGGGAATCTGCACAGCGTTGAGCAAAAGGGGAGAAGTCATGGAGTGGGAAAATTCCAAACAGCTTTACGAGGAGGCGTGCCGATGGATCCCGGGTGGAGTCAACAGCCCCGTGCGATCGGCTCGCGCTGTGGGGATGCATCCTATTTTCATCAAAGAAGCCGGCGGTTGCCGCCTGGTTGATGAAGACGGCAACACGTACATCGATTATGTGGGTTCCTGGGGGCCTCTCATTGTCGGCCATTCACATCCCTGCGTCGTCGAGGCGGTGCGCAAGGCTGCCGAGCGTGGGACATCCTACGGCATTCCCACGCGGTTGGAAACCTCCATGGCCCAAAAGGTCGTGGAGATGGTGCCTTCCATGGAGATGGTACGGATGGTGAGCTCGGGAACGGAGGCGACCATGAGCGCCATCCGGCTGGCCCGGGGCTACACGGGGCGAAAGAAGATCATCAAGTTCAACGGGTGCTACCATGGCCATGGGGATTGCCTCCTGGTGCAGTCGGGATCGGGTGTGGCGACCCTGGGCATTCCAGGGAGTCCGGGCATTCCGGAGGAAATCGTCCGGCACACTTTGTCCCTCCCTTACAATCACCTGGATGGGGTCCGGGACGTCATGGAGCGCCTGGGCAGTGAAGTCGCCGCCATTATCGTGGAACCGGTAGCAGCCAACATGGGAGTCGTGCCTCCCCGGCCGGGCTTCCTGGAAGGGCTGAGACAGCTCTGCGACGCACACGGGGCCGTGCTGATTTTCGATGAAGTCATCACGGGATTTCGCCTGGCGGCGGGAGGGGCGCAGGAGCGGTTCGGCGTGCTGCCGGATGTGACGTGCCTGGGAAAAATCATCGGCGGGGGGCTTCCCGTGGGCGCCTACGGCGGGAAGCGCGAGATCATGCTGAAGATGGCTCCTGCGGGCGATGTCTATCAGGCCGGGACTCTTTCAGGGAATCCACTGGCCATGAGCGCCGGACTGGCGACGCTCGAGCTTCTCAGCCAGGGGGGCGTGTACGATGCCCTGGAAGAGAAGGGGCGTTACCTGGCAGAGGGGTTGTCCGGAGCCGCCAAAGCGGCTGAAGTGCCGATGGTGATGCACCGCGTGGGCTCCCTGGGGTGCGGCTTTTTCACGAACGAACCTGTTGTGGATTTCGAGAGCGCCCTGAAGTCGAACACACGGGCCTACGCTGTTTTCTTCCAGGAAATGTTGAAGGAAGGCGTTTACCTGGCTCCCTCGCAATTCGAGGCGTTCTTCGTGAGCCTGGCCCATGAGAAAAGCCATCTGGATCGAACGGTGGACGCTGCAGCCCGTGCTTTACGGCGTGTCAAAGAAGAACTTTATTAGCGTGAGCTTTTCCGAAAAAAACATTGACTGACACCTGGACCTATGCTAGGTACCTGTGTGAACATTTACACGAAGTGGGCCATGAAAGAAGAGAATAAAAAATACTTGCGCCAGATGGCAAACGCCAGCACCGTCGGCTTCCAGGTGGCTTTCTCCATTTTTATCGGCCTGGGGATCGGCGTTTGGCTGGACAATCGATTCGGAACTTTTCCATGGCTGGCTCTGATCTTCATGGTCTTCGGAATTGCTGCGGGGTTTCTCAACTATTACCGCTTCGCCGTCAAGCAGCAAAAAGAAGATGAACAGGACCTGAGCAAGAAGTGAGGGATATCCTTCCCAGCGAAAAGCTTTTGTGGCGTATCGAGTGGGTGGGTGGCCTTCTTCTGGTGGTGATGACGGCAGGGGCGTGGATTTTTTTCTCGTTGCAGATGGCTGTCGGAGTATTCCTGGGGGGAGCCATTGCAACCTCGAGCTTTCAAGTGCTCAAGTGGCAACTGAGAAAAGCTTTTCAAACCCCCGGAAAAATCCCTCGGAAGGGCGGGCTCTTCGCCAGTTATTACGCTCGGTTTTTGGGGACCCTCTTTCTGGTGTTTGTTGTCATGTACTACGGTTGGGCCAATCCTATCGCGTTTGTGGTGGGCTTGTCGGTGGTCATATTGAGTATCGTTATGGTTGGAGGACTGGAGTATTTGGTGATGTTATCAAAAAGGGGGGACAGTTAGCGTATGGAACACCCAATTCTTTTCCTGAATATCCTGTTTGGAAAGTTGGGCCTGCCCGTGGTGGGAGCGGAAGAGGCTCATACCCTTTTGGAGCAAGTGCTTCAGCCGCACGTGACGTATACGTGGCTGGTGATGCTGGTCCTTCTGGTTATCGGCAAGCTTGCGGTGAGCCGCCTGGAAATGGTTCCAGCGGGTGGTCAGAATGTGTTCGAGGTCGTCATCTCCGGGATCGAGGACTTCATGATCGGGATTACGGGCGAGCATGGTAGATTCGTGTTTCCCCTCATCGCCACCCTGGGCTTCTTTATCCTCCTCAGCAACTATCTGGGGATGATCCCGGGCTTCTTCGCGCCCACTGCGAACATCAACACGACGGCGGCATGCGCCCTCATCGTGGTGGTTTTCACGCATGTCATCGGCATTCGGGCTCACGGAGCCAAGTACATCAAGCATTTTATGGGTCCTGTCTGGTGGCTGGTCCCCCTCATCATGCCCATCGAGCTCATCGGTCACATCGCCCGCGTACTCAGCCTCTCCATTCGTCTTTTCGGTAACGTGTTCGGCGAAGAGCTGGTGCTCGGGATCCTCTTCTTCCTTGCAGGGCTTTATCTGGCGCCCCTGCCCATGATGTTTCTGGGGTTGTTCACGGGCTTCATCCAGGCATTCATTTTCTGCCTGCTCTCCATGATGTACTTTGCAGGTGCTCTGGAACATGCCCACTGATTTGGCGGTTACGGGAAGGCCGTGTGTATAGTGAAGGTTTTATCCACATTTCATTCAACCAAAGCAGGAGGTTATTTCATGTCTAAGAAAGTTGCATTGCTCACGACGTTGTTGGTACTTGGATTGGCTACGATGGCATTGGCTGCTGACGCAGCTGCTGGTGGCGGCGAGAAGGCTGCAGGCATCAGTTTCTTCGTGTATTCCGCAGTCGCGGCCGGTTTCGGTATCGCTATCGCAGCTTTCGGCTGCGGTATCGGCCAGGGCATGGCAGTGAAGGGCGCAGTTGAAGGTATCGCTCGCAACCCCGACTCTTCCGGTAAAGTAACCGTGACCATGCTGATCGGTCTTGCCATGATCGAGTCTCTCTCCATTTACGCTCTCGTCGTTGCCCTGATCCTCATCTACGCAAACCCTGTCTCCAAGCTGATTCAAGGTTTTGTAGGTCTGGTGAAATAATTAAGGGGCTTTGAGCAAGCGAATGGTTCTGTGCATGCAGGGGTAAGGCTCGATCTTACCCCTGCATCACCGTTTGTCCTCGAAGTTCCTGCACCGGGCCTATTTTTTGGCTCATTAATGTGAATAATCTCACATTAGCGATGCCCTAAAGGCAAAAATGCATGGGTCGACTCTCCTGTTGAACGTCGTTGTCCCAAGATATTGAGGTCTAAGAATGAAATTTGCCAAGATCCCCATGGCTACCATCAACCGACTTTCGATATACATGCGGACTCTTCAGGATCTGCTGGATGAGGATGTGGATGTCATTTCTTCCGAACGACTGGCCAAGCAGTGTGGGGTCAATCCGGCCCAGATCCGCAAAGACCTGGCCTATTTCGGCGAGTTCGGCGTGCGGGGAGTCGGTTATCGTGTCAATGATCTGGTCAACCAGATCAAGGAGATTCTGGGGCTGCAGCGGCCGTGGAATCTCGCCATGATCGGGCTGGGAAACCTCGGTTCCGCCCTCATCCGCCATGCTAACTTCGTGAAGCACGGCTACGTTTTCACTGCAGCCTTCGATGTGGATCCCCAAAAGGTGGGAAAACGCCTGCCCACGGGGCTCATCATCAATCACGTGGATGAGTTGGAAGAGCTCATCAAAGAGCGTGACGTGCACGTGGGGCTCATTACGACTCCTGCCAGCGAAGCCCAGAGCATTGCCAATCAGCTGGTCCTGGCGGGGATCAACGGCATCCTGAACTTCGCACCCGTGCAGATCCAGGTCCCTGACTGCTGCCACGTGGAAAATGTCGACTTTACCATCAAGCTGGATTCCATTGCCTATCATCTGTCCAGCGGCGTTTGATGCATTCCGGCTGTTGGGGTGCACTGCGGTGTCATGCGGAATGCCCCTCCATTATGACAAGATGCGGCTCAAATAGTGCCCGGTATGGGAGCCCCCGGCTTGCGCCACCTCTTCAGGGCTCCCTGCAGCCACGATGGTCCCGCCCCCTTCCCCCCCTTCGGGTCCCAGGTCGATGACATAGTCCGCCGTTTTGACGACATCCAGGTGGTGCTCGATCAAGATGACCGTATTTCCAAGGTCTACCAGTCGTTGAAGGATCTGGAGGAGTCGGCGTATGTCCTCGAAATGCAGGCCTGTTGTCGGTTCGTCGAGGATGTAGAGCGTTTTTCCTCCCGTTTTTCGGCTGAGCTCCGTGGCAAGCTTGATGCGCTGAGCTTCACCGCCCGAAAGTGTCGTGGCGGGCTGGCCCAGGCGAACATAGCCCAGCCCCACTTCCAGAAACGCCTGGAGCTTATGGCGAATGGCGGGAAAATTCTCGAAAAATGCGGCAGCCTCCATGAGCGTCATTTCCAGGATGTCGGCCATGGATTTGCCCTTGATCTGTATCTTCAAGGTCTCTGCGTTATAGCGGCTTCCGCCGCAGAAGGGGCACGTGACGTAAACGTCGGGCAGAAAAAACATTTCGATGCGCTGCAGTCCGTCGCCTTTGCAGCTCTCACATCGGCCTCCCTTGGCATTGAACGAGAACCGCCCGGGACCGTAGCCCAGGGCCCTAGATTCAGGGTGCCTGGAATAAATCTGGCGAATGAGGTCGAATACCCCGGAATAGGTCGCAGGGGTGGAGCGGGGTGTCCGCCCCAGGGGCGACTGATCGATGAGAACAACCTTCTCGATTCCGTCGGCGTTCTCCAGGTGATCGAAAGGCTCCGGCCTGGCCTTGCTGCCGTACAGTCTTTGAGCGAGAGCCCGGTGAAGGGTCTGCAGCACCAGCGTGCTCTTGCCCGATCCCGACACGCCGGTGACGCAAACGAGGCGCTTCAGGGGAATATGTACGGTGATGTTCTTGAGGTTATGCCCGCGCGCTCCTGCAAGGGTCAATGTCCCGTCGGCGAAAGGCTTCCGGCGGGGCGAAACGGCGATGGATCGCCGGCCTGTAAGATACTGTGCGGTCAGGGACCGGGAATTTCCCTGCAGGGAATCGGGGGGTCCGGCAAAGAGCACCTCTCCCCCTTGGATTCCGGCACCGGGGCCCATATCCACCAGGTAGTCGGCCTGAAGAATCGTTTCCCGGTCGTGCTCCACCACCACCATGGTGTTGCCGGCATCCCGAAGACGCAGGAGGATTCGAATGAGGCGGTCGTGGTCACGGGGGTGCAGGCCGATGCTGGGCTCGTCCAGAACATAGAGAATGCCCGAGAGAGGTGCGCTGACCTGGTGTGCGAGGCGGATGCGCTGAGCCTCGCCCCCTGAAAGGGTATTGGCGGATCGATCCAGGGTGAGATAGGAAAGCCCCAGCTCTTCAAGGCTTTTGAGACGGAAGAGGATTTCCCGCCGCAGCCGTTCTGCAATCTGCGCTTCAGCCTCCGTAAGGGATAAATCCGCCAGCCAGCGGTGAAGCTGCGGGATGGAACGCTGAGACACCTCATGAATCCCCAACCCTCCCAGGCGCACGAAGCGAGTGACCTGACCGAAGCGGCTGCCCATGCAGGCCGTGCAAATCCATCGGCCCTCCTCGGGGCTTTCATCATCCATGTCCCCTTCGTGGCGAGAATCGTCTGAAGAACCTCCCTGAGGTGGCATGGATACGCCATGCTTACCGCGCTTGCGCGAACCGGTTTCTTCCAGGGGAATGTACCCAAGCCCATTGCATCTGGGGCAAGCCCCCAATGGATGGTGAAAGGAAAAGAGGGCGGGAGACAATTCCGGAGCAGTGAAACCGCATGAGAGGCAATGATGCGATTCGCTGAAAAGCCTTTCGCCTGACTCCATGCCCACAACCCTCACCACACCGCGTCCCTTCCTGGATGCAAGCTCCAGAGACTCCAGGAGACGTCCCTGTTGCTCTCTCCTCAGGATGACGCGATCGACGACGACTTCCAAAGTGTAAGAAGGCCGGCGTGGCAGTCGCGGCAAAGGCTCCAGGTCGTAGACCTGCCCTTCGAAGCGGATGCGTGCGAAGCCGTCCTTCCGGAGCCCGGCAAGGATCCTGGGAAGCTCCTTCTCGGGAGCATTCTCAAGGGGAGCGACGATCAGCAAACGGGTTCCTTCAGGCCAGCCGTGAAGGACCTCCTGGCCCATCTGAGGCACGGTGTAGGCCTTTATGGGAATGTCGCATTGGGGACAGTAGGGCGTTCCCAGGTGAGTATAGAGGAGGCGGAGGTGGTCGTGAATTTCCGTCAAGGTCCCCACAGTGGATCGTGGATTTCTGGGAAGCCCCTTCTGCTCGATGGCGATGGAAGGGCTCAATCCCCTGATTTCATCGACTTTGGGGGCGTCGAGCTGGTGGAGAAAGTGCCTGGCGGACGTGGAAAGGGCTTCGATGTAACGGCGCTGCCCTTCGGCATACAACGTGTTGAAAGCCAGGGAGGACTTTCCTGACCCACTGACCCCCGTGATGACGATGAGCCGGTTCCGGGGGAGGGTCAGGTTAACGCCTTTCAGGTTGTGCTGGCGTGCGCCGACGATGACGATGGAGGGATCCTGGTCCATGGGCTGGAGTTCTGACAGTGCACTGCAGGACCGCCCTTCATGGCCGGCCCGGGAGATTCCTGCGGTTTTGAGCGATGGTCGCAGCGAGCTGGATTGCAGCTAAGAGGCTGTGAGGCTGAGCCTTTCCCGTCCCTGCGATATCATAGGCGGTTCCGTGATCGACGGAAGTGCGTACGATGGGGAGCCCCAAGGTCACGTTCACCGCATCGTAGAAATGGACGAGCTTGACGGGGATCAGCCCCTGGTCGTGATACATGGCGATGACGGCATCGAATTCGCCTTCATAGGCACGGTGAAAGAGCGTATCGGGCGAATAGGGGCCGCTCACCCGGCAAAAGGAATCGCTGAATGAGCGGATGACGGGCTCGATGATGTCGTTTTCTTCGTTGCCGAAGCGTCCCGCTTCTCCCGCATGAGGATTGAGTGCAGCGACCGCCAGGCGGGGAACGGACAGTCCAAAATCCCTGTGCAGGGCATGTGCCGTGATCTCTATGGTTTGGCGCAGCGTTTCGGGGGTCAGCAGGCGGGGGACATGGGCAAGGGCATGATGGATGGTGGCGAGGGCTACCCGAAGGCGCGGCCCTGCCAGCATCATCACCACGTGAGGGGTATGGGTCAGTTCCTGGAGAAATTCCGTATGGCCGGGAAAAGCAAAGCCGTTCAGGTGCAGGTTGGCCTTGTGGATGGGGCAGGTCACCATGGCGTCGATCTTGCCCTCCATGGCCCAGGAAACGGCAATGCGGATGCTTTGGACGATGGAATGGCAGGCCGTCGGTGTCGGACGTCCGTAGTCGATGTCATCGAGGCCCAGGGAGCTCGGTGTTTTGACATAGAGGGTCCCCTCCTCGGAGAATGCGGGAGCCTCCGAAGGATCCTCCACCGTTTGAATTCTCAAAGGAGCACCCACCAGGTCGATGGCCCTTTGTACAGCCAGCCTGTCGCCAATGACCAATGGTAAAGCTTCGGAATTGTCTTTCAGCTTGGCAAGAGCCTTGACGATGATCTCAGGTCCAACCCCGCAGGGGTCTCCCAGGGTGACGGCAAGGCGTGGCCTCAAGGGCATGCCTGGTGGCATTGGGCATTCCTCGCTGCAGTGTCTTGAAAAGTGTCGATGGAAAATGGGACGACCATCCAGGCGGAGGCCGGCCGATAGACGATGATAAAAACCACAACATCAGAGTTTATCACCGTCTTCAGCGCGCGTTAGCCAGGGTCCATCAGCGTCCCTTAATATTCACCGGAAAAGGATGCTCGTTATAAAACCTTCAAGATCAACTGCCGTACCATGCATCGATGAGGGGACCCACATCAAAGCTTTTCACCTGGGTTTGGGCCTGGAACCATCCGTTGACCTTTTCCCGGTCTTCTTCCGTGACAGACCCGCGCGTGGCATCGAGAATCACCAGTCCTTCCCAGGAATCTCCGTATCCACCGCCCCCGAACAAGAGCCCGTTGGCTTCAATGGCTTTGGAGAGGAAGTCGTCCAGCAGTTCATTGCACTTCTCGGCCGGAAGGTCTTGGGCGAATTCGAACCGAACCAAGAAACCGAGCTCTTTGAATTCTCCTACGCGAAGCTTCTTTCTCAATCTTTTCTTGCGGCGCATGTGTATCCTTTCTTGAAAGTCCTAAAGGTGAGTTCAAAAACGGCGGTTATCCGATATTCAACATTCTTTCGACAGCATCCAGCGCCCTGATGCGAATTCCTTCAGGGACACTGACCCGTGGTTGCAGCGTTTCCATGGCGAGGAGGACATCCTCCAACGACGTCTTTTTCATGTCCGGACAGACCATCGTACCGGAAACGGAGTAGAAGAGTTTTTCAGGATTCTTCTTCCGCATGGGATGGAGAATCCCTTCTTCCGTCCCGATGATGAAGGCCTTGTGGGGGCTTTCTGCCACAAAGCGGAGCATTCCCGACGTGCTCTGGACCATGTCCGCAAGATCCAGGATTTCCGGAGGACACTCGGGGTGCGCCAGGAAGAGAGCGTCGGGATGCTCCTTCTTCTTTTTCTGGACGGCTTCTACTGTCAGGTTGTGGTGGATGGGGCAGTACCCATTCCAGTGATAGACCTTTTTTCGAGTGTGCCGCGCGGTGTATTTGGCGAGGTTCTGATCGGGAGCCATGTAGACCGCATCGTGCTCCGTGAAGGATTCCACCACGTGAATGGAATTGGCGGAGGTGCAGCACACCGTACTTTCGGCTTTGACGGCGGCTGTGGAATTCACATAGGTGACGATGGGGATTCCCGGATGCTTCGCGCGCACGGCTCGCACATCGTCCGGGGTGATCATGTCCGCCATGGGGCAGCCCGCATCCAGTCGCGGCAGGAGGACGGTTTTACCGGGATTGAGGATGGCGGCCGTTTCAGCCATGAAGGCGACTCCGCAAAAAACGATGACGTCTGCGGTGGTGGATGCCGCCTTCCGGCTGAGCTCGAGAGAATCCCCGGTCATATCGGCAATATCCTGGATGGCTGGGGGCTGATAATTGTGGGCCAGGATGACGGCGTTCTTTTGCTGCTTCAAACGCAGAATGCTCTGGATCAGGTCTTCTTGGTTCATGAGGGGTCCTATTTCGATGGGAGCTTTGCTTTGAGCTTCTGGATCTCTGAAGGATTCAATTCACGTCCTTCACTGTCGACCACCACCGCGGCGGGTGGAATATCCAGTTCGAACAGTTTATGGTCCAAACTGGCTTCGGGCTTCTGAGTGTCGAGGACGATGCGATTGGTGTTCCCCAGGGCATCACGGCTTTCGATGCTGAGAATCCGATAGGTGGCCAGATCCACCCACAGGAGCAGGGACTGGATGTTGGGGTCCTCCTGGCGGGGGATGAGCCGGAGCACGGCTGCATCCTGAGTGGTCTGCTTGGAATCGAGGTTGACTTCGAAGTTTTTCCTCAGTTCCACCATCCCGTCGAAAAACGTCTGCGCCAGGGGAGATGAAAAGAAAGTCCCTGCGTCGAACAGGGAAAACTGCTTCTCCGAAGGGACGTAGAGCCACGCCAATTCATGATTGGCAACGAAGACCTGCGCTTCGGGCTCCGTATATTCCCAGCGCATCTGGCGGGGCTTCTCGTAGTAAAGCACTCCCGAGGCCTCCGTCTTCATGGCCCCGGCGGCAGCCGAAGCCGTCGTCTGTCGAAAATGCGCCGTAAAGGCGTTGATGCCCTTGTAATAGGATTCCGTCTTTTTCAGGATATCGCCCAGCACCAGCCGATCTGCGGCGTGGGCCGTGCACACGATGAATATGCCTCCCAGGCATACGACACCTGCCCAATACAAAACCAACCTTTTCAGGTTTCCTTTTTTCATCAATTTCTCGCTTTGACTCTCTTGCTCTACGGTTTTCCCGTCATGAGGCACTTCTACCAAGGACCTCCCGTGGTTTGACTCCATCGGATGCACCCACGATGCCCTGCTGCTCCATCATTTCGATCATCCGGGCTGCACGGTTGTATCCTACCCTAAGCCTTCTTTGCAACATGGAAATCGATGCCTGCCGGGTTTCCAGCACGAGCTCGATGGCTTCCTCGTACTTCTCGTCCAGCTCTTCTTCCTGAGTCCCGTCGGATAAGGTCTGCTCCTGGAAGTTCACCCGCTCGCCCAGCGGGTCTTCGGCCGGCTGCTGCCCTTGCCAGAACTGGGTGAGTTGCAGCACTTCGCCATCGGAAATGAAGGCGCCGTGGATGCGCTGCACCTTGGCTGTCCCCGGAGGCAGAAAGAGCATGTCCCCCGATCCCAGCAGGCTCTCGGCGCCTGAGCCGTCCAGAATGGTGCGCGAATCGATGCGCGAAGAGACCTGGAAGGAAATGCGGGTGGGGATGTTGGCTTTGATGATGCCCGTGAGAACATCCACCGAAGGTCGCTGAGTGGCCAGGATGAGATGGATTCCGCAGGCCCGGGCCATTTGAGCGAGCCGGGTGATGGATTCTTCCACCTCGCGGGAGGCGACCATCATGAGGTCAGCCAGTTCATCGATGATGATGACGATGTACGGCAAATGGTGGTGCCTGAGCCCCGTCTCTTCCGGCGCCGTGGAATCCGGTTGGGCGGCCGCCTGCTCACGGGCCAGGGCCCGGTTGTAGCCCTCGATGTTGCGTACATTCTTGTCGGCCAGGAGCTTGTAGCGCAATTCCATTTCCTGTACCGCCCACTTGAGGGCTCGCGTCGCCATTTTCGCGTCCGTCACCACGGGGTGGACCAGTTGGGGGATGCCTTCGTAGGAGCTGAGCTCGATGCGCTTGGGATCAATGAGGAGCAGGCGCATGTCGTCAGGCGTGTTGCGGAATAGCAGGCTGCTGAGAACGGCGTTGATGCAGACGCTCTTACCCGTGCCCGTGGCTCCGGCGATGAGGAGATGGGGCATTTTGGCAAGGTTGGCCACCACCGGCTGCCCCGTGATGTCCTTACCCAGGGCGATGGTCAGTGGAGAAAGGGAAGCGGCAAAGGCCTGGGATTCGATGACGGTGCGGATGGAAACAAGCTCGCGACGCTCATTGGGGATTTCGATCCCAATGGCGGCCTTGCCGGGGATGGGGGCCACCACGCGGATACTGACGGCTTTGAGGGCCATGGCCAGGTCATCCGAAAGGCCGACGATTCGGCTGATCTTGATCCCCGGTGCAGGCGCATATTCGTACATAGTGATGACCGGCCCGGGAGAGATTCCCTTCACCTGCCCGTGAACGCCGAAATCGGCGAGCTTTTCCTGCAACACGGCGGCATTGGCCTCCAATTTCCTGGGATCCGGTTTGTACTGTCCTGTTTCGTAAATTTCCAATAGATCCAGGGGGGGAAGGGTAAATTCGCCGCTGGAGGAAGGCGGGGGCTTTGGGGACGGCGTGTCCTTCACCACCTTTTTCCCCGCAGGTACGGGCAAGGCCGCTGTCGGAGCCGGAGGCGCACTCGGTGGGTCTACTGCTACTGCAGCGGGAATCGCCTCCGTGGAGGGAGGGGAAAACTTCGGTTGACGCGCCCTGGGGACGGCGACGGGGATGGACTCCTGTGCTTCCAAGCGAGGGAAATGCATTCTTTGACACAGGCGCACGATCCCGGTGAAAGCGCTTCTTCCTCCCGAGGAGGCCCGCCGGCACATCCATTCCCAGGCGGATTCCAGGGTCAAGGGAGTCGAAAGCAGGAGAGCGATCAGGGTGGTTCCCACCAGCAGGATATGGGTCCCCAAAAAGTTCAGCTTTCGTGACAGGAATTGAGCCAGGAGCACTCCGATTTCACCGCCCGTCAGGATCTGCTGGCCGAAGAAATGTATCTTGGGCTGATGGAGTGCCGCCAAGCTGATGGAACTGAAGAAGAGGAGCACCCATCCCGTCACCTGGATGCGGCCGTAGGGCAGATGGACCTCACCCCGGAACAGGGAGCAACTGTACCAGAATCCCAGAGCCGTAAAGGCAAAGGCGCCCAGACCGAAGAAAAAGAAAAAGATCCAGGAGATGTTGGCCCCCAGGGTCCCCACCCAATTGCTGGGGGGGCGGTGCGTCTCGGAAGCATTGAAAAAGGTCAGGTCTGAGGTATGATAGGAAATCAGGCTGAAGAAGACGAGGAGGGTTATGGTGAGAATGCAGAGCGCCCGGATCTCATGCTTTTTATGTTCCACTTCCAAACCTCGGAGGATCGTTGGACCCATTGCCACGCCGTCCATGGATGCCGCATCGGCGGGATGTTCTTCTCCCTGCAGGGAAATCCTGTGAATCATTTTGAACATTTAAACCCTCGGCATCGGCAGATCAACCCCGAGGGCCTACTTTTCCGCAGATACATAGCACATTTCATAGCTGTTTCAAACTCGGACGGATAAAGGAATCCTGATGACCAACCAGACCTTTTCCACATGGGGAAGCTGGGTGCCGGGGCGCGGGCAGGTTCCACCGGACACCCTGCCCGTGGAATTCTCTCCGGGGCGTCCCCTCAAAGCCTTCATGGGATGGGACGGACTTTTCGTCCATGACGAATCTGCGAACCTGGTGGCCATGGTGTCAGCATATATGGAACAGGCGCGGAAGGAATCCTGCGGACAGTGCTTTCCCTGCCGTCTCGGTACGGAAAAAATCTGTGGCATCCTGGAGAAGATTGGTGCGGGTGGAGGCGATCCGGAGGATCTCCATCGCATGGAAGCCCTGGCACGAACCATGATGAACATGGCCCGCTGCGACATCGGGCAGACAACCCCCAGGCCGCTACTGGACATCCTGGCTCACCGCAGGGAGGCCTTGCTGGAGGTCATGGAAAAGGGGGAGCCGATTCCCCGGGGAAACTACGTCATGAAGGTAACGGCTCCCTGCACCAACGCCTGTCCTTCTCATTTGAACATTCCGGATTACGTGGAAAAGATCCGCTTCGGACGGTGGGACGACGCCTTGGTCACCATCCGTCGGGACTGCTGCCTCCCGGGAGTCATCGGGCGGGTCTGCACCAGGCCCTGCGAATTCAACTGCAGGCGCCAGCGGGTGGATGTGGGGATCGCCATCCGCGCCCTCAAGCGCTATGCGGCAGACAGGGAATTGGAGACGCATGCGGAGCCGCCCCTGCAGGCAGGGCCGGCCAAGGATCGGAAGGTGGCCATTGTCGGCGCCGGTCCCGCCGGTCTTGCGTGTGCCTATCACCTGGGACTGGCCGGCTACCGCTCCACCCTCTTCGAAGCCCTGGACGAGCCGGGCGGCATGGCCGCCGTGGGGATTCCCCATTACAGGCTCCCGCGTTTCATCCTGAGGGGCGAGGCGTCTCATGCGGAAAAGCTGGGAGCCGAAATCCGCTATGGTGTCCGGGTGGGAGTCGATATCACGGTGGACGACTTGATCCGGGAGGGCTACGCTGCCGTTTTTGTGGGGGTGGGGGCGACGGAGTCGGCCAAGATGCGCTGTGAAGGGGAGGATGCCGGGTATCAGTGTTTTATGACGGGCATCGAATTCCTGCGTCGGGTGTCCCGGAACGAGCGTCCCATGGAGGGCAAAAAGCTGCTGGTGATCGGCGGCGGCAATGTGGCCATGGACTGCGTGCGGTCGGCCCTGCGCATGGGCTTTGAAGACGTCAACCTCATTTACCGGCGTACCCAGGCGGAAATGCCCGCGGATCCTCAGGAGATTCGTGAAGCCCAGCAGGAAGGGGTCAAGTTCCACTACCTGGTGGCGCCCGTGAAAATCATTGCGTCCGAAGGAAAAGTGACGGGACTCGAGTGTGAAAAGATGGAGCTCGGTGCCCCCGACGCTTCCGGGCGTAGACAGCCGGTTCCCGTGAAAGGCTCCAATTTTGTCATTCCCTGCGACGCCATCGTGCCCGCCATCGGTCAGACCTGTGTCGTAGACTGCGTGCTTCCGTCCGAGGAAGTGGATATTTCACGGTGGAAGACCCTGGTGGTGGATGAGATCACGGGGCAGACTCGGCAGCCCTGGATTTTTGCCGGGGGAGACTGCGTCACGGGACCGGCGACACTCATCGGAGCTCTGGCTGCCGGCAAGAATGCGGCGCGCTTCATAGCCCAGTACCTGGAAACGGGGGCGTGTGCCCCCAGTGACGGCGACTGGCTGGAAAAGCTCATTGCCAAACTGGGCATCTTCTATTTCAAGGAAAAAATGCCCTTCCAGGATACCACTATGAAACTGCATCGGTCTGTTCTGCCTCCCGAGGAGCGCATCAAGAATTTCGAGGAGGTGGAAGCCGGAGTCAAGCCGGCCCAGGCAGTGAAAGAGGCAGCCCGATGCCTGCGCTGTTTTCGCATCGCCCTGGCTGCGGTTTAAGCCTGGTGCTTGAGAGGGAGCCATGTCTAAGTTTTCGATGAACGGGCGGGAAATATCGTTTGAGGCCGGGCGCACCATCCTGCAGGTGGCCACGGAGCATAGTGTGGAGATTCCGACTCTATGCCACCTTCAGGATGCAGATCACGCGCAAGTGTGTCGCATCTGCGTCGTGGAGGTGGCGGGGAGCGATCGATTGCTGCCGGCCTGCGCCACTCCGGCCAACGAAGGAATGGAAATCCACACAGATACCCTCCGTGTGAGGGAGGCGCGTAAAACGGTTCTCGAAATGCTGGTGGCGAGTGGTCAGCACACCTGTTTTGCCTGGAACCGCCCCCGGGAAACCTGGTCCGAGGCGCACAGGCGATCGGCCCAGCGGCCCTGGCACGACAGGAACTGCCCGGCCGACGGCGAGTGCCGGCTCCAGGAATTGATTGTCGAATACGGTGTGGATACGGAGCACCTGGTTCCACAGGATATGGATTTCCCCCTGGATGACGACACTCCCCTCATGGTGCGGGATTTCAGTCGTTGCATCCTTTGCGGTCGCTGCGTGGCGGCCTGCAATGTGGTGCAGGTGAATGAGGCCATTCCCCAACCTTTCGGTCGTCGTGAAGACAAGCCACTGCCGCGAGGCTGGTTTCCCCTGGCAGACTACGAGCGGTGTGTTCACTGTGGTGAGTGTGTGCAGGCTTGTCCCGTAGGGGCATTATTCGAGAAGAAAGCGTTCGGGCTGATCGGACCCGGTGAGGGGGATCGCATACGCACGACCTGCCCCTACTGTGGGGTCGGGTGCCAGATGTGGCTCCACGTCAAGGATGGACGCGTGCTCAAGGTCACGGGAGTCGAAGGAGCTGTTCCCAATGAAGGGCGCCTCTGTGTCAAAGGGCGTTTTGGCTATGATTTCATCCATGCTCCGGACCGCCTCACCGTGCCCCTCGTTCGGGAAAACGGCGTGCTGCGGGAAGCCGGCTGGGAGGAAGCCCTGGAGCTGGTCGCGGAACGCTTCCTCCGGCTGCGGGAAGCCCATGGGGGAGACTGCCTGGGAGGTCTATCTTCCGCTCGTGTGACCAACGAAGAAAACTACCTCATGCAGAAACTGGTGCGAGCCGGCTTCGGTACGAACAATATCGACCACTGCGCCCGCCTCTGACACTCTTCCACGGTGGCCGGTCTGGCCGCTGCTTTCGGTTCCGGAGCCATGACCAATTCCATCGCCGAAATGGAAGAGGCCGATGCTTTCATCGTCATCGGCTCAAATACCAGCGAGACGCATCCGGTGATCTCGACCTTCGTGAAACGGGCCGTGGCTCGCAGGGGGGCCGACCTCGTCGTCATCGATCCCCGCAGGATCCCCTTGGTGGAGCATGCAGCCGTCTGGCTGCGCCAGCGTCCCGGGACCGATCTTGCCGTCATCAACGGACTCATGCATGTCATCCTCCGGGAAAACCTGGCCTATGAAGCCTTCATCCAGGAGCGCTGTGAAAACTTCGAAGCATTGCGAGCCATTCTAGCGTCCTACACACCCGAAAAGGTGGAAGCCATCTCCTGCGTCGCCGCGGAAGACCTCGTCAAGGCCGCGCTCCTCTACGGCAAGGCGGGCAGCGCCATGATTCTGTACACCATGGGGATCACCCAGCACACCAACGGCACGGACAACGTGAAAGCCCTGGCTAATCTGGCCATGCTGACAGGGCAGGTCGGACGGAGAGCGGCCGGCGTCAACCCCCTGCGCGGGCAGAACAATGTCCAGGGAGGTTGCGATATGGGCGCTCTTCCCAATGTCCTTCCCGGTTATCAAGTGGTGATCGATGCTGCGGTCCGGGAGAAATTTGAAGCCCTCTGGAAGATGCCTCTGTCCCCCCAGGTGGGGCTGACGCTGACAGAGATGCTTCCCGGCGCTATGGAAGGAAAAATAAAGGGACTTTTCATCCTCGGAGAAAATCCGGCGGTGTCGGATGCGGATTCCGCGCATGTGAAGAAGGCCCTGGAGAGCCTGGATTTCCTCGTGGTCCAGGACATTTTTCTCACGGAAACGGCCAGGCTGGCTGACGTGGTGCTCCCCGCAGCCTGCTTTGCCGAAAAAGACGGCACCTTCACCAACACGGAACGCCGGGTGCAGCGGGTGCGCAAGGCGGTGGACCCACCCGGGAAGGCGCGTGCCGACTGGGAAATTCTCACCGATCTGGCCGGGCGCATGGGGCTTGGGTGGCAGTACGACGGGCCCGAGGCCATTTTCCGGGAGATCGCGGCCTGTACGCCGAGCTATGCCGGCATCACTTATGATCGCCTCCAAAAAGAATCCCTCCAGTGGCCCTGCACCCATGCCGAGCATCCCGGTACCCCCTTCCTGCACAAGGAACGGTTCGCCCGCGGCCGGGGGCTGTTCTTCCCCGTTGAGCACGAGGAACCCTATGAGCTGCCCGAGGGGGACTATCCATTGATCCTCACCACAGGGCGGATCCTCTACCAGTATCATACACGCACCATGACGGGACGATGTTCAGGCCTCAACGACCTGGCATCTCAGGCCCGGGTGGAGCTGAATCCGGCCGATGCGCAGGCGTTGAGCATCGCCAACAGGGAGCTTGCCCGGCTCACCACCCGCCGGGGAAGTATCGTCGTGCAGGTGAAGGTCACGGATCGGGTGGGTCCCGGCGTGGTTTTCATGCCGTTTCACTTTGCCGAGGCCGCAGCCAACGTCCTCACCGTGACGGCGTTGGACCCCATTGCCAAAATCCCCGAGTTCAAGGTTTGCGCTGTTCGGGTGGAAAAAACGGCGTGATGGTGGAAATTGGATGGTGGCCTATCACAATCCCGACGCTGGAGTGACCTCTGCTGGCCAATACATCAGGATCAGTTCATAGACGATGAGGCAGCCGTAAAGGACTGGAAAGATCCTGAGGAGAGAGTGTACGGAGAGACTCTCGGTGAAAATGCCGAAGTTTTTGTGGATGAGCAGCCAGAGGAGCCCTAGGGCTGTGAGGATGTACTTGCTCAGGATAAAGGGGACCGGGCCAAGGTCCAGGAAGAAATCCATGAAGGGATTGACTTCCGTGCCGCCCCGTGCGGTGATTTCCAGGGTCAGGAACGCATCCGTGAGGGAGAGGAGGAGCGTCAGGAACGTCCACGAGACGCTGCTCCCGTCATAGAGGTCCACGTAACGGTGCACCGCCGCATCTTCGGCCCTTCGCGCCTGCTTCCGACGCCCCCTCAGGCTCGCAAGGCTGAAGGGTGAAGTGGGCTTCGACCGCCGATCTTTGGAATTTCTTCTTTCTTCTTGCCAGGTGGATTCCATGGCCGCCCCTGCTCTGGTTGGTTCCATCATGGGGAATGCTCGGATACTTCCGGGCCTTTCGGTCGCAGAACATTCATCGTATGGTGTATGAAATACGATATCCGTATTCAGCATGAATGGTCAAGGGTTTTGTTGCCTCTCATTCAGTCATTCAAACACCGGTGTGACCTGCATTTTCAACAGATCTTTCTGGTAAATGGTCCGGCATTCTTTTATCCTTACAATCACTTATCATCGGAAGGGGGAGGAGGATGAAATACGTTATCCTGGGTAACGGTATTGCCGGTGTCTGTGCTGCCGAAGCCATTCGCACGCTGGACCTCGAGGGGGAGATCGTGATGGTGGGAGATGAGACCTTCCTTCCCTACAGTCGCCCCATGATCAGCTATGTGCTGGATGGCTCTGAACCTCACGACAAGCTGCCCATACGGCCCGCCGACTTTTATGAATCCATGAAAATCAAGCCTGTTCTGGGGCAACGGGCGGTGAGCCTTGACGTGGAGAACCGACGGGTGCAGCTGGCCGATTCCACCTGCATCGATTATGACCGCCTGCTCATTGCAACGGGTGCGGACCCTCGTCCCCTGCGGGCTGCCCACATGGATCTCGGCGGGATCTTCTACCTGCGCACCGAAAGCCATGTGCGTCAGCAAGTGGCCGCACTGTCCACCGCCCGCCGAGCCCTTGTGCTGGGCGGGGGGCTGGTGGGCCTCAAAGCGGCTTATGCACTGCTCAAACGGGGCCTGGAAGTGACCCTGCTCATTACCTCCGGCTACCCTCTTTCCCTGCAGGTGGACGAAATTGCGGGCAAGATGGTCCTGGACGAGCTCCTGCGCCGAGGACTCAAGGTCCTGGTGGGGAGGAGCGTGCGGGCCTTCGAGGGCAACGGGGTCGTGCGGGCAGCCGTCACCGATACCGGGTCACGGCTTCCCTGCGACATGGTCATCATCGCCAAGGGTGTGCTCCCCAGCCGGGACTTCATCCCCCGGCAGCACATCCATGTGGATCTGGGTGTCGTGGTGGACGACCATCTCCAAACCAGCGCCGCAGGAATCCATGCCGCAGGGGATGTGGCCGAATCGGTCGATATTTCGAGAGGCTGCCGCTGGGTCAATGCCCTCTGGCCCGAAGCTGCGGTACAGGGGCGCATTGCCGGCCTGAACATGGCCGGCCGCCCTGTCGTATACCCCGGCAGCATGAGCCGGAATGTTCTGAGGGTTTATGACCTGGATGTCCTGACCCTGGGGCACGCCAATCCCGGCCCCGAAGAGGGGTGTCGCATCGTGTGGTCCGGCGGCCCCGGCAAGGGGCGGTATCGCAGCCTGGTCCTGAAGGACGACATCCTGGTGGGGGCGGTGCTCGTCAACCAGGTGGAGCAGGGGGGAGTGCTGTGTGCCCTCATGGAAAACCGGGTTCCGCTCCGCCTCTCCACATCCAGGCTCATGGCTCCCGATTTCAATTTCGCCTGCCTTTTACCCTGAGTGCCGGACTCAAAATTCCAGGCATCGGTGCATCTTCGCTGCAACATCGGTCTCCCCGTGAGCTTTTGAGGAAGTCTCCAAACCTGAAGCATAAGGAGGGTTCATGAAAGAAGTGATTGTCCACCCCAAAAGATGCGTGGGCTGTATGCAGTGCATGCCGGCGTGCGCCACGGCCCATTCGCGGACTCGGCATCTGGTCAGCGCCGTGCTGGAAACGCCCCAGCCCAAGCCGAGAGTCCATGTGGGAGCGGGGCGCTTCAACGAAGGGTTTCCCAATCGCTGCCGCCACTGTGATCCGGCGCCCTGCCAACTGACATGCCTGACGGGAGCCATTTACCGGCATGCAGGCACCCAGACGGTGATGATCGATCCCGACCGATGCATCAACTGCGCTTCCTGTGCCATGGCCTGCCCCTACGGGGTGATTCGCTTCCATGAGGATCCTCTGGGGCCGCCGGGCCGTGCCGTTGCGGTCAAGTGCGACAACTGCGTCGCACGGGTGGCCGAGGGGCAAATCCCCGCCTGCGTGGAAGCCTGCAAGGTCGGGGCACTCACCTACGAGGAGCGGGACACGGCCATGAAGCGCCAGACCCTTGCCGTGGCGCGCAGCATGTCTTCGGGCGCCGGCGAACCGGTCCTGCCTCCGGGTGTGGGGCTGCTTCGGACCATGAAAGAATCCCAAGTGCAGCTCTTGAAGGGCTGATTCCAGCCATGAAGGTCATGAAGGAGGGAAACATGTTTGACCCTGAACACAGCCTGTCTGTGACACAAGATGCCGACCGCCTGTACGCCAAGGCACGAGAAGATGGAATCGAAACTGTCTGGGAGCGGCATACTGCTCAGCAGCCTCAGTGTGGCTTTTGTGACATGGGGTTGAGCTGCCGCATCTGCGTCATGGGCCCGTGCCGGGTGGATCCCTTCGGTGAAGGGCCGCAGAGAGGGGTCTGCGGTGCGGACGCCGACATCATCGTGGCGCGCAACCTGTGCCGCATGATCGCCGCCGGAGCCGCCTCCCATTCGGACCATGGCCGCGACCTGGTGGAAGTCCTGGCCGGGGTGGCCGATGGAACGGCCAAGGGCTACAAGATCCGGGATGAAGCCAAGCTGAAGAAGCTGGCCGCCGAATACGGGATCACTACGGATGGGGAGGATGTGCTCGTCCTGGCTGGAGAGCTGGCTGAGGCCATGATGGAAGACTACGGCATGCGCCGCAGGGCCATCAACCTGGTGGCCCGCGCTCCCCAAAAGCGACGGGAGCTGTGGGATCGTGTCGGTCTGACGCCGCGGGGCATCGACCGGGAAACCTCCGAGATGATGCACCGCACGCACATGGGGGTGGACAACGACTGGCAGAGCCTGCTCCTCCAGGGGATGCGCAACGCCCTGTCCGACGGCTGGGGCGGCTCCATGATCGCCACGGAAGTTTCCGACATCCTGTTCGGCGTGCCCACACCGAGAGTCACATCGGTCAATGCCGGTGTGCTCAAGAAAGACCAGGTCAACATTGTCGTCCACGGCCACAATCCCGTCGTGTCGGAAATGGTCTCCCAGGCCTGTACCGCTCCCGAGCTCCTGGCTCTGGCCAAAGAGAAGGGGGCCCAGGGCATCAACCTGGTGGGCCTCTGCTGCACGGGAAACGAGCTCCTCATGCGCCGGGGCATCGCCATGGCCGGCAACCATCTCATGACGGAGCTCATCCTCTCCACCGGCGCCGTGGATATGATGATCGTCGATTACCAGTGCATCATGCCTTCGGTGGGGCAGGCGGCCACGTGCTACCACACGAAAATGATCAGCACCAGCGACAAAGCCCGGTTTCCTCACATGGAGCACCATGAATTCCACCCGGACAATGCCGAGGCCAAAGCCATGCAGGTGGTGCGGACGGCCGTGGAAAATTTTGTCAACCGTGGGCGGGTTTTCATTCCCGTGGAGCCGAGGGAGGCCATGGGGGGATTTTCCGTGGAGGCCATTCTCGGTGCGCTGGGAGGAACACCGGCGCCCCTGGTGGAGGCCGTCAAGGCAGGCAAGATTCGAGGCGCCGTGGGCATCGTCGGCTGCAACAACCCGAAGATCAAGCACGACTATGGGCATGTGACCCTCACCCGGCGGCTCGTGGAAAACGACATCCTGGTGGTGGATACGGGGTGTGTGTCGGTGGCCAACGCGAAGGCAGGCTACAAAATGCCTGAAGCCGCTGAAATGGCCGGTCCGGGCCTCAAAGAGATCTGCCGTGCCCTGGGAATCCCGCCGGTGCTGCACCTGGGAAGCTGCGTGGACAACGTGCGCATCCTGGTGCTCCTGTCGGCTCTTGCCGATGCCCTGGGGGTGGACATCAGCGACCTTCCCGTGGCGGGTTCCGCGCCCGAGTGGTATTCGGAAAAGGCGGTCACCATCGCCGTCTACTTTGTGGCATCGGGAGTCACCACCCACCTGGGTCCCATGCCGCCCATCACCGGCAGCATGAACGTCGTTAACCTGCTTACGTCCGGACTCAACGACGTGGTGGGCGCCACCTTTGCCGTGGAGCCCGACCCGGAAAAGGCGGCGGTCTTCCTGCGTCAGCATATCGAGGACAAGCGCAGGGCTCTTGGGCTGGATGCCCGGCGGGTTTAGTTACATCGCAGTTAAAGCCATGACCTGGTATCAAAACGAGATGTTGCTCTCCAGCGTAGGATGGGCATCTGCCCAACCACGCATTTTCCTGGCACAAAAAATGGTGGTGAAAAAACCTCTCTGCAGAAGAACCCTTGTTGTAGTACCAGGAATTGTCGCCAGAATTCCGCCTCCCATGGCGCTACCATTGCTCCCTGTCTCCGTGGGGGGCAGGGAGCAATGTTTTCTTTGCTTTTTGTAGGAGCGGCATCCTGCCGCGACACGGGCTGCAGTTATCCGTTCCTGTCACGGCTGGAAGCCGCTCCTACAAAGAAATGGCCGTGTAATTACGATCTTTGGCGCTAACTGGTTTAGGTTAGATTATCCGCGGCAAGAACCGTCACGGGCGCCGGATCCGTTTCCATTTCTGGAACGCTTCTGGGCAGCCAGTGAAAAGGCTTCATCCTTGATGGGAGCTGTGTAGCTTTGACAAGAACCGTCACGAGCACCGGATCCGTTTCCACTTCTGGAGCGTTTCTTGGCGGCCAGTGAAAAGGTTTCATCCTTGATGGGAGCCGTGTAGCTTTGGCAGGATCTATTTTTTTTCTTATCTCTATTCCGGATATTATCAGCAGCCTGTACCGATGTAATACCAAAAGCGAAAACCATAGCCAGCACCAAACACGATTTGACAGCCTTCTTCATTGTTTCTCCTTTTCTCGTTCTTATTTGATTGCCAACATCCCTTACTTACCCCCTATACAAACGGGCTTCGGAAATGGTCACAATTTTTTTTGAGGGAGAAGCAAGGGAAGAACGATGAGGGTGAAAAACAGCTGGTACACGGCGAAAGGTTTTATCGTATGGGACCGTGCCGGATAAGGACGGCAGTGATGTTGTTGACTTATGGGCCAGGCAAGAAATAGCTGCTGACCCTGCCTATTCATCCGTCATTTGTAAATGTAGGGTGCGTTTTGCGCACCATTGTGACACAAGAATTTTGGAGTAAGGATGGTGCATGAAATGCACCTACCCCTACCCTGTATGATGGATGCCGTTTTATTGCCTCCATCTTCAGAGGACGACTTCAAAAGCTTCGGGACAGGTGATGGATTTGGCGGGGATGTCAGTCTGTTGCTCTCAAGTAACCAGGTTTATTCCTGCGAGTGTTGATTCAATTTCAGACGGCGCCCCGAGCAACCGTCAAAATCGATGCACTATCAAGATGGGGAGTGCCTCTACCTTCCACCGCCACCGCCACCACCTCCGGAGCCGCCACCGCCTCCACCAGAGCCACCAGAGCCACCAGAGCCGTCACCTCCACCAGAGCCCCCACCCGAGCCACCAGGTCCACCTCCGGAGCCTTCCGGGCCACCGCCGAAGCCTCCTCCTTTTCCACTCTGATCTCCGGCGCTCTCCCCCCGCCCATGCCCTCCACCTGCCTTCCCGGAAGAGTCTCCTTTTCCGAGCTGAGGCCCGTACTGCCCGAGGTCTTTTTCCGTAACCCCCACACGGGCCGAAAAATCACTGTACGTGCCATGCATTTCCATAACGCTCATGGCGGCCGCCGCTATTTCCTTGTCCGTCAGCCCTCTGGACCTGGCGATGTCTATGGACCGTACGAAGTCCCTTTCGTTGGAAGTAAAAAAGCTCCGGCTCAATCCCGTGGAAACAATCTCCCGGGAAAGCTTGGGGTCAAAGGCCATCTGCCTGAGGGAAGCAAAGACCTCCACCCCGCGGGTCATCGTCCCGAGAGGGACCCCTGGAAACTGTGCCAGCATCCCTCGCAGCTCCTCCTTTGAAAGCCCGCAGTAGAGGCTCTCCGTCAGCCGAATGAGCGTTTCCTCGGGTACCCGTACGTGACTCGCCTGGGTGCGGTTGTATTCAACGAGCCAGGATTGGACCAGGCGGTAATCCTGCTCCTTTTTTGCCACCACCTCCTCCAGGCGAGGCATGGGGATGCGTTTTGCCAGTCCTTCCTGGATCTTGCTCCATAGAGGCTTCAAAGGAATGTCTTCTTTATGAGCCTCTGTCAGAATGCCTACAAGGCGGGCCATCCCTTCCGGGTCCACCTGGTTCTCATACCCGAAGGTCAACAGCCGGTTCAAATCCTCGGAAGGTATCCCGGCCTGCTGTGCTTCAGCGACGGCATCAGCAAGGCTTCCGCGGCCTTCGCCGGCAAGAGCACTGCACACACCCGTCCACACAGAGAGCAGCAGCAGCAGAGCAGACAACCGTATGCTAAATGTTCGTTTCATCATGATTCCCTACGATGAGAACTGCATTTCGATGCCCAAAGCCGTCATCCTGATAGAACCCCGCCGAGGGATCAGGGATTATCTTGCCGTCATCGACCACAAAAGCATATTCGTATCGTCCTTTGGGAAGGCGCACGGTTAAGGTCCATGACTCCGTTCCTTCTTCTCTGTGCATTTCGTATCCCCGAGCATGCCAGTCATTGAAGGATCCCACCACCCGGACATGTTGTGCGTCGGGCAGGTTCAACGAGAGCGTCACGGCAATGCCTTCGTTCTGAGAGAGCGTCACCACTTGGGGGGCATCCCCACTGCCCCGAAGGTAGAGGACGGAAGCCAGGCACGCCACCACGAGCATGGAAGCGGCAGGAACCAATTGCAGCGGCGTGAAGGTAATGGATCGAGGCGACCTGGCCCAACGGAGAGCGCGAAACCACCACGGCCTCTTTTGGGTGCGCACGGCTCCCATGACAGAGCTCAGCAGCGAATCCGGAGGATCCAGAGAAGGGGCTTCTCGGATCCCGCGCTCGATCCTTGCCAACACCTCGTCTTGTTGCAGTTCATTGTTCATGACCGATACCCCGCAAAACCTCCCTGAGTCTGGCCAGACCACGATGCACGCGCATCTTTGCTCCGCTCACCGAGAGTCCAAGGGTCGATGCAATTTCCTCCATGGAAAAATCCTCCTGGTAACGCAAAATCAGGGCCTCCCGGTAGTCCATGGGAAGTTGATGCAGCGCTCGACCGACGCGCTGCGAATCCAGCCGCTGGCAGAGCACCTCTTCATGCTGTGCCGGATAATCGAGACCGGAGCCGGGTTCGAAGTCCTCCATGGAGCATGTTTGTTTGAGCTTCTTTTCCCTCAGAAAATTCTTCGACCGATTGACGCCGATGGTGTAAATCCAGGGGAAGAATTTCTTTCCTTCCTTGAAGCGATGCAGCTGCTCATAAGCCTTGATAAACGTGTCCTGGGCAAGATCCAACGCATCCGCACGTGATTGCGTCATGCGGTACATGAGGTTGAAAATCGGCTTCTGATACCTTTCCACCAGGACGGCATACGCCTCGGCATTTCCGTCCAGAACGGCGGCAATCACCTGTTGATCGTCACTCTGATCCATGAAGCGGCTTGTTTCCTCTGAGGATGAAATCCATTTTAATCCTTTTACAACTCGGAGGCGAACAAGGTCACAGATCATTCAACAATCAACACGGAATTTTTGCCGCCAAAACCGTTGTCCTCGTCCAGAACGGCGCCGGGATCGACTTGTCGAGTCGTTCCGTCGAGAACAAAAACATAGGAATGCCTGCCCCTGGGAAGGGAAAGGCGGGTAGTCCATGTGTCGTTTTCCCGCTGCATGCAGTCTGCCTCGGCGGACCACTGGTTGAAGCTGCCGGCAATGCAGACCGTTTTTGCCTCGGAGCTTCTGTATTGGAACTGGACGGAAATTTCCTCCTGGCCCGAAGAAATGACCTTGCGCCCCGTTTGGGCACAGTGACAGGACAGGAGAAGAAGACCGCCGACAAAAAAGATTTGAAAAAAACGCTTTTTGTTGTGCAGAAAATGACTCATGAGACTATCCCGAAAGGTCAGGGTGCGGCGATATCCCCAATACGCTTCTTTCGGAGGCCCTTTGATGATTTCATGAAGCCTCAGATTCGTGAAGGGGTTGGGCAGGGTCTGCCTATAGTTTCTCCCAAGCATCCCTGCTGATTCCTGCTTGGTGTAGAATCCTGAGCAGGAGCTCCCTGCCGATGTCGGTATGATGGGGATTGGGTATGCGTAGGGTGATGTCGCCCTTGACCATGAACTGATGTTTTCCACCCGAGTAAGGACCCTCAAATCCCAACTGCGCGAAATATCTGACCAGATCTTTTCTCTTGATTGGCCCGAAGGGTGGCATCAGGCGACTTCCTTGACAAGAAGCTCAATCCCATCAATTGTCGGCAATGGGAGATTCTTGTAAACCCGAAAAAGAACCCATTCTTCGAGCACCTCCCGGAGTTCTTCCCGGCACTCTTCCAGTGTCTCTGCATTCGCGTAGACGCCGGCGCACTCAGGGATCTCTCCATAGTAGCTGCCGTCGTCTGGCAAAATCTCGTACTTCGCTCGGCGAAGCGCAGCCTGTATGTATTCCAATAGCATCCCAATCCTCCCATCTGGTTTGATACTTTGCGCAACACTGCGGCTGAGCGGCACCCCACCACTTTGTGAAATTAATAAGTTAAGGGCGTCTCTATTCTTCCATCGGTCATGCTGCTGTCCTGAGGCTGATCCGCATTCCGGCTCTTGTGGCAAGAGTAATGAGCATCTCGAGGCTAAATTTCTCCCATTTTCCTCTTATAAGGTCGGAAACTCTGGATTGGCTCACACCGAGGATTTCCGCTGCTTTGGCCTGAGTGAGCTCTTTTGCCTTGATGAACTTCCGAAGATCAGCCATAAGATCGGCACGCATTTGAAGGATTGCGGCTTCATCCGGTGAAAACCCCAGATCCGTAAAAACATTCCCGGAAGAGCTAAAAATTTCCTCATCCATAGATTACTCTCCAATCTGTTTGTATCTTTGGCGGGCCAACTCGATATCTTGTCTGCTCGTTTTCCTGCTCGTCTTCTGAAATGAATGAAGCACGTAGACTGCATCGTGCAACTTAGCGACATAGATGACACGCCACTCACCCAATTCATGGATACGAATCTCTCTTGCTCCAGGACCTACGGCCTGTATTGGCTTCCAGTCACTTGGGTCAAGCCCGTTTTGAAGCGCACGAAGTTCAAAACCCGCTGCTCGGCGGGCTTCGTCTGGGAAATTCCGTAGATCATCCAAGCTTGATCCTATAAATTTTAGCGGCTTCACCTTCATTTTATTATTATATAAAATCTTATATATTTCACCAGCAGAATAAGCGAAGATTTCTGTTGGGGTAACCATTGACTGTCAGGCACTTTTGCCCCGATATGGTGAATATTGACGGTCCTTTCAGGTGATCTCACCTCAAGTGCAATATCAGATCACATATGGAAGGTTGCGTCAGGGAGCAACGGTCTAAATCCCGCCCTCCTTCGAACCGTTCGGCTCGGAGCGCTCGATCAGGACCTTATCGACTCTGTGTCCATCCATGTCCACCACTTCGAAGCTGACTCCGCAGCATTGGAAATGGTCTCCGGTCGTGGGGATCCGCTTGAGAGACGACATCATGAAGCCTCCCAGCGTCTGGAAATGCCCAGCCTTTTCTCCCGGCAGGGACTTGATGTCGAGGAAATCTTTCAACTCGTCGAGGGGAATCATTCCATCCACAAGCCAGGATCCCTCGTGGCGCTGGATGATCCGCCCCTCTCGCGAGTCTCGCCCGGAGGGAATTTCGCCGAAAACCGATTTCATGATATCGTCAACTGTAACCAGGCCTTCGATCCCTCCATATTCATCGACCACGATGGCAGTGTTCCGGCTCGACTCCTTCATGAGCTCCATGGTCCTGACGACAGGCATTCCCTCGAAGACGAATAGGGGAGGCTCGGCACATTCCTTCAGATTCAACGGCTGTCCTTTGAGACTGCGGACGAGCAAATCCCGGGTGCGGGCTATGCCGATGATGTTGGCCAGTCTGCCTTGGCAGACGGGAAAATAGGAAAAGGAGTGCTCCAGGATCTTATGCTGGATCTTCTTAGGGGAATCGTTGACATCGAGCCACACGATCTTTCGTCGCGGCGTCATCAGGACTCCCACAGGCCGATCGCCGAGTCGGAAAACGCGCTCCACCATGTCCTGCTCGCCTTCTTCGATGACCCCTGCTTCGGCCGCCTCCTCGAGGATCGCCCTCAATTCTTCTTCCGCCCAACGTTCCAGCCTGGCCTTCCGTGCCGAGACAATGGCAATTTCCGCCATGGAAAATATGCCGTTGAGGACCACGAGGAAGAATACCACCAGGATATCGATCAGCCACCAGTACATGGAAACCTTTCCGGGGGGTTGGGCTTGGGAAGAGACTCTTGCCATGTACTGGCAGCAAGCCTCTTGAAAATACTTAAAATTATGATACCTGCAAGGGACATGATCAGCAATGAAAAACAGGTTGAAAGGGTTCGGCGAAACTACGTACCGGTTTTTCTCCAGACAGAATGGAGAGGACGCATGGGGAAGGGATATGGCAGGTAGCAATTGGTTGGAAGGGGCCATCCATCCGGCGGGTGTCGAGATCTTACGTCGAAAAGCATTACGGCCTTGCCGTCAATGCCTGCGGCCTTTGCCAAGTGGGGGGCCCCTGTGAATCCGGGATACCAGGGCGGCGGCGAGGGGCCGATGATGGGTCCAAGAGTGCGCCGGTCACGGCTTGATGACGACCATCCTGATGTTGGTCATTTCTTCGATGGCGAATCGGACCCCCTCCCGCCCGAGCCCGCTCATCTTGTTGCCGCCGTAAGGCATGTGGTCCACTCGGAAGAGGGACGTGTCGTTGATCATGATGCCGCCGGCATCGATGTGCTCGGCTGCGTAGAAGGCTTTGGCGATGTCCCTGGTATAAATGCCCGCCTGCAGGCCATAGAGGGATTCGTCCACCATGCGCACGGCGTCTTCGAAGCTGTCGTATTCGTAAATGGATACGACGGGCGCGAAGGCTTCGTTGCACATGACCTTCATGGAAGGGTTCACGTGAGTGAGCACCGTGGGGTAGAAGATGCGGCCTTCACGCCGGTTGCCCACGAGCACTTTGGCCCCTTGGGCGACGGCCTCCTGTACCCAGGATTCCGCCCGGACGGCCTCCCCTTCGTCGATCATGGGACCCACGTCACAGTCTTTTTCCAGGGGGTTCCCCACCTTCAGCCATTCCGTGGCTTCCACCAATCGCCGGGAAAATTCTGCCGCAATATCTTTGTGCACGTAGAGACGCTGCAGGGAGATGCAGACCTGCCCTGAATTGGCAAAGGCACTCACGACACAGCGGGGAATGGCGTCGTCCAGGTTTGCATCGGGCTCGATGATGGTCCCCGAATTGTTTCCCAGCTCCAGGGTCACCTTCTTGAGGCCCGCCTTCCGGAGGATAGCTTCCCCCACCGGGGGGCTGCCCGTGAAGGAAACCTTGGCCGTTCTGGGATGAGTCACGAGCCAGTCGCCGACGGTGCCGCCCGACCCTGCAACGACATTGAAAACACCTGGGGGGAGCTCTGCCTCCTGGAGGATTTCCCCAAGGCGCAGGGCTGTGAGAGGGGTCATGGAAGCCGGTTTCAGCACAAGCGTGTTGCCGGCGGCCAGGGCGGGCCCCACTTTGTGCACGACCAGGTTCAGGGGGAAATTGAAGGGAGTGATGGCTGCCACGACTCCCACGGGTTTTCGGAGGTAAAAGCCAATTCGCCCTTCTCCCGTGGGGCTGGCGTCCAGGGGAATGGTTTCGCCGTGAATTCTCTTGGCCTCTTCGGCGGCGAACCGCATGGTCTCGATTCCTCGCGAGACCTCTCCCATGGGGTATTTCCAGGGTTTTCCCACTTCCCTGCAAATGAGGGTGGCGATTTCCTCGGCATGGCGCTCCATGAGGCGGGCGGCCTTTTCCAGAATTCGCGACCTGGCGTGAGCGGGCAACGCGGAGTAGCCCGGGAACGCCGCACAGGCGGCATCCATCGCCTTGTCCACGGTCTCCCGGGAGGCCACGGGAACGGTGCCCATGACCTCCCCGGAATATTTGTCCATCACCGGCATGGTCTGATCGTCCGTGATCCATTCCCCGCCCACCAGGAGCCTGTATGCGCCATTCACATGGTCCATTCAACCTCGTCCTTTTTCTAGAGATTTATAATGATATCTCGTTCTATTCCCGACCGAAGGAGGATGTTCCTGGAGCTCACCTCGCCCTGCCCACCACAACGTTCACGAGGGTACCGGCCGGCACCTCTTTATTGCCTTCGCGGTCCTGCTCCAGGACCAAGCCCGGTCGATCCGACTCCCGCTCCCTGGCCACCCCGAACGCAAGCCCAGCTCTTGCAATCGTTTCCCGGGCGGCCTCCACTTTGAGGCCGATCACATTGGGGACCGTTACCATCCTGGCCACGCCGATGGTGAGATCGATGGCCGTCCCGATGGGGACTTGTGCACCGCCTTTGGGACTCTGGGCAAGTACGAGCCCCACCTGGTTCGGGGCCGGTCTTGTCGTTCGCTCACCGATACCGAGCTTGGCAGCTTTGATGAGCTCCTGGGCCTGGGCTTCGGTCCGCCCCACCACGTCAGGCACCCTGACTCTATCGGGCTGGGGTTCCGGAGGCGGTGGACAGGGCTGCTCGGGCGCCTCTCCACCCAGGACGATCTCACGGTAGACGATGCCTTCCGACACGACGGAGTGAGCTTCCGTTCCCCGATACAGCACCGCTCCGTCCTTGGAGACGAGCAAAAACAGCTCACTCTGGGGCGCTGCCTCCTTAACGGCTATTTCCATCTTGAAATAGCCCCGCGCGTCGGTGCATGTGTAGGTCTGAGGCCGACCGGAGCGATCAACGGCACTCACCGTGAGCCCCGCCTGACCAAGGTGCTGCCGGTCTACGACGCGGCCGTGCAGAATAAAGATGCCGCTCTGCCGTTCCGGAGCGACAGTTTCCCCGCGCTCTATTTCCGCCGCGGTCTGAACCCGCAGGACCTGCTGCAGCCTCACCCGCTCCGCCAGGTCCTTGACCTGCGGCGCATCATTCCCCAGCCGTGCCTTCTGGATGGCCAGCTCGCGGCGCAGACTCCTCTCCTTGGCAAAAGCCAGCATCGCGGCATGATCCAGGGCGACCAGACGAACCCGGTCCGCCGCGGCAGGCACATCGATCGCCTGCTGTGCAAATTCCTCATCGTTGATGCAACGATTTTTTTCCACGGTAGGTGTTCTCCCTGATGCTGAGGATCGATTCAGTTCTCTCGAAGGTCATTGGTTTTCCAATTCTTTCATGCCGGTTCTTTGCATCAGCTTTGCGTGGGCCGACGCGAAAGGTCCGCAGGCGCTCTTGTTGAAATACTCCACCAGCGAGCGGTTGGGCTCGAGGACGCTCAGGATCGGAACACCTACCCGCACAAAGCAATGTGTTCCCTGGTTATCGGTCGTGGAATTCATCAATCCAATGGTGAAAGCGGAGAGAAACGCATTGAAAAATCCTTCCTTGAACCGATTGTCGGCGACTCGTATGGACCATCCCATGACGAGGGCGTTGGTGCCCACCAGGTCCAGAGCGAGATCGCAGTCGCACTGGTTGCCGTTCATGGAGATATCATCCAGCGACAAGAGCAGGACAGAGCAGAGGTTCAGGGTCACAACGGGCCCGAAGGCGTCGAGCACCACCTGGTTGTCGTTGAACAGGATGTTGCCGTTGGCGAAGAGCCGTGCGTCGTCGTCCTTCCCGGTGGGATCGGAAAACCGGTCCACCAGGCCCAGGCCGCTCAATCCGATGAGCTGCAGATAGATTTCGTTGGAAACCCCCAGGTTGACGATGGAAACCACCGCTCCGCCCAGGATGTCGAGGAATGCGGCGAGAGGGTTTGTCGTCCTCGATCGGACGGAGTAAGGTACTTTGGCGGCATTGGTCACGTCAAAGCCGGTCGCTCCCGACGAGGCGCCGGGAAGCGGTGTCCGCTTCAGGGAGTTGCTGCCGTGGGCCGTCAGCTGATTGCCTTCGACAGACACGGGACCGACGACGAACATTTTGAGCGCCCGCCCCTCGGGAGACACCACGATGTTGTCATGGACGCGGACGGCGGGAACCCCGTCCTGGCGGGACCCACTGAATCTGCTGCCGAAGGGAGCCACCGGCACGGTGCGGGGTCGTGCCAGGCCGATGATCACCCCACCCCTCTGGCCCGGCAGTGAGGAAACTTCGGGATCGGCCGGACGCCCATTGTGGAGAATGCGATTGCCGTCGAGAGCGATGCCTTCGCCATGCAGGATGAACACTCCGCAAATGGGGCTCAGCTGCTCCGAGCCGTTTCCCTCGATGCTGTTGCTGCGAAGGACGAGGTACTCTCCGTCGGCGAGGGCGATCCCTCCGTAGCCCGAATACTCCCGCAGCGTGGGAGGGATCTCCACCAGCTCCAGGCGCATGCAGTCGCGGATGCGATTCTCCTCGATGGTCAGGCGGTCGACCGTGATGAAATCGGGTTGAGCGGCAAGGTCGAAGAAACGTGCGACGCTGATGCCGCTGGCTCCCATGCGGGAGATGTCGTTGTCGATGATGCGCACCTCTCTGAGGCCTTCATCCGCCACGGGAACCAAGGGCTCTCCATCGTCCCCTGTGGGAGGCGGTGGATTGGGGTCGACGTGGATGCAGCCGTTTTCCCCCAGGATGAGGGTGAGTCCGAACAGGGGGTTCGCGTCGATCCCCATAAAATTCGTGAAATCATCCACCTGCCGGGCCGGAACGAAGCGAAAGCTGCCCAGGGTAATGCCGTTCCCGTTTCCTCCCTCGATGAGATTGCGGCGAACCTCGACCCGGTTCGAACCGCCGCCGATGTGGAGTCCTCCGAACGGTGTCCGCATGCGCCCGTTACCAGGACTCGCCACGATGCGGTTCTCTTCGATGAGCAAATCCTCTCCCGTCAGGAAGATTGCAGCCTGGCGGCCCACGGTCGCATCATCGCCGAGGGCTTCAGCCAGCTGCATCACGTTCACCCGGTTGTTCAGAAGCGAAATGAATCGGCCCCCGCGCCCGATGACCGCACTGCGGTCACGGCAGGTGAGCTCAAGCTCCTCCAGGACGATGTGCTCGACGGGAAGCTTGGGGTCGCCCTGCAACAGGATGCCGGGCACCGAGGCGGCAACAACAGACAGGGAGCGTATGGCGATGTTCTGGCAGTCGCGCATTTCGATGACCGGATCGGTCGGCTCTTCCGGCTCCAGAAGTCGTGTTCTCGACCCGCACCCGCGGATCGTGATGTCCTTGCAGTGCTCCAGAACCACGCGCTCCTGGTAGGTGCCCGGCAGGATACAGATTTCGCCCCCGGATGGCGGCAGCATCTGGATGGCCTGCTGGATCGAGTTGACGTCCCCGAAGCTTTCGTGGCCGTCCCCTACGATGATCGTGCAGCATCCGCTCATCTCGCAGAGCGACCGGAACCTGTGGCGGCAGTCGTGGACGCTCGAGGTCACGGCCTCATTCGGCGCCGTACCCGTCACGGACCATCGGACCAGGGCCAGGGGTGCAAAGAAAAAGCGCGTGCCTGCGGGAGGTGCTTCTTTCTTGAGCTCCCACGGGACCACTTCATCGGGGGTATTGGGGCGGGCGGCGATGATCCAGTAGTCTCCCGGCAGGCCCGGAGTCGAAAAAGTGACGTTCAAGCCGGTGCCGGCGAGCTGGACGGGAGAGCCGGGTGTGAACCCATGGTCCGGTTGGGCCGATTCGCCTGAACCGCCCGTCCAGAGCCGAAGGTAGAAATACTTCTTCCTGTCTTCCGGGTCGCGGTCGCTCAAATAATCGGCGTGAGCCGGGTCATCCAGCCAGTTCACCCATTCCTGGGGAACAGGGGTGGCGATGGTGAGCGTCTGGTCGTCCGGATCGTAGCTGGTGGCGACGGTGGCAAGATGCCCCCGGAGCTCGGCCACTTTCTCCTGGTTAGGCAGCAGCGCCTCCCAGGGGAGGATTTCCACGGCCTGGCCCTTGAGGGGCTGGGCAACCTGATCGCGGGGCAGGGTCAGGAACTTGATTTTGACGAGAAAGCCCTCCTGTGGCAGCACCTGCACCCGGTAGAAGGGGGCGGCGTTGTCATAACCCCAGATGAAGCGCTCAGGGGCCGTGAGCTGGACGCGAATCGTCTGGTTTTCCGCCCCCAGGTAGCCGGATACGACTTTCGGCCTGCACAGGTTGTTGTTGCCGTCCGTTGTAAAGGTGACCGTGAGCCTTGCACTGGACAGCAGCTCACAGCCCGCCTCGTCGAAGGTCCCGGCTCCGTTTGCCGTCAGCTGGATTTTGAGGGCTTCAAAGGCTTCGGTGCAGTCTTCCGGGGTGTCCGGAAGCACCTCCACGCGCCGTGTACGCCGTATGCGCACCGAAGTGTCCGGGCCTCCCAGCGCCCGCTCGCGCAGTTCGCTGTCCTCAACCGCCGTAACGCACTGCTCCCAGGCGCGCAGGTAGACCAAGTCATACCGTTCCCGGCTGACCCCGTTGGGATTGGTCAGGTCGGCTACTTGCGGCCGAGAGGGGAGGTCTTGGAGATCGGCATCCAGCTGCAGCCAGTCCGCCTGCTTCAGGAAACGCTCGGCAAAGGTTGAATCCGTTTCGAATCGCAGGCCGCAGAGATAAAAGCTTCCGTCTCCCCAGTCAAAGTCGTATGTTGCCTTGGTCGTCGGGAATTCCTCCCCCGGCCCGGGCGGCTCGGTTACCGTTGCTTCCGTCATGCCGGTCACGAGAAAGCCTTCGTTGGGCGTCCCCCTGGAACAGATGACTTCCGCCTGGATGCGACGCGCTTCCTCGTCGTCTATCCGTTCGGACTCATTCCAATCCGAATCCAGAATCACGCGCCCCTGCTGCATCCGAACACTGGAATACCGCTTCTGTGGCTGAAACAGGAACCTGGAGATGTCTTTTGCTGACATAGTCGTTGTCCTTAGGTTTCGTTGATGTATTGCGCGATCAGCCCGAAAGGCATGAACTCGTTCACCTTCGCCTTGAGATCGTCCAACTTGATCGGATTCAGCAGGCTGTTGAACGCTCCGATCTCCGAGCGATTTTCGGCTCCGCGAACCAGTTCTGCCGGAGCGGTTTCGCTGAGCTGCCCATACCCGGGATCCCCAAAGCGTCGTGAAACGAAGCAGTGATTCGGAATTCCCGGTTCGAAGAGATGGGATTCAAACTGCCGCGGCAACCGCTTGTCCGGAGCGTCATGAGTCGCGCTGAATCGGAAGCATCCGTGCTGGTTGTCCGTGACCTTCACTACGCCCTGGATGAGGGCTTCGCTTGCAAACAACCGGTTGACTTCCACGTCTCCGAATACGGTCGCTCGCTCCAGTTCGACTTCGCCCAGGTCGGTTTCGATGGCAGGGCATGCGGCATCGATGCTTTGCACGATGGAATCGTGCACGAAGAGCTTCTGAATCGCGCCGGGATTCCCCGCAGCCTCGTCCTCAAGGATGGGGCCGACAATGGAGGACTCGATCACGAGCTCCTCCACATTGCCGCGTACAAGCAGCCGCACATACGGAATCGCCCGGCACTGACCGGGATCCGTGCGGGCCTTCTCCCCTCCGGGATCCAGCGTGCAATGACTGATGACGACCCGGTCGAACACGCCCTCGAGCACCAGTGCGGCGGCAATCGGGGGGCAGGGCTCGGGGCCCGGAGCGGCCCCATCTTCTTCGATGCCCACCCACAAGCCCGTCAATGCCAGATGCCGCAGGTTCTCTTCAGGCTCGGATTCGCCCGGCGGTACGGCCGCTTTGGGCTCGGCGCGGAACACCCACTCCGTGCCGGCGGGTGTGAGCCGCTCGACGTAAGGGCGCTCGAAATTGGCGGCCTGCAGGGTCAGCTTGTCGATGCCGTTGATATCGCCGTCCGGCCGGTAGGTCTTGCTGTTCCCGAGTTGAAACACTCCCGTGAGGGGCGGGACAGGGAGGCTCATAGCCACCGGACCGGGGTCGCCCGGGTCGCCGTCGGGAAGATCCGTTACAGTCCCACTGACGAGGGCATCCCGCTTGTCATAGGGCCCCGCGCCAATATTTCCCGAGAAGCCATAGTGATATGCAGGCACCCAGACCTGACCGCCCGGATCCGAGGGAAACCAGAATCTGCCTCTTTCGGGGTCGATCACCAGCGTCTTTTCAGGCGGCAGCGTCCCGAGGCTCGTTCCCCAGTCTTCGAGATTACCGGCGGCAATCCTCTGGTGCTCCACAGGGATCGAGTCCCTGTCCGCACCCACGGCGACGGCAACGGCCCTGGGGTCGGACTGGATGGTGCTGGGGATGAGATGGGCTTTGGGCGAATCCTCGGTGATAGCCCCGGCGAGTATCCTGTCAAACATCACAAGGATTGCCGCGGAATGGGTCAGGCTTTCAAGAGTTACTCTCAGCCGTACCTCGTCCCGAAACACCACGCCCAGGTAGCGCGAAAGCTCCTCCGCGGCATCCTGCGGGAGTCCACCCTCCATCAGGTCGTCGAGGAGGGCATCGGTGATGACGTAGCTTGCCGCTCCCAGCAGTCGGCAGGGGATGGGTGCGGGGAGCTCCCATTCACGCACGGCATGGCATCGCTCGGGGTCGGTCCGCTGGTCGGGGCTGAAGAGCGGAACATCGCGGCCCGAGGGATCAAAGGTAAACCGGTTGTCGCCAAAATTTGCCGCCGTCGCGAAGTTGACCTCAAACGGTAAGAGGCGGTACAGGTGAAAGTTCAACTTCGGGATATTATAACGACCTAACTTACCGCGAGGTTGGCGGAAATCCGGCGTGTGGGCAAATTCATCGAAGGGTCCGTCCACGAGCTCGGCCCCATGGGCGCTGGGGAGCCTGGCCCAGCCTCCGGGGGGAGCTTGTGTGACGAGGCCGGCAAAGGCGTCGGGCTCGGGGTCGAGTCCGTGGCGCGCGCGTGCCAGTTGCTTGAAGCTCTCGACGACCACACCGGACCAGCCGGTGATGTCCCGGATGAGCAATTCCATGACGAGGGGCGTTCCCTTGCGCCTTCGGTAAAAGATCGTGCGCGCCACGTCCACGCGCCGGCCCCGGCGATTGAGCTCATGCACCAGGCGGGTGCCCACCAGGTCGCCGATGTAGGGTATGGCCCAGTCGTCACAAAACTCGATGAACTGGTCCTCCCACAGCCGGTCGATGCTGCGGCGAGCCACCGCAGCCTGGCGCGCGAGGATCTCCACGATGGAGCGCAGGACGTCGGGCCTTGCCGCCAGACCGTCCTCTTCCTTGAAGACCGCCGGGATCCAGTCCCAGATCTTCTCGGTGTAGTAGCGCTCGAATTCGTCCTGAGCAGGGGCCAATGCGTTGCTGTCGGTTTCGGTTGCCATGGTTTTTCGCCTTGTGCGGTTAGGCGTTAGCTGTTAGCCGCTGGCTGAAGCGATTCAGCATGGGTGGCGTTGATCACGAGAGTGGCGAGAAAGTTGCGATAAGAGCCTTCGTTTACGCTGATGGTTGAAGTTGCGGTTTGTCCGTCCACGGAGATGGCGCGCACCGACAGGACGCCCTCGACGCTCAGGGCCGCCTCGAAAATCCTGCTGCAGAAAATGGGGCTACCGATGGAGATGTTTTCAAGGGCCAGAATGCCGGTTTCAGAATTGGTCAGCACCTGTTTGACCTGTTCGCTCACCCTGTCCGTATTGTACCGTCCGTCGATTTCCAGGTCCAAGACCAGTTGGGACGACTGCCCCTGGGCATCCAGCTGCTCCTTGGCTTCTTCCGTCACAAGGGGGGTGTTCGGGTCGGCCTGACCGATGAGATAGGCCTTGAGCTCAGGGCCGATGTCGCCGCCATTGGAAATGAACCAGACTTTCACCTTTGCCCCCTGGCTGGCCTCGTCCCAGGCCCACTCGGCGCCGGCATTGATGACTCCGCCGAATTCCCGTGCCAGGGCCTCGAAGTCCGCCAGGGATATGGCGCGGCCCAATGTGAGGGCGCTGGTGGGTGCATTCCTGGCGATGTCCCTGGGTTGGTCGGCGTCGGCACCGCCCCCGGCTGCCACCGGGTTCACAACGCGCCGCAACCCCTGGACAGGCTTGGCAAGCTGGCTGATTCCCCCGGCAGGGGGCTTGGCAGCCCCGGCGCCGAACCGGTAGGTTGCCGTGACGTTGTCGATGCCCGAGGGAAGCCGCATTCCCGTAATTCCATTGCCGAACGTGACGGCACTCTCCTGGGCATCGTTCTGGCGGACGATGTAAACGGCATCGTGAGGGCCGGTCCCGAAAAAGCTCCTCACCTCCTTCCAGAGGATTCCGTTGACGCGAATTTCCAGGGTATTGCGGCGGCCATCGGCGGCGGAAGGATCGTTGAAGTAGGTGAGAGGCTTGTTGGCAAGAGCAAACGCCTGAAACTCCTGAGCGGCATTCCCGCTGCCAAGGACCTCGTTGTAGACACTTTCTCCCCGCGTCGCTCTGACAATGTTGCCGAAAACAGTCACCGGTGTGCGCAGTTCCGGCGTGAAAGGTTTGGTATCGGCGGCCAGCAGGACACTCCCTGCACCGTTTGCGTCTATGGGGACCGAGCCCTGGACCGGAACGCCATTGTCGACCGCATCCAACAGCAGGAGCTCGCTTGGCTCGGTGACCGAATCAGGGAACGGCTCAGCAAGCCCTTGGATGCGCATACCGGGTGTTGCGAAGTCTGCTGCGTTCAAATGGGTTTTGGCGGGTCGAGTCGGTTTTCCGCTCTCCATCATCCCAAAATGGATGACGAGACGTTCGGGGTGGTCCTCCCAGCCGTCGGGCATGGCAGGGCCGATGGTGATGCGGCTGACCGGCAGGGTCGGCGCAGGGGCGCTGTCCGAAGCGCCGTTGGTGCCGCCGACGACCACATCCACTCGTGTGACATCCGTCAAAAAGGTGGCATGCAGTGTATTGTCCCGCTGGATGAGGACAGGATCCCCCACCGCGAGCCCGGGGTAGAATGCATCGAGAATGATCCCCGTCCGACCCGAAAGCGGACTTGCCGTGAACAGGTTGGGATGGGCACTCGATGAAGGAGAAAGGATCGAAACAGCGGCCAGTTCGATGGTCGCGTCCACATTCGGAGCCGGTTCCACCTCCATCTTGATGTAGTTTGCGCCATCCAGGGCCGTCACCGTGCGAAGGTTTGTGACCCGTCCCCCTTGAAGTGTGGTGCCGCTCCCGCTGGTCCAGCGGAACAGCACCATTTGACCTTTGGCGGGAGCCTCAGCCCCGGCCTCAAGGAGCAGCTCGCTTCCGAGCAACGGTTCCCGCACGGGACCGAGGGGCCACTGGTTTGTGAGGGGATGGATCGTGTACTCGGCTTCGGTCTCGAAAACCTGGGGGGGCTCGCCGTCGAAGGCGCCGGAGCGGAAGCCCGTCCGCGGAGGAAGCTTGACAGCCTTGACGCCGTCGGCAATGGCCGCCAACCGGACGGACGCACTCAGGGCGGGACGGGGGAGATATCCGATGAGCTCCGTGAGCTTGCGAAGGGACGGGCGTAGCTGCGCGGTGCGCAGGTAGCTTTCGTTGGCGATGCGTTCGTCGTAGAAGCCGAGGACATCCAGGACATAGGCCCACATTTCCAGGAGCATGATCCCCAGGTCTTCCCCCGTTCGCGCCCGCCATCCCGCCAGGGGGGCATGGGTGGGAATATCCCGGAGCATGGCCAGTCGATATTCGGGAAACCCGGCCGGCTGCCGGGGCAATGCAACCAGACCCGCCGGAATGTCGGGCTTCTTCGGATGCTCCAATGTGTCACAAGGGCAACATAGGCTCATGGGACAAATCCTCTGGTTGGAGAGAAAGCGTCGAAAAGTGAAAAGTCTAAAAGTCGAAGCGTCGAAAAGTCCAAAGCCCAAGGTCTCAAAGTCATAATCCAGGAGGTTAAGAGTCCATATGTCGAAGGAGCCACATGGACCTGCTCAAGATCTTTTGACTCTTCGACTCTTTGACCTTTTGCCTTTTACCCCTCGATCCCCGTGAGGATGCGCACTGATCCGCGCTCCGGGAACAGGGGATCGTTTTGCAGGCGGATCACCTGGTCGTGTTGAACCGGGAAAATCAGCTCATTGAAGTCACGCCAATCGGTGATCCCCCGTGCCCGGATGCGCATGCCCACAACTCCGCGCACGCCGGGAACTTCCTGGATGGCCGCTTCCAGCGCCGCTCGGCGCAGGGGCGTGCCGAAGGTGAAATGGTCCGGATCGAAGAATCCCTTGATGGGCAGCACGCCTTTGCGCCCCACCAATGCTTCCAAAACGCGCTCCTGCACCTGCCCGGGGTAGGCGGACGGTTCGACGCAGAGGGTGATTTCCAGGTCGACGTTCACATAGCGCGGGTTGCGCACGTAGACTTCACGACCGGCCTGGCGCACGCATTCCATCTGGTTTTCCAGCTCAGTTCGCCTCTCCGGGCTGAGCTCGAAGGATCCCTGCGGGTCGGGCGTCACAAAGGTGCTGAGCCAGCTTCCGGTCCATCGAAAGCGAGTGTTGGCCCGCTCCACCCACGGGAGTCGCTCGGCCATCTCGGCGTAGTCCTCCGAGCGAACGGCACGGAATGTGACGGCTCGGAAGGCTTCAGGAGCCACCTGCTTGACGACCTCGGGATCCTCCGGATCCACACCGTTTGTAATGGGCAGTGGATTGGTGACCCCGTCCAGCAGGGCTGCCAGGTCGGCTTGCGCCGCGTCCAGAGGGTTTCTGAGATACACGACGGTGTCGGCTGCCAGGTTGGCTCTCGAGCCCGGCCCGGTGCGATAGCGCACCCGAAAAACCGTTTCGTCCGGCGGGGTCTTCCCAAACTCACCGTCGCCAAAGCGAATCGTAAATCCGGACCCGCTTGCATAGTCCCTGTGCTCAATGACTTCACCTATGCGACGAAATCCGATCACGCGGCGCCATGCTCCGTCATCGAGGGTGAAGGCATCATCGAAGCCCCGCGCGTCGAGCAGGGTGTGCTGCCATTCCCAGACCTGGGGTGTACCGAGGGGCTGAAGGTCGGCGGGGTTCACTTCCTGTACCTCGATTTCGGGGCGTGTGTCGGGAATCTCCCCCAGCCGCCCCATGCCGTCGCTTTCTGTTCGAGCGAGAGAGTGGAGGAACGTGACACTGCGCCGGCCCGTCATGGCATCGAGAGGGCCCTGGCGCTCGACGGCCTTCGCCACGGTCCTGTTCGGGGGGATGTTCGCGTTGCCGCGAATGCTGAAGAATTCCGTGATGGTTTCTCCGGCCGTGGCTTCCACCAGGTTGCCGTGCACCACCGCGTTTTCGAGGCACACCTCGTAGGGGAGCGCCTGGGCGTCATCCCATCGGAGGCGGGTGATGGCGATGGGGTCCCCGTTTTCATCCAGAAACAATGGATCGGTGAGGTGCTCTAGATTAACGATCGGGAGCATGTGACGTCGTGCAGGCACCGAAGGGTCTTTGGGATCACTCTTTATGAGCAGGCGTTTGCCCAGCCAGAACTTCAGAGGATCTTCGCCGGTCGGTACCTGGCTCACGTTGGGAAAGTGCCCGAGCAAAAAAAGCTCCGTGGAGCCCACCGGCAGGCAGGGTCGGCTGATGTCGGGAATGTGGACGGGCATTTCATTCCATGCGGCGTGCACCCAGAATGTTCGGGGAGCGCCTCCGTCGGCCGTCGTGTCTGCGAGCCCCTCGCCCAGTTCAAAGGGGATGGGCGGAATGCCCTGGCCGGGAGCCCAGACTCGGCCGCCGGCAGGCACAAAAACCCCGCCGACAGCCTGTTTGACCGTCAGGTCCAGCTGCGTGGAGGCGCTCCGCCCGTCATGGACATGATAGTCCACCAAACGCGTATGCAGGCGGAGCGACCGCCGCTGACCCGCTGTTTCCAGGTAGGCTTCACGGGCGTAGCGGTCCTGGATGTAAGACAGCTCGTCCCCCAGCGCCGCCATGATTTCCGCCAGCATGACACCGGCGTCGGCCTCGATGCGCTCGGTCCATTGGGGATAGCGTTGAGCGGCATAGTCCAGCAGGGCGTTGCGAAAACTGGTGAAATCTCGGGCCAGGTAATCGACGGGAAAGTCGACGAAGTCCTCCGGAGGACAGAGTGCTTCCGAGGGCTCACAGTCGAGATCACTGGGGCATCCCTGCTTGAAGCTGAAGGTGACCCCATTGAAAAAGTGGTCGATGCGTCGCTTGGGTTCATCGATGAGGGTCAGCCTGTAAATGGAGAAGTCTCCCGGGTGGGCTGTCTGCACTTCGAGCACCGTCCGCGCCTCGCCGTCCAGGCTCACCTGCCGGTAGGTGGCGCGTACCACAGGCACTTCGGCGAACTGTTCCCCGCCGGAAGTGCTGACAATGCGCACCGACTCTGTCGTGACATCCACGGGGAGGAGTCCCGTGCTGACGATGGGATCGTCCAGTTCGTCAGGGTTCAGGAGGAAATACACATGCAGCACCGTCTGGTCGGCGGGGTCTACGACCTGCACAAAGTCGATCCCCGTGACACGCTTGACAGTCTGCTCCAGTAAGGCGGTCAACCTGTCTTCACTGGCCATCAGATGGTGACCTCCACGTTGAGAAACCGGCGTTCCTGCTTCGCCAGAATCGTGTAAGCGATGGTGATGTTCAGCTTCTCTTCATTGGCTTCGGCGCGCACGTCGTCGGTGCGGATGAGCGTTCCCAGCCATGTGGTGAGTGCCTGGTAAATCAAGGTCTGGGCAAGGGACGCCGTCGCCGGGCTGTTGGGTGCAAACACGAGCCGCTTCACACCAGCCCCGAAGTCGGGACGATTGATCCGTTCCCCCTGAGCCGTAAACAACACCTGGCGAATGAGCTGCCGAATGTACTGCTCATAGTCATTTTCCTGCGCGAGACGTCCCAGACGGTCGTCGATCGCGAAAGGAAAGCGGACAGCGGTGATCGTGGTTGACATGGGACACCTCCAGGGGGTGCAAAGCCGAAGAGTGGCAAAGTCGAAAGATCAAAGGATCAACTTGCCTGGATCTCAGTGACCTCTCCCGTTCCTTCGGTGAGAGAGACCCCCACTTTGAATGCATCGGGATTCGCCGCCAGATGCCTCACTACGCCTTGTGCAACGGCAACGAAGAGGAGTCGGCGTTCCGCCTCGCCCCTCCCCGGGTCCGCGCCGGGAACCACGGATGGCAGGGTCTCGCGGAAAACCTGCTCCATTTCCTCGGCCATACTTCCGGCGACGTCTTCGATGGTGCCGGGTTTCAAAGCCATATGCGGTTTCCTCCTGATCAGCCCGTTTTGACCCGGGTGGAAATGAGGCTCGGGGTCGCCGGCACGAAGGGCGGCACGGGCGGCGCCGGGGTGACGGGAATGCCGAGGACCGTTTCCCCGGGGTGGGTGTGCACCTGGTACAGCTGCACCAGCTGGTTGAGATATTGGAGCAGCAGATCACCAAAGACCAACGGGTGAGTGGCGTTTTCAACCAGCTCGATCCGGGGGGCTTCGATGACGACTTTGGCAGTCCCCTTTACCGTCACCTTGCCCTGTTGAACATCCAAAGTGATCAGGTTGTTCCCGTCTTTATCGCTCAGGGTGATCACCTGTCCCTGGTCATCCAGTGTCACCAGGAGCCCCTGGCGGCTGCGCAGGATCTTGAGGGGCGGGGCCGCGTCGGCGCCTCGCTCGGTTTTGGGTGCTTCGCCGTCGCCCCAAAAGCAGCCCACCCAGATGGGGTAGGAGGGGTCGCCGGCTTCGAACTCCACCCACACACCCGTGCCCGGCTCCGGCATGGTGTAAAGGCCCATGTTGTTTCCCGCGTAGGGCACGCACGGCATAGCCCAGACAGCCTCAGCCCCCATGACCGTGGGGACCCGCACCAGGAGCCTTCCCCGTCCCGTGGGGTCGTCGTTGTCCGAGACGATGCCGCGGTACTTGCCGAAAAAGCGGCCTTCCATGACATCCATCATGTCCGTCAGAGCGCCGCGTTGCTCTTCCATGGTTTAGCCCTCTCCGACGGCGTTGCGCCGCAGTTCCATGTCCATGAAGTGGTCCGAGGCATTGATCACGTGAGTGACCGTCTTGACCTGATACGGGCCGCTGTCCACCGGTCCGAGCCCCTCCACTTCGACCACATCGTGCGGCAGGAGGACGCCGCCCAGCATATAGGCCGTGGTACTGGCTGTCGCTTCTACAAACCAGCCCGACTCCGTCAGGGCCGATTCGGCCCTGGCATTGAGCTCGTCCTGGTTGCCCGCCGTCGTGATGGAGACGTCACGCGGCTCCTGGCATCCGCCGAATCTATGGCCGCCCCTTCGAATGGGAGGTTGAGGGTCGGTGACCGAAGTATCGGGTTCACTGAGATCGCGGTCGTCGACGGCGGAGCCGGAAAACTGGTTGGGCCGCTCCGGGTCTGTCGTCAGTTCGAATGCGGTCACGTTCTGGCATTGCTCCTTTTCCACATTGACGCGGAGGGTCACGGAAACGTTGGGTACAAGAGCAATCTGATCCAGAGGTACGGGTCCGGCCGGAGCATCCCTCGGTCGCGGCGGAGAGGCCTTCAGGTTAGCCTTTTCCAGCACCCTCAAAGACTGGCCGCCGGGGTTCAATCCGTTGGGCCGGCATTCGTACTCGATCCAGAAATGCAGGTTGTTCTGCCGCGCGATCTGGCGGATGAACGCGGCATCCGTGGCGCGCTGATTGAGTGTCGATGTCGACGGCTGTCCCCGCACCTGCTGGCCCCCGTAAACGATCCGTGTTTCATCGACGTCTACCTCATCGAACCGTGGGGACAATATCGTTGTCGCGGCTTCGGAAGCGCGGCCGGTCCAGGCGCGGCGGACCGCCTGGCGGTCCATTTCGACGCGCCGGTCCTGGCCGCGCACTTCGTACCAGGACCCGGGCCCGCCCAGGGTGACGGAAGACCTGACATTGGTGATGGGACCGCGCACGAGGCATTTTATGGTGTCTCCCACCTGCACGGCGACGGTGATCACCTGCTGGCACTGCAGCTCAGGAGTCCTCCTGATCCGCGGCTGACCGTCGCTGAGATCCTCCTGGAATCGAATGGCGAAGCGAGTGGGATCATCCAGGGACTGCTCTACTCTGACTTCCGTAATGCAGCCGAGAACGCTGTCACTGAGCAGATTGTTGTTCTCGCCCGAGGCGAGGATTGCGCCAAAGCCCATGGTCACAAGTCCGAAGGTTCAAGGGTCGAAAAGTCAAAATGTTGCAAAGTCAAAGAGTCGAAAAGTCAAAGAGTCCAAGTGATACAGGGTTGCTGGAACATAGGGTCTAAAAGTTTAAAGGTCGAAAAGTCAGAGAGTTCGAAGATGTTCGAATCACAGGACCGTTGGGATTTTCAGAGTATCGGTCTCTGCCAGTGCATCCGGGAGCATCGCATCGTTCAGTTCGGCGAGGCGCCAGAATCCGTTGGGGTCCCTCAGATAGAAATTGGCCAGGTGGTCCAGTCGCTGGCCTTCCCGGCGCAGGTGCTCCCCCAGCAGCGTCTGAACCGGCTTGTTAGCTGCCGTTAGGGCCGCAACCTTGCGGCCGCGGCGATCCGTTGCCTCATAGATGGAAGCGTTCCTGGGATAACGGCTTTTTGCATCGAAGATGGCCATGGATCTGAAACTCCTGGTTGAAAGGCCCAAAAGTTTAAAAGGGTAACAACCCCCGAATCGCATCCACGTTCTTGGCAATATGAGCCACCGCCAGCGCATCTTCCTGAAGTTTGGTGAAATTGTATGCGGCGATGGCAAGATCGGCGGTGAGCTCGCTCTGGCATTTGAATGCGTCCGGTGTCAGCACCTCGAGTCCGAGGGTGACAGTAGCCTGTATGGGATGCAGTGTGGGCGAGAACAGCGTCTCGTCGACTGAAAAGCTGGTGACTCGCACCGGGAGGATGCGGCTTGGACCCCAGACGAACAGTACCACTGGCACCGTCGGCCGCATAGCTTGTTCACTGGCCTTGCCCGCCAGCGCCCGTGCGCTGGCCACCAGGTCGCCGATCGGCCCCTGCGTCGGCAGTGTGAGCTTCTTGAGGGCCGCCAGCCGATCGGCAATGCCGGTGGCCACTGTCACGGGGTTGCCGTCCTCCAGGTCATCCGTTGCGTCGAGCTCCAGTGTCAGGTTGAAGCTCTCCTTGGGGTCGAACGGCTGCACCGTGGGGGCCTGCGAGCCACGCTGTCTCTGATCGACCTCAAACGGGTTCCAGGGTGTGAGGGAGTGCGACAGCTTTTCCGGGTTGTACTGGAAAGGAATGACATTGGGCACCACCCCCACAATGTCCTTCACCAACTGGACGAGGGCGCCTTTTTGAAATTTGGGGCTGCGTTTTAGTCCGGTGTCAGGCATGGTGATTTCCCCTTGCAGTGCTATATGCTGTGCCTTCGCTCGTTAAAAGAGTCGGTATGAGATGCTCTCCGTTGTGATTGTGAAGGCCAAAGCCTTCCGCTGAGATTCCTCCGAACTCAGCCAAGGGATTATTCAGGTAGAAGATAGACCCTCAGCCCCCTTGACTGCTTCAAGTACGGATGCCTTGGCAGCGGCAGCCAAGATGGACTCTGCTCGTGTACATTGGTTCCAGGGTACAGTAACGATCATGCGGATCTTGGATCCTGACCATCCAAATTTTGGACGTTCAATATGAAACGGAATGCTCTGAGAAGAGAGTAGAATGCAAATCTTCCGTTCGTTATCATCTGTGTTGCGATAATCCAACAAACCGACACCCTCCATAATGGGATCCTGCTGCCGAAAGCTCGGTCCGCTATACTGCAATAGGCGAGAGATATCGAGATCGGTTTGTGTTGGATCAGTCTGCAATCATTCCTCGCACTTCATGGTCCTTGATTAGGGAAAACGCATCCCCGCTGGCATCGTTTGTCTCTTCCAGTTCCAGCAATAGGATCGATTTTGAAATGCCATTTCCAGGAAGGAATATGAACATCAACTGCATACCCTGTCTGTATGTGCGGCAAAAAAGTCAGCCGGTACTTGGCCTCCCTGGATAAAGCTGGGACTGCCATTCCCATTTGTTACGGTGACATTGATGGCATTACTGGTCACAGCACGAGTTGGGGGCGCTACCGCACCATTCACTGTAGCCGACCAGTCAAGGTTCCAATCGATATGATGGAGTGCCCGCACACAACCGCTCGGCCTATGCCGAACCGCGACCCAGGTTCGAAATTCGTCTGTGATGGCTCCTCTTGTCATGGTCGCGGCGGCCAGTGGGGCCCCACATTGGGCGTTATCCAGTAAATTCACAAATGCGAAATCACTTGGTGTATCAGGTAAGTTGAGGTTTATGGTGGCGCCGGTGGCTGTAAACTGCTCCAGAATCCCAGGATGTCCGCCGCCGTTTTCAGCAAAGATAGGATGGTACAGACCACTGGACAGCGGCGCTCCATCCTTGATCGGGGTGGGAATCGTGTTTCGGATCGTGGCGCCGGTATTGAAGGTAAAATCTCTTCTAAGTGCCAGGGCATTCTGAATCAGTCCAACCTCGAATTCAGCAGCCCGGGCGTTACTGGGAGCATTGATCGTAACATCCGGATGGTAGTTCGCAGGGACGGTGCCTTCCAGCACCAGAGCATCTCTACCGCCTATGTGGTCAATTGCAATGCGTGCTGCAGGGGCTACCCCCGCAGCTACCTGGTTTGCCAGAGTGAATGTGACACCTGAAAAATGTTGGGCGCAACCGCCGCCAACCGTGGGACGAGGGCTGGGGACGGGACCTGTAACAGCCGGGGGGCCAAGCCCCGTCAGGTTGGTCACATCGCGCTGGTCGAGGAGACCCATGGTTTCCGGTCCGACGATGCCGTCGATCAAAACCGCACCGGCATCCGTCTGGAATCGTTCTACCGCAGCTTTGGTCTCAGGACCGAAGATACCGTCGGCCCCGGCTTCCGGCAGCGTGTATCCCATATCCAGCAGCGATTGCTGGATGAGCCTCACGTAATTGCCCCGGTTTGGTATTCGAACTAACCGCTCATCATCGAAGGCAGCTTCCAACTCGACCACCCCCGAGAACCGCGCAGCCACCAAGTCATGACCGTCTCCAATGGTGCGCTGTACCTTTGCGGACGACACTCCCCCCGGGCTCGTTTGTTGAACTGTGTGAGTCAATTCGTGAGCTAGGAGTTTCCTGCCCGTTGCCGTCTGGGGTGCATACTGGCCTTCATCGAATATGATGTGTTGCCCAGTCGTGAAAGCTCTTGCGTTGATCGATCGAGCCGATTCCGCCGCTCTCGAATCCGTGTGTATTCGGACCTGATCAAAGTGCTGACCAAAACGTGGCTCGAAGAAGGCCCGTGTGGATTTGGACAAAGGCTGGCCTCCATTCCTGCCGGCCTGGATATTGGATTCGACCTTTGATGTGAACTGCTGTGGAGAGTCCGCCGCCGGTTTTCTTTGGAGTAATTCCTCTTCTTCCTTCTCACTCTTCGGCTGTGCCTGCAAGTCCTCCTTGCACTTCGAACACGTCTTTTGTACTAATGAGGAACCACCGGCCATCCGTGCTTCTGAGCCTGGAATCCTAGGAAAGCCGGTTTTCACAGACCTACTCTCCGGCATACGCACCACTTCATCGGCGACCCGGTCAGCTTCTCGTTCGAATCTGTCGTTCGGCTCGCCGATTTTCAGCTTGGCTTGCACAGACGACGCGTTCGGAAGCGCTGTAGCATAGGGGCAGGAGAGAGTTCCTTCAAATCCCTGCTGAAAGTCACCAGCCCATTGTCTACCCACGGATCTTCGTTTAGGCGATTGAGCCTTCGAAGCAGGTGCCTTATTCCGAGATTTTGACATTAGTGTGAAGGCCATAAAAGTACTCCACTGCTGGCAAATTTTCAGTGTTTCGGCCTGCGTCGCTTCATAAGTACAGTCAGAATGGCGTCAGCGACAGAGGCCATTGCACAAGCCGCCCTTCTCAATATTCACTTGCAGGGACCCGGCTTCACATCCTTTACTTCCGGAGTCGTTACCGGTTTGTCCATCGATGCATTCCCCTCGCCGTCGGTATGCGAAGCGGAGACAATCTTATATTGAGAGCCGCACTCCTTGCCCTTTGCTTTGGTGATCTTTCCACTCCAACCCCAAGTCAAATTCGCAATGGGGTGCCGGTCTTTTTCTCCCTCGGCCTTCCATAGGAGAAACGTTTTGAACGAGTCGGTTATGCTGACTTCGGTGGGATTATCGGTCAGCATCCGATGGGGGCAATCATCGGATATTATGGTGAATTCTCCCGGAACGTCGACCGAGACCTCACACCCTTTCCATGGGATCCCGCCGTCTCTGTGGGGTTTATTGATTTTCAAGCACTCCCCGGTGCCATCGCTCATGGTGACTTTTCGGTCGCTTGAAAGGAGATTCTGCATGAATGCGAGTTGCCCTTTGCAATTCTTTCCAGCCTTCACGACCGCCTTGAAAACCATACCCGACGCATCGCCGCTCCCACATTCGCCTCGTTTCGTCTCGCAACACCCCAATCCAAAACGACATTTGCCACCCCGGCACTTATCGGTCAAAGCAGGGTCTTTTCCGCTCGCAGTGAAGGAAATCAGTTTAGGACACGTATCGTCGGGTTTACGTTGAACGACCGGATGGCTACTTCCTGTTTGCTGAATCACATGGGTCAGTTCATGGGCCAGGAGTCGCCGTCCCGCCGGCTTTTCCGGTGCGTATTCGCCTTCGCCGAAGACAATGTCTCCACCGGTAGTGAAGGCTTTCGCCCGCAAACTTCTCGCTTCTTCGGCGGCACAGGCGTCTGAATGGATGCGCACCTGGCTGAGGTCGTAGCCAAGGCGTGGCTCAAAAAAGTCACGGAGGGGCAGTGGAAGAGGCCGGCCTCCACCTCTGAGCAAACCGATCGGCGACTCCAGGTTCGGCTCAACGTCTGGAGTGGGACCCGCATCCTGCTTTTTTTGGATAGTTCCCTCTGCTTCCTCGACAGCCGATCCAGCTTGACCGCCGGCTCTGACAACAAAGACCATGAAGGCGGTATTATTATCCTCGTTGATTTCTTCCACTTCGTTGTGAACATCGAGCTCAACATAAGCTTCGTAATGCCCAGCTGATAAAGGCATCCCGATCAGAACCGCATTTTCATAGTCAGATTTACCCGGTTGGTTGCTGGCAACGATGGACGGAGCTCTAATTTCGCTGCGGAAGATCTCGTCCTTCTCATACCTGCATCCCGAGCAAAGGTCCGCATTGTAGATCGTTAATCTGTTTGTATGTTCTGGAGCGGTTTTCCAGCCGGTATTCCATACGCTCCACCAAATTATGGAATATTCACCCTCCTTGGGCTCGCTTGTGGGGTTAAACCCTGAAAAGGTACGATTGAAATGTAAGGCGCTATGGAATTCCAGTTCTGCCTTATTGTATTCTTCCTTCGGAGGAGTCTTATCGTTTGGGTTGTGGCCGTCTCCAGGTTCACGCTGAACCAAATGCGTGGTGGTTTCACTCCCGAGAGTGCTACGAACGATTCGATGTGGCAGCGCTTCAGGCATCGTCATGACCCTATCGGCTATCCGGTCTGCCTCCTGTTCGAACTTGTCCTTCGGTTCACCGATTCTGAGCTTGGGCTGGACCGGATATTCCATCGGCAATTGAGCGGCATGCAGCCGCAATGCGAACCTCTTGGGCTCAAGTCGAGCACCAGCGGCATGCTGCCCACAAGCAGATTTCCCTTTGGGCAGAGGCATCGATGTAATCGACCCTGCATGTTTGGCACTTGCCGTCAGTAAAAAGCCCATGACCCCTCTCCGCCCAACACTCCATTCAGCGTTGCCTGCCGCTCGCAGCCTCACTGCCGCTGTGTATTGCCTTCACAATCGCTTCCGAAATGGCGTCGCTCATCTCCACCTCACTCGCGCTGGCGGCCACCTGCACGCGAACACTCAATGCACCGACTTGGCATCGCATACCGGGAGGGACTTTCTGGACCAGCTTCTCAGCAACGCCGTCTGCTACCTTGTGACCCGTGTCGGCGCTCTTTCCGGGAACGCGCAGATTCAATTGCCCAATATGCAGTGTCGATTCCATCCGAAATCATCCCCTTTGGACACTTTGACCTCGTAACCTTTCGACTCTCCCCATTGATCTCCTCACCCCCGCCCCATCAGCCGCTCCCGCTCCCGGGGTCCCAAGGATCGCCCTTCCTTGGCCAGCTCCCGCTCCATGCCCCGCAGGAGATGCTCCATGGCCAGTGGCTCGCGGCTGCGGCGGGAAACGAAGATGGATGCCAGCACAGCGTTCTTGATTTGAGCCCCCGAGGTTTCGACTGTCCCCGCCAGGGCCTCGATGGTTGCCTCCAGGCGTTTCAGACTCTCGGCGCCGCACAACTCCCCGACGATTCGGTGCCAGATCCTTCGCCGCTCGGCCATGTCCGGGCGGGGGAAATCGAAAACGTAGCGCACTCGGCGGGTAAAGGCCGGGTCGATGTTTTGTTTCTTGTTGCTGGCGAGGATGACGATGCCCCGGTATTCTTCCAGGAGCTGCAGGAGGTAGCTGGTGTCCGCGTTGGCGTAGCGGTCGTGGGAATCCTTCACCTCGGTACGCCTGGTAAAGAGGGCGTCAGCCTCATCGAAGAGGAGCACGGCGTTCATCCGGGCGGCGCATGTGAAGATCCGGTTCAGGTGCTTGGCCGTTTCTCCGATGTATTTGCTCACCACGCCGGCAAGGTCGACACGAAAAAGATCCAGTGCGAGGTCAGCAGCGATGATCTGAGCGGCCATGGTCTTGCCGGTTCCCGGGGGGCCGCCGAAAAGGCCCACGAGTCCTCTTCCCCTCGGAAACAAGCGCCGTGCCCCGGGGGATTCCCAGAAGGCGACGCGGTCGCGCGCTTCAAAGGCGAAGTCTTCCAGCCCTTCCCGCAACCTGTCCGGTACCACCAGGTCTTCCCACGTAAAGGGGCAGTCGAGCAGCCGTCCCAATTCACCGAGCCTTTGCCGGGTGAGCTCGCGTGCAAAATCCGCAGCCTCCCTGGCGCTTGCCGGCGCGCGCCGTCCCACTGACAAAATGTCGCCCGTATTGAGCCGATAGCGCGTCACGAGGTTTTCGAGCTCGTTGGCGGACCATGCCGCGGATTCGGGGAGTGCCGATCTCCAGAGCCCCCGCCGTTCGTCCAGCGTCAAGGCCGGCATTTCCATGTGGTGGTCGATGACATGGTCACAGGGTGTGACCACCTGGTCCAGGTCGCAGGCCACGAACTGGATGGGCGCCGGAGCCACTGTCCCCGACCAGGGACGGTCCAGCCGGCTCCCGTGCCAGACGAGGGCCGTGCCCCCCAGCACCGCCGTGCGCTGGCCGCGCATGTACATGTCAGGCCAGTCGGCGTCCTGCACTTCACTGGTGTCGATGCTCAGGGTCTGGATCCGGAAGCGCGCGGCGACGGTTGCTGCAAAGGTCCGTCGGCCGCTCCAGGGGGCGCCTGTGAGAAGGACTCGAACTGAAGACCCATGCTCGAGGACGCGTTGAATGGAATGTACGGCCGCGTCCACGGGCCATCCCTCGAGGGGTTGCCGCGGTTCGACAAAATGCAGCAGGCCCACCAGTGCCGGGTCCATACGCAGCTCTCCGTGGAGCCAATCCGTCACGAGAGGGTCCATGGTCAGGGGACAGGGCTCCCCCGGCGGGGCTTCGCCTGGGACGACGAGCTTCCACAGAGCGAGCGGCCCGCCGGGGTTCCACAGGGACCGTCGCCCATGGCCGAAGAGACGCGCGGCGAGCGATTCCGTGGCGTAGCCTCGTGCCGGGCTGTGCTGCAGATAGCCATACACCGTCGCGAGTGCAGGATCGACGCCGAGGGCCAGGCACGCCTGGAGCAGGTCCATTTCGGACTCACTCAAGCGAAACAGGCTGCCCAACTGGTGCAGTCCGGCCCCCGCACTGCCCGCCAGCGCCAATTCCACCTGCGCCAGCTCTTCGTTCAGGGGCTGCAGGGCCTCGGTGCCGCCGTACCAGGCGGCTTCCCTCTCCATGGTGTCCCGATCGTCAAGGCACGCTTCGAGACTGGCGCCCCACACCGCCTCTCCACTCGTCCCGTCGCCGTTCTGAAGATAGGCCAGCCATGCAGCCCGCCGGCGCGCCCGCAGTCGTACCCGCTTCAACACCAGCTCCACCGCGGAGGTGCTGCTCATGCGGCCTGCCGCTTCGGCAGCAGGATCGCTATGAAATCGATTGGCCTGGTTCACCCCGGGGCTCATGGGCTCAGCTCGATCCAAAATGGCGCGGACTCGGCGCCGTTGACGACCAGTCGAAACGGGTGGGCTTGCGGCTCGGTCACGGTCACTGCAAAATGAGGCCGGATGCGAATCAGGTTGGCAGGGCTGCCGCCAACGAAAAATTCACCGGCCTGAGTGGGAGGATCGGCCACGGCGCGGCTGTAGACTTCACTCCCAACGATCACCTGAATGGCATCCTGCGGGAGATTCGCGTCCAGGAGATCGAGCTCGGGGCCGACGTTCACCTGGATGTTGCCGTTGAGGTCCGGCGCCCCGTGACCCGTGATGCGCGGGGCCACGGCAAAGCCGATCTCATTGCTGGAGGCGGCAACCTGCTTGAGCTCGTTGCTGATGATCTTTTCTTCCATCACACTGCGCACGAAGGCGCTGTAAAACCCGGGCAGGACGGCAAGGTTAACGAGGGTTCCGTCCTCTCTCCTGTGGATCAGAGTCGGCGCCAGTTGCACCTGGACGCGATCCGCCTGGAGCTCGACCCTCCAGGTGGGGTTCAGGCTGAGGTCGACGACGGTCTGCTCTACGGGTCCCGGAGCAGGCAGCTTACTCCAAATGCCGTTTTTCAGGTATAGTGCACGCGTTTTTCCTGCCGTGAGGTTGGCCCCGAGCAGCGACAGGCGGTTGTGAGCTTCGGGAGGGAGGGCTGAGCTGTTCAGGGTCACGCGCGCAGGGGAAGCTTCCACCTGGTGCGTCGCGCCGCCGTTTAGGGCGGGGAGTGTGAACTGCACGAGGCTTTGGCTTCCGTCGAGGTGCGGTGTGGCCATCTGAACGACGAATGCGCCGAGGTTCAGCACAATGCCGGGCATGGTCCTGGGCTCTTCGGGCTCGAGGAGCACGACGCGCACTTCGTAGTAGGCCGAGAGTCGCGCCGTGACCTGTTCTTCGGAGCTCCAGAAGGCGATGGCATCTTCAGGGGAGACCGGCCGCAGGATGACCTGGAGGGTATTGTCCCGGCCGCGCAGGTCCGGATCGAGGATGGACGTTCCGTTGACGCTCGTCCGATCCGTAATGACGGGAAAATCGTGGAACGTTTTCAGGGCATAGCCCATCAGCTTCTGTTGGGTTTCGGCGTCGAAGGTCGAGTCCGTCACGTGGTGCGCCGTGAGAATGTAGTACAGGCTGAGGGCCATGGGTGTGCGGGCGACGTTGGGCGTACCGCTGCCGGGGCCGAGAGCGTTTTTGTAATAGGGGTCTTCGGCGACGTGGTACAGGTGAAGACTCAACGTGTTCTGAGGATTTTCCACCTTTTCCGGCGGAATGGCCGTCACGTCCAGCAGTCCGACCAGGGACGGATCGATGTGCTGTGTGATGTTCTGCGTCAGCAAATCCGTCAGCGTTTTGGTCACCTTAAAGAGGTTAATCAGCGCCATGGCTATCTGTACCTCAGGCTAAGACGAACGTTGGGGCGGACACTGCCGCCGAGGGGCCCGATGACGGAGGCGGATGCCGCTGTCATCGGGCCGGGGCGCGGTGCATTCGACGCCTGTTGCACCGGAGGCGGCACGACTTCAACGTTGATGCGGCCAATGACGATGCGCGGGCTCCCCTCCCCAGGGGGGGAGGCCGGAGGAGCATCCGGCAGCGAGAATCCCATGCGGTCGGCCATGGCCCGAGCCGACGGCTCCAGGCGTGGCAAATCCCCTTCCGCCGGACGATGCAGGGATCTCGTGCGCACCGCGATGGGCCCCGTCCGGCCCTGCTGGTGGAGGGTCGTCCGAAGGTCGGTCTCTAAACCCTCTTTCCCGGTCGGTCCTCGGGGCGGAATTTGCGGGGCAATGGATGCTTCGCTGCCGGTCTCGGCCATCTCCAGGGAGCTCGAGATTTGTCCCCTCGACAGAGGGGGGTGCAGCCCCGGGGGGGGCAACGATTCGTGGGGAGAGGCTGCGACTGGCGGGGCAAGCGTCACGCCCCGGCGGGTTTCAGGCGGCCCGACGGAGCTTGGATGCTCCACGGCTCCAACCGGAATCGACGACTTTCCCATGGGTGCTTCGAGGGGCATGGCAGGGATGATGGATCCCATGATCCCCTGAGGCAGGGAAGATGAGTCTGCAGGTGAGACGGATGGACCCATCGAAAGGGTGCTGCCTTCCTGCTGCCCCGGGGCAGCCATTTTTCGCTGAATCGTCTCTCCACCTTTGCCCCCTGCGGGCGTGATGTCCGGGAGGTTCCTACTCGTGACCTCCCCCTCTGCCCGGCTCGGACCTTCATGCACTGCCGAGTCGAGCGGGGCCCCCACCCGTTCCAGGTCATCCGTGTCCGTCATGCCGACGCGCTGATCATGCTCGGCGATGGGGGAAGTGCTGCGCACGAAGGGACGGAGCGGATGCAGATCCTCCCTCTCGCGGTTTCGCGTGGCCAGGCGGGTCAGATAGTCACTCATGGGCGCAGCCTCCTTCGTCCTTCACGCTCTGACTGGATCAGCCCTACAAAAGCTCGCCGATCTTCCCGGGTGAGGCTGAGAATCTCTTCGTACCTCCACCCGTAGGCCACGGCGATGAGGTGGATCTCGCGGACAAGAAAACGCTTTTCATGGGTCAGCATCCGCAGCAGGTAGGATTGGATGTCGAACCGCACGCGCTGCGACGCCCCGCAATCGGGGCAGGCTGCGTCCAGATCCAGGTCCAGCAGCGGCCCGACCTCATCCATGCCTGCCTGCAGGAGCTCCGGGTGGATCGCCGGATCGCCTTCCACCACGCACCGCCTCAGGAGGGCTGCCGCTCCCTCCCTGGCATCCATTCCCAGCACGCTCAGTTGGTCGACTGTCGTCGGCAGGCGAAACCGCCGGCCGTCTGTAAGGGTGTAGACGCCGTCTTCGTCGGGTCCGGAAGCATGCGGTCCTTCCTCCTTTCCCAGGCCGGCCAGTAAATCCTGCAGGGAAAAAGCCACCTCGAAGGATGCCCCGCATTGGCGGCAGGTGTCCGTGCCTTCCACCTGCTCCCCGAAGTATTTCAGGTAGAGGGCTGCAAAGAGCCGGTCGCAGTTGCACACGGGGAGATCTTTCGCCGTGCCCGGCCCAACGGTTGTTCCCGGCATTTTCACGAGGAGGCGGTCGAGGAGTGCAATCCCGTCGACAGGACCGCCATCCCCGATGGCCGTCTCGTCATGGCCGCACAGGGGCCGGAGCCGTGCCCACCTGCCGCCGCGCAGGCCGGGTCTGAGTTGAACCACCTGCATATCGCCGCCACCCTGATTCGCTTAGGTTTCCGCCACCTCGACGACGGATTCGTCGCGTTCATGCCCTTCGTTCTGCAGGACGATCGTCTCGAAGGCAATGGCATTGGCGTTGGCATCGAGCTCGGGTTGCGCCGTGTATTCCGAGACCCAGCAACGAAACACGCGATAGGCTCGCACGACGGTGCCCTGCAGGTTCAGCATTTCGATGTAAATATCCTTGCGAAAGTTCGCCAGGGATACGGCGCCGTCCCCTTCGGTGCTGTACACCAGGTTCGCCCACTTTTCGAACTCCCGATCGAAGGTGATGCCCCGCTCCAGGGTGATGGCCTCGAACTTCGATGCACCCGGAGAATGGCGCTGGGTGCTGATATCGCCTCCTTCCCGATGGCTGACGACTTCGGTGGTTCGCTTGAGGGCGCTGACCTTGCTGACTCCGGCCACCACCTGCCCATCCCACTTCACGCGAAACTTGAAATTCTTGTATGGATCGATTCGACGCACATTGATGGAAAACTGGGCCATGACAAATCCTCCGTGCTATCGTGCTATGGGCCAGTGATCAAACCTGGACCTGTCCCGCCTTCTGTTGAATCGTGATGATGACGAACTCGGCCGGCTTCAGGGGAGCAAACCCCACGATGACGTTGACGATTCCCAGGTTGATATCGTTCTGGGTCGTGGTTTCGGCGTCACACTTGACGAAGTAGGCATCGCTCGTCTTCTGCCCCTGGAACGCTCCCTGCCGGAACAGGTTGTTCATGAAGGCGCCGGCCGCCAGGCGGATCTGCGCCCAGAGGGGCTCGTCGTTGGGCTCGAACACGGCAAATTTGAGCCCCCGGTAGAGGCTCTCTTCCAGGAAGAGAGCGAAGCGCCGCACGGGCACATACTTGTAATCCAGGTTTCCCGAGTTGTCGAAACCGTCCATGGTCCGTGCTCCCCAGCTCACGATGCCGTTGGGGAAGACGCGGATGGCGTTGGCGGCTTCCGGATTGATGAGGCCGTTTTCCGGATCGGACATGGTGCGCTCCACGCCGCGAATCCCGCGGATGTCGGCTTCGATGCCGGCCGGTGCCTTCCATACGCCGCGGTTGGAATCGATGCGTGCCATCAAACCGGCGATGGACCCGCTCGGGTCGATGGCCTTGGTGCTGCCGTTGGTGGAGATGCTGAGCCTGGGCCAGTAGACTGCGGCATGGTCCTTCACCAGTCCCGTCCGCAGGTCTTTGACTTCTTTGGACACGCTGTCAGCATCAGCCCAGGAGCTGCGCGGGTCCATGATGAGAAAGGCCCTTCGCTGCAGGCAGAACGCTGAAGCCGGTCCCCAGATTTCTTCACGGTGTGAATCCAGCTGGTCTTTGTCCCGCGGCAGAATGAGGAGGTTGAAGATATCCACCTCCTTATCCACGATGGTGAACGCCTTTTCGTAGTCGCTTTTCTTGGGAAAGGCGCCATCCTGCCCGTCGGCGCCCGTGCTCTGGAAGGAGCCTGCGCCGGTTGTGCCCAGGCTATAGGAGCGCACATTGACTGTTCCATTGAAGGGATTGCCCACGGCGCCGATATTGTAGGGCGTTCCGGCTCCCGTGCTGGTGAGAGTCGCCGTCGTATCGGCGTTCACATTGCTGTAGGCAGGTGTCAGGATCAGGCGGAGTCCGTGGACTGCGGCTTTCCAGAAGCCGGCGGTAGCTGCCGGAGATGAGATGCTTGCCCCCAGGTCCCCCAGGTTCTTGCGGACATTGAGCAGTGAGCCCACGAACGGTGCGCCGCCATAGGGCGCAGCGGCGGGGTTGAACACCGAGCCTGCGTACATGTTGGTGGGGAAGGTGATGGCTCGCGCAGTGCCGCTGTGAGTGCCACCGCTGCTGTCCGTAAGTGTCCAGTGATCGAAATCCGCTGCGGCGACGGCCAGGAATTCCGCCAGTGCCTCCGGCAGGGGAGAGGCATTGAGCGCCCCCGGGTTGAAGAAGAATCCAGAGGGTGCCGGACGCCTGTCCGCGTAGCCGCTGACTTCGAATCCTCCCTGGGCGACCCCCAGCTGGAGCCTCAGGGCAGCGTCGCCGCTCCCTGCCGGGACAATCACCACGCTGCCGCCGGCGGCACTGTTGCTGGTGATGCGCAGGAACTGCTCGCCGGAAGCTGTGGCGGTGAGACCCACCGCTACTCCGACTCCAAAGGTGTTCAGCGCCGCGTTGATGCTGGTTTGCCAGCCGGCCAGATTGGTGCTCGGCAGCGTCACCGTCACGAAGGGATTACCGTCGACACTGATCTGGATCTTGTTTGCCGTTGCCGTGAGCAGTCCGATAAGATTGGCACCCGTGGCGGCGCCGCTCAAAACCAGGCCGGAGACGGAATACCCCGCAAACAAGCTTGCCGCCTCCAGGTCGTCGGCATCCACCAGGGTCGACTGCTGGCTGATGATGGTTTCGACGTAGCGCCCGTCGCTCTTGTTCATGCTGAGGTTGGTGAAGGTCTCGCTGCTCTCGACTTCCACCACACCCAATGCGTTGACGACCTCCCGAAACACGCGCAGATTGAACGTGGATTCAGGGCTGGGCGTGTTGTAGTCGACTTCGGCCCGCAGCATGTTGCCGTCCACCCCGGCATCCTTGGCCGTCAGCCTCAGGACGTTCGTCCCCGCCTGGTTCTGCAGCGTGATTGCAGCCGGCATCGCCGTCAGACCGTCGGCGATACGCATGATGTACGCCTGCTGCCCGCCGTTGAGGAAGAACTGGCGCACCTGGTCCGTCATTTCGCTGATGGACGTATCGGCCCTGAAGGCGCGCTCGTAAGCGGTGAAGCTCAACACCCGCGTCGGAACGTTCAGCCGACCGCGCTTGGTCCGCCCCATGAACAACGCAGTGGATGTGGAGACGCCCGTGATGGCCCGGACGCCGGACGAAACCTCCTGCACATAAACACCCGGATAACTCACTTGTACTGGCATAAGTTGCACTCCTCCTGTTCAGTGATCAAGCTGAGTCACGGAGTGTCCCGGATGGAAAACAACACCGGACACCCTTTTCACCGATTATACTGGAGCCGGACCAGGGGCAGCATGATCACTGCACTCACTGGAGCCAACAGAAGCCGAAGGGCTGAAGGCGTAATGAACCTGGGCGCCTCCTAGCAGAAATCTTGGATGGGGTCCGAAAAGTCCATCCAAAGGGTGCGTCACATTTTGAGCGTCTATGAGCCGAAACCGTCTGAGGATCCCGTAATTTTACGTTTATATTAAATTTTTAATTGTGTTCCCGAGGCGTTTGAACGAGAAGCCCTCATGGAGTTTTCCTCGTTCGGCGAATGCACTGAAAATCGATCGCATGAAGAGTAGCGGTTCTTGAAGGCATTTTGCTGCTGCATGAAGAGATGTCATGGAAGCTGTGCTTCAGCCGGTGAAAATTGTATTGCCGCTAAAATAATACACTCGAAGCGCATATGCAACTCTCAATTTTGGGGCTGTCTTCATTCCCATCCCACCGGCAGCCGAGATAACCTCCTATATCCCGTATATCCCTAGAAGCCTGAGCAGCCCGTCCAGGATGGTGAGGGGGTGGGGTGGGCAGCCGGGGATATATAAATCCACGGGAAGCAGAGAATCTGCACCGTCGTGGACTTCGTCGTGCCCCCTGTAAATTCCTCCCGAAAGCGCGCAGGCACCGACGGCAATGACGATTTTGGGGGAAGGAACGGCTTCGTAGGTCTTCAGAAGCCCCAGCCGCATGTTTTCAGGGACGGGGCCCGTGATCAGGAGGCCGTCGGCGTGTCGTGGGGAGGCCACGAACTGAATGCCGAATCGCCCCAGATCCCAGCCCACAGTGCCGAGGACGTTGGTGTCCGCTTCGCAGGCATTGCAGCCACCGGCGCTCACCTGGCGCAATTTGAGAGAACGCCTGAAGATTCGCCCGGTTTCCCCCTGCAGGGCCTCCGCGAGTTGCAGGGATTCGGAAGCCATGAGCAAATCTTGGCGGCGGCTCGTGGCCATCCGGTGCTCCGAGGTGAAGCGGATGGCTCCCGTGGGGCAGGTTGAGGCGCATTCACCGCAAAAAATGCAACGGCCGAGGTCTATTTCCAGGGCCTTTTCATTCGAGATCGCCTGAGTCGGGCAGACCTCCAGGCATTGCAGACAGCCTTCGGCGCACAGCTGGGTGTTGATGGAAGGCCTGCCCACAAAAAGGTCGGGCAGTTGCGGGGGGGAGCCCTGAGGATAGGATGTCGTGCGATGCTTTTGCTGAAGTCTCGCCAATAAAGCGTCAAACATGGGGATAGCCGCCTTTCGGTTGTTTTTGTCGGCCGGCATTTCAATGGAGGCGCCGGATATCATTCCGGCATTGCAGGGTTTCCATGGGCGATGGAGGCCGCAGCCTTTTCTCAGGTCCGGCCCTGTCGGTGGAATTCCCTCCGGCACCCTTCACAAATCATGGCCGCAATACGAGAGATTGAAGCTCTTGTTACAGAGCGGGAAGTCGGAAATCTGCTGATCCCTGAGAGCGTAAGCCAACCCGAACCAGTTGTGAAAGGAGGGATCAATGATCTTGTATCGTGTGAAATTCCCTCCCGCATCGCTGATGGCCACGTGGCAGATTTCTCCACGCCAGCCCTCCACCAGGGAAATTGTGAGGTGATGGGGTGCGGGATTTCCAGGGGTCGACAGCACGCTTCCGCCGGGCAGGCTCTCCAACTGCTCTCGTATGAAGGAAATGGACTGCTGGATCTCAAGCCACCTGACATAGCCCCTTGCGAAAACGTCCCCTGAGTCCCACGTGGAGACGGGGACCTGTGCGAACTGAAAAATCCCGAGGGGCATATCCTTTCGAATATCCCGGTTGGCTCCGGAGGCTCGTGCAGCGGGTCCCACCAGTCCGATTGCGTCGCACACTTTTCGTTCCACTGTTCCGGTACCTTCAAAGCGGGCCAGGACCGAAGGAGCCTTCCACATCAGATTGACCGCAACCGCCAGATCCCGCTCCACTGCGTCCAAACGTTTTAGAAGCGTGTCCCGCCTTTCAGGCTCCACGTCGTATGCCGTTCCTCCGGGCCGGAGGAATCCCCTGCCGAAGCGATTGCCGCAGAGCATTGCCGTCATGTTGAGCACGTCGCCACGGATGCGCCCGCAGTAGGAAAGGGTGGGGAGATACCCCACATCGCCGGCCAGTGCGCCAAGGTCACCCGTATGGTTGGCGATTCGTTCGAGCTCCAGGGCGATTCCCCGAAGTGCCTGGGCACGGGGAGGCACCTGGGTCCCGCCGAGAGATTCCATGGCCTGGCAGTAGGCGAGAGTGTGACCGATGGTTGTGTCGCCTGCAGCCGTTTCCATGTAATGGATCGCGCGCCGGCCGGGCTCCGCCGTCAGGGCTCGTTCGATGCCCCGGTACTGGTAGCCCAGGGAAATCTCGAGATGAAAGACATTCTCGCCGTGGCACTGGAACCGAAAGTGGCCGGGTTCGATGATGCCCGCATGGACGGGTCCCACTGCCACTTCGTGGATTTCTTCCCCTTCCATGTGGAAGAAGTCGGTGCTGCCGACCTGCGGGGGGGCGCTCTCATCGTCCGGTCCTGCATTGCTTCTACGGCAGAACGGGCGATGAAAGCGAATGGGCTTGAGCCACGGATGCCCTTCGGGCTTGATGCCGCACTGCTCCAGGATCTCCCGTTCAAACCAGTGGGCCTGGGGGCAGTATGGGGTGAGGGACGGATAACTGTCCTGCGCAAGATCCGTATAAACGGGCAGCACGAGGGACTGGTGGTCATAGACGAGGATGGCCCACAGTCGCATGAGATTCCCCTCTACGGGGTGCGCGAAAAAGGCTGAAAGCCTGACTCCGTGCTCAGTGGCTTCCAGTGTGTAATCGAGAAAATCGTCCAGAGTCATGCCGGCAATATGACTCAAATCGACCTTCTGGCTGTTGCTGATGGGAAGTACTTTAGACGCTAAATGTGACATGAAGTCAGATCCTCATCCACAGAGATTTTTCCCTGCGTGCTTACCCCGTGATGGCCCTGGCCGCCTCTTCCAGAACATTTTGGAGTCCTGCGGGAAGGTAAAGGCCGAGGATCAACACCAAAGCCCCCAGGGCCAAAGGGGGGGCGACGGCCAGGAGCGATTCCACGTGTGGATTTTCCACGGTGGAAAGTTCTTCGGGGGCGGAGGCTCTTCCTCCGGGGCGGAGCACCGGCACTCCCTGGGCCATGCGCAGCATGATGGTGGCCAGACCGATGAAGACGACGCTCAGAAGTGCGAGATACCCTGTTGCCATCCAGATGTGTCCCTGATCCATGGCCGTCTTCAGGATGATCAGCTCACTCAGGAAGAGGCCGAAGGGCGGGGACCCTGCAATGGCCAGAAATCCCGCTACCCAGAGGACCCCGGAGATGGGCAGCACCCGCAGGACTCCCTGGACCTCCGTTGTGGACTTGGTTTTGTAGGCCGCCAGGATGTTTCCGGCTACCAGGAACAGCATCCCTTTGGTGAGGGAGTGATTGACGGCATGCAGCATGGCCCCGAAACCGGCTCCTCCGCCGATACCCACCGCCAGGGAGAGAATCCCCATATGCTCCACGCTGGAATAAGCCAGCATGCGTTTGAAATCGCCCTGCCGCACGATGAAGAGCGCGGCCACGGTCATGGAGGCAAATCCGAAGAGGAGCAGCATCTTCCGGCCGAACGGGCCCTCCCCCGCCGCGGCGCACACCTGCTGCATGCGGAGCACGGCCAGGAAGGCGCAGTTGAGGAGGGCGCCGGACAGGAGCGCCGAGATGACGGAGGGGGCTTCACTGTGGGCATCGGGCAGCCAGGTGTGCATGGGTGCCAGGCCCATCTTGGTGCCGTAGCCCACCAGGAGAAAGAGGAAAGCCGCCTTGAGCCAGGGAAGATTCACAAGCCGGCCCTCACCGATCAGATTCGTGAGGAGCATGGGCGTATGACCCTCGCGTCCCAGGGAACAGGCGACGGACAGGAAAAAGGTGCCCAGCAGCGCCAGAGCGATCCCTACGGAGCAAATGAGGATGTATTTCCAGGTGGCTTCGAGGGACCGACGGTGACGGTGAAAATAGATCAGTGGGGCACTCGCCAGGGTGGTCGCTTCCACAGCCACCCACAGGAGGCCGAAATGCTGGCTGACCGTCACCAGGGTCATCATCGCCAGGAAGAACAGCAGGCATCCCGTGAAAACTGCCTCACGGGCGTTAGAGAAAAGAAAGCCTTCCTCAAAATCCTGCCGCTCACCCCAGACTTCCTGACGGAGATAGCCCACCGCATAGAGGGACGTGGCCAGGAAAAGGATGCTGGTGACCGTGAGAAAAAGAAGTCCCTGAGCATCCAGCAGAAGCCAGCCGCCAAAGAGCGGCCCGGGACGCCGAATCCACATGCTGAGGGTGAGTCCCCCGTGGGAGGCGGCGGCCAGGAGGAGGACTCCACGCCGTATTCCGTTGGATCTCAGCAGAAAACCGGCTGCCCCTGCCAGTACCGGTATCAGGATCAAGACTGCTAGCATGGGGTCAGTCCTTCAGGAGGCTCAGCCGATCGGTGTCGATGTGGTCGAATTCCCGGCTGATGTGGAAAATGGTGATTCCCATGACAAAAACCGCCATGAAGATGTCGAGGAGGGTGCCGAGCTCCACCAGCAGCGGCTCTTCCCGAGCGAAGGTCAGTCCAAAGGCGTAGATGCCGTTTTCCATGACGAGATATCCGAGTACCTGGGTGAGGGCCTTCCGTCGACTGACGATGGCGAAGAGTCCGATCATGATTGTAAAAAGAGCGAGGGGCACCATGAGGGGAGATGCTTCCGACACGGGGAGCGGCAACCGCCGGCCGAACCACATGGCCAAAGCCAGCAAAACGGCGCCCACCAGGAGGGAGGTCGTGTATCCCACCAGCGGCTCCATTTCTTTACGCACCTGTACGGCCCTCAGCGCACGCAACAGCAGCCAGGGGAAAATGATTCCCTTGAGGACCATGGTGAGGCCCGAGAGCACGCAGGCGCGCAAGGTGAGGGGATCCGTTCCCACGAGAAGTGGCAGGAGTCCCAGGACAAGGCCCTGCAAGGCCACTACGTAGATGCAGGCGGCGAGGTGGCTCGAGGCCACGAGCCGCAGGTTGGTGAGGATGAGCAGCACGATGAGTGCGTCCACCAAAAGTCTCATGCTATCTCCAGAGCAGCAGAATCAGGGCGAGAGTCGAAAGAAACCCGGCGCTGACCAGCAGTTGAGGCACCCGCAGCAGGCGCAGGCGGGCCATGGTGGATTCCACCACTCCAGTCAGCAGCGCCAGAAAGCAGAGGCCGGCAAAGACGGCGCTGGCGTCCAGCCAGGCATTCCCGGTTCTTACGGGAACGATCAGGCCTGCCGTCAGACTTCCCAGGAGCCACATTTTGAGAGACGCCCCATACAGGATCATGGCCAGGTCCGGTCCTCCGTGGTCCAGGATCATGACCTCGTGGATCATGGTCAGTTCCAGGTGTGTGTTGGGATCGTCGAAGGGGATCCGTGAATTTTCGGCCAGGAAAACGACAAAAAGGGCTCCCGCCACCATGAGCAGCGCCGGCCCTGAAGACAGCCACGCATCCATGGAGAGGGACGAATAGATCCCGCTGAGGGAAAGAGCTCCTTGAAAGTTCCCCAAAGGAGGCGCGATGTGGTCATGCCCCGCATGCGCGGCGGCTGCCAGTCCTACGAGCAGCGCGGGCTCCGCCAGGGCGGAGAATTGCACTTCCCGGCTGGCACCCATGCCTTCGAATGCCGATCCCGTGTCGAGAGCGGCGAGGACGGTGAAAAACCGCATGAGTCCCATCAGATAAGCGAGCAGGATCAGGTCGCCGTTGAAGTGAAATGGTGCGGATGCTCCTCCCCACGGCAGCACGAAGAGCGCCGTGATGGCGGCGGCGAGCTGCACCACAGGGCCCGCGCGGAAGATCCAGCTTGTCGTCTTGCTGTAAACTGCACCCTTGCGCAGGAGTTTGGCCAGGTCGAAATAAAGCTGGAAGAGGGGCTGCCCCGTGCGTCCGGCAAAGAAGGCTTTCGTCCGGTTGACGATTCCCACCAGCAGGGGAGAGAGGATCAAGGCCAGAAAGGGCAGGATCAACGAAGGAGTGTTCATGACGTCAGCTCAGGTTCCAGATCAGCAGGGCAAGCAGGGTGAGCGCGATATAAAGGACATAAAGCTGCACATGTCCTTCCTGAAGCCAGCGCAGGCGCAGTGCGAGCCATTCCACTCCCAGGAAAAGGGGGCGGTAGACTAAATCGTTGAAGAGGTCTCGGGGCTCCGTCTTCAAGGCGGCATACACGGGAAAGAGGCCTTCCGGGCGATCCAGGGATTCCCTGGTCCGGAGAATGCCGTCGAACATGCGGGTCAGGGGTTGAGCGAACGAAGATGCCGTGTATTGCATGCGTGCCGTGGGCTTTACATATCCGCAATCCCATGTGCCCGCCTGCTCCACCCTGCGGCGTGCGAGCAGCCTCCTGCACAGTCCTGCGAGCCCTGCCGCCAGAACCAGAAACAGGATGCCTCCCACCGAGACCCACAGGAGAGGAGCTTTGGCTGGGGACAGGAGGCTCTCCACCCGAGGGAAGGGCATGCTCGTGAGGATGCTCACCGCCGGGCAGAGAGCTCCGATGACGAAAGGAGCACACAATCCTATGAGGGCGCAGAACAGGGACAGCAGAACCATGGGGAGAAGCATGGATCGCCCGGGTTCGTGTCCTCGAAGGGCATGTTCGCTGCGCGGTTCACCCAGGAAGACCGTTCCGAAAGCCTTCGTGAAACAGGCAGCCGCCAGCCCACCGATGAGGGCCAGTCCCACGATGACCAGGAAGCCCGCCGGAGCCATGGTCTGGGCTTCAATGCTCCCGAGCGCTCCCAGGTAGAGGAGGAATTCACTGACGAAACCGTTCAGGGGCGGCAGGCCCGAAATGGCGGCTGCCCCGACGAGAAAAGTTCCCGCGGTCCAGGGCATTTTCTTCATCAGCCCCCCCAAATGCTCAAGCTCTCCCGTGCCCGTCTCGTGCAGGACAACTCCGGCTCCCAGGAAGAGCAGCCCCTTGAAAAGGGCGTGGTTGACGACGTGCAGCAATCCGCCGCCAAAACCCAGTGCGGCAAGAGCCGGGTGGCCTGAGCTCATGCCCAGTACTCCCAAGCCGACACCGAGGGTGATGATGCCCATGTTTTCCACGCTGTGATAGGCGAGCAGTCGCTTGATATCGTGTTGAGCCAGGGCGAACAAGACCCCGAGAATCCCGGAAACCAGACCCATGGCAAGTAGTGCCCATCCCCATCCGGGAGTCGGAGTACCCAGCAGCGTCAGGAGGCGCAGGATGCCATAAATGCCCGTCTTGATCATGGCCCCCGACATGACGGCCGACACGTGGCTGGGGGCCGCCGGGTGCGCCTCCGGGAGCCAGACATGGAAAGGTACGAAGCCCGCCTTGGTCCCGAAGCCCACGAGCCCCAGGAAAAAAGCGACATCCGCGACATGGGAAACGCGGGACCCGGCGCCGGAGAAACTGTCAAAGTCCAGGAGGACCGCTCCCGATTCCCGGCCGAGCAGGAAGAACAGGACGAATAGAAAAGCCGTTCCCAGGTGGGTGGCTGCCAGATAGGTCCATCCTGCCCGACGAACGCTCTCTTTTTCATTTTCGAAGGTGACGAGGAAAAAGGAGGCAAGGGACATGACTTCCCAGACCATGAGGAAGAGAATGCCGTTGCGAGCCGTCACCACGAGGGCCATGCCGGCGATGAGGAGGTTGAAGAAGAACCAGAAGGCCCCCAGGTTTTTGCCACCCGGAGTAGATTCCATGTATTGTCTGCCGTAGAGGGCTGCCAGGGCGCTGAGCAGGAAGATGGGCAGCAGGAAGAAAGCCGAGAGGGCGTCGATTTGCAGGAAAAAAGAGCCGTAGGGGACATTCCAGGGGTGGTAAAAGGTGGCTGTCGTTCCTGTCCTCAGCACCTGGATTGCGGGGAGAATCCCCACCAGGCTGCCGACGACGCCTCCGGCGGCGCCAAGAGTGTTGGCCCCGGATCGCTTTCCGCCGAGAAGCAGGGAGCACAAGCCCGAAAAACCGAGAAGAGCGACTGCAAGGAGTAAGAGGGACATGGTGATGGAACTGTCTCCACAAATGAAGGGTCAGGAGCGCGGATCGGACGTCATTTGGCCAGTCTCTCTTCCACATGGCGTGCCGCCTGAAGGATCTCTTCCGGTGGGGCCTGCCGGGTGATCAGGGCCTTGAAGCCGGGGTCTTTCAGCGTGAAAGCGAGCTTGGAAAGCAAATGGAGGTGCGAAGGCACGGTGGGGCTTACCAGAGTGAAGAGAATGCTGACGGGCAAACCATCGAGAGCGTCAAAATCGATGGGAGTTTCGAGGAAACAGAGGGTGATGGATGGCTGCGGCACATGGAGGACAATGGGGTTGCGCACGTGCGGAATGGCTATGCCGTCTCCGATGGCTGTAGAGCCCATGGATTCTCTGGCCAGAAGGACATCGTAAAGAAATTCGCGATCCACGTCCGGAGGCAGGCCCATGAGATCCACCACGGAACGCAGGACGGAGGCTTTGTCCCCCCCCTTCACCCCGTAAAAAATCCCACCGGTTTTCAAGATCTTGTCCAGAGAGGGAAGAACCTCTTCCTCCGGGTCCGGTGCCTTCACAAATTCTGCAGACACATTGATTTTCGCAGCCGTAGCCCATTCCAGCAGTTCGGCGCGGTTGAACCGGACCTGGTCGTTCACACGGTGAACGGGTAGATTCCGTTGCCTGATCCATCGGTAAATCGTGTTTTCAGAAACATTGAAGATGCTTGCTGCATCCTTGACATCGAGCTGCATTTCGATTCTGCTTCTGCCTGAGCCTCAAGATAATGAACGACGAAACTTAGGGATGGAAAGATGGTCCCAAAGGTTCACAATGTCAAGCAACAATTTTTTCATGGATGTGCGCACCTTCTCCCCCATTGGAGATCGGCGGAAAATGCTTTAAACAGGGGCAGTTTTCAGAGCAGGCGGATCCGCTGCAGGTAACCGGCGACATGGCAAGGAGCATCATGACGCAGATTGAATCAAGGCAAGGCGGCGATTTCCACTCTCCCGGGGCGTCCATTTCCCAAATCCATACCGTGCGTGTTGTTGCGATGCTCGGAGTCTTTCTGCACCACCTCTGGAACACGGTGATTCTGACTCCCACCGGTCCCTTTCAGTGGGGCCTCGATGTGCTCTTCGATACGGCCTCCGATGGAGTGATCCTCTTCAATATGCTCTCGGGTTTTCTGCTCGCCCTGCCTTATCTCGGTCCGGAGCGACGCCCGTTTGTCGGATATCGAATCTTCCTCCACCGGCGCTTCCTGCGGATCGTTCCCCCTTATTTTCTGGCGCTGGTCCTCTTTTCCCTGGCGAATGTTCTGGTCTTTGGAATTCCTCCCGTTTCGGCCCTGCACAACCTGCTATGGCACCTGAGCTTTTTGAATTCCCTCGATTATTCCATGATGTCCACGAACTTTTCCCATTTTTGGTACCTGGGCATGCTGGCGCAGTTCTATCTGCTCTTTCCCCTCGCACTCTTATCGACATCTCTTATCAGCTTATCATCCGACAAACCGGGCACCGGCCGCGACGACGCGCTTTTTGGGTGGGGATCTGCTCCGCGCCAAGGCCTAACTGCAGCGCAGGATCCGCTTGCGGGTGTAGATTTCTTTCGACGACATCCCCAAGCTCCTCATGCATTCGGTAAACCTTTGCTGGTGAAGAGCGGTGCGACCGCTTCTACACAATGAAACAGAAACTGCTGACGACCGATCCATGCGTGCCCGAAGGACTCGGTCCACCCCCGGACAAGATCCACCCATACCCGCTGTTGGATGCCTATTCCCTTTTTTCCGGATCACACACTCATCTCGGAGCGACATTCGGCGACATTATTTTGTCATCGTTTGCCCCACGTGTTTAAACCCGAGCCATTGACAATCTTCCTCAAGATGAGGTATCCAAAGACCATTGAAAAACAACTTGTTATCACCTCATGGAATGCACATGGCTAAACTTGAAATGACGGTAAGCAAACGAACATACGGGGGTCGCTGAGATGCATCTCCGTTTCTTCCTGTCATCTACCGGGAGATGTTTCCGACGAACGCACCTTCGCACAGCAGGTCATCGAACAGGAATTGCCGAAGGACCCGCTACTGCGCGGTCAGATCACTTGCGAAGCGATGCGCTGGGATGATCCGAATGCTCCGGTGACCATGCCGGCGACCCTGACACCGCAGGAGGCGGTCAATCAAGGCCTCGCCAAGCCGTCCGAGTGCGATGCCGTCATTGTCATCCTGTGGTCGCGGCTCGGAACTCCACTCCCTGACACCTACAAGAGGCCGGACGGCAGTCCTTATCTCTTAGGCACTGAATGGGAGTACGAGGATGCGTTCGCCGCGAAACCTCCGCCGTACGTCCTCGTTTATCACAGAAAGAGCAAGGTCGATTTTGGTGATCCCTCCGAGCCTGCCTTCGACGAAAAGGTCCAGCAATTCCGAAGGGTGCAAAAGTTCTTCGAGAGATTCCGGAACGCCGATGGCTCGTTGAAAGGCGGCTTTGTCGATTATGACACCCCGCAGGAATTTCGTGACCATCTGCGGCTCGATCTCCGGGCCTTCATCGAGCGCCGACTTGCTGAGAAGAAGACGGAAGCGCGTGCAACCCGGATCAAGGCACCGCCACCTTATAGCGTCATCGCCAAAGCCCTGAGCGGCGGGCGGGTCGTGCCGATCATTGGTGCCGGCATCAGTCATTCCGGTCGCCCGGCTGACGCCCACTGGAATCCGCAGGCGCCCGAGTTTCTGCCCAGCGGGGTGGAGCTATCACATTTCCTTGCCGACGACACCGGGTTTCCGTCCGAGGAGGAGCGGAGCCAGCTTGCGGAGGTCGCCTCCTACTACGAGGCCTTCCAGACGCGCGCCACATTGCGTGAGCGACTGCGGCAGGTCCTGGGCCCAGGTGCGCTCGCAGGCGCATCCATCCCGTCTCTCTATCAGTTTCTGGCGGAGGCGCCGAGGCCGCTTCTGATCGTCACCGCCAATTACGATACACAAATTGAGCGCGCCTTCTACGCCGCCCGGAAGCCCTATGATTTGGTGGTTTACACGGCTGATCGAAAGGACCTTGCCAACGCAGTCCTTTGGTGGCCGCACGGTGCCGCCCTACCGGAAACGCCGGCGCCCAATGCGCTTGATATCGATCTCGAGACGACCACCGTTATCTTCAAGATGCATGGTTCAATCCTGCCCGAAACAGACGAGTGGGACAGCTTCGTCATCACTGAAACAGACTATGTGGAGCTGCTCTCCCGCATGGCAAGCCGGTCGGCCATTCCTGCCCTGTTCGCCACGCACTGCCGTGACCGAAATCTGTTGTTTCTTGTTTATAGCCTTCGGGACTGGAACTTTCGCACCATTCTACAAAGCCTCAACCGGTTTTTCGCCAAACGCGTCGCCAACTATGGCGAGGAAGAGATCCCTTCGTGGGCCATCGATGAGCATTTGTCCGAGCTCGAAACCAAGTTTTGGCAGAAGAGGGGCGTTTACCCCTATGAGATCAGCATCGACGAATTCGTCACGACACTGCGGGCAAGGATGCCGGCATGACCTCCAGCGAAGGAGTCCGAAGGCTTTGCCCTTATGTGGGCTTGCAGCCGTTCGAAGAGGCCGATCGTGAGTTCTTTTTCGGCCGCGAGCGTGACCAGCGGATCATCATTTCCAACCTGCTGACCTCTCCCCTCACGATCCTCTATGGATCGAGCGGCGTCGGCAAGAGCTCGGTGTTGATGGCTGGGGTCTTGCCGCAACTGCGCCGTGAACGACCAAGAACCCCTGTCATCGTCTTCCGCAACTGGGCTGACAGGGAATTCCAGCTGGCGGTCACCCTCGCCTGCATCGAAGCGGTGTGGACAAAAGATGTCGACCAGCCGAAGCCGGCCGAATCTTTGCCCTTCGACGAAATCCTACGGGCCTGTTCCGAGGCCGCTCATGAAACGGTGTTGGTCGTTCTGGACCAGTTCGAGGAGTACTTTCTCTATCATCCGAAATCTTCAGATGCGGGGTCGTTCGAGGCTCAGTTTGCGCGTGCTGTGAACCGCGAAGATGTCGAAGTCGGCTTTCTCATCGCGTTGCGCGACGACAGCCTGTCCAAGCTCGACCGCTTCCAGGAGCGTATCCCCAACCTGAGGAAGATCTCGTCAGCGAATTGATCCGGGAAGTACGGACCGGTCAGGTTTCGGCGGGGCGCCATGGCGGCAGCGGCGCCGCGCCGGTGGAGGAAGGGTACATCGAGGCACCGTTTCTCCAGTTGGTCATGGTCCACCTATGGGAGGAGGAGATGCGCGCAGGCTCGAGCATCCTGCGTCGTGAAACCCTGGATCGTCTCAAGGGCGCCAGTGAAATCGTCCGTACTCATCTGGATGACGTTATGTCCCGACTGGAAGCAACCAGCCAGGCCGTTTGCGCCAGCTTTTTCGATCGCCTGGTCACTCCGACCGGCAGTAAGGTGGCGTGCAGTGCGGCGGACCTCGCCAGTTGGGCAGGCGACCTTGCCCCATGGGTGCCAGAGGTCCTGAATTCGCTGTCGAATGCCCGCAACCGCATCCTGCGCACGGGTTGCGGTGCCCGAAAATCCTGAAACAGCCCGTTACTCTCATTTCGCTCATTTTGTGTGGGATGTCTGGAATAATAAGCTGACAAAGGTATAAGATCGAATCATGGGGACATTTTTGTCGAGGTGGTGCAATGTAGGATTCAAAAACACCACACTCGGGGAGGGATGTCCCATGGAAATGAAAATCGAGAGAGTTGATGAGATCCCAATGCTCCTCTATTGGTTGAAGCAAACGAGAGTGGAGGAGATCGTTGATTCCATCTGGAAGCCTCACGGAAACTGGAAAGGGCTCACCTATGGTCAATTGGCTGTCCTGTTCGTGGTCTATGTCGTACACGGGCTCAATCATCGCCTGTATCAGATGGAGCAATGGGTCGAGGAGCATTTTCACGTCATCAGCCAGGCTTGCGGATGGACACTTTCGAGCAAAGATGCCACGGATGACAGGGCGGGAGCCATGATGCATGTTTTGGGGTCCGATATATCCCGCTGCATTTCATTTCAGCGGGAGTCGGGACGTCACTACATCCAAGCCTATGCACTGCCCACGGATGTGGTCCGCTATGACACCACCAGCTTCAATGTCCATCACGCGACCTCATCCAAAGCCTCGAACGATCTGTTCCACTTCGGCCACGGCAAGGATCATCGGCCGGACCTTTTGCAATTCAAGCAGGGCTTGGCAACGCTTGATCCCGGTGGATTTCCCTTGTTCAGTGAAACCATGGAGGGCAATGTCGCCGACGATACCCGTTACGTTCCCGCCTGGCGGGAGATGACGGTAACCATTGGCCACAAACACTTTCTTTACATTGCGGACTGCAAAGCCGCAGCCCTGAGCACCCGAGGCATTATCGATCATGAAGGTGGTCGCTACCTGTTTCCACTGCCCATGACCGGAGAAGTTCCGGCAAAGTTGAAAGCACTGGTCACGCGACCTCCCGCAAAGCCCGAAGCCATTTACCGACATCAAGTGGAGACCGACCGGACCGTGATCCATGAGATCGGCAGGGGATTTTGCGTCAATACCCCCGTATCTTTCAAGCTGGAGCTCGAAACTGTTCACAACTGGGACGAGCGCTGGTTTATCGTTCAAAGTCGCACCTATGCCAGAACTCAGGCAAAGGCGATCATGGCTCGCCTCAAGAAGGCACAAACCGAGCTCGGGCGTCTCAAGCCCAAGAAGAATGAAACGGGCGACCAGCTTTGTCAGCGGGCTCAAAAAATCCTCAAGGACAGATCCTGCCTTGGCCTCATCGATCTGGAAGCTCGGGAAACCATCGTTCGCAAGGAAAAGCATATGGGTCGAGGCCGCCCCAAAGCCGACAGTCCCCGCATAGTGGAGGAAATCACGGGGGCCAGCTTGAGCTTTCAGCGTAATCGCACTGCCATTGCCGAGGCCATACGTCTGGCCGGATGGCGTATCTATGTGACCAATGTGCCTTCCGAAGCCATGACGCTCGAACAAAGCGTGCGTTACTACCGCGAGGAATGGGTGGTGGAGAGAGGATTCCATCGGTTCAAGGAAGGATCCCTGCCCGCCTTGCCCATCTACCTCCATCTTCCCGAGCGCATCCGTGGCTTCATGATGCTTCTGTCCGTTGCTCTACAAGTCATCACCCTGATCGAATTTGTAGCCAGGAAGAATCTGGCCGCCTCAAATGAGCCCATCGCCGGACTTGTCCCGGGTAATCCCAAGATGAAGACCCTTCGGCCCACTACGGAAAGACTGCTCGCACCCTTCAAGGGACTTCATCTGCTTGTGGAAAAGACCTCGGAAAGCATCAAGCTCAGACTCATTGAAGAGCTAAAACCCATTCAGGAGCATATACTCCATCTCCTCGGAATTCCACCCGACATCTACGCATTACATTCCGATGTCGCAATATTCAATGACACAACATGAAATGAGCGAAATGAGCGTGATAATCAAAGCATCCCGCCGTCGGCGGCAACCACCTGGCCGGTCACGTAATCCGAATCGGCGCAGGCGAAGTACACAAATATCCCGACCAGCCGCTCGGTGTCAGAGAGTTCTTCCAACCGTTTGCCCGCTTCAGCGCCGAACTCCCCGGCGTAGTAAACGGCCAGCGCCTCCGTCATACGCGTTTTGGCGACGGGAACCACGGCATTAACCTGGATGTTAAGCGGAGCGAGTTCCTTGGCCACGTTCCTGGTAAAGGCGGCAATGCCCCCTTTCGCCGAGGCGTAATCGACCACGCCATACGATCCCCGAAGCGCAGCCGGGGCGGACAGGTTGATGATCTTGCCGCTTTTCGCGGGAATCATGAAGCGCCGCACCGCCTCTTGTGTGTGATAAAACGTTCCGAACAGATGTGTGCGTACCGTTTTTTCGAACTGCTCCGGGCTGATCTCCAGAAACGGGGTGGGGCGGATGATCCCAGCGTTATTAACAAGGACATCTAGCCCTCCCATCTTACTTTGGACATCGTCCATGAGGCGACTGACGTCTTCCAGGGAGGCGGCGTTGTAAAGTCCTCCCGCGGCCTTGACGCCGAAAGCCCGCGCATCCTCGACCGTCTTTGCCAGGCCTTCTTTGTCCTCCCTTGCCGTCAGGAACAGGTCCGCCCCTTCCCGGGCGTAGCCCAACGCCACCGACCGGCCGATACCCCTGCTGGCCCCTGTAACCAGCGCCTTCTTGCCTGAAAGTCTCATATGCCACCTCCTTTCCTCATTTCCCGTATTGTGCAGGCGACTCGCGGCACCAGCCCGCATCTTCGAATGCCGCCGCTGGTTCCGACTCTCGCCAGTGACGAGCGTTCACGCGCCGACCGGTAACCCCGTCGGACGCATTGGACACCAACCACAGCAACGGCGGAACGATGATCGCCGGATTAAGTAGTGGTGAGCGGCCGCTCTCGTCCAAACCCGGCGGGATCATGCCGGTCAGCGTCGCCCCGCCCGGTAGCAGAGCGTTTACCGTCACGCCGGTACCCGCGAGGTCGTGCGCCCAGATGACCGTTTCCGACTCCAGGGCCGCCTTCGAGGGGCCGTAGGGTGAGAAGCCACGGCGTCGCATCGTCTCGTGGTTCATGGAAATATTGACGATACGCCCCCACCCGCTGACGAGCAGGTGCGGTACCACAGCACAAGCCATGAGAAAGGGGCCGTTCACGTTGGTGTCGATGATCATGCGCCAGACGGCGGGGTCGGTTTCCCAGAAGCGGGTCGGCTCGGTAAGAAACCGATCGCTGACGAACTTCATGCCGCGACCGGCATTGTTGACCAGGATATCCAGTCGTCGCCACCGCTCGATCGCGGCGGCCGCCACCCGCGCGCAGTCGGCTTCGCGAGTGACGTCGGCAAGTACCGGAAGAATGCGCTTTTCCCCGCACTCTGCACCGCTCTCGGCGGCTACCTGCTCGATCTCGTCGCGTCCCTGGGCTGCAGTGATGACGACGCGCGCCCCGGCCCGTGCAAGACCCAGGCTCATCGCCCGGCCGAGACCCCGTCCGCCGCCGGTGACGATCGCCACTCGACCGTTGAGATTTCCCGCGTTCCCGTCTCTCATAGGTTCAGTACCTCCGCTGGTGCGGCCGGATGCGGCGGGCCGCTAACGGCGCCGGATGGCAACACGGCCGTGACATGCGCCATCCGGCCCGGAAGGTTTTGCGCTCTTCTCCATCCCCGCCATGCGAAAAACCGTGGAATCCTGTAACCAGTGACTCAGATAATAACCCGCGAATTGTCACGGTCGAGCCGCGTAAAATCAAGCATCCACTTCGGGTACAGACGCGGCAGCGGGCTGACTTCATCCAGCGCCCGGACTTCTTCGGTGCTAAGCTGCCATGTTACGGTTTTGAGGTTTTCTTCAAGCTGCTCGGGTTTGGTCGCTCCGATGATGACCGAACTGACCGCTTGTTTGCGCAACAGGTAGTTGAGCGACACCTGCGCCGGGCTCACGCCGCGCGCATCTGAGATACGCTTCACCTCCTCGAGAATCGTGTAGGCCCGGTCCTCGTCGAATTGGATGAAGTTCTGATCTTCTTTGCTTCGCCGCGCATCCTTCGGACCCTTGCCGCCGCGCGGATACTTGCCTGTGAGAAAGCCCGCGGCCAGCGGCGACCATGGTGTTATTCCCAACCCCTGGTCCTGGCACAGGGGTACAAGTTCGATTTCCACATCGCGCGCGAGCAGCGAATAGTGTGCCTGAAGCGATACGAACTTCTCCCAGTGATGCCTATCGGAGAGCGAAAGCGCCTTCATCAGTTGCCAGGCAAAGAAGTTGGAGCAGCCGAGATAACGCACCTTGCCTTGACGGACCAAGTCGTTCAGGGCCGACAAAGTCTCTTCCAGCGGCGTCATGAAGTCGAAGCTATGCACGATGTACAGGTCGATGTAATCCACGCCCAGCCGTCGCAGGCTGTTTTCGCAACCCTGGATGATATGAAGCCGGCTCAGACCCACGTCGTTGACCCCGGGGCTCATGCGCCCGCGCACTTTGGTGGCCAGCACCACCTGATCTCGTTTGCCCTTCAGCGCCTTGCCAAGCATCTCTTCCGACTGGCCGTGCGAATACACATCGGCGGTGTCGAAGAAGTTGACGCCGGCGTCCAGCGCAATGTCCACCAGACGCCGGGCGGCTTCCTGGTCGAGTCCCCCGATTTTCTCCCAATATCCCCGTGCGCCGAAACTCATTGCACCGAAGCACAATTCCGAAACAAACAAGCCAGATTTACCCAATTGGCGGTATTGCATAATCCTACCCTCCTTATCGATTAGCCAAAACCACGAGAGCGGAGATTTGGTCCGGGTCGGCGAGAAAAACGATCACCTGGGGCTCTTCCTTATCTGGAACTACATCGGTTAGAGGCTTGAAGACGACGAACTTCTTGGGGATCTCCATGATGGGCATGCTGTCAATGAACTGCTTCACCAGTTCCGGAGATTTCAGATACCCTTCCCCGTGGCGGAATTTCTCCAGAAAATCTTCTCCCGCGGACGATCCCAGTCTTTCCGCCATCTCGCGGCCCTTCGGCCAATTCTCGTTTCCCGTGGACAGAAAAGGATAGAAGCATTCGATCCCGCCGGGAAAATTGAGATACTGGTTCCCGAACCCCAGACCGACCCCGCCGCCCCAGCAGCCATAGGTGCTTTTGTCAAAGGCCGTGGTTTTCCCTTTTGCCGCAGCCGCCAGCATCCACATGACACATCCCCATTTGCCCTGTTTGAACCCCATCGCTTTTTCGGGTCTGTCGTCGGTCCAGATGACGGCGACGGGGTGATATTTCAACTTCAACGCCTGGGCGATACTGCTTTCCATTGTTACACCTCCGTTCCGTTCAATGACTCGTTCCGGGACCGCTCCCACCGGTCTGTATATATTCATATGGCCATTCGGACTTGCAATAACGGACCCAAATTTTACGCCTTCTTCCTTCAATCCGCGCCAATCGCCCATCCATACCTGCGCGGAGGTGACCGAATTCCGTCGTTCAATGCATGGCCAGCCCGCCGCTCACACTGACCACCTGTCCGGTCACAAAAGCGGCATCGTCGGAAGCCAGCCATGCCGCCGTGCCCGCCAGGTCCTCGGGGTATTCGAGTCTCGGTATGGCGGAGCTCCGGGCAAGTTGTTCGCTCATTTCGGCAAAATCGTGTTCCTGGACGGTTTCACTTTGGGTCAGGCCCGGAGAAATAGCGTTGACCGTCACGCCGAAGCTGCCCACTTCAAAAGCCAACGCTCGGGTCAAGCCAACCACTGCGGCCTTTGAGGAGACGTATTGGACGCCGTTGCCGCGCCCCATGTAGACCGTATCGGAGGATATGTTGATGATGCGGCCCCATTTTTGCGAACGCATGCCCGGAAACACGGCCTTCGAGCACAGCCACATGCCTTTCACATTGACGTTCATCACCTTGTCCCAATCGGCTTCGTCCAGTTCATAAAAGGGGCGTGCCGCCCGCTCGACGCCGATGTGCCGCAGCATGACGGCTGCGTTGTTGACCAGGATATCGATCTTGCCGAAGCGTTCGCACACCTGGAACACCATCGCCTCGACTTGATCCGCCACAGAGACGTCGCACACCACCGGGAACACGTCCGCGCCTATGTCATCGGCGGCTTGCCGGAGTACGTCTTCAGTCGTGCCGCAGATGGCGACCCTGGCACCTTCAGCATGGAGCCGGGCGGCGATCGCCTTGCCGATGCCGCGTCCGCCGCCGGTTACCAGCGCAACACGGTTTTCAAGTCGTTTCATTGTCATACCTCTCTCTCCTTTTGTGATTGCAGAACCTTGCGCCGGCCGGCTCCCCCGGCCGATGCCGCTTAAGCGTACTCTTCCGGGCGCACCAGCCCCGCGACCGGTTCAGCGAGCAGAAAACGCCTGATATTTTCCGCGGCCCTTTGAGCCGCCACCGCCAGTGAGCCGGGCACAAGCGCGGAGTTGTGCGGCGTACCCAGCACGTTGGGCAGATCGAGGAAGGGGTGGTGCATCTCGAAGCGGCCATGCCGGAACGGTTCGGTCCACCAGGCATCGATTCCGGCCATGAAGGTCGGCGTGTCCTGGAGGTGCCGGTAAAAGGCGTCTTCGTCGATGACTTCTCCGCGGCCGACGTTGACCAGCACGGCATCCGGCTTCATCTGCTTCAACTGCCGCTCGCCGATGAGCCCGCTGGTTCCCCGGTTCAAGGGCAGCGTGACGACGATGATGTCGGCCCGGGGCAGCACCGCCCCCAGGTCGGCGGGCGTCCCGAGAAACTCGACCGGCTCCGTGCTTTTGCCGCTGTGGTTGATGGCCAGGATGCGCATATCGAAGGCCTTGAAAAGCCGCCCCACTTCCCGCCCGATCCCGCCAAAACCCAGAATAACGGCCGTCGCGCCGGCCAGGGCCTTGTTCTCCGAAAACTGGTCGAAGACGCCTCGCCTGAGCTTATCGTGATGGGCGAAGAGCCGCTTGCTCAAGGCCAGCACCATCGCCAGGACATGCTCGGCCATGGGCCGGGCATAGGCGCCGACGTTGCTTGCGACGGTCAGGTCGGCGGGCAGACGGGAAAAATCGAGATGATCCGCGCCGGCCGACAAAAGTTGCATAAAGGAGACGTTCTCAAGCAGTCTTTCTTCGGTTGGGGAGAATTCCTGGTGAGGAGCCCAGGCCAGAACGACCCTGGACGCCCCCAACGTCACGGCGCGACTTTCCGGGTCGAGGTTTTCCAGGTAAGCAATCCTGGCAACGGGATCCAGGACCTCCTCTATCCGGCCTTTTGCCTCAGCCCCCAAGTTGAAGCTTACGGTGATAAGCGGCTTATCCGTCTTGTTCATTTCGTTCTCCTCCCCATCAAAGCATCCCGCCGTTGGCGGCAATCACCTTGCCGATGCCGCGTCCTCCGCCTGTTATCAGAGCAACATGGTTTTCAAGCCGTTTCATTGTCATACCTCTCTCTCCTTTTGTGATGGGTTGCACAGTTTTGCCCCCAGGTCGAAGGCCTTCCGGCAGTCCTCCGGGAAAACCTCCTCGTGACGCTTCCGTTTTGCGGCGGCGTCGAACATACCCGCCTCGTATTTGGAATAATCTTCGAACTGCAGGGTGTCGAAGCTCATGAGCGACTCACAGGGACCGAATATCATCTCAAGGAGAAATGCGTTGAACTGAAACACCCGTTCCAAGCTCATTTTCGGAACCATCTCCTCGGGAATGTTCATCGTGTATATCCATGCGGTGGGGATCTTTCGCGGAAAAAGGGTGCGGCCGCTCCAGTCTTCATAACGGAGATAGGGGAACAAAAGCCGTTCAAGGAAAGACCGCATTTCGCCGCTGACCTCGCCGAAGTAGATGGGCGAACCCAAAATAAGGGCGTCGGCCCCGCGGATTTCCTCCAGGAGCGGCGTCAGCCCGTCTCGAGTTGCGCATCTGCCGAGACTCTTGCCGCCCTTTTTCTTACAGGCGAAGCAACTGATACACCCCTTGTAGTCGAGGTCGTACAGGTGGAAAAGCCTTGTTTCGGCGCCTTTCGAAGCGGCGCCCTCCAATGCATGTTCGAGCATGGCGGCGGTATTCCATTCTTTTCTTGGACTTCCGTTGATGGCTATGAAGTTTTCCTCTTTGCGCTTCGCTTATATGGCTGAGAGCTAATCTCTAAACGCTGCCCCCTATCAGAGATGCTTCATTTCGATTCCGAGCCTTCAACCACCTCCCAGTGCTGGATTTTAGGTTTTTTTTCTTGTGGATTCTTTGCCTTGCCATTGTCGTATTTGCGGGTGTCCAGGATGACGAGTGTGATCCCGCGGGCCTCTTCCATGAGACGCTCGACGATGTTCGTCTTTCCCAGAAGTTTTTTCCAGAAGGGTGTATGACCCGGGCGCCCGAGAACGATGTGCCCGACGCGGTATTCGCGTGCGAATCGAAGGATGGTGTCGGCAATGTCGTCCCCCTTATAGGTGAAGACCGTGGCTCCCAGTTGGGTGGCCAGGGTTAGAGTCTCCAACAGCAACCGTTGAATGGTGGAATCGATCCGTGTCGGCTCTTCCCCCGGTGTCTGCACGTAGACGGCGTACCAGTTGCGGTTCAGCCGTCCTGCGAGCCTCGACGCATAGCGTAGGAGCATCTTGCTGTTCGGACCTCCGGAGCTCAAACAGACCATCAACTGGTCGGGTGTGGCCGGGATGTCGAGATCCAGGGTATCGCGGCTTTTCGCCTCGATTTGTGACGCCGCCTCACGCAGGGTGAGCTCCCGCAGTTGAACGAGATTGGGCTCCTTGAAGAAGTGGGCCAAAGCGGTGCCAATACGTTCTTTGGGATAGATTTTCCCTTCTTCGAGGCGCTTCTGCAGGTCTTCCGTCGTGAGGTCCACGTTGACGATCTCATCGGCATCGGCGATGACGGAATCGGGGATGCGTTCGCTCACCTTGACGCCTGAAATCGTCTCCACGGTGTCATAGAGGCTCTCGAAATGCTGGACGTTCAAGGTGCTGATGACATGGATGCCCGCAGCGAGGATCTCCTGGACGTCCTGGTAGCGTTTGGCGTTGCGGCTTCCCGGGACATTCGTGTGAGCAAGCTCGTCCACGAGGACCACCTGGGGCTTTCTGGCCAGGATGGCGTCGACGTCCATTTCCTCCACCACGATGCCACGATATTCCTGGCGCCGGCGGGGGATGACTTCCAGCCCCTCCACAAGGGCTGCCGTGTCGGCGCGTCCGTGGGTTTCCACAAGGCCCACCGCGATGTCGATTTCTTCCTTCTTGAGCCGGTGGGCTTCCTCCAGCATCTGCCAGGTTTTTCCCACTCCCGCACAGTAGCCCAGGTACACTTTGAGGCGTCCGCGCTGTGCGCGCCGGATCATCCTCAAAAAAGTGTCCGGCCGCTTTCTTGACAGGATCTCATCCATCACAATTTCCCGTCCAGCGCGAGGTTCAGCAGCAGAACGTTGACTCGCGGCTCGCCCAGAAAGCCCAGTTCCCTGTTTTCTGTCGCGGATTCGATTTTACGGCGCACGGCGTCTTCGGTGAGGCCTCGGGCGACGGCCACGCGGTGCGCCTGGAGAAAGGCGTTTTCCCTGGAGATATGCGGGTCGAGCCCACTCCCTGAGGCTGTTACGGCATCTGCGGGAACGGGGGCGTCCGCAGCCAGCCCGTTCTCCTCTCGATATCGTTTCACACGCTCCTGCACCGTTTCGGCGAGCTTTCGCGAGGTGGGGCCCCGGTTGCTCCCTCCGGATTGGACTCCGTCATATCCCTCTCCGGCCGCCGATGGGCGTGGGTGGATATAAGCTGCCCCGCTGAAAGCCTGGCCGATCAGACTTGAGCCCGCGACCTGGCCATTCCGCAAAACGAGGGAGCCGTTTGCCTTTTCCGGGAAAAGCCCTTGTGCGAGACCCCAGACAATCAGGGGATAAACACCCCCGAGGAGAATCGCCAGGAAGCAGGTGGCTGCCAGGGCCGTGTATAACTCTTTTCGAATGCGCTTGATGCTGTAGAAGCTTTCGAACGTCAGGTTTTTCATGATCTGAGTCCTTTTCAACGGCAGCGCCGTCTTGCACGGCGGCGTTCCGGTTGGGTCAAACCAGGCCCAGCCCATGGATGAGCATGTCAATGAGCTTGATCCCGATGAAAGGCGCCACCAGTCCCCCCAGGCCATACAGGAAGAGGTTGCGGCGCAGCAGGACCGCCGCGCTCATGGGGCGGAAGTGCACCCCCCTCAGCGCCAGGGGAATGAGAGCGATGATGATGAGGGCGTTGAAGATGACGGCGCTCAGGATGGCGCTGCCGGACGAGCCCAGGCGCATGAGATTGAGCGGTGCGATGGCGGGGAAAGCGCCCACCAGCATGGCCGGGAGGATGGCGAAGTATTTGGCCACATCGTTGGCGATGCTGAAAGTCGTGAGCGCCCCCCGGGTCATTAGCATCTGCTTTCCGATCTCCACAATTTCAATGAGCTTGGTGGGATTCGAGTCGAGATCCACCATGTTTCCCGCTTCCTTGGCGGCCTGGGTTCCCGTATTCATGGCGACTCCCACATCGGCCTGGGCCAGGGCTGGAGCGTCGTTGGTCCCATCTCCCGTCATGGCGACCAGGTGGCCCGCCGCCTGTTCTTTTCGGATGAGGGCGAGCTTGTCTTCGGGTCGCGCTTCGGCGAGGAAATCGTCCACACCGGCTTCCTCGGCAATGGCTGCCGCCGTGAGGCGATTATCCCCGGTGATCATCACCGTCCTGATGCCCATGGCGCGGAAGCGCTCGAAGCGGTCCCTGAGCCCTCCTTTGACGATGTCCTTGAGATGGACGACCCCCAGCACCCGATCATTGTCCGAAACCACCAGGGGCGTGCCGCCCTTTTGGGAAATCTCTTCAACCGCCGCAGCGATTTCTGGAGGGAAGGGGCGGTCGGTGTATTCCCGAATGGCGTCGGAAGCACCTTTGCGGATCCTTCGGCCGTCGGTGTCGATGCCGCTCATGCGGGTTTGAGCCGTGAAAGGAATGAACCGGGCATGAGGCATTTCCGCAATGGAACGGCCTCTGAGGCCGTATTGCTTGGCCAGCACGACAATGCTCCGCCCCTCGGGAGTCTCGTCGGCCAGGGAGGCCAGCTGTGCGGCATCGGCGAGCTCTTCCACACGCACCCCTGCGGCCGGCAGGAGCTCAGATGCCTGGCGGTCTCCCAGGGTGATGGTTCCCGTTTTGTCGAGAAGCAGTACATCCACGTCTCCAGCGGCTTCCACAGCGCGTCCGCTCATGGCGAGGACATTCTTCTGCACCAGGCGGTCGATGCCGGCGATTCCGATGGCGCTGAGCAGGCCTCCGATGGTGGTGGGAATGAGGCATACCAGCAGAGCCACGAGAACCGTGACGGAAAAGGACACGTTGGAGTAAAGCCCAAAGAGCTTGAAGGAAAGGATCGCCACCAGGAATATGAGGGTGAGGGCCGAGAGAAGTATGGTCAAAGCGATCTCGTTGGGGGTCTTCTGACGCCTGGCTCCTTCCACCAGCCCGATCATATGATCCAGGAAGCTTTCGCCGGGATTTGCCGTAACACGAACCCGGATACTGTCTGAAAGCACCTTCGTGCCGCCCGTCACCGCGCTGCGGTCGCCGCCGGCTTCACGGATCACCGGGGCGGATTCCCCCGTGATGGCCGATTCATCAACGGTGGCCGCACCTTCGACAATTTCGCCGTCCGCCGGGATGATCTCGCCGGCGGAAACGAGGACAACATCCCCTTTACGCAGCTGATCCGCGGGGATATTGAGAGGGGTGCCGTCCGGTTCCACCCGCCTGGCTGAGGTTTGAGTGCGCGTTTTCCGAAGTTCATTGGCTTGAGCCTTTCCACGTCCTTCGGCGACGGCTTCGGCAAAATTTGCGAAAAGCACCGTGAACCAGAGCCAGAGGGTCACCTGGAAGCTGAATCCGACGGGCTCCTGGTCCGTTCGGGCCACAAGTCCGAGGGTCGTGATGAAGGCTCCCACTTCGGTCACGAACATGACGGGATTCTTCACCATGGAGCGCGGATGGAGCTTCTTGAAAGATTCCACCGCGGCTCGTGCAACGATTCCCCCATGGAAGAGGGACTGTTTTTTTCCGGCCATGTCAGGATCCTTTCTAAAAAAGCCTGTCCGATCCGGTCATGATGAAATGCTCCACGACAGGACCCAGGGAGAGGGCGGGGAAGAAGGTGAGCGCCCCAACGATGATGACCGTTGCGACCAGCAGCAGGACAAAGGTTCCATCCGAGACGGGAAAGCTTCCCTGGCTGTCGGAGACTCTTTTCTTGCGCGCCAGATTGCCCGCCAGGGCCAGGACCGGCACGATGATGAAGAAACGCCCGGCAAGCATGGCGGCCCCGAGCGTCATGTTGTACCAGGGGGTATTGCCGTTCAGGCCTGCGAAGGCGCTTCCGTTGTTTCCCGACGCGGACGAGAAGGCGTAGAGGATTTCACTCAGTCCATGGGGGCCTCTGTTGGCGAGTGCCGCTATTCCCCAGCCGCTTACAGCTGCCCAGCCGGCAAAGCCCAGGATGCTGAAGATGGGGACCAGTACGGCGATGACGCTCGCTTTGATGTCGTAGGCTTCAATCTTTTTTCCCAGGTATTCCGGAGTCCTGCCGATCATAAGTCCCGCCAGGAATACCGTCAGAACCACGAAGACAAGCATGCCGTAGAGTCCCGCTCCCACGCCCCCGAAGATCACTTCTCCCAGCTGTATGTTGAGCAGAGGCACGAGCCCGCCCAGGGGAGTCAGGGAATCGTGCATGGCGTTGACGGCGCCGCAGGATGCGTCGGTGGTCACGACGGCAAAAAGGGTCGAACCGAAAATCCCAAAACGGACTTCCTTTCCTTCCATGCTCCCCCCGGAGGCGCTCACTCCCAGGGCGTGCAGCCTCGGATTGCCGGCGATTTCCGCAGTCCATGCCACGAGGAGCCCTGCCAGGAAGAGCAGGGCCATGGCGCTCCAGACGGCCCATCCATGCCGTTGGTTGCCGGTCATGCGCCCGAGGGTGTAAGTGAGTCCGCTTGGAATGAGAAAAATGGCGAGAATTTGCAGGAAATTGGAAAGGGGCGTCGGATTTTCGTAAGGGTGCGCGGCGTTGGCGTTCATGAACCCGCCGCCGTTGGTTCCCAGCATCTTGATGGCCGCCTGGGAAGCCACGGGACCCTGAGCCAGAGTCTGTACGGACGGAGAAGATCCCTCGGCGGTCTGCTCCAGGGTTTCCACTGGAACATAGGGCTGAAAGGTTTGAATCACGCCCTGCGATACCAGAAAAAGAGCGAAAAGCAGCGAGAGAGGCAGCAACAGGTAAAGGTTCGTGCGCACCATGTCCGTCCAGAAATTGCCGACAGTCTTCGCTTCGTGCCGACTGATCCCCCGCATGAGGGCTGCGGCCACTCCGATCCCGGCTGCAGCCGAAACGAAGTTGTGGAAGACAAGTCCCACCATTTGAGAAAAATAGGAGAGGGTGGATTCCCCCCCGTAGTTTTGCCAGTCTGTGTTGGTGGTGAAGCTGGCAGCCGTGTTGAACGCGAGATCCGGACTCATTGGGCCGAAGTGCTGAGGATTGAGGGGCAGGATTCCCTGCAGGCGGAGAACGCCATAGGTGAACAGGCAGCCGACAAGACTGAACACCAGGAGGGAAAAGGCGTACTGCTGCCAGGTCTGCTCCTGCTGCGGATCAATGCCGAGGAACCGGTAGAGCAACCGTTCGAGGGAGCGGAGGAGCGGATCGAGAAACGTCTTTCCCTCAGCGTCGAGCACCCGAAGGATGTAAAGCCCGACGGGTTTTGCCAGCCCGAAAAGCAAGGCCACAAACAACACCAATTGAAGCCATCCGTAGATTGCCATCTGATGCATCCTTCCCTCAGAATTTATCGGGTCGAAGAATGCTGGCCCAGAGGTAGAGAATCAAGACCAGCCCGATTGAACCCACGAGAATGTCCATCATGATCAGAGCCTTTCCATGGCCTTGACGAGCAAGCCGCAAAGGCCGAAAAAAACACCAATGATCGAGATAAAGACGATGTCCGGCAACATGTCCATCATTCCTTTTTTGAAACGGCATCTGTTCGCTGGAGGCAAAAGGTGAAGGTGCTTCCCTCGCCTTCCTTGCTCTCCACGCTGATCGTACCACCATGGGCTTCCACGATCTCTTTGGTGATGGCGAGCCCCAGCCCTTCTCCTTCTCCGCCGTTCTGCTCGGGTACACGAAAGAACTGGTCGAAGACCCGATCCAGGAAGGGGGCGGGGATTCCTCTGCCCGTATCGGAAACCTTGAAGCAGATTTGCTCCCCGGCTGCTTCGGCCAGGATGCGTATGGCGCCTCCCGGTGAGGTGTATTTGATGGCATTGGACAGGAGATTTACCAGCACGTGCTCCATGCGTGCCGTGTCCACCAGCACCGGGGGAAGATCGACCGGTACTTCCAGTTCCAGGGTGAGTCCATGGTCCCTGGCCGAGCTCCGGAAACGGTCCACCTGTTTGACCACCATTTCGTGAGGCGATACGGGTTGAAGGTCCATTTGCATTCTTCCTGCTTCGATGCGGCTGATATCGAGAAGATTGGTCAAGATGGAATGCAGCCGATCGCTCTCATCCCGCGCAGCCACCAGCAGCTCTATCTGCTTGGGAGTCAGTGGTCCCGCTTTTTCCTCCAGGAGCAGGTATATGGCCATGCGAAGAGAAGTCAGCGGCGTCTTCAGCTGATGCGAGACGGTGGAAACGACTCCCCGCTTCAATTCGTCCTGATGGAACTCCCGGGTCACGTCTTTCAGAATGAGAATGACCCCCGTGGTGTGCTTTTCTCCATCGAGGATGGGTACCGCTTCGGAACTGAAAAAGTGTTCTTCACCCTTCACAAAGCGTTGAATGACGGGCGGATTGTCCGGCGTGGGCAGGCTGCCGAGGGCCTCCTGGAGCAGGCTTTCCATCCAGTCGAAGGCGAGGCTCCGAACCTGAACGTTCGGTTTGAGCCCGAAGACTTCCGCTGCTGCTTCCGTAGACACCTCCACGCGGCCTTCAAGATCCACAATGGCCACGGCATCGGGAAGGCTCTTAAAGACCTGGCGGGTGGAGCGCTGGATGCGATCCATCCGTGTACGGCTATTCCTCCTGAATTCTCTCAGACCGGAGGCCATCTCGTTGAAGGCTTCCGAAAGCCGTCCGATTTCGTCGTTGGAGGCGCTCTGGACGACGAGATCGAGATTCCCTTTCCGAATTTCGTCGGCCGATCGGGTCAGACGCTGGATGGGGCGCAGGATCCATCGCCCCGTGAACAGAATGAAGACCATGGCGACGGCTGCGCCAAAGCTCAGCAGAATATACATGTGCCGCTTGGCGTCTGCAGCTCCGGTCCGAGCCCGTTGGTTGGCGTCCGCCATGTTCTGCTGATTCATCTGCAGGATCGTGCTGGCAATTTCCTTGATCTGGTGAAAGAGCGGCAGCAGTCGGTCGAAATAAGCCGTTTTGCGGTCATGAAGGGGGGAGAGGGGATCCATCACTTCCCCCAGGGTCTTCCCGTATTGTGCGAAAAGGTCTCGCAAATGGTTCGCAGCTGCTTCTTCGCCCGGCAGGGTGATGTTGTTCAATTCGACCTGGAGCGCCTGTTCAAAGGTTGGTCTACTTCCGGCGATGAGCTGCCGGCCGAGGCCGTCTTCCCCCAGCAGCGTGAACAGCGTCCCACTGTCCATGCGTTCGAGAGCGTCCTGCATCTGCTGACAGGCGAAGACACTCCGGTAATTTTCCCGCAGAAGGGTGTCTACGGAATGTCCCAGGGTGGTGAGATGCAAAATGCTCTGCACGCCGATGATCAGGATGATGACGAACAGCCCTCCAAAGCCCAGGGATAATTTTGCTCGTATTCCCAACATGTTTTGCCCTCCACTCCAATTGGTAAGAGCAACAGATGTGCCGGGGTTCTCATGGATGTATGCTATTGGAAATTCAATGAATCAATGAATCGGGGGGTCAGGGCTGATTTCACTCTGCAAGACAGGGTCTGCCCAAGCCTTGCATCCTGCAAGGTTTTCTTCCTTGAAAAAACGGGAGCGTCCGAGGCTTGTCCGACTCCTGGTCATGGGCGGAGGAATTGGATGTCAAATCCCGTATTTCTTCCGACGGCGCCAGAGAGTGGCCTGATCCAGTCCAAGGGTCTCAGCAGCCTCCTGGAGGGATTTGGACGATGCCAGAACGCTGCGAATATGCAGCTCCTCGATCTTCTCGACGCTCACAGGATCTCCGATGCCGGGGATGGGAGGAGCCGGGGGAGGATGATCCGGCAGGTATTCCACGCCCACGCGATCGGTCTGGCAGAGAATGGCCGCCCGCTCCATGGCGTTTTGCAGTTCCCGAACATTCCCCGGCCAGGGATAGCGCTTCAGGGAGTCCCTCGCTTCATCGGTGAGCCCAAGAAAGGTGTGGTGCTTCTGGCGCCCAAAGAAGAGAAGGAACCGTTCCGCCAGAGGAACAATGTCTTCCGGGTGCTCCCGCAGGGGAGGAATGGCAATCTGGATGACGTTCAGCCGGTAGAAAAGGTCCTGCCGGAAGCGCCCCTCCTGCACGGCCTTGTCGAGATCTGCGTTGGTGGCGGCGAGGATGCGGACATCGGCCTTGTGTGTGGCTGGGTCGCCCACGTGCTCGTATTCTCTGTCCTGAAGGAAGCGCAGGAGCTTGGGTTGGATGGACAGGGGGAGGTCGCCGATTTCGTCCAGGAAAAGGGTGCCCCCCTCGCAGGCGGCGATGCGACCGGGATTGTTTCGGACCGCGCCGGTGAAAGCGCCCTTGACGTGCCCGAAAAGCTCGCTTTCCAGGAGCTCTGTGGAGAGGGACGGGCACGACACAATGCCGAAGGGCTTCTGAGACCTGGTGCTCCAGGCGTGGATGGCCCGGGCGAAGAGCGATTTTCCCGTTCCACTCTCTCCCCGCAGCAATACGGTGGCATTGGTGGGTGCTACCTGTCGAGCCAGGGCGATGGCTTTTTGCATGGAGTGGCTTTCGCTGGAAAGCTCGATTTCCGGGCGCAGGTGCTCCAGGTCATGCTGCAATCGCTCAATCTTCTGCTCGAGATTTCGCATTTCCAGGATTTTTCGGGCTGCCAGCTCCACCTGGGCGGGCGTGAAAGGCTTGGGAAGATAGTCGGCCGCTCCTCGGCGCATGGCTTCGACAGCCGATTCAATGGAGGAATAAGCGGTGATGACGATGATTTTTATCCAGGGTGTGACGGCGAGCAGGGCAGGAATCAGGTCCATTCCGCTGGCTGTGCCCAGGCGAAGGTCCACGAAGGCCAGCTCAAAAACCTGCCGGGATGCCTCCATCAGTGCATCCTGGAAATTGCTGACGGCAACGACCGTGTGACCGCTGTTTTCAAGACAAAAGGACAGGGTTTTTCGGATGTTGGCTTCGTCATCCACAATCAGGATCTTCAGGGAGTCAACCGCCATGGTCCAGGTCTCCGATTGAATTGTTGTCCTGCACTGCTCGTCACGTCGAGGGCTCATGCCTCTGGGAAAGATCACGCATATTGAAAGAATACCGGCAGAGGAATCTAAACTTTATTATAATCCTGCCACCCTGAAAATTCCTTGAACTCGTTTGATTTTAAGATTCTACGGCCGATGGTGCCTGGAAACAGCGAAGCGAAGGAGATGGACATGAGCAAATACATGCAACTGAAGGTCACCGTGAGCCCGGCTTATTCAGGAGACCTGGAAAAAGTGTACCCGAAACTGGCCCGGCACATGGGATATCTGGATGCTGATCTCGTCGGGCGGAATCCGTCGCTTTTTGAGCTTGCCGGGCAGCTGGATCAACTTCTCTATCGTTTTGAAGGAACACAGCTGAGAACCGTCCTGCTCCAGCATGCGGAAAAACTCCGAATGCTCCACAAGGGCATCGTGGAGCGCATCGCCAACTGGAATCTGGCCGAGGCGGATCGGATGCTGTACGAAATGGAAGATCTCTTCGAGGACATAGAATCCGTCCTGGATTAGGATTCGGTCTGCCGGTCTTCTCTCTCACCTCACGGGCTTCGGGTGCTTTCCTGTGCAAGGCTCGGCACGCGCACCGGGCGGTTCACCAGAAAAATGCCGGCGCCCACCAGGAGAAGCGCTGTGATGAGGGCGTGTGTGAGAGGCTCTTTCAGGAAGAGACTGCCGGCGATCACGCCAAACAGGGGTGTCAGAAAGGTGAAGGAAGCCAGCCGCGCGACGGGGTAACGGCTGATGAGCCAGAACCAGACGAGATAAGTGATGAAGGCGATCCAGACGATCTGGTACACGAGGCACCCAATGATGGTCGGCGTTATTTCCCTTATTCCGGGCTCGCCCAGGGCCATGGAGCCCAACTGCAGAACCACGGCCGAAACGGCCAGCTGGTAGAGCAGCGTCTTGGCCGGCTGAATCCGAGCCAGCGGGCCCGCTTTGACGAGGACCGTCGTCGCCCCCCAGAACACCGCCGCCCCGACCAGCATGGCGTCTCCAATGAGCATGCGGCGGGTGGGGAGCTGCAGCGACTCACCGAAGGCCACGAGAATGCCTGCAAAGGCGCAGCAGAGGCCGATGATCTGACTGGTACGCAGGTGCTCGCCGGGAATGAAGATTTGTGCGCCGATGGCCACCACAAAGGGGGAAGTATAGAGGTAAATGACTGCCCGGGAAGCATTGGTGAATTCGAGCCCCCAATAAATGAGGAGGAATTCCCCGGAGAAGAGCAAACCGGCGGCGATTCCCCACCACAGGGTCCCGTCCCGGTCCAGGATGGGCTCCCGTCGCGCGACCATCCAGAGCCAGATGAGCACGGTGGCGCCCAGTGATCGGATGGCGGCCTGCAGCAGGGGGGAGATTTCCACATTGACGACCTTGATGACGACCTGCTGCAGGCCCCAACTGGCGCACAAAATCACCAGCAATGCCATGGCGCTCAGCCCCAGGTGCTCCTGCCGACGGATCACGGCGTAATCTTTCCCCATGGAATTCCCTTCATTATGGCAGGCCGCCGGCTCCCCAGCCTGCCGGTTCTTTTTATCGTATCGGGCTGCCGCCATCACATGGGCAGCCAGCGCACTTCTTTTCATCCTGTCGAATCAGGATACACTACCCCTGAACGAGGGAAAGATCAATTTTCAGGACCTTCTTTGCCGGGGATTTGTTAAAGTGCCCCAGCTTGATTTTGGAAACGAATTTTTGGTCAGCCTCTCAGGAAGATGGGTTTCGGGACAGGAGAGCTGCGGATTTCCCCGTGTGTCCTGCATAGAGGCTTCCGCTGAGGGATCTAGAGTGGATGAAATGAGGAGAGAACGACATGTTTGCATTGTATCAGCCTGATGGTGGAATTTTCGGGATCGGCGAAACCGCCGAAGCCGCCAGGGCCGATGCCGCCGAGTGGCTGGAGGGGGGCATGGATGAAGCCCTCCGGGCAGAGCTGTTCCATGCCGGGCAGGCCGAAAGGAGCGACAGGCTTTACATACGGGAATGCACCCCCGAGCTTGCAGCCGCGGTCCTGGAAGACAGCGGCACCGTCGTCTACGATGTGAATCAGGAAGGACTGTTGGACCTCATCGAAATCATCGAGTAACAGTCGTTTCCCCCATCGGGCAAACTACTGGACCTCGATCCTGTTTCCCGCCAGCTCCACCACCTGGCCCTTGCGGATCTTCCGACCTTTGCGGGTCTCCACGCTCCCGTCGACCTTCACCTGCCCCTCGACGATGGCGACTTTCGCCATGCCGCCGCTGTCGCAAAGACCGGTGACTTTCAGGAGCTTGCTCAGCTCGATGTATTCGCTCTCCAGCTTGAACCTTTGAGTCATGCAATTTGCCTTCTTGAAGAGGGGGCCCTTCTTCTCTTTCTGTGAATCCGTACTCAGTGGTAGCCTTCCTCCGGCAGCACTTTCCCGCGAAACACCCAGTAACTGTAAATATTGTATCCCAGCACTACGGGCAGCACGAGGCAGGCTCCCCAAAGGGTGAAAACCAGGGTCTCATGCTGGGACGCCGCTTCGTAAACCGTCACGCTGGGGGGAACGGCATAAGGGTGAAGGGCGGCCAGAAGCCCCAGGTAGGCGGAAATGAACAACACCACGGCACTCAGGAAAGGCTCCAGGATTTTTCTGCTTCTCAGGCTCTTCAGAAGAAACAGAAACGCTGCGATGCCGAGCAGGGGAAACGTCCAGATGAAGTAAACGCGGGGTGCGCTGAGCCATCGGCCTGGAATGGACGGATTCAGAACCGGAGTCCACACGCTCACCACCAGCATGAAGGCCGCTACTGCCAGAGCGGCCTGGAAAGCCTGCCTGTAGGCGCGCTCCTGGACGGTCCCCGTTGTCTTGATGATGAGGTAAGTGGCTCCCAGGAGCACGTAGCCGGCGATGAGGGCCAGTCCCACCATGACGGTGAAGGGCTGCAGCCAGTCCAGCGCGCCCCCCGCAAACTGTCCGTTCACCACCGTCGTCCCGGAAATGTACCCTCCCAGGGTCAAGCCCTGGGCAAAAACCGCCACGAGGCTGCCGCAGAAAAAGGCCCGGTTCCATTTCGCCTTGTTCCGGGAATTGGCGCGGAATTCGAAGGCCACTCCTCGGAAGATCAGGCCGAAGATGAATGTGAGGAGAGGGATGTAGAGGGCGCTGAAAAGGACCGTGTAGACCATGGGAAAGGTGGCGAAGAGCGCGCCTCCTCCAAATACGAGCCAGGTCTGATTTGCGTCCCACACGGGCGCAATGCTGTTCATGAGCACGTCGCGCTCTTCTTCACACTTGGCGGTGGGAAACAGGATCCCCACACCGAGACTGAAGCCGTCCAGGACGACATAAAGAATGATGACAAGACCCACGAGACAGAGCCACAAATGAACGAGAGCCATGCATCGACCTCCATGAATTGGTTTGCCCGGCAAATACCGGAGAATCCTTGTGCTGCGCCTCTCTCATCCCCAGGCGGGGAAAATGTTTACCGGCATCAAGAGGCTTCGACGCCGGGCTGCATCCCCGCAGGCAATTGAACCGGGGGAATGGGGCTGGTGAGATCCGGGCCGGCACGAAGTGTCCTCAGAACATAAAAGAAATAGCTCGCCCCGATGAGGGCGAAGAAGAGCATGAAAAGCGTCAAAGACCACAGGACGTTTCCCGCCGCGATGGGAGAAACCCCGTCCGCCGTGCGCATGAGGCCGTAAACCACCCAGGGCTGGCGACCCACCTCGGCGGTGATCCACCCCGAAATGGTGGCGATGAATCCGAGGGGCTGCACGGCCACGAGAGTCATGAGGAAGCGTCGGGATACGAAAAGCTTCCCCCGGAGCCAAAGGTATCCCGCCCAGAGCATGACCGCCATGAAGACGAAGCCTATGCCCGCCATGATGCGGAAGGACCAGAAGGTGACGGCCGCATTGGGGCGGTCTTCATGAGGGAATTCCTTCAGGCCCAGGACTTTGCCGTCGAGGGAATGGGTGATGAGGAGGCTCAGCCCGTTGGGGACCGTGAGCTCGAAGCGGTTCCGCTCCTCCTTCATGTCCGGGATGGCAAAGAGGGCGAGAGGGGCGCCTCCCGTGAGGTTGGTGTTCCAGAGGGCTTCCATGGCCGCCAGTTTGGCGGGCTGGTGGCGCGCGACGACGAGGCCCTTCTGGTCCCCCACAAAAACCTGGAGGGGGGCGAGGAGTGCTGCCAGGATGAGTGCCAGGCCCAGGGATTTGCGGTAGAAAGGTACGTTCTTCTCCTGGAGCAGGAAGAAGGCGCTGATGCCCGCGACGACGAAGGCCGTGGTTTCGTAGGACGCCAGGATCATGTGAATGAGGTGAGTGGGAAAGGCAGGATTGAAAATGGCCGCGTAAAAGTCCGTAACCATGAAGCGCCCGTCCACGAGCTCATAGCCCGCCGGGGTCTGCATCCACGAGTTGGCGGCCATGATCCAGAAGGCCGAAAGGCTGGCCCCAAGGCCCACAAGGCAGGTGGAGAGGAAATGGATGGCGGGGGGAACCCTTTTCCAGCCGAAGAGCATGATGCCGAGGAAGCCGGCTTCGAGAAAAAATGCCGTCATGCCTTCATACGCCATGAGGGGAGCGATGACGTTGGCCACCGCCTGGGAAAATCGAGCGAAATTGGTGCCGAACTCAAACTCCAGGGTGATGCCGGATACCACCCCCACGGCGAAATGAATGGCGAAAATCTTCACCCAGAATCGGTACATGCGATAGTAGATCTCGTTTTTGGTGCGCAGCCACAAAAATTCTGTGACAACGAGATACAGGGCCAATCCGATGGTCAAGGTGGGAAAGAGGATGTGAAAGGCGGTGGTCAGTCCGAACTGCAGTCTGGAAAGAAATACAACGTCCATTTTTCACCTCGTATCTTCCAAAGCTCATGGAATTACGCATTACGGGATCTTGCCGCCCCCGCTCTCCGGCCGAAAGATGGGAAGTTCCCGGGAAGAGTTGCTTCCAACTCCGGGAATATCCTTCGTGAGGTCGATCCCGGGCCGTTGAAAAACCTTAAACGCTCCTGCGACCGGTATCAAGAGAATAAGTATCCACCTGGAAGAATGCAGAAAAAGATTCCAGGGACTCGTATTTACATTTGGGGCTCATTCCGGGATACTGGGACCGCTTTGAGTGTGGGCAATGAACGTGGAACGACACGAAGGGAGGACTTATGCAAGTGTCCAAAGACAAGCAATGGGAGATGCTCCGAACCTTGCTCCTGGCGCGCAGCTTCGAGGATGCCCTGGTGGAACTGTGCAAGGTGCAGGGGAAAATCCCCGGGATGATGATCCTCTGCACGGGCCAGGAAGCGGTGGGCTCGGGCGTCTGCGCGGCGTTGAGCCCGGAAGATGTCATCCTCACCAACCACCGCAGCCACAGTCACCTCCTCGCCAAGGGCGCCGACCCCAGAACCCTGATGGCCGAGATCTACGGCAAGGCCACGGGCTGCAACAGGGGCAAGAGCGGGACCCTCCACCTGGCGGTCCCCGAGGTCAACGCTCCATGCACGACGACAGTGGTGGGTGGGGGGCTTCCCCTGGCGGTGGGATTTGCCTTCGCCCAGATGTACCGCCAGGAAAGAACGGTAACCGTCTGCTTCTTCGGAGACGGCGCGGCCGATGAAGGCTCGTTCCATGAGGCGTTGAACCTGGCAAGCCTCTGGAAGCTGCCGGTGATCTTTGTGTGCGAAAACAACCTCTACGCGGGCGCTCAACGCTACGAAGAGCATACCCGGGTTCAAAACGTCGCCGACCGGGCCGGCGCCTATGCCATGCCTGGAGAGATTGTGGACGGGAACGATGCGCTGGCGGTGTATGAAGCGACCCGCCGCGCCAGGGAGCGTGCTCTGGGAGGCCTCGGCCCCACCCTCATCGAGTGCAAGACCTACCGCTGCCGCGGGCATGGAGAGAGCGATCCTCAGCATTATCAGCCCAGAGAAGAAATCCAGATGTGGACGGAAAAATGTCCGCTCCCCAGGCTCCACGGCGAAATGCTCGCCCAGGGGCTGATCACGCCCCAAGAACTGGAAGCCCTGCAGGCGGAAGTCGACCGCCTGGTGCAGGATGCCGTGCGATTTGCCGAAGAGAGCCCCTACCCCGAACCGCATGAGGCACTGGAAGATGTCCTCGTTGCTTCTTGATGAAAGGAAGAGCGCCATGCAGCAGTTAGGAATGGGACAGGCCGTGAATCAGGCCCTCCGGGAAGAAATGCAGCGGGACTCTCGTGTTTTCATTGCAGGGGAAGGCGTGGGCGTGAGCATCCACGACAGCCCCATGCTTCCGACAGCCGGCCTCCTGGGGGAATTCGGCCCCGGGAGGGTCAAAGACACGCCCGTTTCCGAAGCCGCCATCGCGGGTCTGGCAGTGGGAGCCGCCGCTGCCGGTCTCAGGCCGGTTGTGGAAATCATGTTCAACCCCTTCTTCACTCTGGCTTCGGACATGATCGTCAATCATGCGGCGAAGCTCCGGTATCTTTCGGGAGGAAAATCCACTTTTCCCCTGGTGATACGCATGAAGAGCGGTGCCGGCTTCGGTGCCGGATGCCAGCATTCCCACAACCTGGAAGCCTGGGTGGCCCACTGCCCGGGGCTCAAGGTCATCATGCCCTCGACGCCGGCCGACGCCAAGGGGCTTTTGAAAGCGGCCATCCGGGATGAAGATCCCGTCATCTTCATCGAAGACATGATGCTGTATTTTGCTCCCGGGCCCGTCCCGGAGGAACCCTACCTGATCCCCATCGGCAAGGCCGAGGTCAAGCGGGAGGGCTCGGACGTGACCGTCGTGACCTGGTCCAAGATGCTCGGTGTGGCCATGCAGGCAGCGGCTCAGCTGGCGGAGGAGGGGATCGACGTTGAGGTGGTGGACCTTCGTACCCTTGTTCCCCTGGACAAGGAAACGATCCTCCAGTCCACCCGCAAGACCGGCCGCCTGGTGGTTTTGCACGAAGCATCCCGAACGGGGGGCTTCGCCGGGGAAATCTGCGCCGTGGTCATGGAGGAGGCCTTTGGGAGTATGAAAGCCCCCTTTCGGCGCGTGACGGGTCCCGACATCCCCGTACCTGCCAGTCCGCCCCTGGAACGCTTTTACATCCCCGACGCGACGAAACTGGTCGCGGCGGTGAAGGAAATTGTTTAGAGAGCCTCCAGAAGCAGGAACGGCCGAGAGGGTCGTTCGCATGAGGCTGATGGGCTGGCTGCCGGCAAGGCTCAGCCCATCACCAGCTTTCGTTGCCTGCCTCGGCCATGAATCCATTCGGCCGTGCAGATCCCATCACGAGGAACAGGAATTATGCTCCCACTCGTACTCTTCTTTGTCCTTTTGATCATTCTGGTCGCTTCGGGCATCGGCGTCGGGTTTCTTCTGAACTGGATGATGCCGACCGTGGATTTCGACATCGGTGTCCTGATCGGTGTGATATCCCTCGGGTTCTCCCTGGACTTTGTTGCCCGGTTTCTGAGCTCTTACGGTGAGCAACCTCTCCTGGACGACGAAGTCGAGGAGGTTATCATCAGACCGAAGGGAAGCAGCCGCGTCTCCAGGCGCAGGAGGTGATCATCCTTCAGTGTGGGCAAAAGCCCATAGGGGGTGACTCAACCAACTTCCGTCATTCCGGCGAAAGTCGGAATCCAGGAAAATGAAGACTTTTTGGACCCCGGTTTTCATGAGGGTGGCGTCAGGTCAACGACATTGTCCCCCCAGGCCTGCGCTCGGAGGGGTTCCTATGACTGTGCGTACAATTGCACCAGGTGCTTCGGAGGAACGTTGCTGGAGTGTCTGGCGAGAGGACGACAACGGCAACCGGTTCGAGGTGGCTCGAAATCTCCTGCGGCGCGAGGCTGAGGAGGCCGTAAGAACCTTCGAAGCCAGGGGGCACAAACAGTCGTACTGGCTGGAGAAGACTTCCGGAACATAGTCAACGTCGTATTCCGCTCCTCGGGGCAGGGGCCAATCCCTTTTTGGGTGGATGTGGAAGAATGCATTTTTTCAGAACGGACGATTTCCATATCTCTGTCATCAATCCCCATGCAACCGTTATCTTGCTGAAATCCAGCCCTATAATGGTGCTGAGGATGGGCCTTGCACAGGGTGACCTTTGCTCCCCAATCACGTGCCGGAAGAATTGCCTGGAGCGCAAACGTCCCCCCACGTGGCATCGATCGCGAAATGCGTCAACAACTCTTTGGCATCCAGCCAATTGTGGCCTACAAAGCCGAAAGGATTTTGAGCATATGGTGCTCTCCAGTTTCAGGAGATCTTTCCATTGTTCGTGATAGCCGGAAAGAGCCATGCATTGCCTCGGAAAATTCTTGCAGGACCCTTATCCATAAAATATAAAGAAAATTAGGATGATGAGAAAATTCAACACGATGCAATGATTGCCAATCCGTGCTCTCTTTTTGTTGTTGGACATTGGAAATCTGCCCCGTGTCCTGGAGATATACTGAAACTATAGAATTACTTGTTAGCCGAAAAGGAGGAACCGTGGGTATCTTCAGCAGGCGTAAATACATTGGGACTGAACAGTTTCCAAAAGTCGTCAATACTTTAGCCGCTTCGTTCGAGTCTCTACGTGAAGAGTATATTCTCGGGTCACTGATGCAACTCAAGAGAGAAGGAGCCGATGTATCCAAGCTCTCTCGCGATATAGCTCCTGGGAGTGAATTGGAGGACCTCCTAAAGGGTTTTCAGCTCACATGCATGATCGGTATCGCATGGGACTACATCAAAGATGCGAGAGATCAACTGAACTTTGACAAAATGCTCAGTTCTCATTTGGGTGCGCAAGAAGGCTCCCGGCCATGGAATTACCGAGAAAAGTATGTCGACTGCCAAGGTCACATTGAAGCTCTTTCTCGCACTTTGGCGGCTGATGTTCATCGAGCTTTCGGCCACCCGGAGCCACGCGAAAAGTTTCTCGTTCAGTTCTATGGAGGAGCCCACGTCCTGATTGGGCTATGTCAAGAGGCAGCATGCATTGCCTGTGGCGATCATGACAGAGCTCGGGACATTAGGCGGGCAACAATGAGATACGTCGGCTAAGGCGAAAGGCAATAAATCGGCATCCTCCGGCGTGCGCCCTCTTGTCATTCCCGCCTTAAAGCCCACGGAAATGACGGCCGGATAGTCAGCTCGGATATTTATTTCTTGCCTGACGCCTAATCTGGCATTCAAGCTGTCCGCTGGATAGCTGGCTGCTTATTACAGCGTCACACAATAAAGTGTCCCAAAATAGGTAGCTGAAATGAGTGGACAAAAAGTCGCATCTGTTGTAGTCCAAGGTGAAACCATCTACCAGGAGGACTCAAGATGCGTGGCCGTAAATCTCCCTATGTTGTGGCTCTCACCGAAGAAGAACATCGTGAACTCAGTCACTGGGTACGGAGTCCCAGCACGCTCGCGGGTTTGGCTCGCAGAGCCCGAGCCATCTTGCTTGTCTCTGAAGGAAAGAGCCTTGCGGAGACCGGCCGAATTGTCGGCATGGGGCGTCGCATCGTTCGCCTCTGGGTCACCCGGTTCACAGCAAAGCGTATTGAAGGCCTCAAAGACAAGCCGGGTCGAGGGCGAAAGCCCTCTTTTTCCCCCTGAGGTTGCTCTGCATCTGGTGAAGCTCGCCTGCGAAATGCCGGATCAATTTGGTAGATCCCTGTCGGTCTGGGATTGCCAGGAACTCGCCCGCAAACTTCAAGAAGACGGCACCGTCGAAAGCATCTCGGCAGAAACCGTGAGGCGCATCCTGAACAACCACCACTTAAAGCCTTGGCGACATCACATGTGGCTTGGGGACAAGACACCCCGCGATGACGCATTCTATGCCCAGGTGAGGGAAACCTGCGACTTGTACACCCGCCCCCTGCATCCCTACGAGAAAGTCCTCAGCCTTGATGAAAAAACCTCTCTGCAACCCCGGACTCGAAAGCAACCGACCAAGCCGGCGAAACCCAAGAAATCCGTACGGGTCGAAAACGAATACACCCGCAAGGGAGCGCTCAACCTCTTTGCCGCTTTTGACACCCGGACAGGCAACGTTTACGGCCGGTGCTTCAGACGAAAACGACAAGTGGAGTTCATCAGCTTCCTGGAATATCTGGATGCCCAAATCCCGGATCACATCACCACGATTCATATCGTTTGCGACAACTTGCGTGTCCACAAGGGCAAGGAGGTCCTGAAATGGTTGGGCAAACACCCACGTTTTCTTTTCCATTTCACTCCCGTCCACTGCTCCTGGATGAATCAAGTGGAGCAGTGGTTTAGCATCCTACAACGCAAGCGCTTCAAAATCGCCGATTTTGCCTCTATCGAAGATTTGCGCGACAAGATCTATCTTTTCATTGAGCAGTGGAACAAGAGAGCGCACCCTTTCAAATGGACGACCAAGTCAGTCGCCAAGATCATGGCCTATCCTGATGATCATAAGCAGGCGGCCTAACGGACACTCTTTTGTGTGACGCTGTACTTATAGCTCCTTGGCGCGTCGGCAAGAACACGGCGCTGACTTCGTCCGTGCCTTGCCCCGCCGCGCAAGCGCAGCAGAAAAGGCACTTGACCAGATGGCCCTCGCTTGCATGCGCCTTCGGCGCTGCAAGTTTCGTTCCACGGGTCAGCACCGCGATTAAGGTAGAAATAGGATGAAAACAGCAGTCGGCATATTATTTCTTCTCATGGCATTGGGACTGGTTAAGACGACCATCCCTCCATTCATCGTCTTCTGCTCGTCTCTGCGCGAGCGGGCCATAGGTAAGGCATTCGCCTGCTTCGTTGCCGTTGTGCTTCAAGTTGCGCTTGGCTATCTCCTCGTCACAACCGGAATCGACTTTATCCGAAAGCCCCCCAGTCCTGGCGACGTCGTCAACCTACAGGAGTTCATCGCGTCAATCGACTCGGCGAATCAAGCAACGCGCGTGGTCAACAAAGGGCCTGGTTACTCGATCATGAGTTCTGAAGACGCAGACCAGATGATGAAGCACTACAGGCAGGCTCTTGCTCACGCGGAAAAGGTGGATGCGGACTTTCTGGAGCAGAAGTACAAGGGTTGGGGACAACACTTCGACCGGGAATATCGCGCAGGGCTCCGCCTTGTCATCCGCGGGAACGAGACAGCAGATGCACGCATATCTCTGTCAGGTCAACAACTCATGGATTCGTGGGGGACATGGTTTAACGCCAACGTGGAAGCCATAAAAAGATTGAAATAGCCCAACGAATCACCGCACCGGAGGCTATTCCGCTGTGCTCCATAGCCACGGGTGAGTTCTGCCGTTAGCCAATTCAGTTGGAGGTTTTAGGATGTTGAATACGATCATCGGTGGTTTACTGGCAATTCTCGGTGGATTCATCGCTTCATGGCTTCAAATGAAATATTCGCTGAAAGTAAAGATGAATGAAGCCATCGCGCAGAAGAAGGTCACCGCGAATGCTGAAGCGTATTCCTTCATGAAAGAGATCACCTCGTTACTAGGCAGCTCAAAAACTGAAAAAGCGCTCCATCAGATAATTGAAAGGGAGTCATGGTTTTTTAGTAATCGCCTATTTCTGCCAGGCAGGTTTCCAGACAAATGGCTTACAGTCCGAAACGGACTCCAACGTTTGTATGAGTTGGAGAGAGGCACTGAAGACGATAAATCTCGGATACCCGAACTCAGAAAAAGTTTAAACTGTACTGCAGAAGAAGGCATACTGGAAATCTACAAGGAAATGAATCTAAAGCCAATCGAGGTTGAAAATCTCAGAAAAGGCCGTTAACAACCGCTTCAAGCCAGCCACGCGGCAAATATTCCAAGGAGCGTCGATGCCTACTCGAACCGTCATCTTTTCGCTGATTGCCGTCCTTTGCTTCCTCTACACGCTCAATCTCTACCTCAGGGGAAGATCAAAGAGGGTGATCGAGGGTTGCCTCGGCCTTGCTATCGTTGTATCCGTCACTGTGAGCTTCTTTGTCCTCGGTTGGAAATGGGGATTGTTGGCGCTCATCAGTCCGTTTATTCTTGTTGGGCTATCGCGCCCGCTTGCCAGGCTCGTCGCTCGGAGGATACTTGGCTATCGTACCGGCGTGGACGACAGGCAAGGAGAAACCGATGTATTCGCGGAACTCGCTGCTGGCAAGAGCCTTGAGAGCGTCATGGCGAGGGTTCAGAAGGAGGGCGACGCACGAAGAGAGCGCCTCTCAGCAGTGGCCAGAAAGCCAGCGATCGCTTCGCTTCTGGATCGATACGGAGTGTCTCCCAGCCAATTTCAGGAGATCTTTGACTCTCTGTGGGCCTCCGCGCTTCACGATCTTGCGTGGGAGATAGTGAGCCAACCAGATGACCTCGAAGCTCTGCTGAAGATGAAGCGGGAGGGCAAGGATGATCTAGAGATCTGGGCCCATTTCCGAGGCATGGAATAGCCTCTGCCCGAACCTAGCCATGCACCCGGACATGCAACCACGCCGGGATTATTTGGTGGCGTCCTTTTGAAGTTCCTTGGCGGCGTGGTTGCGTGCCGGTGATGGCCGGCGTGTGTGCCTGGCATGGCACAGAGCTAGCGAGGTGAAAGTCCTCGCATCAGGTGTTCGCAGAGCCGAAGATTAGGAGAAGGGCAAAGGCGTCATCGTGAGGTGGGGTCTGGAGGAAGCCCAATCCAAAAGCGCGGGGCGACGAACAGGAACCGGATATGAGGTGTGGTACACCCGGGACGAGCGGGCACGTGACTGCGAAGTCCTCCATCTGCGATTGGGGTGTGCTTTATAAATCCGGCGCTTACGCGCAGACAGTTCTGTGTCTTACCCAGGGAGGCCTGTACGGTGTTCGCCTCAAGGTATGGCTGAGATGATGTGGCACCGTCGGGAAACCAGGCGGGAAACAGAGAAAACAAACTTCAGCCTGGAGCCGGAGGAGAGAACTGAGACAAGAGCAATCGAGTCTGACCGCCGTGCAGGAGTCAGCAGAAGGTATAGTAGGTCTTGTGGCAGGCAAAGCTATTGAGGCACTCCAGTGCCGAAAGGCGGAGACAACAGATATGCCGAGCCGGAAACCAGGAGACTGAAGGCCTGAACGGTAGGAGTGGATAATCGGAGCAAGATCGGATGAACTGTAAGCCGGCAATACAACTGTGGCTGCCCTTCGTGAAGAAGGGCGAACAGGATTATAGCGAGATTGTGACCGAGAGTCCGTCGTTGGAAGTGCAGCTGATGGAACGGGTTGTCTGTACGGACAATATGTTCAAGGCGTACAGACATGTTTTGAGCAATGGGGGGAGCCCCGGCATAGATGGGATGACGGTGAAAGAGCTGGGTCCTTACCTTCAGGCGCATTGGCCTGAAGTGAGAGAGGCCTTGCTTTCGGGCGTCTATGAGCCTCAACCGGTAAAGCGGGTGAACATCCCCAAGCCTGGGGGTGGGACCAGGAAGTTAGGAGTGCCCACTGCGGTCGATCGCCTGATTCAACAGGCGGTGCTGCAGGTTCTCCAGCCTGAGTGGGACCCGACGTTCTCGCCGTGGAGTTTTGGGTTCAGGCCTGGGCGCAGTGCCCATCAGGCTCTCCGGTGCGCCCAAAAGCACCTGGGAAGCGGCTATGGGTATGTCGTGGATATGGATCTCGAAAAATTTTTCGATCGAGTGAATCACGACAAGCTCCTGGGGGAGGTCGTGAAGCGGGTAAGCGACGGGCGTGTTGTTACGCTGATTCGCCGCTTCCTGAAAGCAGGCGTCCTGGATCACGACTGTTTGCATGAGACGGTGGAGGGTACACCCCGGGGCGGTCCTCTTTCCCCGCTGCTCAGTAACCCGCTTCTGGATCAGTTGGACCGGGAGCTTGAGAGGCGGGGACACCGGTTCGCCCGATATGCCGATGACTGCAACATTTACGTGAAAAGCCTGCGGGCGGGGAGAAGGGTACTGGAGAGTATCTCCCGCTACCTCACCTCCAAGCTCAAGCTCAAAGTAAATGAAGCCAAGAGTGCTGTCGGAAGGCCATGGGAGCGAAAGTTCCTCGGTTTTAGCTTCAGCCGCCGCGGCTTCCGGCTCTTTGTCAGTGAATCGGCAGAGAAGCGGTTCAAGGAGAAGATCCGAGAGATCACGGGACGCACCCGTGGTCGGAGCATCCGCCAGCTCGCCCAGGAACTTCGTGCCTACCTGCTTGGGTGGCGGGAGTACTTTGGTCACAGTGAGGTCCGCTCCGGCTTCAAGGAGCTCGACTCCTGGATTCGCCGCCGGCTTCGCAGCTATCACTGGAAACAGTGGGGGCGAAGAGGTTACCGGGAGCTGCGCAAACGGGGGGTGAGCCGTCGGCTGGCCTGGAATACAGCCAAGTCGGCTCATGGTCCGTGGCGTCTCAGCCGCTCTCCTGCTCTTGCTTTTGCTCTCCCGGGCAAATCCTTCGATGAGCTCGGAGTGCCCCGGCTGTACATCAAACGATAATCTCGACCGAACCGACTTGGTACGTGATCCGTATGACAGGTGGTGTGGGAGGAGAGGGGCCGTGAGGCCTCTCCCTATCCCTATTGGGGCACGACAATTGAAGAAGACCAGGGAGGTATCGATGAAGCCCGCGTTGGTGACTAACGACAAAGACGGACACGCCAGCACGATTCTTGCTGGAATCGCCAATGCCACCCGAGTGGTCATCCATACGGCATTTCTAAAAAGTTCAGGGCTGACGCTTCTGCAGCCCTCACTCCTGAAAGCCCTTCAATCGGGTGCTGACGTCCGAGTCATCGCAGGTCTTGACTTCTGCTTGACAGAACCGAAAGCCCTCTGGGCCATATATGAATGGATGTCGAGCCATCCCAAGGGAAAGTTGATGCTTGCGTCACAGGACAAGGCGACTTTCCATCCGAAGCTGTACTACTGGGAGAGCAACGGCACGGCCAAAGCTCTAATCGGTTCGGCCAACCTGACGGGGGGCGGGTTCAGAGATAATCTGGAACTCTCTGTCGTAGGCGAGGTCGACCCTTCCAGCACCTTCTTCTCTGAGTTGCAGGACTACCTGCAGCGGGTCGAATCAAGTGCTCGTGTTCGACCAGCTACCCCAATTTCGCTCAGCCAATATGAACGCCGGCATGCCATTTTTTCGAAGAGCCGAAAAGAGGCCGAGAAGCAGGCCAAGAGCGAAGCCTCGGAACTATTTGAACTCGATGAAAAGAAACTATCGAGATATATCGAAGAATATCGGGACGATAAAGTGGAAAAGAAGGACGGCGAAAAGAAAAGACAGAACTACAAACAGGCGAAGAAACTTCTTGATAGCATGGTTTCTGGCGAGGTGAAAACAAAGAAGCAGTTTCTTGAGACCTACGAAAAGCTCGTCGGGTCAAAGGGCCGGCCGAGCCTTTGGCACTCTGGGGGTCTGTTTCGTTCAAAGAAGGCGGTAGCTCGGAAGCATGGAGCGTTCATTGAATTGGTGAAGGCGGTTCGGGAAAGACTAAAGGAAGCTCCAGACATAGTCTTTGACGTAGGACTGGAGCACGCCCGCAAGATCGAGGGCCTAGGCCTAAATGTGCTGACGGAAATTATGAATACTTATGCGCCGGACCGTTTTGCGGTTCTGAACCAGAATCCCGTCGGCAGCTTGATGCATCTCGGCTTCGAGGGATTTGGAACATTGAACAAGCTCGCATTCTCAGGCTTAAAGTACGCCAAGTTCAACAGTCTTATTCAGGAACTCGCCCGACTCTGTAAATTCCATGATTTAAGCCAGGTTGATCACTTTCTCAATTACGTTTACTGGAAGTACGCCAAGCTGGAGAAGGCCCCAACAATCGGCTAAACCTGGACTTGGTACAGCGCGTCAGCGCTGTACCAAGTCCAGGTTTAGCCGTACGTTGAACTAAATGGTCATGAAAGGTTTTTCACCCCAAAGCATGAAAATGGATACCCAAAAAGCTCAATGATTTTGCTGGGGTCATTTTCACGGTAAACCCCTTTGCGGTGGCCTTTAAGCGCTCCAGTTGTTCCCGGAAACTTTCCGATCGGTAAGAGAAAAAGCTATTCAATCCCCATAGCTCTCGGGCGAAGCGGCATAGTTCAACAAGATTGTATTGGGTATGAGGAGCGAGCCTCTGTACGGGAAATGAGAACTGGCCCTCACTCCCCATGAAATCCTACATGTCCAGCGGTCCGCTCCGCATTCGGCACTCCAAAAACCAGAGGGAATCTTTCAATGAAAACGGTGATTACATTGTTAACGCTGGCAATAACCGCAATTATCCCAATCGCACGCGCGGCAGAGAGACCCCATATCGTCCATATCGTCGCAGACGATCTCGGCTGGAAGGATGTCGGTTTTAACGGATGCACCGACATCAAGACACCGCACCTCGACAGTCTCGCGGCCGGCGGGGCAAAATTTACTCAGTTCTATGTCCAGCCGATGTGCACCCCGACACGGGCAGCGCTAATGACCGGCCGCTATCCCTACCGCTATGGCCTGCAGACCGCCGTCATTCCCTCGGTCTCCTCTTACGGGCTTGATACGACCGAATGGCTGATGCCTCAATGTCTGAAAGAGGCAGGTTACCGGACGGCCATCATCGGCAAATGGCACCTTGGCCATGCCGACAAGAAATATTGGCCGCGACAGCGTGGATTTGACTACCAATACGGTGCCATGATCGGGGAGCTCGATTACTTCACGCATGAGGAACACGGCGTCCTCGATTGGTATCGCAACAACGAACTGGTTCGGGAGGCGGGATACACCACTCAACTTCTCGGTGACGATGCCGTTCGGCTCATCGAGAACCACGACCCCGCGACGCCGCTTTACCTTTATCTCGCTTTCAACGCGCCCCACACGCCGTACCAGGCACCTGAGGAATACATTGCGAAGTATGCCGACATCTCCGACCCCACGCGGCGAATCTATGCGGGGATGGTGACCTGTCTTGACGACCAAATCGGACGTGTGGTTGCAGCACTCGAAAAGAAGGGAATGCGCGGCAATACCATTATCGTTTTTCACAGTGACAACGGCGGCACAAAGAACGCGATGTTCGCCGGGGTGATGGCTGATATGTCCAAGACGAAAATTCCGTGCGACAATGGTCCATATCGCGACGGTAAAGCGTCGCTTTTCGAGGGAGGAACCCGAGTGTGTGCGCTCGCTAATTGGCCTGGGCGAATCAAGGCACAGGAAGTGGACGGACTGATTCATGCAATCGATCTTTATCCGACGTTTGCCTCTCTGGCGGGTGCCTCGACCGCTCGTTGCAAGCCTCTCGACGGGATCAATGTCTGGAATACGATCGCCAAGGGTGACTCGTCGCCGAGGAGCGAGCTCTTTTACAATATCGAACCGTTCCGTGCCGCGATGCGGCAAGGTGATTGGAAACTCATCTGGCGCACCACCCTCCCGAGCTCGACAGATTTATACAATCTGACGGAAGACCCGTCAGAGAAGAACAACCTCAGCGCTGCGTATCCAGACAAGGTTGCGGCCATGCAGAATCGTCTCAATGCGGCTGCCAAAGAGGCAGAGAAGCCACTCTTTCTGATAGACCAGTTCAAGGTTGTCATGCGAAACATGAACGGCGAGCCTGTCCTGCCGATTGACGAGGGATATGGCGATGATGATCGTTTTTGATCGCGCTATGCACCGGATCGCCTTGGTACGTGATCCGTATGCAGGGTGGTGTAGGAGGAGAGGGGGCGCGAGGCCTCTCTCTTTCCCTATTAGGCATTGACCGAATCTATTCACACCCGTAAGGAGATTTTCTGCATTGGATATTCCACGGATCTTCAACATCACCGAAAGTGCTCACCGCATCCACAACCCGTTCACGCCCGAAAAGCTCGCCACTCTCGGCGCGGCGCTGCGCCTGGAACCGGGGGCCCGAGTGCTCGACCTCGGCAGCGGTTCGGGGGAGATGCTGTGCACCTGGGCACGCGATTACGGAGTCATCGGCACCGGCATCGACATGAGCCAGTTGTTTACCGAGCAAGCGAAACTCCGCGCTGAAAAACTCGGTGTCGCCGATCAAGTCAAGTTCATCCATGGCGATGCTGCCGGCTATGTCTCTGACGAGAAGGTCGGTGTGGCAGCCTGTCTCGGTGCCACCTGGATCGCCGGGGGATTCGTCGGCACCATCGAGCTTCTGGCGCAGAGCCTCCGCCCCGGAGGGATCATCCTCATCGGCGAGCCCTACTGGCGGCAGTTGCCGCCGACGGAAGAGGTTGCCAGGGGGTGTCTTGCCGGCTCAATCTCCGACTTTCTCCTGCTTCCTGAACTTCTCGCGTCTTTCGGCCACCTCGGCTACGACGTCGTGGAAATGGTTTTGGCGGACCAAGACAGCTGGGACAGATACGAGGCGGCCAAGTGGCTCACCATGCGCCGATGGCTTGAAGCCAATCCCGACGACGAGCTCGCGAAAGATGTTCGAGCCAAACTAACCTCGGAACCCGAGCGCTACGCCGCTTACACGCGTGAATACCTGGGCTGGGGCGTGTTCGCGCTGATGACGCGGTGATGAGGGGATTACCGGGCGACTCAGAAAGTGGGGAAAGTCCAATCATGCCTAAGCAGGTAGCCGGGGGATTTTCTCCCCCCCCACGGTCAGTGCATACTGCACTGGAGCCCAAGAGTGTTCCGGAATGGGCTGAAATCACTCATCCCTTCCACCCTCGGCGACATCAGCGCTTCAAGGTTCTCAGAGCGAGGCGTATTTCCGGGGTGTGCATCCTCACCCTTCAGGACCCCTCCAGCGGAATATTTACTGTCTCACAGGAGTGGACAGACCTGGCAGACCCATCAGTCCGGGTCATGGAGATCCTCTTCCCGACGATCCTTCATTTCGAATCGCTGTTGGTTCTTGTGAACCTTCTGGAAAGGCTCGACCCGACCCGCCAAGAGGAGGGAGAAAAAGGGGAGGGCGGTGAGGGTTGGTTCGCGCAGCGTTTTCTCGAAAAAAATGAGCCTGGGAGGCTTGGACCCTCTGGACATTTCTCCCGATCGTTACTACTGTAACGGTGGCGCAGAAGGCTGCTGCGAGGGTATGAGGACTCCAAGGGAGTTGGTCCGCACCAATAGCCAGATTGCCCCGGTGCCCCGACCACCGATAGCACACTGCACCTTTCCATGCCTTCACCCTTTTTGCTCATCCGCTCCCTTTGGAGAGAACCGTGAGCCTGCCGACACTGCAGACTTTCATAGACGTGAGAGCAGCTGGGGGGAAAGAGGGGACGCCCTTAACTTATTAATTTGACCTATATGTTCACCCCAAGTATTGTTCTTCGCATACTCAGACACTCACGCATCGACACAACGGGAGCGCTCCCCCATATCATTGGGCGAGGCATTGAGCGTCGCAACATTTTCGAGGGTGACCAGGACCGTTACAATTTTCTAAAGAACCTGGGGCTCATCCTGGACCAAACGGCAACGGCGTGTTTTGCCTGGTCAGTGATGTCCAACCATTTTCATCTCCTGTTGGGAACCGGCGCGGTTCCGGTAGCTACGGTGATGCGGCGGCTCCTGACAGGCCACGCCATTCGGTATAACAGACGTCACCAGAGGTGCGGTCACCTGTTCCAGTACCGGTACAAATCCATGAGCCGCGACTCTCTTGAATATTGAGGCCGAAGATATATGGTATCCGGGAAAGACGAAAGAACTCGTGCGGGCTCGAAGCTTGCTCTGCTTCCGGGCCGTGCGTGAACTGGGGATGAGCATGGCTGCCATAGTGCGACGATTGAACCTATCCACCGTGGCTGTGAGCAAGTCGGTTGCGCGAGGAGCCGAGATCGCAAAGAAAGAAGGGCTGGTCCTGAATTAAGTTAATAAATTAAGGGCGTCCCCATGGTTCACAAGAGTGAAGGCCAGAAATGCATTCTGTTGCTTATTTTGAAAGCAAACTTATGCTGATGGAGTAAGATATGGAGAAATATTCAGTAACTTCAGAGATTAAGAAGCTCAGTGTGGCTGAACGTATACTCATGGTACAGGAGATATGGGATAGCATCGCTGCCGAACAGGGGGCACTTGCTGTTACTGAGGCCCAAAAGACAGAGCTGGATCGAAGAATTGCCTCCCACGGTGCATCTCCCAATGAGGGGCGGTCATGGGAAGAAATTAAACGCAGACTCAAGGGTTCAAAATGAGGTGTGAAATCTCAATCCGCCCCGAGGCAGAAGCTGAAATCGAGGAAGCATACCTCTGGTATGAAGAACAACGAGAGGGTTTAGGATCTGACTTTCTTCTCTGTGTGGAAGAGTGTCTCGAGAAGATTAAGAAATCACCGGATATGTACCCTATCGTGCATAGGAATGTTCGCCGTTTGCTGATCCGCCGTTTCCCATACGGTATCTTCTATACTGTACATCAAGACTTCATCACCATATTGGCTGTCTTTCACGGGCATCGAGACCCCAGAGACTGGAAGTTGCGCAGCTAACGAAAAATTCAAGCGGACGGTGACGACGCCCTGCTTACTTATTCCTGCTTTTTGGCCCGCCGCCGCTGATTTTCACGTGTGTGCCCCGCATGGCCCAGAACTGATGAGGTGAAGGTCCTCGTGCCAGGTTTTTAGCAGAGCCGAATTTGGTCTTCCCTCTATCTCCATCAGTCTTCTTCCGGCTCCCGATGGCTTCAGAGAAAGGTCACGTTTTACATTCGCAGACATATCCATCCCTTGTCGTCTATGCACTCTCATGCAAGCTCAAATCGGAAACCCCAGGATTTCAATTTTGAAATGAAATTTCTTCGTTGAAATTTAATCCGTTCCTTATTGCCGAAGGTCCTGCACGGGCATGCACCTCCCGATAGGCACTTTCAAATGGTAATCTCCTTTCATCCGCTCGACGCTCATAAAGTCTCCCCGTGTTCAACCTTTTCATGACTCCATTGCCGAAACATTGGATATTTTTCGTTTTCTCCCGGGCTTCATCCATCGCTGTGGATGAAGCCGAAATCGTGATGTCCTGCCCATCTGCCTGGTAAAGGATTTGCAAACGCGAAACGCCAGAGAACTGCATCCTGGGAAGGTGACACGGAATCAGGTCGAAAAGTTTCAGTTTGAAAATCCAAAAGGAAATGGCCGGAAAGGGAAGTCGGTATGAAACAGAGCTCTGGAAGCCCGTTGCATCATGTAATTTCCCAAGCCCAACTGACCGTAATCCCCCCTTTTCCGAAGGGGGGTTTTTTGTTTCCCCGTCCAGTGAAAATGGGGGGACAACGACGATTTGGAGTCTCCAAATTTCTGATGCGGAGCTTCTTTCAGGCGATCCTTCTTTTGCTGCTGATTTTCACACACCATCTCGCGCTCGCCGTTGTTTCATGCGATGAGCTACGCCCGGAATCGCTTCGCTCGGTGGTTGGGCAGGGCTATATCGACGTCCTCTGGGATGATGTCCTTCCATCTGCAAATCCTTACACTTCCGATGCAATCATGGGGTACAGGGTATACAAATGGAGCGCCGGCGTTGAGCCGCTCTTTTTTTTCACCACGCAGCCCCGCTATCGGGATACTCAAGTCGCGACGGGAATCCGCTACAACTATTCGGTCACGGTGGTGAACCAGGATGGAGTCGAAGGCTGTGGCTCCGCAGGCACCAGCGCCACTTACGTGGACACGGCCATCAGGACATACACCGACGGAGCGAAAAAGAAATCGGTCCCTTTCTCCAAACCTCCCACCTGTGCCGCAGTGGGAGATATCAATAAAGATGGAAAACCTGACCTGGTTCTTGGAATCCCGGAGCTCAACGCGGTAAAAATCTATTACGACTGCAATGTCAACGCCCTTCCCGGAACGACTCTTACCGGGGAGTCCGGAGGAGATGGGTTCGGTTCCAGCGTTGCCCTGGCGGATCTCAATCAAGACGGGTACGCGGACCTCATTGTCGGAGCCCCGCTCGCCGACGTGGGGAAGTCCGCGAACAGCGTCCCCGACGCCGGCAAGGTTTATGTCTATGCCGGCAAGCGGTCCCTGAGCTCAAAGCCGTCCCTCATCGTCGAGGGGAAGCCGTCGTGTACCAGTGACGGAGCACCCTGTACGAACGGCGAACATTTGGGCTCCGCATTGGCCGGTGTGCGGGATGTCGACGGAGACGGCACCCCGGATGTGGCCATAGGGGCTCCTGCGGGAGGTCTGGATCGGACCGGCAGGATTGTCATCTTGCGGGGAGGAACGCCCCTCGCCGAACGGGTTCTCGATGTACCCGGTCGGGAAGGCATGAAGTGCACCGGCCGAAGCCTCTCCCTTGCCGGGGATGTCGATGGAGACGGACTTCATGACATCCTTGTGGGTGCAGGGAACTGCGAGGGAGGGGAGCCTTCCACCGGTGAAGTCCGGCTGCTCCTGGGAGGGAGCACGCCAGCTTTATCCGATCTGGCTTTCACCGGCGCCGGAGGTAACGGGGCCATGGGAGCCGGACTGGATTTCAACGGTGATGGGTATTCGGACATTGCCGTCGGGTCTTCAACCGAATCGCAGATCGATCTTTACTTCGGCGGTCCCCTCCTGGATGCCTCTCCCGACATCGTCTTTCCCGCCAGTCGGGGATACGTCGGCTCCCTGGGCGACGTGAACCGCGACGGACGGACCGACCTGGCGTTGGGGTGCCTGATGGTCCATTACGGGAACAGCAGAGGTGAAAATGTTCCCGATGTCTTCATAGATCAGGGTGCGCAGGCTGTCCTTGGAACCGGAGACATCGACGGAGACGGCCTGGAGGAAATGTTGTCCTATGCTTCAGGCAGCGTCCGTGCCCACTCCCTGGCTTACTTTTCCAGCCTGCCGCACATTGAGGTCACGTCCCACCTGGATTATGCCAGAACGTCCAGCGGATGCCTGACCATCGCGGGGCGTGTTCATGGAGCTGTCTCTCGTCTCACTGTTCGGGGAGAGCCCGCGGAGAGTACGCCGGATGGATATTTTTCCAAGGACTTGAGCCCGGTGTGGCCGAATCTCAATGCATTGAGGCCGGGAGTCAATGCCATAGAGATCCTGGCTGAAACACCGGATGGCAGGGTCGGCAAGAAAATCGTGCATATCGAATATACTCCGCCTCCTCTGGGCATCGAAATCACCACACCGGCCCCGGGGAGTGTCCTGTATTCCAATACGTTCACGGTGGTGGGCAGAGTGAGCGATCCTTCGGCCCTCGTGTGGGTGGACGGTTGGAAGCCGGTTCAGGTGGTGGACGGGGCTTTCGAGGCCACCGTGTCGAGGTCGTCCGCTGGAGAAGCTCACATTCGAGTTCTGGCGGGTGATGCGTCCTGTAACTTCGTTGAAAAATGGATTCGGGTTGTTTTGGAGATTCCTGCCCCGACGGTGGTGCTCACTGCGGATCCCATAACCATCCGCCCAGGCCAGACGACGACACTGTCATGGACAAGTTCAAACGCCACTGTGTGCAGCGTGGACAACGGTGTGGGCGGCGTTCCTCTCTCGGGTTCGGTGACCGTATCACCCTCTGAGACGACAACCTATACCCTCACAGCCACAGGCCCGGGTGGAATGGCCAGGACGGCTGCCGCTGTCACCGTCGTCAATGCGCTTCCTGTTTGTCTGAACGATGTCTCAGCCACCGATGAAGATGTTCCCGTCGTCATACATGTCCTGGCCAACGATACGGATCCCGACGGGGATGCTCTCCAGGTGAAGGAGACAGGGCAGGGGCTGCATGGCTCCGCCTCCATCCGGCCCGATGGATCGATCCTCTACAGTCCGCAGGCAAACTACCATGGATCGGACCAGTTTACCTACACGGTGACGGACGGTCACGGCGGCTTGGCGACGGCGACAGTGGATGTGACCGTCTCGTCCCTGAACGACGCTCCTGTCGCGGCGCATGACAGTGCAGCTACTGATCAGGGCAGGTCCGTTTGTGTGTCTGTACTGGCCAATGATTCGGATCCCGACGGTGATTCCCTCACCCTGTCCGGCTTTACCCCTCCCTCCCATGGAACGGTGAAAGACTCTGGAAACGGTACCCTTGAGTATTGCCCCACAGCGAGCTTTACGGGTGAAGACAGTTTCACTTATACGGTCTCCGACGGCAAGGGCGCCACGGCTACGGCAACCGTGACCGTTGCCGTAAAGTCTGCGGTGACCCTCGGCATCAAGCAGCCCGTAGAGGGACAAAGGGTTGATGGCGGCCAGGTGCAGGTGAGCGGGATCGTTTCCAACGCTGCGGGAAGAGAGACGGGTGTGACGGTGAACGGCGTCTTGGCGTGGGTTCATGAAGGTCGGTTCGTGGCGAACAGTGTTCCTCTGCAGCCCGGTGAGAATAATATCCAGGCTGTTGCCGTGGACACGGCGGGGGCGGGCGCTTCAGATTCCATCACCATCGATGCCGATGCGGAGCAGGAAGCCATCGAGATCAAGGCGGTCGATCAATCTGGAATTCCACCATTTGAGACAACTTTCCGCATAAAAGTGTCTGCTGCATACCAAAATCCGACCCTTTCGTATGCGGGACCGGGTGGTGTTGAGTTCCTGAACACGGAAGCCGATGAAGAGTTTACCGTCAGGATGACGATCCCGGGCTGGTATGATTTCATCGTGGAGGCCTTTGATTTTCAAAATTACAGTCACACTCAGACCCTTTCACTCCTTGTCCTGGATAAAAACTCCCTGGACGGGCTGCTCAGAGCCAGGTGGAACGGCATGAAAGGGGAGTTGGCCGCCGGGAAAATTGCCGGGGCCTTGAGCTACTTCCTTCCGAGATCACGGGAACGTTATGGGGCGGTTTTTAACGACCTTTCGGAAAGGCTTCCCGCCATTGCCGCCGGGATGCAGGAGATCGAGATGGTTTACAGCAGAGACGGAAGGACCAAATACCGCATCAACCGGTCTCACTCCACTGCTGCCGGCCCTGTCACCCTCGCCTACTACATTTACTTTGCCGTGGATGAAACCGGGCTATGGCGGCTGGATGTCTTTTAGGCAACGGAGGCTGGAAGCTGGTTTGCCGAGAAAGACTCTGCTTCAGAGCAGCTTGGAGAAAGGATGTGCAGAGATGAACGATTCACAAAACCGAGAAGCAGACACCGGACCACCGGGAGATGTGACCGGCAGGGGAGGTCATAAGCCCGGGCCCAAGTGGTTTTCCAATAAAAAGGTGAAATGGGCGGCCATCGTCCTGGTGGTATGGTTTGTTCTGGCTGCGGTGGGGCCCTGCACCATCACCCATGAGTTCGGTCCCTATTACGGAAAAACCGTCGATGCGGAAACCGGGGAGCCCATAGAGGGGGCGGTTGTGCTGGTGGCGTTTTATACGGAGCTCTACACTCCTGCAGGGACCATGTCGCGATTTGTGGACGCGCTGGAAGTCCTGACCGATGCCAAGGGTGAATTCCATATTCCAGCCTACAGGGCGTGGGTTTTTAGAACTCCGCATAGGTGGAGCACTGATGCACGAGTCACAGTCTTTAAAGCAGGATATGGTAATTTCCCATGGCACAAAAATGTATCCCCTAAATTTATTCCCATGTACACAGCACCCCCGAAGGAATACCTCGTCATAAAGCTGCCGAAGCTCAGAACATTAGATGAAGCAAGGGAGAATTCGCGCGATTTGCCCACAACCCAAGTCCCTAGAGAAAAGATGAAAAAACTCTTTGAGCTGATTGAGCGTCAAAGATCTTCTGGATGGCGTTATTTTGATTAGTAAGGAGGGGACTAATGAAAAACCATTCAAGCATCTATTTTATGATTTTTATTTTTGGCCTCCTCATTGGGATACGGGCTGCCTCTGCTTATGATGATGAACAAGCACATCCGAAAATTAACAAGCTCGCAGTAGTAAATTCAAATATTTCTACAATAGTCCAAAATCAACTGGGAATGAGTGGTGGCGTTGATACGGTCCTCTTACAACCAACACTAACAGGCATTCAGGCTATAACAGTATTGGAGTTGCTGGAACTGGGAGGAACGAAGGAGGATGCAGAAACTCGCTATATGAATCATTTTCATGATCCATTGAAGCCGTGGGAGATTGCAGGACTCGGTCTTCATAAATCCTCACTGCTTTGGGCGCAAGAATTTCTCTCTGGGAGCGGTCAGGGGTGTGAGCCAACTTCTGATGTTTACGAAGCAGACTTCAATGCTTATTCCTGGATTTCAGCAAAAAATTTTTACTATCAGGCTATTAAAACTGGATCCAATGCTCTATGGGCAAAGACCTTCCGAGCGTTGGGACAGGTCATGCATCTTTTGGCCGATAGCGCGGTACCTGCGCACGTGCGGAATGATCCCCATCTCGCGGATCCGTATGAAAAATGGGTAGCAAATAACTTTGGCAATATTAAAGTTCCGACAGTCTATATCGACCCATCCATCTTCTCCCATGCCGTCACGAATCCATCCGCTTCCTGTCCCATATCCGCTCTATGGGATCAGGATGTTTATACGGGGGCAAACCCTTCGGACGGATTCATCGGTTTGGCTGAGTTCACCAATGCGAATTTTTTGAGTGACGATACCATTTACAAGGATTATCCGCATCCAACACTGGCGGATACGGATTTTTCAGGATTCGATGCTTTAGAGCCTGAATCGGTGACGGGCGAAGATGGAAAAGCCGAGCAGAGGGCGTATGTGCATCGCACCGTCAACGGCAGATCGTATACCCTCGCGGCCTTTGGGTACCTGGCATATGACTGTTTCCAGGCAGGGGCATGTTACAGTCACCCGCCGCTCATTCGCGATGAAAGAGTCCACCGCGATTACGCCCAAGAGCTCCTCCCCCGCGCCATAGGCTACAATGCGGCCCTCCTCGAATACTTTTTCCGGGGAAAAATAGCTGTCATGCCTGGGGTAAATGGCATTTATACTCTGTATTCCACCCCAAACCATCCCGGCGTGCCCCTCAGCGAGGCGGGCTTTGATTCCATCCGACTTCAGGCAAGCAACGACAGCCCTGAAGGAGAGGACATGACACATGGGACCATCGAGCTTGTGGTCAAATACAGGGTTGCTGCGGTCGACCCTTTCTTCACAGGCCCTGTGAAGACCACTGAAGCCTTTTCCTATATCGTTGCCCCGGAGAGTACCGGAAAGGTATCCATTCCTGACAATGAATTCGTCGAGCTGACATTCAACCTCCCACAGAAGCTCCCGATCTTTGCGACGGATGTTTACCTGTACGTTGTGTATAGAGGAAGACTCGGTGCGGAAGAGAACGCCGTGGCGATGGGCTACAAGGATGCATCCGAGCCCACACCGTACGAATTCTATAACAATATGGACTACATCTGCATCAACGGCGCATGGAAGGCTGCAGGAAGCCAGGAAGCCATGCAGCTTGCGGATGCCGCCGGCAATGGCAATGGAGTTGTGGATGCGAATGAGTGGGATGTCTTTCCTCACAATGTGGATGGACTGAATGGTCGTTTTTTCCCCGATTACTTCACTGCTCTATATCCACCCCCGGCAGAGTTTGGCTTCGATGTCCTCGAACCCAAACAGGCCGGTCGGGTCTTCGTGATCGGCGATGAAACCGTCAGCTATGGATTGGCTTCCTTTACCTATAGCCCCACAAGTTCTTATGCGAGCGTCGATCATTGTCCTCATGGTTATTGGAGAGAATTGGCCCGGCATCGGCTTCCCACTGTAAAACGTCAGAAAGACGTCTATTACGATCCAGGGATTTGCAGGTCCTATGGTTTGACCGCCGTGCCGTGCGAAGTCGATTGCTGGTCTGCCTTTTATAATTTCAGGGGAAAAGAGTATTGGGCGCTCAAATATTGTACTCTCTTGTTTCCCTACGGGGGCCCTCCCTGTTCATACAAGGAACTGCCGCCGGATGGTCTGTAAGCTGCTCCGAGCAGATCTCGTCGCTCTTTGATGCGAAAAGGGTAGGACTAAACGCCACGCCGGTCTCACGACTTCAGCGCCTGAAGGTGAGTGAAGTCGGCAGAGGATCGAGAAAGGACGAAGCGATGCAAAAGTTCATGGCCATCTTGATACTGATCCTTCTCAATGTTTCTGCTCCCGCCTGGGGGGAACGGATCACCGTGCGTCGTATAAAAGAAAGCCCAAGGGAAGCGATTCTCGTGGGCACTGAAACCGGCGCCGAAAAGCACGTGAGGGAGGGAGATCGTGTGAACGGATCCATCGTTCACGAGATCCGCTGCTCCCATGTCACTTTTGTAACACCTTTAAGCGCGCGTCAGGCCATGTCAGTCAAATTTCCCATGATGGACGAAAATTTCTTTGCGTTGACGCCGCAATTCTAATGGGAAGCAGGGCGGGAAGCTTATGGGGAGGCTGTCTGGTGAGGAGAAAAAGGCTTTGGAGAAAGGAAATTCAGAAATGAACGGCTTACAGGAATCCCGAAATACCGCCACCGAAACACCGAAAAAGTATCCAGCTCTCAACATCGAGACGCTCCGGCGGACATGGAGCTCCAATAGAACCGCTCGCAAGATGGCGACAATCCTCTCCGCCCTGGTCATTCTCGCAGTCGTCGGACCCTGCACCATCACTCATCGGTTCGGTCCCTATTACGGGAAAACCGTCGATGCGGATACAGGCCTGCCTATCGAGGGAGGGGTGGTACTGGCTTCATTTTATACGGAGGCGTACACTCTTGGGGGAACGAGACCGAAATTTGTGGATGCGCTGGAGGTCATGACCGATGCCAGGGGTGAGTTCCAGATTCCTGCTCAGAGGGTGTGGGCTTTTAGAGCGCCCCACAGGTGGGATGTTCATCCGGACTTTGTCATATTCAAGCCGGGATATGGGAGCTTTCCCAGGCACAAAGGAGTGAGTCCGAAGTTTAGTCCAGGAGATACCCTGCCTCCTGATCAACATGTCGTCATGAAGCTGCCCAGGCTGAATACGCCGGATGAAATGAAGGGAAATTCACGTTCCTTGCTGCCCAGCGACGTTCCACCCGAAAAAATGCAAACACTTGCGAAAATGGTTAAAGACACTCCCGCGGTTTCCCGCGCCACTGTAGTACTTCCTGGGATCCCGCCTGAATGTGCTACTCCCCTTATTCCCGGATCCAAATAGGGGTGCAGGGTGGGGCAACAAAGCTCGCCTCACCTTTTTTCTTCGTGGATGATGCCAAACCTGCAATTCTTTGGGGGGCTATTTTTGCCAATCCGTCACCCTGGAATTGGGCAGGGTGACGGACGGTGCCGATCCGGGGAAAGATGAGCGCGTCTACCTCAGGCAATAGACACTGTGGCTGGGAGCGGTTTTAAAATAGGCTCTGATGAGGAAAAAATCCATCGCAGGGGGGGATGCGGGAACCTCTTCTTTCATCATGGCGGTGACGAGCTCTTCACGATGATCGCGGTAATATTCAGCCTGACGGGAAGCAATTTTGCCGTCGCACAACAAGTTGGCGGAGGTACATGCCTCAGCCAGTTTTGCCTGCGATTCACATTTTTCGATGCGCTTATCGATGTAAGCCCGATAAGAGCTCTCGGCAACGGTGTCACCAGCCCAGGCGATGGAAAGATGCAGCCCCATGCCCACCACACCTAAAACGATCAAAAAAATTGCCAGCTTTTTCATGATGTTCCCCTTTTTGCTCATCATCGTAGACCATTCACATCCGAATTTTACTGTATCTCTCTGATAGTTTCTTCGGCGCTGACCGAAGCACTGCTGTTCCTGGATGGGTGTCCGCATCATGCTCATCAACGCAGCCGGCCATGTGCCGATCTCGTGATCGAGGACTCAGGCTCCCCGGAGCTTTGCGTTGGACCGATCGCTGCCTGTGGCGTTACAAAGCAGTCTGGCATCGCGCGCCATTGCTTTGAAGTCGAGGAAATCTTCCCGAGAGTGCAGATGGATCAGGGCCAACGAGACATTGCAGAAGAGGATCTGGCGCACAGGGTTCCGCTGCCGACGAGCTCTCGATGCGTGTGTGGACTCGGAGATCGATCGGCACGGTGAAGTAATCTTAAAATGTTGTGCATTTTTGTCAAGAGGAAAGGTATATTGTGATTCTTTTCTCTAAATCCTCATAAAGCTAAGAGCCGAGCCGAGTTGCGGCAGGAGAAACGCATGCTGGAATGGGAAGCGCGAGGAAATAGCGCGGGTGTGGGCATGGGACGCCGCCGATTCACCGGCTGCTGTCCAAACCGCGTGGAGCATCCGATAAGGTGCAGAATTTTCTTGAAGTTAGGCAGGGCTGGACGGGTGCACCCACCCTGCAGGGTGCCTCATGGGAAGGCGTGGCAGGGTGGGAGCGATTTTGGGTGAGACTTGGATGGTCTACTGAGCAGGACTCTCTCGGCGCGGCAGGGCCTTGCGGCTGCTCATCCGTGCCTTGAGCTTGGGAAAGAGGCCGAGGTCCGTGTGCGGGAGAAAAAGCGATGCCACGTAACGGTTCATGTAGGATCGCGTTTCGGACAATTCGAAATTGGTCATCTTTTTGGTCACTTCCACGACATCTCTGCGGAGCCGGTTGGTGAGGGCGCTCATTTTACAGCCCATGAGAGACCCATTGCCGATGTAGGTGATTTTCCCGGGGTCCATTTCCGGCAGAAGCCCGATCACCATGGCCTTTTCCAAATCGATGTAACTGCCGAAGCCTCCCGCGAGCACAATTTTGTCGACGTCGTCCAGGGACAGCCCCACCTCTTCCAGCAGGGTCTGGTAGCCGCTGAAAATGGCGCCCTTGGCGCGAATGAGGTTGTCGATGTCGTCTTCACTGAGGGTGATGTCCCGGTCGATCTGGGTTTCTTCGGCTCGCGCGAGGACGTATTCCCGCCGACCCTCGTTTTCGCGAATGCGGTCGGTGTTCAGGTTGACATGGAATTTCCCCAGGTTGTCGATGACGCCCAATTCGAACAGCGTGGCCACCATGGTGATGAGCCCCGATCCGCAGATGCCTTTGGGGCGGACGTTCCCGATGGTGATGAGCATGGGCTCCAGGGTGACCGGGTCGATGGAAAAGTCCTCGATGGCTCCCTTCGAGGCGCGCATGCCGAACTTGATGCCTCCGCCTTCGAAGGCGGGACCGGCCGAACAGGCGGCACAGGCAAACCAATCCCTGTTTCCCACGACGATTTCGGCATTGGTGCCGATGTCTATGAACAGTGTCACTTCATCGCTTCGGTAAAGTCCTGCTCCCATCACCCCTGCGACGATGTCGCCTCCCACATAGCTCGAAATGGCGGGATAAACCAGTGCCGTGACGTGGTCGTTCAACTCCATGCCCAGGCTCATGGCGCTGATGGGAGGATACAGCGTAGCAGCCGGAACGTAAGGCGAATAGCGAATGTAACGGGGATTGATCTTGAGCAGCAACTGGGTCATGGTGGTGTTGCCCGCCAGGGTGATGCTCGATATTTCCTCGGGGTCGACCTGCGCCTTGGCCACGATGCGGCGAATGATGGTGTTGATGGTTCCGATGACGACGTCGTGGAGCTTCTCCAGCCCACCCGGCTTTTCCGCAAAGACAATGCGGCTGAGCACATCTTCTCCATAGCTGATTTGACCGTTGAATTCCCCATGCTGGGAGAGCACTTCCCCGGTCAGAAGGTCGATCAACTGGCCGTAGACCGTGGTGGTGCCGATGTCCATGGCGATGGCGAAGTTGCGTGCGGTTGTATCCCCCGGTTCAACATGGATGATGTGGGACTTGCGTCCCGGGTGCACCGGCCGTGCGAGAGTCACCGTCACCTTGTAGCCGCCGGCGCGCAGAATGTCCGGAATCTTGCGGATGACCGGCAGTCGGGCCACGAGTCGATGCTCGTTGAATTTGAGCTTGAGGAAGTTGATGATTCGGGTGACATCCGGCTGACGATCCTGGTCGCTGGGGGCAGGGAGGTCCAGGTAGCGTTTTTCTATGGGAGGAATGAAAAGCCCCTGTTCCTTCAGTTCCTCGAAGTCCACCTCATGTATACGGGCGGTTTTACGTGGGGTCGCCATCTTGTTGAGGACACTGGCATCGATTTCGGATTCGACGGGAATGCGCACCACCAGGTCACTTCGGACCGTGCTTTGGCAGGCCAGGCGGTATCCCTTCGCCACGTCCTCCGCGCTCAGCTTTTCCGTGATGCCGCCTTCGATCTCTCCGCTTTCGATGAGCACGCGGCACTTGCCGCAAACCCCGGCCCCACCGCAAGATGCATTGATATGGACACCGGCTTCCATGGCTGTTCGGATGAGGTTGGCCCCATCGGCCACCGTCACCGACTTGTTATAGGGTGCAAAGACCACCTTGCGTTCGCTCATTGAGAATATCCTTTCCGGTTGACTTCACATTCATGGTGGAATGTGTCAGAATCAGCCGCTGGAGATGCCAACCCTTTTTCATGTGGAAGGTTTCGCACGGCAGCGCCATATTTCATGTCCCCTTGCCTTCCCTTTGAAATGGCAGGTTTATCCGAAAGATTTCCACCTGACGGGTTCATGAAAAAGTGATTTTTATAGTAGTATTTAAACCAAATTGGATTCAGATGCACCAGCAATCTCGAAAAGTTGCTTTAAATTCGGAATTTAGTATTGAGTTTCCATTTGCTTCCGGGCTCGTTCTTCGCCCAGGAGATTCGCTGATTTCTTAGAAACCTTGCAGGGATGTAAGTTATGACGCCAAGGGAAGTTCTGCCTCCCAGGGATTTTGTCGCCATCGATTTTGAAACGGCCTCCCATGAGCGCGACAGCGCCTGTGCCGTTGCCCTTGTAAAAGTCGAGAACTGCAGGATCACCCACCGGGTATTCCATCTCATTCGGCCGCCTCGCAGGGACTTCGTCTTCACCCATATCCACGGCATCACCTGGAGGGATGTGGCGGACAAGCCGACCTTCGGCCAGCTCTGGCCCTCCCTGGACAAACTCTGCCGTGAGGCGGGGATGCTGGCCGCTCACAATGCTTCCTTCGACCGTTCCGTCCTGAATGCCTGCTGTATGACCTACGGACTGATGCAGCCTCGAACCCCTTTCCTCTGCACCGTCAGGCTGGCCCGGCAGGTCTGGAACCTGCACCCCACCAAACTTCCCGATGTCTGCAGATACCTGGGAATCGCCTTGAATCACCATGACGCCGCCTCCGATGCCGAGGCCTGCGCTCAAATTGTCATCGCCGCGGGCGAAAAGAATGGCGAGACAAACGGGTTCAAGGCGGGGTCCTGACTTCTTGAAGATCCTGTCGCACAATGACAGAATCGCGCCGCCCACTCCCCCAGAATGCTGCAGGAGGGTCTTTCTGCCGCGGTGAAACGGAAAATGCCGCCACCCATGGCTGCGCTTATTTTTTCAACAACTTCATCACCTGCTCCCGATGCACCCAACCCAGGTTTGCCTCCTGGCAGTTCCCCTCGATGCGCTCCATCAGCTCTCCCCCGATCTCATCCTCCCAGCGCAGGCTCCCCGTTTTCTGAAGCTCCTGGGAGAGCATCTCCAGCAAAGGCTCCGCGTCGGGGCGGTAGGCGTGAGCTTTTTGCCAGTGATCCGCCGGCTCCACAACCTTCATGCCCGCGAGGAGCGCAAGGATCGGTGCCGCATCCTGATCGTAGAGCTGCTCATAAAGCTGTGGTCTCACGATGTGGTTGATGCGCAGCCAGTTGATGTACCTCAATCGCCTGGCGCACACGGCCGCGGCGAAAAGTTCCTGGAGGCGGGGACGCTGCTGCCATGCCTTTTTGCTTGGCTCCAAGGCCAAACGGTAGTGCTGCCCGAGGCACTGTCTCTTGAAAGTCCAAAGGTCCCGCGTGGCCTGGGGCGCGTCCCAACTCTGGGGCTCGGCAATGGACAGCAGGGAAGCAAAGAGTTTGCGTGCTTTCTGTCCCTCGATCCACCCGCAGAGTCTTTCCTCCGTCACGAGGCTCCAGAGAGGGTAGGTCTCCAAGGGCTCGCCTGCATGGCGGGACACGGTGTAGACGCGACATTGGTGGATCGTGAAGAGAAGGGGAACGGCATTCCCGAGGATGGCCGGGTCGTTCAGGTGCTCCCGCAGGGCGTAGATTTCTGGAGCGATGCGCACGAAATCCCATGAGGCGTAGAGGAAGTCATGCAGGGTCTTGATGGCATAGGCGTCGGAAGCCTTTTCAGCAAAAGAGCGGGAAATTTCCGACACGTGGCAGGGGCCGCCCGCCAGGATCTGCCGGATCAGGTCCAGAGGGTCCGGCGGGGGAGATTCGCTGTCGGGGGGCTTGAGGTGCCTCAGAATGCGTCCGTCGGATTCGGGCGGCGTGGGAGGCGCGCCGCAGTTGAGGTAGGAGAGATCCTCCGTGGGCGGTCCGACGGCGCTCCAGCCCATATCTCCCAGGGAAATGAAAAGATGCGGTTTTATACTCAGGGCCGTTTCCGCGCTCTCGGGGTCCAGACGATCCTGCGGGCAGAAGAGCCGGTAATCTTCGATCACCTGTCCCAGGGTGGCAAAATCCTCCCGGTAATGGGACGCGAAGAGCCGGTGGATGTCGATGACGCGTGCAAAACGAATCCCCAGGGAAGACTTGGACAGATATCCTTTGTAAATGGAGGAAAAATCCGCCAGTTTGACAGCCAGTATGAGGAGAGGCAGATCCATCTCCAGAAACCGGGAGACAAACTGGAGCGGAGCAGGAAGGCTTATTTCATGGTGAATCCCCTCGACCCGGGCGATGGCGTTCAGGATCTCCTCGCAGGAATAATCGCCCCGGTACCATGCCTTGGATGTGTCGCAGGTGTGCTCCCCGAGCCAGGGCTGGATGTTCCCATGCCTTACCTGGATCGCCACGCGCAATTCTCCGGGCAGGCGCTCCTCGATGCTTGCCTGGAGCTCGCTTTTGAAAAGGAGCTGATCGGACCCGGCCAGGGCGCGCCAGATAGCGTCGACGGATGCATCCAGGGCCTGGACGATGGATTTGAGAGTCCTGGGATGTCGCAGTTTCCGGATAGCCGCTGTTTCCATTTCCGGCACTGCCTCGAGGGGACAGCCCAGCACACGACTCACCTCTTCGGGAATGGAGGATGGCCTGCCGCCGAAGCCGTACAGCAGCTCCAGCACCTGGGCTTCTTCCTCTCCCAAATTTCTCACGGTCTCCCCTATCCGTTCCAGAGGGGACACCGGTTCCCCTCTTTCCTCTGCTGCGCCATCAGCCTGCAGGGATGGTTCGATTCCCGCCGGCTTCGGCCATTGCGCGGACACTGGTTATTCCTCCTCTTCGTGATGGTGCTGTTCTTTTTCGTCCCGCACACCCAATGCGGCAAAGAATTATGCTTCCTCGTGCCCTTATGGCTTCGAGGCGCTCCAAATCATCGAGCCAACGCCTTTGCCGCAGATGTCCCACCCTGCTCCAGGACATAGGTGAAAATTAATGGGGCTACAATGGTGGCGTCCGATTCAATGATGAATTTGGGTGTTGCTTCATCCAGTTTTTCCCAGGTGATCTTTTCATTGGGAACCGCGCCCGAATAGGAGCCATAGCTCGTGGTGGAATCGCTGATCTGACAGAAGTAGCTCCACAGGGGGACATTCCGCTTCAAATCCTGCCTCAAAACAGGCACCACGGAAATGGGAAAATCCCCGGCAATTCCTCCGCCAATCTGGAAAAACCCTATGGGATGCTTTTCTGAAGCCTCCTGGTACCACTTCACCAATCGTATCATGTATTCCAACCCTGTCCTGACGGTATGAACATTCTGAATATGTCCGCGCATGCAGTGAGCCGCATAGATATTTCCCATCGTCGAATCTTCCCATCCTGGGACGAATATGGGCAGATCCTTTTGAGAAGCAGCAAGCATCCAACTGTCCTTCGGGTCGATTTCATAATGATGCCGGAGTGCTCCGCTGCGCATCAGGCGATAGAAGATCTCGTGGGGGAAGCAGCGCTCCCCTTTTCTGTCAGCATCCACCCAGATATCCAGAATGAGATTTTCGATCCGTTTGATGGCCTCTTCCTCGGGAATGCACGTGTCCGTGACGCGATTGAGCTTGCGCTCCAACAGCTTTTTTTCTTCTTGAGGCGAAAGATCCCTGTAATTGGGAATGCGGACATAGTGGTCATGGGCCACGAGGTTAAAAATATCCTCTTCGAGGTTTGCACACGTGCAGCAGATAGCGTGTACCTTGTCCCTGCGAATCATTTCAGCCAGAGAAAGCCCTAGCTCTGCGGTGCTCATGGCCCCCGCCATGGCCAGGAACATGAGCCCCTCTTCATCGAGAAGATTCCTGTAGGCTTCCGCCGCGTCCACCAGCGTGGCAGCATTAAAGTGTCTGAAATGATGTTGAATAAAGGCTGAGACATTGCCTTTGCCCATGAAGCACCACCTTTCTGTTCTACCTTCCAGGAGCAATTAAACTTGAGGGTGAAAAGGACAGTTCATCCATGTCATGTCTATGATTCCGCCAGGGACAGCAAAAGGAGAAAGCAGGATCTAAAATCTGCAACCGGAAATCGTCAAGCTTCCAAGCCCTCATGATGATAGCAAGATATGCATAGAGAGCGCAATCCTCGCCGGAAAGTCCACGCGGAATTTCCGGCCGGATCCTTTCTTGTTGTGGTTGGGAAGCACCTCGTGCGTGAGTCAAGGTCTGGACCGTTCACAGTCGATACACAAAGAGTTGCTTCACTAAACTTTTTTGATGATTTGAACGAATTTTGTGTGTACCGTTTTCATTCAAACTCATCTGAAAGGAAAAATCGATCCATGAACCAGTCGGAACGTTCTCTTTGGGTGCGCTTTGTCACCATCGCTCAGCCGTATTTTTTCCCTCGGATTCCCGGCGGGGGGATGGTGACGCTTCTGCTCTTAATCCTCCTGCTGGTCTTTCTGTTCGGGGTGCTCTTCATGGTGGTTGCCGGGATGACACTGGCGGGAAATCATTTGGCGCCCTCCCTCACAGCCAGGGTCGCGGGTGGCCTGGCGGCTCTCATCAGCGGCATCTTCCAGTCCAACCTGTGGTGGATCATCGCCGCCACTTTCCTCGTGCCCGCCGCGGTTTTCGCCCTCTTCGGCCGCCACCTGAGGGAGCGCCGGAAAGCCTGGTTGCTTCTCGCCATAGTCCTGCTCCTCTCCTTTGCGGTTACGGGAATCAATGTGGCCTTCAGCTACATCGGCAACTACTTCACCAACGCCCTGGTAAAAAAAGATCAGGAACTGGCTTACCTCTTTGTCGGGGTGTATTTTTGCGGTTTTCTTGCCGGAATCCCCATCGTGGCGTTCTACAGTTACGTTCAGAGCTACCTCGGGATGCGGTGGCGCGAATGGATGACCGGTCAGTTCCTGGGCAACTATTTCAAGAATCGCAATTACTACGACATCGAGGCAAAGGGTGAGATCGACAATCCCGATCAGCGCATGATGGAAGACATCCGTTCCTTCACGCGCACCTCCCTGACTTTCCTCCTCATCATTCTGGGCTCCCTCATGGACCTGGTTTCCTTCACGGGGATCCTCTGGTCCAAATCGACCCTCCTGGTCGCCGTGGTCCTCGGCTATTCCCTCGTGGGGACGCTCTTTACCGTCTTGATGGGGCGGCGCCTCGTAAGGCTGAATTTCAACCAGCTGCGGTATGAAGCCGATTTCCGTTACGCCCTCGTGCACGTGCGGGACAACACCGAGTCCATTGCCTTCTACCAGGGGGAAAAGCCGGAGATTGCCCACATCCTGGGGCGTTTCCGAGACGTGTTGAGGAATTTCGGCCTCCTCATCGGCTGGCAGCGGAACCTCTCCTTTTTGACGACAGCTTACAGCTACCTTCCTGTCGTTTTGCCCTTCGTTATCCTGTTTCCTCAGTACTTCCGGGGCGAAGTTGAGTATGGAGACATGGTGCAGGCCAATTTCGCCTTCACCCAAGTCTATGGGGCGTTGTCCCTCATCGTCTCCCAGATCGAGCAGATTACGAATTTTGCCGCAGGCGTGGAGCGTCTGTCCACCTTTGCGGATGCCGTCGAACCGGATCGGCCTCCGGCTCCCGGCATCCAATCTCAGGAGGCGGATCGGTTTGCCCTGACACACCTGACCCTCCTGACTCCCAACAGGACGCGCACCCTGTTCCAGGATTTGACAGTGGAGCTGGAAAGGGGCAAAAACCTGGTCGTGGTGGGCCAGAGCGGTGTGGGGAAGAGCTCCCTTCTCCGGGCCATTGCCGGCCTCTGGACGCAGGGCGGGGGGGACGTGAAGCGGCCTCCTCTGGAGGACATCTTCTTCCTGCCCCAAAAGCCCTACATGCTGCTCGGGTCTTTGAGAGACCAACTGCTTTACCCGCAGCTCGAAAGAGACGTTCCAGAGGAGCGGCTGAGGGAAGTGCTTGAAACGGTCCGACTCCCGGACCTTCCCGAGCGGGTGGGTGGATTTGATGTCCACCTGGATTGGGCTGACGTCCTGTCCCTGGGTGAACAGCAAAGGCTGGCGTTTGCCCGCCTCCTCATCAACCAGCCCGGCTGGGCCGTCCTGGATGAAGCCACCAGCGCTCTCGACATGGAAAACGAAGCCAACCTCTACAGGAAATTGAAGGCGATGAGCATCGGCTACATCAGCGTCGGCCACCGCAGCAGCATCCTGGATTTTCACGACCTCGTGCTCGAACTGCAAGGAGGCGACCAGTGGCGGCTGCTGCCCGTCGAGGAGTACCGGGCGGCTGCAGCCGTGAACCTGCCGGAGCGGGACGGGGCGTCGGAAGGGTAAGTCCGGCTCCCAGCGGTGGGGAGGATCGTGGTGGACGCTGAGGACGCTGACGGAACGCTGAAAAACGCTGATTTTTTACAAAAGCTTCGCTCTGCAGCGTTCTTCAGGGCCCCGTCAGCGTCCTCAGCATGCTTGGCCGGTTCTACCTGTCAGTGCCTGTCCTCGTGGCGGTCCTCGAAGCGAAACCGGTCAAAGGACCTCCACGGAGAGGAACGACGGTCGGAGTCGTTTCGATCATCATTGTCTTTGTATCTGTCACGCCACGCATTCCCGCCGCCTCTGTCGAACCAGCGGCGCTTGCCGTCTTTATTCTGCCAATGATGACTGTCGTCCTTGTCATACTTCTTGTATCGTTTGTATTGGTAATGGTCATCGTCGTCATAGTATCTGTAGTATCCATATGGATACCCATGTCCCGGAGTGTCTTCCCAGTATCCGTCGGAATATCCGTAACGGCCGTAGACACATCCCGCCGCAGACAGCGTCACGCTCAGAAAAATAAGAAAAGCCGAATATTTGAAAAAGGATGATTTCATTTCGATGCTCCTCGTTCCCTGTGAATTGTGCGTCTCGCTTTGCCGGGAGCAGGCACTTCAGGACCTTCCCTGTTGAAATTATTAATCGAATTGCTATATTAGACCCATATGCCTTTTTAATACCCATACACCCTGTTTAGTATAACTTAATTATCATCACAGATTCGGCAAATTAAGGAGAAACCGATGAGGCAATGGAAACGGTCTGTTGTGGTGGGAGCTGCTTCGATCTTCTTCATGGCAGGTTTGGCGTCGGCCCAAAGTCCCTCTGCGCAAAGCCCTCAATCCACTCCGAAGATGGGCTGTCAGAAAAATTTTGCATCAATGGATAAGGATGGCGACGGAGCGGTCACGCGGGAGGAATTCATGGCGGCTCCTCACCGGGGGGATAATCCCGAAGAGATTTTCAAAGCAAGAGATACCAATGGAAATGGAAAGCTGACAGAAGATGAGTTTTGTTCCGGCAAAGGCATGGGGTATGGCGGCAAGGGTAAAGGTGCGACTCCATAGCCGGGGCAATTGGGAGGGAGGAAATCCGTCATTCCCGCCTGAGCCGACAGGAATGACGGTGTGACCTCGAGGAAATCTCTCTCCATCGCTCTCATGGAGGGGCAGTGCCGTTGGGAGCCGCCACAGGGCGCCGGCCGGCGGAGCCCCGTGGCGAGAGATGCGCCAGCTACTTACCCGACTGGTAGGGATCCCAATCGCATCCCCAGAGCTCGCTGTGGAGGGGCAGTTTGTAATTCCTTCTTTCATCGTAGGTGGGATATCTTCTGTTTCCACCCTCTTTGGGAAGCATGTTGACGGGGAATTTAGGCGCGATGAGTCCGTGTTTGCGTGCCTCGCTTTCCAGCCATTCCCGGTCGTCGGGATGTGCGATGGAAATCAAGGCTGCGGCCCTTTCGTAGCCGCTCAGCCCTCTCAAATTGACAATGCCGTATTCCGTGCACACATAGCTTGCCAGCTGGGCCGGTACATCCACGGTGGATCCTTCGGGGAGGAAGGGCACGATTCTCGATGTGCCATGTTTGCTCCTGGACGTCATGGACGCCACCCCTCTGCCGCCCCTGGACATGGCGCAGAAGCTGACGAACTGAAAGTACCCGCCGGTGCTGGAGATGGGCCGTTTTCCGTAGAAGCCCGCGCATTGCTGCCCCAGAAGGTCCACCGCCATGCAGTTGTCGATGGCGATCATGTTGTCGATTCGGCTCAGGATCTGAAAGTTGTTCGTATATCCGACATCATAGGCGGCCAGGTGCTGGTTTCGGTGCACCGTGTTGTAGTACCATTCCACGTCCACGGGGAAAGCAAATGTCCAAGCGCTTTTGCCCCGGTCGATGTTCTTATAAGCGTTGGTCACCTGGCCGGATTCGATGAGGTTGATGAGGCCGTAGTTGAGCATTTCCGTATGGATGCCGAGGTCCTTGAACCCCGCGTCCGCCATGGCGCTGACGCATGCGGAGGGGAGTGCGCCGATGCCGAGCTGAACAATGTCCCGGTCTCTCATGATGCCCATGATGTGCTGGGCGATGGCCTGTTCCTCGGGTTTGGGCTTCAAGGCTTTCTCGTTGATCTGTGGCCACTTGTATTTCCCACAGTCCACCTCCACCCAATAATCGATGTCATCGATGTGGATGGTGTTGTGGCGTCCTCCCTCGGCCCACGGGTAGTCCGAGCGAACCTCGAAAACGATCTTTTTGGCGGTCTGTCGAAAGATGTTGCAGTTGTTGACGCCGTAGGACATGTTGAAAAAGCCGTGGCTGTCGGGAGCCGTCGCCGCATTGAACCACCAGTCCATGCCGCGGTTTTCCTTCTTGGCGTTTATGAAGCGATAATGGTGTGCCCACATACCGTAAGCCCACCCCCACTGCGCCCAGTCGGTCACTTGATTCGTATCCCGTGCTTTACGATTCCAGGGGAAGAAGAAATATTCGTGGACGCAGTGGTACTGCTGAAACGGATCGATTTCCTGCAGCTCGTGATGGGGATAGAAACAGGCATACAGCCAGAATTCGATGTCCTTCAAATCGCCGGGATTGGGACCCAGCCTCTTGGCGACGGCTTCGGTGCAAACCGTTGAGTCCCCGCCGACGCTCCCGTTGTTGATCCAGTCCCCGGACTTCACCATGTTGGCGATCTGCTCGGGTGTTCTCTTCTTATCACGAATTTTCTGCTGAACGGGCGTTGTCATGAATTGTTTTCCTCCTGTCATGAGTTGTTTCTCCCAGATGACCGCGAAGAGCATACGGCACGCCACCTCGCACAAACGCCTATGGGCGGAGCGATTCTAACACGGGAATTCCGTTGCTTAACGATACGTTTCGGGAAGATGAAGAAGGCCCGGCAATTTTGTCGCAACAGAGAGCAGCTGCAGTCCTGGGTTGTATGGAACGAACCGGAAATGGAACAGCAGGGCGAACGACTGCACCATAGCAGGATGCATGGAATCCTGCAAGCTCCGTTTGAGGTATGCTTGCGTGTGACAGTCCTGAACGTCCCTCGGTTCCTGTTGACTCCGCAAAAAAACAATGTCATCATTCCGACCAATCAAAAGGGAGTAGCTAGTAAGGCAAAGTCACCATTCCGGCAGTATATGCCTGGCTTTGTCATTGGTGAGGATTCCAATTAGCGAGACTTTTGGCGTGGTAGATCATGCTGAAGGTCTCCTTTTTTTTGTCGGGACCCGAGGCGCTTTGTTTCTCAATACTTTGATTTCGGAGAGAAAAGATCATGACAGACACAAAACGCTTCATCCCCATCGTTCTGGCCGTGTTGTTCACCGTTCCCGGCTTCCTGCTGCGCATGCTGCATCCGGAGCTTGCGCCGCCCATGACCGCCTTGATCACAGGCGCCGCCATTCTGGGGGCGTCTTTTCTGCTCCTGTGGGCCTGCGATGCGGCGCAGAAAGACGTCTCCCAGGCTCTCGCCCTTGCCGTCGTCGCTCTCATCGCCGTACTGCCGGAGTATGCCGTGGACATGTACTTCACCTGGCAGGCGGGGCAGAATCCGGGAAGCGACTACGCCCACTATGCCATTGCCAACATGACCGGGGCGAACCGGCTTCTCATCGGTGTCGCCTGGACGCTCATCGCCGGCATCTTCTGGCTGCGGACCAGGAAGGGCGTTGAGCTCGAGAAGGACCGGCGCACGGAAATCCTCTTCCTGGGGCTTGCGACCCTTTACGCGTTCTTCATCCCCATCAAAGGGAGCCTGGCCTGGTATGACGGCATCGTCTTCGTGGGACTATACATATGGTACATCAGGCTTGCCAGCCGCCGTCCCTGCGAGGAATGCGAGCTCGACGGTCCTGCCGAGCTCCTGGGCCGTCTCCCAAAGGTGAAAAGGCGGATCGCCACGGCTGTCATGTTTCTTTTTTCCGCAGGAGTCATCCTGTTCAATGCGGAGCATTTCAGCGAAGCCCTCGTTGCAACGGGAAAAGTCCTGGGCATCAACGAATTTCTCCTCGTCCAGTGGCTCGCTCCCATAGCTTCCGAGGCCCCGGAATTCACCGTGGCCATCATGTTTGCACTGCGCGGGCATGCGGCGGTAGCCCTGGGGAGCCTCCTTTCGGCGAAGCTCAACCAGTGGACATTGCTGGTGGGGATGATTCCCGGTGTCTACGGCCTGTCGAGTGCTTCATTCGAAACGCCCATACCCATGGGAGCGTTTCAGATGAACGAAATCCTCCTGACGGCTGCTCAGTCCCTGCTGGCCGTAGCGCTTCTCGTCAGCCTGAGGCTCGATCCCAGAGGCGCATTCCTCCTCTTTGGCCTTTTCATCGGGCAGTTCGTTGTCCCGTCCCTTCTGGCGCCCCTCTCGGATGTTTTGCCTTTCAAGACGGGGTCGGACAGCATCCACCTTTACTTCTCTGTCCTCTACGTGCTGACTTCGCTTTACCTGCTGGTGCGGAAGCGAGCTGCCGTGGGGAATCTGCTCCATGGCCTGAGAATCGAGAAAGCCAAGGACAGGTCGGCGCTTGTGCTCATGAAGCCTTCCAAGCCTTACCGGCATGGGAATGCCGAAGAGGTGCTCGAGAGTGTCACTGTGCGTACGTCATACAGGGGATAGGCGTACCCTGGGTGCTGCCCACAGAGCCTGCCCGCCATTGAACGAATGCCTTTCAAAAATCCCGCTGGGCCGGCGAGAATTGGGCAGGGATCTGCGAGGCTGTTTGAGAATGACGAAATCCTCTCCTTCTCGCGGGAGAGAGGTAAGGTGAGTGAGTTGAGATTCTTGGCATTTTCACCCTCACCCCAACCCTCTCCCACGAGGGAGAGGGAGTTTTCAGACAGCTTCGGAAATAGCTCCTGTCAGGCAATGGGAAAAAACTTGTCCAAAATATAGCCCACTCCCAGCAGGACATGGGTCAAAAGGATAAACGTGACGTTGCTGCCCAGAGCGGGGACCAGCTTGTTCCTGTCCCTGTATTCTTTCGATCCGCTCATGGCTTTCCTGGCGAACGGCAACGTCAAAAGGGCGAGGAGGCAGTAAACCGGCATGACGACACTGCCCGTAATGAGCGTTGCCGCGACACAGCCGATGATCCAGATATAAACCAGGATCGTCATGATCCTGAAAAGCCTGCCGGCGGCATCCATGCCGAACGCAACGGGCGTTGTCTTCCTGCCCCCCATTCTGTCTGCTTCCACATCGGGAAACTCGTTCAACAGGAGCAGATTGTGCACCAGGATGCCGCTGGGTATCGAGGCAGCCAGGACGACCCAGTCGTAATGACCTGTCTGCACAAAATAGAAGCCCAGGATGGGCATGATCCCCAGCCCCAGGCCGGGCGACCACTCGGGCCAGGGTGTTCTCAGGATGACGGGCGTGTATAAAACCATGCATAGAGCTGCTGCGATGATCAATGGCAGGAGCATCCAGCCGCTCACCATGACAAAATAGATGCCGATGGCGAGGGCCACGAGTGAAGTGACAATCCCGACCCCGAGTGCATGCTTCAAGGGAAGCTTCCCCTCGGGCACAAGCCCGCTTCCTCCGCTGAAAGGGGTCCGCTGAACGTGGAGGTCGATTCCACTCTTGTAATCGAAGTAGTCGTTTATGGCGTTGACACTGCCGTGAGTCAGCACCAGCCCGAAGCCTGCCAGCAGGGCGTATCCCAGATTGAAAGAGCCGTAGTACCAGGCAATGGTGGTTCCAAGAAACGTCAGAACAACAGAGAGTAAAAGGAACTGGGGCCTGGTTTCCTTGAACCACAGGATCAGTTTTTCCATAAAGCCTCCTTCGCGTCCCTGGATTTCTACTTCATTTTTCGATTTTACAGCAAGTTTTTTCCCGCCGGAGACACCCCCATGAAATATCCGGCGGTCCGTTGACTCTGGCCGCCGGACGCTTTTATAACCGTGAAACCTCTGAGATAGAATCCACCAGCTGTTCATTGACGGTTTCTCAACATACTGGCGGTCAGGTGGACGATGAAATACTCGGTGACACCGAAGCGTTCGAAATGGTTTCGCTTCTTCTTGCGGACTCGTCCCGGCCAAATGCTTTTCACTTCGAGAACTTGTGCAAGAACAGAGGCATAAAAGGTAGCTTCTTCAGGCTCGAACGAGACCTGAAATGTACTGCTGCTCGTTCTTTATCTACCTCAATACAAAGTTATTCTCGAAAAGCAGCGGATCGTGTCGTTTCGGCAGACGTGCGGAAGGTGAAAACTTTTCTCACACATATGATCGCACGCATACGGTACTCAATAAATGATCTGCTCACAGGGGGTGTATTCTCGAAAGGAAGAGAGATTTTTGCGTTATAGCCTTGGCGGTTCCTTAAGACGGGACCACCGGGATATCGTAAGACCCACCTTTTAATGAGAAGTATTGGAGGCATAGTTCCAGGGGAGCCAGCGGTCTGGGTTTTTCGCCACGGGGGAGGCATTCTTCACGAGAGCCGTCAGGTAGTCGAGAGGATTGACGCCCTCCAGTTGGCAGGTGTGAATGAGGCTCATGAAGACATCCCCCACGTATGCGCCGTGAAGGGTTTTGTAGAAGTAGGAGTTTTTCCGGTGCAGCACCGCCATCTTCAGTGCCCGCTCGCAAAGATTGTTATCCAGCGGAGCACCGGGAATGTGCAGGAATCGGGTGAGCTCCACCCATCGGTTGAGCATATAGTTGATGGCCTTTCCCAAGCCTGAGTTGGGCTCAACGAGCTTGTCGTCAAGCTGCCGGCGACACCAGGTCTCGAGCTCCTCCATGACAGGGGCACTCCTTTCCTGATGGAGCAACAGGCGCTCGGCAGGCCCCAGACCTTCTTCTCTTGCCAGATCGTCATGGTGGTAGACCTTGCCGATCAGTTCAATGACCGTGCGACACTCCTCGGGGAAAGCGCCCACCACGTCCACAAATTGCCGCCGTCCATGAGAGAGGCAATTGCAGAGAATGCTTTCGAGGTTTTTGGGAATATTGAGCTTTGCTCCGTCGCACATCTGAAGCGGTGGGGGAAGGCCATGGCGGCGCTCCTCCAGGACCTTTTCCAGGTTCTCGCCGGCATGGCTGTGTCCGGTCATGAACAAAGCGATTTTGTGTCCATCATGAATGGAGACAACCCCCGAGGTGAAGATACCCTTGCGGGTACTTTCGGGGTCCTGGTTTTGAAGCTCCGCAAGGATCTTCATGGTGGTATCGTCGTTGTGAATGACTTCGCCCTGGGCGGCCTGCCACACCAGCTCACCAAAAACTGGGGAAACGGTTTTGGCTGACGCGTTGAGCAGATCCCACTGGGTAGAGGCCGGGACAGGCATTCCCACGTTTTCTTGAAGCTTCGCAAGGCGATAAAAAGGCATGCCGCACCCGTACTTGAGTATGGCGATCATGACCGTGGCCGAGTCATCATATTTATCGTGGCTGACACCCTCGGGAGCAGGGGCTGTGAAGATCATCCCGCACAGGTTGCACCGAAGGCGTTGGCGTTCATGGACCGTGGCGTCCAGGGGGGCTGTACCGTGAATGTTCACGATGACTGCCGGCATGGCAAGCTCGTAGACCTTGCCCTTTTCACATTCCGGACAAAGATCGCCGGGCTTGAGGTCGGGATGCTCGACGATCACCCTCCCGGCACCGGTATAGCTTTTCGCTCCGTTCCTGCCATGTCCTTTGGGACGGGGTTTCTTTTCTTGCTCTTGCTGCCTGGAGTCCCGATCGAGCACGTTTTTTGCCGTTTCCGTGCGTGCACCCAAGAGATAGCGCAGAAGCTTCCTGATGGAGCTGTTCTTTTCCTCCAATGCCCGGGTCAGGCACTGGAGTGTTTCGGTCATGGCCTCGATGACGCCATAGTCTTCCTCGGTCAGGGTACGTGCCTTGACCCTCCCGAGGAATGCTTCGGTTTGCTGCCGGGTCAGATCGATTTTTCTGGTTTTAAGTACCCAAGCAAAAGTTTCACAACATTCTAGGTGGAGAAGTTGATTGTGTATTTCGTTCCAAAGTTCTTCAATATGTGATCAATGGCCTCCTGTAGTAAACTAAAGGAGAGATAGGCTGAGAAGGATAGCCATTCATACTTTATCTTCCTCCACAGGATCTCAATGAGATTGAGCTCAGGAGAATAGGTGGGGAGGAATTTAATGTAGAGGTTCTTCTTGGCCCATCGCGGTA
>NZ_BQXM01000003.1:0-3742 GCF_022836495.1 Desulforhabdus sp. TSK
AAGGATTGAATTAAAAGAATCTTGAGTGGGTGGAAAAAGGGAACGACGAGACGGGTCTATTGCCGAAAGCCGTGGCGGACGGCTTCCTCACCGCCCATTTTGGACTGAATGCTCGCCGCCGTTGATATTTTGGATCGATGCCCGGGCCCGTGTCCCTGAAACGGATGCACATCCATCCCTGCTGGGAAGAAGCGCCGCCGCGCCCGGAAAAGGAAACATCATTTTCAAAAGACACTTCGACAGTCAGTTCCCCGCCTGCAGCCATGGCCTGCACTCCATTGAGGAGAAGATTGTGGAACGCCTTAACCAGCTGATCTGCGTCGGCTCTCAGGCAGGGTAAAGAGGGATCGAATCGGCTGTTGAAAACGATGCCGTGCTCGGAAAAATCTCCTTCGAACAATTCCACGCACTGCTCGATCAGGGATCTCACATCGACCCATGTCATGTGATATTTGGGTTCTCGAGACAATTCCAGGAGATCGCTCACCAGACGGTTGATCCTTTCCAGTTCGCGGGGCACCGTTCGGTTGAATTTCTCCAGAAAGCCCGGTTTTTCAACCTTACGCGGCAAGAGCTGAACAAAGGTTTTGATGGCGGAAAGTGGGTTCCTGATTTCGTGGGCCATGCCTGCAGCAAGGGTTCCCAAAGCGGCGAGACGCTCGGCCTGCCGAATGCGGGCTTCCAGCTTCTTGAACTCCGTAATGTCGTGCAGGTTGGTGATGAGCTCATCGAGGGTCCCGTCTTTCCCCCACAGGGGACTGCAGCTGGCAAGGATAACCTGCGTTTCCGACCCTCTCTCCACCATGATCTCATGCTGCACGGTTCCCACGGGGTCGCGGAGATTTTCTTCGATGAAATCCCTCAGTGAGAGCGCCTCCTCCAGCAGTTCGAAGACCGAGCCCCCTTTCTCCACGGACTGTTTCACGCCCAGCAACCGACACGCGGCTGGATTGATTGTGGCAACTCTTCCCGTGTGATCGACGGAAAGGAGCCCATCACTCATGGTGATCAGAAGATTTTCTGTATAGCGCTGCAGATGCTGGATCTCTTTCAATTGGAGCTCGAGCTGTTTTCTTTGCTGGAGAATTTCTCGAATCATGATGGAGAAATTGGAAGCCAGGACCTCCACTTCATCTCCCGTATGGACCTCGATTTCCTGATGCAGACGGCCTTGTGCGGCTTCCAGGGTGACCTCCGTCAGGTATCCGAGAGGCCGGGTGATCCGGCGCGCCACGAGACCCGCCACGATGATTCCAAACAGAAGCCCCACTCCACCAATGGCAACGATAATCCACTGCGTCAGGCGGATCTGCTGATACATGGGCTCCAGCGAAAGCAATACCCGCACCGTTCCCCACCGCAAATCAGAGCCCGGGACAGACACTGGAACAATGGCGTCCAGAACAGGTTTCTTACCGCTCTCTATGGTCTCTTTTTGACTCACTGGCTGCGAGGCAGCAATCGCGCTCCGGCTGGCCTCATCTTCCAGATACTTGCCCTGGAGATCCGCCCTTCCGCTGTATCCCGCCACACGCCCTTCCTTGTCGTGAATGATGACCGACACAATGTCCGGATCTTTGGCAGCTTCGTTGGCGGACTGTTCCAATAAAATATAGTTGTAGGTGACAAATGCCGCCTTGGAAATGGCCGCAAGACTTTGGGCGACGGCAAATCCTTTGCGCTCCACCTGGCTCCGGATGCTGTGACTTTGTTGGGTTACCAGGATGGCTGCGATCGTCCCAAGGAGGAGAATCAGCAGGAGGGAACTGAGCAGAATGAATCGGTACCTTAAAGGCACATAGCGGCGGGGGCTGGGGAGTTTATTACGTGAAAGCCATTTTTTCATAATCAATGGAAACTTCAATTCACAAGCTGCAGCTCATTTGATCCAGACGCCGTTGTATGCGACGGAATGAGTCCCTAAGGCACTGACTGCAATGCCTTTCACAAAAGGCTGGAAAATCGCGTCAATGCTCAGGTAACAAAGAGGAATCAAGGGATGGGATGCCAGGATCTTCTTCTGAATCTGCTGGTACATGGTGGAACGTTCGATGGGGTCCATGATGCTGACAGACCGCTGCAGCATAGCGTCCACCTCAGCATTTTTAAAGCGCATGAAATTGGTCTGTGAATTACTGGCGAAAAGAGGCTGAAGAAAATTATCCGGGTCGGGAATGTCGGCGAACCACGCATAACGATACAACTGCAGGGCGTCGGATTTCAAATACCGTTCGAACTCAGCCCAATCGGTAAGGTATTTAATATTGGCGGTGATTCCAAGGCGCGCCCAGGATTCTTGAACATACTTCAACTCGGCCTGTGCGATGACCGATTGACTATTGGAAACAATTTCAATGGGGCCAGAGTCCTTAATTTTCGACGCCAGGGGCTCTGGAATTTTCACGGCAGCAGGTCCATCGGCATCCGCCCGCGTGAATTCACTGTTTGGGAGATACCCCGGTAGGCCGGGCGGGATAAGGCTCAAGGCAAGCTCCAACTGCCCGCCGTATGCCTCTGAGACCAATTTTTGCCTGTCTATTGCTCGAAAAAGTAAATCTCGCAAAGCTGCGTCTTTCAGGAGAGGGTGTTGGCAGTTGAATCCGTAAAATTGAAGACTCAAAGACGGCCGGTGAACTCTCTGGAGATCCGTTCGATCCTTCAACTTCTGAAGAATCGTTTTAGAGACCGGCATTTCATGGAGTTTTCCATTTTCGAAATCAGCCAGCACCGCTTCGATGTTGATTCCCGGATAGACGATATAATCGATGGTATCCAGATAGGGTGGACCTCCATAATAGTCGCGAAATGCCGTCAATTGGATCTTCTCATTCTGCCGCCACTCAACAAACTTGAAAGGCCCACTTCCAACGGGCTCCCGCCCAAAGCCTGCTTCATTCTTCAAGACTTCTTCCTGGGGGACAATTTTCGCCTGATACATGCCAAGAGCCGTCAAGAAAGGCGCATACGGGTGTTCGAGGCGCATGAGTACCGTGTGATCATCGACAATGAGAATCCCATCGATGCGATCGGTCTTTTGCTCTAAATAGTTTTGAGCTCCAATGATTTTAAGAAGGTGGGGCAGAATGGCAGGAGGTGGATTGACTCGAATCAATCGGCTCAATGAAAAAACCACATCTTTTGCAGAGACTCGCTGACCATTGTGGAATCGAGCATCCTGGCGCAAAAGAAACCGATAAACGGTGCCCCCCTCTTCCACCCGCCAGTTTTCAGCGAGTGCGGGCAGGACATACAAATCCGGACTGAATCGAACCAATCCGTCAAACAGCTGCTGAACTACGGTTACTCCGTACATATCCTCCACATATGCAGGATCCAACGTACGGGGGTTGTTCAGCAAAGGAGCTCGGTAAACGCCTCCATACCGACTTTGCAATGCTTCAGGACTGACGCTTCTGGATTCCGTCGTTGCCTGGGGATTTTCCTGGGCCGGCAGTGGAGCGCCTATGAGCAACGTGACAGAGAGCCCTATGGCCAAAAGGAGGGCGCAAAGACGTTTCATCGGACGAAACTCCTACGGGAAGAAGGCTGTTCTTATTTTGTTTTTTCCATCTCTCGTTCCTCCTTTTACCAAACAATCCCTTTTTGACAAAAAGAAAAAGCACGAACTTGCAGGTTCGCGCCCTTCCGTTTTCAGCAGTTTGATCTTGTTGTTGAGCTCAGTGAGGGCGCAAAGACTAATTGCCCCCGCCGCCGCAGGCCATGACAGGAAGTACATAGGATA